>JBBPIT010000023.1:0-54738 GCA_038040175.1 Pseudomonadota bacterium | reverse complement strand
CAATACCTTCTCTTCAATACCCGCTCGACGGGTGCCCTTGAGGGGTACACAGAGACACCTCACCCCGTCCCTCTCGCCCGCAAGCGGCGGAGAGGGTGGCAAATAATGAAACGATTCTCGCATCGAGGCGACCCCGCCATGTACGTGGAGAGGGCGGGGGGTGAGGCGCTTTCCTTAGTGGCTAACCGTTTTTTCCAGATCTGAGGGAGAACACATGTCGCAAGCTTCCACATTGCGCGCGGTGCTGTACGCGCTCGGCGCCAACAGCGGAATCCTGGTTGCCAAGAGCGCCGCGGCCGCGGTGACCGGTTCGAGTGCGATGCTGGCGGAAGCGATCCACTCGGCTGCCGATTGCGGCAACCAGGTGCTGCTGCTGTTCGGCATGAAGGACGCAAAACGCGCTCCCGACGCGACGCATCCTCTGGGTTACGGCAGAGCCGTGTACTTCTGGGCGTTCCTGGTTGCGGTGCTGCTGTTCACCCTGGGCGGCATGTTTTCGATCTACGAGGGCTGGCACAAGCTGTATCAGACGGAACCGATTTCAAACGCCGGCATCGCCATCGGCGTTCTGCTGATTGCCATGGTGCTCGAGGCTTTCTCGCTTGCCGGCTGCGTTCGCGAAATCCGCAAGATCTCCGGCACAAGGACGCTTTGGCAGTTCTTCCGTACCTCCCGCAACAGCGAACTCATCGTCGTCCTCGGGGAAGACATCGCCGCGCTGGCCGGCCTGGTGTTCGCGCTGATCGCGGTGGTGGTTGCGTTTGTCAGCGGCAACCCGGTCTACGATGCGATCGGCAGCATGGCCGTCGGCGCGTTGCTGGTGGTGGTCGCGGTTCTGCTGTCCGTGGAAATCAAAGCGATGATCACCGGCGAGAGCGCGGAAGCGGAAACCGAACACGCGATCCGCGCCTTTCTCAGGGCGAGGCCCGAAGTTGCCGAGGTCTACAGCCTGCTGACGCTGCAACTCGGGGAGGGCATCATGCTGGCGGTCAAGGCGAGGATGGCGGAAACCGCGAGCGCCGGTGCACTGGTCGATGCGATCAACCGGGTGGAGGCTGATCTGCGCACCGCTTTCCCCGCGGTGCAATGGATGTTTTTCGAGCCGGACAACGAGAACTAGAGGCGAGGGACGAGGGGCGAGGGAAAAGTAAGAGCACTAAATCGCTCTTGAATTTCACTCGTCCCTCGCCCCTTGGCGCGTCAAGCCACCGGCTTGACTCGCCATGCGAGCAAAATTGCGAGCAGCGTCGCGCCCACCGCGATGAATCCCACCAGCCAGTAGCGCGTCAGCGTGCCGGCGGCGCCGTGGCCGATGATCGATCCCGCGAGCAGCGAAGCTGCGCCGAGACCAAGCTGCTGGATCGCGGAGTTGATGCTCATGAAGCCGCCGCGCAGGCGCGGTTCCACGCTCGAAATAACCAGTGCCATCGCCGGTACGAAACGTCCCGAAACGAACACCATGAAGATGACCGATGCGCAGATAGCGACCGGTACCGGTACCGGCGGCAGATTGGTGGTGATCAGCAGCGGTGCGATCGAAATCAGGCCGATCAGTGTGAATATCTGCCGCTTGCCGTGCCGGTCCGCCAGCTTGCCGATGTAGCGGGATGTGAACACGGTGGCGAGCCCGCCGAAGAAATAGAGGTAGGGCAGGTCGGTTTCCTTCAGGCCGACATTGGCCACCATGTACGGCGCGATGAACGGAATCACCGAAAACCCCGCGAACATCAGCGCGAACATGAATACGAAGGCGCGCAGGTGATTGGCGGTCCCGAACACCGCTTTCATCTGATCCAGAGGCCGGTGGGACTCGCCTTCGACAATATGGCTGCGCATGGGGGGAAGAATTTTCCAGGTGAGAATCAGAACCAGCGTCGAGACGACGACGAGGAACAGGAACGGCGCGCGCCAGGAGAAATGGGCAGCAAGAAACAATCCGATCGGAACACCGATGATGGAAGACAGCGCAAAGGCGGACATGATCATGCCGGTCGCGGCGCCTCGACGTTGTTCGGGAATCGCGTCGCCGATGATGGAGTGTACGGTCGCACCCGCCAGGCCGCCGAAGGCGCCGGCGACCGCGCGCGCGGCCAGCAGCGCACCGTAACCCGGCGCGATGCCGCACAGCAGCGTCGATATCACGAAGCCCGCATAGAGAAACAGCAGCGTTTTCCGGCGATCGAAGCGGTCGGTGTAGAAGGCCATGGCCAGCGCTGCGACCGCTGCCGTAAGGGTGTAGGCCGAAACCAGGAGCCCGAACTGCTGCGGCGAGATGAGCATGACGCGCATCAGTTGCGGGCCGAGCGGCATCATGATCATGAAATCCATGATGTGGGTGAACTGGATGCCGGCCAGCACGAAGACGAGCAGGCGCTCGCTGATGTTGGAGTCCTGCACAGCGGCGTTCACTTGATGGTGCCGGGCACGGCAACCGGGCGGCGCAGGGCGGCGAGCCAGAGGATGGCGACGGCGGTGAGGACCAACAAGGGCAGCGCGCTGTAATTGAGCGTACTCCAGCCGTGCTTGTAGAGGATGGCGCCGGAACTCAGCGAGGTCGTGCCCATGGTGGCGTAGATCAACAGGTCGTTGATGCCCTGGGTCTTGGCTTTTTCGGCGGGCGTGTAGCACTCAGTCAGCAGGGTGGTGCCGCCGACGAACAGGAAGCACCACGCGACACCCACCAGCACCATCGACATCCAGAAGGCGGCAACCGAGATGCTCGACACCGCCACCGCGACCGCGGCGAGCATCAGCACCACGCCGAGGAACATGATCGGCAGCACGCCGAAACGCGCGATCAGCCAGCCGGTCACGAATGCCGGCGCGAACATGGCGATGATGTGCCACTCGATCACCAGCACTGCGGCGTTGTAGGGGTGCGCGCACATCTGCATCGCCAGCGGTGCTGCCGCCATCAGCAGGTTCATCACGCCATAGGCGGTAATGCTGCCGAGCACCGCGACGATGAATGCCGGCTGGCGCATGATCGATGCAAGGGGGCGCGCCGAACCGTGCCGCTCCTCGTGCGACGGCATCGGCAGATCCAGGCGCAGCAGGATCAGGATCGCCACAAAGGCAAGCACGATCAGCGACAGGAACGAACCGAGAAAGGTGACGTCCAGCAGGTCCTTCGTGAACTTGCTGCTCTCGGGACCGAATACGCCGCCGACGATGCCGCCGGCGAGCACAAGCGAAATCGCCTTACTGCGGAAATCCGCGCTCGTGGCATCGGCTGCGGCGAAGCGGTAGAAGCCACCGGAGCCGGTATACACGCCGGCGACCAGCGCCGCCAGGCACAACAACCCAAAACTGTGCAGCGCCATGGCCGCGGTGGCCAGCGCTGCGCCCACCATTCCGAACACGCAGCCAAGGATGAACCCGGCGCGGCGGCCGTAGCGCTTCATCAGCAGTGAAACCGGCAGCGTCGCCAATCCGCCGCCGATGATGTATGCGGTGGCGGGCACCGTGACGAACAGCTTGTTCCGGGCAAGCGTATCCGCTGCCAGCGTGCCGATGGAGATCATCATCACGTTGTTGGTGACCAGCAACGCCTGGCACGCCGCCAGCGCGATCACGTTTTTCCAGCTTGTGTCCATTCGGGTTGCGTCGCTACTTGATGCGGATATCCACCCCGTGGAACACGTTGCTGCCGGCGTTGGTGAGTTTCACGGTCTGCTGCAGCTTGCGCCATTTGAATGCGGCGCGGTCCATGGCGACCTTCTCCTTGCCGTCACGGGTGTCGAACACGACGTTGCCGCCGGATACCGAAACCAGCATGCCGCAAGGTGCGTAGAGCTCGGTGGATTCGCCGGGATGCAGGATCACACGGGTGACGAACACACGTTCGTTGTCAACGATCAGCGTCTGATTCGGACCTTCGCGCGCCGCATCCATCGGGCCGCAGGTGCTCATGATCTCGGTATCGGTAACGCGGTATATGCCCGGACCGGGATTGGTAACCCGGTGCGCCTTCGGCTTGGCTCCGTAACCGATGAAGTAGACCTCGCCGATGGCGCGATCGCCGCGCTTCACCGGCTCGGCTCCCCAATCCTGGGCGATGGTCGGCGAGGAAGCGATGTTGACGAACACGCCGTCGTTGTGGTGCCAGTGATAGAGCGCCTGGTAACCGGGTTCGAGCTGCACGTCGAAAAAGCGCACGTGCGCGTTCTCGAACTTCAAACGGTGGCGCGGCTCCTGCTCGATCGGCACCGGCTCATCGGCGGCGCGGCCGATGGGGATGAGGCAGGCAGACATCATGAACGCGATGGCGCAGCGGCGAAGCATCGTAATCCTCCCTCAGGAAAGAACCGTGAAGTTTCTCGTTGAATGCGCCGCGACATTCTGCCAGAAAGGCGTCGCGCATCCCTTGGGGAGGCGGCCGGACGCCGCCATGAGGTGGAACGAGGTGGGACTGCCGGGCCCGGAGCCGGCGCGTGTCGGCACGGACTGGAAGTACAGCTTGCGCCGGGACCCAGCCGGGGCGGGCGGATCAATAGTAGTCGTAGGGTTTCTTGGGAACCTCGGCGGCTTCCAGCGCCGCGTTTTCCTTGAAGTCCTGCGGCCGGTCCCACCAGGTGGCGCGGGCCTTCTCCTGTTTCGCGACCACCTCGGGGTTCTTGGCAAGAAACTCCCGGATGAAGCGGGTGACGTCCGACTCGTAGCCCTTCATACTGCTTTCCGTTTCGTTGATCGAGCCGCAATTGTAATGTCTGCCGGGCCCGCGTCCTATGGATTTCGGCCGGCAGGTGTTATTCGGCCGTGTCATCCCAGGAGCGTTCAAGTGTCCCGAAGCCCCATTCGCGTGCCACCCGTAGCCAAGCGCGTACCCCACGTGACGGTCGTGCACGGCGAGCGCCGCGTGGACGATTACCAATGGCTGCGCAACAAGGCCAGCCCTTCGGTACGCGCCTGCCTGCGCGCCGAGAACGCGTACACCGCGGCGATGATGAAGCCCTCGAAGGGCCTGCAGAAGAAGTTGTACAAGGAGATGCTGGCGCGCATCAAGGAAACCGACACCGAAGTCCCGTACCGCGAGGGTGCCTACTACTATTACTCCCGCACGGAGAAAGGCAAGCAGTACCGCATTTTCTGCCGCAGGCACGGCAGCCCGGACGCAGCCGAGGCCGTGATCCTGGATATCAACCGGCTGGCAAAGGGCCACAAGTTCTACTCGGTGGCAGCGGTCGAGATCAGCCCCGACGGCAACCTGCTCGCCTTTTCGTCGGATACCAGCGGCTTCCGCGAATACACGCTGCATCTGAAGGGCCTGCGCAACGGCAAGGTTCTTTCCGACCGCATCGAGAAAGTGCGCTCGATCGCGTGGGCGAGCGACAACCGCACGCTGTTCTACGTCAGGGAAGACGGCACCAAGCGCGCCTACCGCCTTTATCGCCACCTGGTGGGGAGCAAGGACGACCAGCTCATCTACGAGGAAGCCGATACGCGTTTCTCGCTTTCGGTGGCGCGTTCACGCAGCCGCGCGGTCCTGTTTCTGACTTCCCACAGCGCCACGACCTCCGAAGTGCGCTATCTGCCCGCGGATGCGCCAGGGTCTGCCTGGAAAATGGTGGCGGCCCGGCAGCCGGAGCACGAATACTACGTGGACCATGGGCAGGGACTGTTCTACATCGTCACCAACGACAAGGGGCGCAACTTCCGCCTGGTCACGGCGCCCACAGAAGATCCCTCTCCCGGGAACTGGAAGGAAAAGATCCCGCACCGCACGGAAGTGATGCTGGAGGGCGTGGACGTATTCGCCCGGCATCTGGTCGCGCACGAACGCGCCGGCGGCTTCCCCAGGCTGCGCGTGATGCGCCTAGCGGACGGCGAATCCCACGAGATCGCCATGCCCGAGCCGGTGTACTCGGTTGGCGGCGGAGCCAATTTCGAGTTCGATACCGACGTATTCCGCTTTCACTACGATTCGTACGTCACTCCCGATACGGAGTACGACTATCACCTCGACCGCCGCGAACGCAAAATGCTCAAGCAACGCGAAGTTCGCGGTTATGAGCCGGCGAAGTATCGCTCGGAGTTGCATTATTCAGTCGCTCCTGACGGCACGCGCGTGCCGATTTCGCTGGTGTATCGCATCGACCGGCGTGCCGGTGCCGCACAGCCGCTGCTGCTCTACGGCTACAGCGCCTACGGCTATCCACTGGAAGTGGATTTCAGTTCGGCGCGGCTGTCGTTGCTTGATCGCGGCGTGATCTATGCGGTCGCGCACGTGCGCGGCGGCGGCGAAATGGGCAAGCGCTGGCACGACGAAGGGCGGATGCTCAACAAGAACAACACATTCAGCGATTTCGTCGCCTGCGCCGAGCATCTGATCGGCGAGCACTACACCGATCCGGCCAAGCTGGTGATCCAGGGAGGCAGCGCCGGCGGGCTGCTGATGGGCGCCGTGACCAACCTGCGCCCGGAGTTGTTTCGGGCAGTCGTGGCCGAAGTGCCGTTCATGGACGTCATCAACACCATGCTCGACGACAGGCTGCCGCTGACCACCGGCGAATACGAGGAGTGGGGCAATCCGAAGGACAAAATTTACTACGACTACATGAAGTCGTATTCACCCTACGACAACCTGGCCGCGAAAGACTACCCGGCGATGCTGGTCGAGACTTCGCTCAACGACAGCCAGGTGATGTACTGGGAACCGGCCAAGTACGTGGCCAGGCTGCGGCGGCTCAAGACCGACAGCAATCCGCTGCTGCTGCGGGTCAATATGGACGCCGGGCACGGAGGGGCATCGGGGCGTTACGAGTTCCTCAGGGAAATTGCGTTCACGTATGCCTTCGTTCTTGGTGCGCTGGGCATTACCCGTTAGCCGTCGTCGGGGCGGTTGACACGGGCCGAGGCGCGTCTCATAGTGGCCATTGCTTCACGCAACGCATCGATCGTAAAAACTTGGTAACAGGGGAGGAAACGCTATGAACCGGAAATTGCTGTTTTTGTCGGTGGCGGTAACCTGGCTGTTTGCGGGCGCTGCCATTGCCGATACCACCGACGTCAAGACGCAGTCCAGGGTGCTCGTGAAAAAGATGGGCCCCCATTGCGTGGACGACGCCAACTGTTTCAACCGCTATCACCCGGCAATTAAGCCGGTAATGACCGCCAAAACCGGCCAGCTGATCACGTTTGAGACCCGCGATGCGCTCGACTCCGATCTCAATGTCAATTCGCTGCCGAAGGATGTCGGCGCGGTGGACCTGAACCTAGTCCATCCGCTGACCGGTCCGGTGCATATCGAGGGTGCCAAGCGCGGCGATGTGCTCGCCGTGACTCTGATCGTCATCGAACCGGACGAGTACGGTTACACCACCGTGGTGCCGGGCTTTGGCTTCCTGCGCGATCGCTTCACCGAACCATACATAGCCAACTGGAAGTTGAACAACCTCGAAGCGGTGTCGGATCAGCTTCCCGGGGTGCGCATTCCGTTCAATGGGTTCATGGGCACCGTGGGCGTGCTTCCCGGCTTCCCGGAAGTGGACGCTTGGGAGGCGCGCGAGACGCAACTGGGCAAGGCCGGGGGTGTCGCGCTGCCGCCGCAGCCTACCAGTGCGCTGCCGGCGGCCGTGTGCGGCCCCAACGGCAGCCACAAGGACAAGTGCCTGCGCACCATTCCGCCGCGCGAGAACGGCGGCAACATGGACATCAAGCAGATGGTGGTCGGCACAACGCTGCTGTTGCCCTGCTATGTGGACGGCTGCGGCCTGTTCGTCGGCGACGTGCACTATGCCCAGGGCGACGGCGAGGTGGCCGGCACCGCGATCGAGATGGGCGCCACGGTCACGGTCCGCACTGAAATCCGCAAAGGCATGGCTTCGCTGATGAAGTCGGGCCCGCATTTCGAAGGCGGCTCGCAGTTGAAGAAACTGGAACCGGACCGCTTCCATGCCACCGTGGGCTACCCGATCAAGAAAGCCGGGGAAATTCCGCCGCAGCACAAGTACCTCAGTGGCGACAAGATCGGACCACTGATCAATCTGTCCGAGGATCTCACCCTAGCCGCGCGTGCCTCGCTCAACGAGATGATCGAGTGGCTGGTCAAGACCTACGGATGGACGCCTGTTCAGGCCTATGTGTATGCCAGCGTGGCTTGCGACCTGCGCATCGGCAATGTCGTGGACGTGCCCAACTATGCCGTTTCCACGATCTGCCCGCTAGAGCATATTCGCAAGTAATGCGGCAGGCTTCCTGGAGCATCACGAGGGCGGAAATCCGCCCTCGTTGCATTGTCTTTGGCGCCCGGTTACCGGAATAACCCCGACTTCGGGCGCCGCTCCACCGGTACTGACGACATGCTGGTGATCATGAATCGCCGACAGTTCCTTTCTCTCGCAGCCGCGTCCGCCGGCTGCGTTCTGCTTTGCGGCCATTCGCCTTACCGGCAGTGGATGGTGTACCGCGAGACTCACCTGATCATCCTCACCAGCCGTGACGATCTCGAGGGCGACGATCTGGGCGAGAAGTTCGCCGCCATCATGCGCAAAGCCTTGCCCGACAGCAGGGCCGCGGTCGGGCGAGGGCCGCGCGTGCAGCGCATCGCCAGCCTGATCTCCACCCGGCAGGCGGAGGTCGGGGTTGTGTCGCGGCCGAACGCGCTGGCGATGTTCCATGGTGAGGAGCCATTCCGTCAGTACGGCGCCATTCCACTGCGTGTCCTGGTCCAGAACGACGCGTATCGACTGGTGTGCCGCGACGACTTCCTGCCGCAGCATGGTTTTCTCCTCGCCGAGGCACTGATGGAGAACGGCAGGGACCTTGGCCTGTCCATTCCCGGGAGTGACGCGGTCGACGCCGGTGATATTCCTCCGCACGTTGGCGCACTGGCTTTCGCAGAGGGACGGCCCCTCGATCTGCGCGACGCGCAGTGACGTGGTCCCGCCGCCCCTGCGCTGCGTGCGCAGGTCTTCAACGCAAACCGTAAATCGATGATGCGTACTCTCGTTGCCTATGTCCTGGCGAGCTTGTCCCTGGACGCGGCGGCACACGATCTCGTTACCGCCGAATCCGCGCAAACCTACCTCGCCACCGTGGCGGAGTTGCAAAAGACGATTGCATCGAAGGAGCCGGCGGCGAAGCGCGCCCGGGCACATCTCGATCTGGGGAAACGACTGGACGAGATCCGCGAGCTGCTCAACCGCGATCTGGCGGCGCATGGTCGGGTGCAGGGTCTGCCTTCCAATGTCCTGATGAGCGAGCTCAAGGCGCACGGCGCCGAACTGGCGTTTGCTGCGGAGACGAATCGCTTTCTGGCCAACGTGCAGCACTACCGCGAGGCGTTGAAGCTGGAACCATCTGGGCCGGTTGCCGCGGACGCGGCATTCCGGC
The DNA here is from genome assembly GCA_038040175.1 of Pseudomonadota bacterium. GTDB lineage: Bacteria > Pseudomonadota > Gammaproteobacteria > Burkholderiales > JACQAP01 > JACQAP01. The sequence continues at coordinate 45,405 of JBBPIT010000023.1, read as the reverse complement.
TATTGCAGGGGTACTTCTACGACAGCTTCACGATCGACCCGCTACAGCCCGGTGCGCAGACCCGTGCGCAACTGGCCGAACAGATCAGACTGGGTGAAGGGCTGTTGAAGATGCATCCGCAGCATGGCGAGCGCGAGGAGACATCGTTCATCCTCGCGATCCATTACGTGCAGGCGGCGCTGTCCGGCAGGGTCGCGCAGGAGCAGGCTGCTTTTGCGAACAAGGCACGCGCGCTTTCCGGGGAATTCCTCAGGAGCTATCCGCAGAGCATGCGTGCCGCCACCTTGTCGCACCTGCTGGAAAGCCTGCCGGCCGGCAGGTGAGGGGGTGTTACCGGCCTTCGAAAGGAATGTAGCCCGGCAATGCCTTGCACTTCGCCGGCATGCGGGCGGCGATCGCGCTGCGACTCAGCGCAAACGCATTCAGGAGGATCGTGGTCGGCAGATCGACGGTCTTGTTGTCGATCCGGCGCTCGCCGGGGGATCTGAAATCGCCTTCCAGCACGTCGCCGTCGTTCGGCTGCGGCCCGTCTATCCATTCGAAAATGCCGTAGCCCGACTTCATCTGCAGGATGAAGTAGCCGCATGCGTGGTTCTTCCAGATCACCATGCCTTGTTCCGCAAGCGCGGGGGATGCGAACAGGGCGCAAAGAACAATTGCGGCGGCCGCTTGCCTCCCGGCGCGGCGGAACGTTGCGCCGCGCGGCAGCAAGCTGGCCGTTTCGCTGGGGTTCATCCCTCCAGAGCCTCGAACTCCTTGCGCTTCTTGCAGAACTTCGGAATCTTTTTCTCCATCTGCGACTTCGACAGGTCGTACACTTCCGAGTACACCATGGTCGGCTTGCCCTCGGTCGTATTCTCGATCCGTCGCGATCCGAACTCGGTGAGCTTGCCTTCGAAGACATGGCGCACCATCGGGCTCGGTCCGCCGAGAAACTCGAACAGCGCGTAATGCTCATCCAAGCCAATGATAACCCGCAGGCTTCGGCACGGGCAAACAAAGGCACATCCGCTGGTGTAACATCCTGTTTCGCACAAGAAACCGCCCGCGTGACAATTCCGGGCGCCGTTCGAAGTCCAGGAGCACTCCCATGAAAGTCATCGACCTGCGCAGCGATACCGTTACCAAGCCCACCCCGGAAATGCGGGCCGCCATGGCCGCGGCCGACGTCGGCGATGACGTTTACGGAGAAGATCCGACGGTCAATCGCCTGGAGGCGATGGCTGCCGCGCTGCTCGGCAAGGAATCCGCGATCTTCGTATGCAGCGGCACCCAGAGCAACCTGCTGGCGCTGCTGTCGCACTGCGAGCGTGGCGACGAGTACATCGTCGGACAGCAGGGCCATACATACAAATACGAGGGTGGCGGCGCGGCGGTGCTGGGCAGCATCCAGCCTCAGCCGCTCGACTACGAGCCCGATGGCTCGCTCGACCTGGGCCGCGTCGAGGCGGCGATCAAGCCCGACGATCCGCATTTCGCCAGGACGCGATTGCTGTGCCTGGAAAACACCCAGGGCGGCAAGGTGCTTTCGCTCGACTACCACAGGCGCGCGCGCGAGTTCACCCGCAGCCGCGGGCTGGGTCTGCACCTGGACGGCGCGCGCATCTTCAACGCGGCGGTGCATCTCGGTGTGCCGGTGATGGAAATCAGCAAACAGTTCGACTCCGTGTCGGTATGCCTGTCCAAGGGCCTGGGCGCACCGGTGGGATCGGTTTTGTGCGCATCGAAAGACCTGATCGCCAGGGCACGGCGCTGGCGCAAAGTGGTCGGCGGCGGCATGCGCCAGGCCGGGCTGCTCGCTGCCGCGGGAATCTATGCGCTGCAACATAACGTCGAACGCCTGGCGCGGGACCACGAGAACGCGCGCAATCTTGCCGAGGAACTTTCGCGGATAGACGAAGTGAAAGTGGCGCCTGGCGGGGCGCAAACCAACATGGTGTACGTCTCGGTCGAGCCGCAACGCTCGGTGGCGATGCGCGAGTACCTGAAGGAGCGCGGCATGCTGATCAGCGGGCAAGGCAACATCCGGCTGGTGACGCATCTGGACGTCGACCGGCCTGACATCGACCGCTTCGTCAAGACGGTCAAGGAATTCTTTGCAAAGGCGGCGTGAAGGGACGTGGCTCGTGATACGTGACTCGTGGCACGTGACTCGTGATTCGTAGAACCAAAGACGATCCATGTCACACGGACCACGAACCATGAACCACGTAACACGCACCACGAACCATGATCGACGAATCACTAATCGGGACAATTCAATGAGCAGTCAGGGCGAAACCCGCAACATGGCGGTGTTCTGCGATTTCGAGAACATCGCGCTCGGCGTGCGCGAAGCGAAGTACGACAAGTTCGACATGAAGAAAGTGCTCGAGCGCCTGCTGGTCAAGGGCAGCATCGTCGTCAAGAAAGCCTACTGCGACTGGGACCGCTACAAGGAGTTCAAGGCGCCGATGCACGAGGCCGCCTTCGAGATGATCGAGATTCCGCACGTGCGCCAGTCCGGCAAGAACTCCGCCGACATCCGCATGGTCGTGGATGCGCTGGACCTGTGCTACACCAAGGCGCACGTGGATACCTTCGTGATCATCAGCGGCGATTCCGATTTTTCTCCGCTGGTGTCAAAACTCCGTGAGAACAACAAGGAAGTGATCGGCGTGGGCGTGAAGCATTCGACGTCCGATCTGCTGATCGCCAACTGCGACGAATTCATGTTCTACGACGACTTGGTGCGGGAAAAGAGCCAGGCGCGCCGCGGCGGCGGCGGGCGCAAGAAGCCGGCGGCCAAGCCTGCCGCCGCGCCGAAGACGCCTGCCGCCGGGCCGGTTGAAGCCGAAGAAGCGGCGTCGGACGACAAGACGCAAAAGGCAATCGACCTGGTGGTCAATACCTTCGAGGCGCTGGTTTCGGAACGGGGCGGGGACGACAAGATCTGGGGCTCGATGGTCAAGCAGGCGCTCAAGCGCCGCAACCCGGGATTCAACGAGGCCTATCACGGATTCAAAAGCTTCAACAGCCTGCTCGAAGAGGCGGCGATCAGGGGGCACCTCAACCTCGAGCACGACGAGAAATCCGGCGGCTACATCGTGCGCGCACCTTCCGTCGAGCCTAACGAAGCCGCCGCCTGATTCGGGAGACTCATGAAGCCGGAGGTGAGTTCGGACAGGTTGCTTTTAGAAGGTCCGGTTCACGTCAATGCTTCGGAGATTCGTAATGCCGACCTTCCATGGTGCTTGTCATTGCGGGCGAGTGCAGTTCGAGATTGATGCACAACCCACCAGGTTGTCGCAATGTAATTGCTCGATCTGTTCAGCGAAGGGCGCGCTGTATGTCCCGATCGCTGAAATTAGCGAACTCAGGATCATCTCGGGAAGTTCGGACCTCACTCCGTACCAATTCAACACCCGAACGGCAACACACTACTTCTGCAAGCATTGCGGCATCCACACGTTCCACCGGCCGCGCATGAATCCGCAGCTTTGGAGCGCCAACGCCCGCTGCCTCAGCGACCTCGATATCGGTTCGCTGCCGGTAACGCAATTCGATGGCAGGAATTGGGAAGCCAGCGCGCGGGCCGAGGGTTGGAAGTTGAATCCACCCTTGAACCTTGGCCCCTGAACCTGCTTTTGATCGAGCAGGTGATTGAGCGCGTGTTCGAAGGTGCCGGGAAGCAACTGGCGGGAAAGATCGACGGGGAGAAACTTCGGGCTGGTATCAATCGTCTTGTAGCGGGCCATCGCAGCGTCATCTCCCACAAAATCTCAATGCCCCAATCTTGCAGCATGCTCATGACAGGAGCAATATCTCGGGAGACTTTTTCTACACCGTCGTTAGCAGGGCTTAAGCCGATCTTCGTTAATGAAGAACGCGTACAAACAAGCCATCGTTGGCGTTCCCGTAGTTGCTCTGGCCGCAGCGATAGCCGTCCTGTTCTACGGTTCTCAGCTCGCAGCAATCGGCACGGCCTATGCGGCGAAGATTCTGTGCTCGGGTATCTTTGTGTCACAACGAGACGCCCAGTCGCTTCTTGGTACCGACATTTCGGCCGACGATCTGTCCTTCTTGCGGCATATAGATGTGAAAGTAGATCGTGGCTCGCGCGAAGTCACGGCGACATTCTTCGGACTCGCCAAGCGAAAAGCCGTGTATCGAGAAGGGCGCGGCTGCGCCGTTATCCATGGGGAATCTGCAGAACCACCTACACCACGGACTGACGGTTCCACAGACCGCTTGCGCGAGCAGCGAGCGGTGATGGATGAACTCGATATCGTCGATAGGCTGCCGCCCGAATTAGACCAGAGCCGCTTGGACGCTGCGTTGGAGTGGGCGTTTTTGGAGCCCGACCCGGCTCTTCCGCGGCGCACGCGCGCCGTCGTGGTCGTCTACAGGGGTCGTTTGGTCGCCGAACGCTACGCGGATCCGTTTACGAAGGACACGGCACTCGCCGGCTGGTCGATGACCAAAAGCGTCATCAATGCGCTAGTCGGCGTCTTGGTCAAAGAGGGAAAGGTTTCTCTGAGCGACTCAGTGGCGATACCGGAGTGGCGAGGATCGAGCGACCCACGCCGCAAGATCACCCTGGAGCAACTCTTGCGCATGAGCAGCGGGTTGCAGTTTCACGAGGACTATAGCAACCCGCTTGCGGACGTGACGTACATGCTGCTCGGTGTTCCAGATGCAGCAGCTTATGCCGCCGCCAAGCCCCTCGAAGCAGAGCCGGGCACTCGATGGAGTTATTCGAGCGGAACGACCAACATCATCGCCTACACGATGCGTCAGATTGTCGGTGATTCAGACTACTTGGAGTTCCCGCGTCGCGCCCTTTTCGACCGGCTCGGCATGACCAGCGCGGTGATGGAAACTGACGCGGCTGGGACCTTCGTGGGATTCTCCTTCATGTACGCGACCGCGCGCGACTGGGCGCGTTTCGGTCTGTTGTATCTTCGCGACGGGGTATGGTCGGGCCAACGCATCCTGCCGGAGGGCTGGGTGGCGTACACGCGGACGCCGGCGCCGAATGCCCCCGATCGGCAGTACGGCGCGCATTTTTGGTTGCGTATTTCCAAGGGACATCGCTGCGGCAACGAGAGCCGCCCGTTGCCCGCCGACGCCTTTCACGCCATCGGACACGAGGGGCAATTCATCACCATCATCCCGTCTCGGGAGCTGGTACTCGTTCGACTGGGACTCACACGCTATCCTTGCGCTTGGGACCAGCAGATGTTCGTTCATTTGGTGCTGGCAGCCCTGGCGAACGGAAAGCACGCTAACCCGGCGCTGCAGGGGACGCGCCAAGAGACGGCGCGCCCCTGAGCTTTGGCGTTATACGTCTTGAGCACATAAGGCACACAGGAGTATTATCTCGGGCGTGAAGCCCATGAGATGGAGCGCCGAGAAGAGTCTTTCGCTCAAAGCGGAACGTGGCGTCTCTTTCGAAGAAGTTCTTTCCGCGATCTCGCAGGGCGGTCTCATCACCGTGATGGACCACCCCAACCGGGTGAAGTACGGGCATCAGAAGATGCTTTTGGTGCGGATACGAGACTACGCGTACCTAGTTCCTTACGTTGAAAGCAAGAACGAGATTTTTTTGAAGAGCATCATGCCGAGCCGCAAGGCGACGCGAGACTTCTTATCGGGAGATCAGTGACATGAATGGCGAAAGACTGTTGGAACAGGAAATTCTGGCCTCTTTCGAACGAGGTGAGTGGAGACCCGTTCGGAACCAGAAAGGCGAGATCGCGCGGCTCAGAGCATCGGCCGAGGCTACGTTGCTCAAGAACAAGCGGGTCAACATTCGAATCTCGTCGCGGGACCTGGAGGGGCTGCAGGCCCGAGCCGCTGAGGAGGGCGTTCCATACCAAACGCTTATGGCGAGCGTCCTGCACAAGTTCGTGTCAGGTCGTCTGGTTGAGACGCAAAGACGTATAACTACGCGCTCAAGTCGGATGACGCGCAAGCGCGCCGCCGGTTAGCGCAACGTTAGGCTGTGTTGAAGAAAGGTATCGAGGAAAACAAGAGAATGCATAAATCGCTAATTGTTCTCGCCGTTACAGCCAGTGTCCTCGTCGTTGCCTATTTCGTCTATGATTATTTCAAGCCCAAGTGCGGGGAAATCTTTGAGCAAACTGCGCTAAACGTGCGGGCCAAGGCAGAAATGATTAAATCCAAGAGCGAGGTATTTATCGGCAGAGAAAAAGTTCAGGAACTCACATCAAGCTCTCAAAAGGTCGGACAGCACCTGAAAACCTGCTGCATTGTCCTGGATGGAGGCAAACTCAACCCCGATCAGTTTCAACGCTGTATAGAGGGCGCCCAAAACTATGAAGCGAACCTTACCAAGGTGGTTGCGTCTTTAGATGAAGCGCAGACAGCAAAGCAGCAAAACAACCCGAATCTCGTTAAGGCGAAAGTTGAGCAAATCAACAGCGAGCTTGATGCCGCCAAGGTCAGTTCCAAAGAACTCGAAAAACAGGTTGCAGTTCTTCCAGAATCTCGTCCCCCTGTAACGTCGGCAACTTCAGGACGCTGGGAAATTATCCCAAACCCCAAGCTGAAATCTCTGGGTCGTGTCATTGTCAGCGTACCTAAAGAAGTTAACGTCTATGTGGAGATATTCGAGGCAGGCGGAAAAGAACGGCTCACGGATTGGCACGGTAGCGGGGCATCCGATCTCATACCCGGTCAGTACAACGTCAAGATATGGCGGGCAACCGTCGCTTCCGTGCCCGTACAGCCGGGGATGGATACACGTATCCGGACCGGCGTAATCAACATTGTCACAGATGGCTACTGGGAGATCTACGACGAAACGAAAACGACCAGATTGACCGACGGTCACCGCAGCTGGAGGGGTGGCTTGCCGGTGGGCAAGTACCAGGTCAAGGTAACAGGCAGATTCGCCGAGGTTGTCATTAAAGATGGACAGGTCACCAACTTTTGAGTTGACCAAATCGCCCATCATTTATGATCAAAGGTGGGGCTAATATTCTGCGGTTGAGGTGTCAGGTCTCACATTCCAACATTGCACCTAACACGTCGCTCAATCCGGACGCGCCAAACAGCGGCACGCCGGTTAGCTCAGGCGTTAGAGCGCAAGGTCCCACTGGTTACCGCCGCCGCACATGAATACGTTCTCCGAATCTGACGTTCCCTGGTCGAGCTTCGTCACCGGCTTGGCATGGACGTTCATCGTCCTCGCGCGATTCGCGCAGGTTTTGACCTCATGATGAAGATCATGACGGCATTCATCGTTGTGATCGCGATCGTTTTTCGGTATTGTTCGGGTGGATAGTCAAGCGGATGATGTCGGATGACATCAAACGAGAGTTTGTTGCACCCTAACGGAAGGAGGACGGCATGGATACGCTATCGCAAGTCTTGTTCTGGGTCGGATTGGTTTCGATCCCGCTGTCGTGGCTGGTGTGGTTTTTCGGGCCGCAAATCGAGGTCGGACGGCATGTCCTCAGCAAGATCACCGATCCCGCGCTGCGGGCGGCGCTGCAGGAAGCTCACGCGGAACGCTGGGGAATCTTCGTCGGACTTTGGCCGGCGACGCTTCTCGTGCTCAGCTTTATCCTCGAGAAGAGAGTTTGACGTCCGCGCCGGCGCGGCAGCGGCGTGCGTGCTTTTTTTCTTGGGATTGCTGGTGCTCCCGGCAATCGTATGGTTTGTTGCGCTCTAACCCGTAGCTGCTGCGAACGGGCCGCAAGCACCGTGCAAAGTCAACCGTCTGTGGTGGCCCGCCGCAGAGCAGAACGTTAGCCGTCATCGAAGCCGCGGGCAAGAAGGCATCGGAGGAAGAGATGAAATCATTCGGACGTCAGTACTTGATCCTCGCGGTGGTCCTTGGGTGCATGCACTCCGCGTACGGAGCCGATCTCTCGGTCCTTGGAGCATGGAAGCTCCTGTCATTTACCCGAGAGGACACCGTGTCCGGGGAAACGACTCGACCTTGGGGGGAAAACCCTTTGGGATATCTGATGTATCTGCCTGACGGTCATATGAGCGCAGTGCTAACGTCCGAAGGGAGGAAATCGGTTCCACCGACCGACGAGAAGCAGGTGGCGCAGCTTTTTTTCAACATGAGCGCGTACGCGGGTACGTACACCGTAGAGGGCGATACAGTCGTACATCATGTTGAAGTCGCGTGGTTGCCGAGTTGGGTAGGATCAGACCAACCGAGACAGGCTAAGCTCGAAGGGGACATGCTAGCCATTCGCACGCAGCCTATCCGCAACAGGCTTGAGGGCAAAGACTATGTCTATATCTTGGTTTGGAAGCGGGCGAACTGATGAGAGAGAATGTGACAGCTAACCCGCCACTGAAGCTGACCGTCCAACAGGGGCGCTTCGCTTGCTGTTGGCCGGCAGCTTAGTGGCATCGTTAGAGCGCACTTTCACCGAAGGCGATTTCTGGCTATAATCTGGCCAGAATGCGATTCGAGATCGTTCTCGCCCCGGAAGCCGTCGAAGATCTGAGAAAACTGAAGGCTGTTCTACGAGCGAGTGTCCGGCAGGCACTCGAAACCCATTTGAGGCACGAACCGACGAAGACCAGCCGTAGCCGCGTCAAACGGCTGCGCGGGTTGTCGAGGCCGCAATATAGGCTGCGGGTCGACGAGGTGCGTGTGTTCTACGACGTATTAGGCTCGACCGTCGGGGTGTTGGCGATCGTTGCCAAATCGGAGGCTGAATCATGGCTGGCGCAATTCGGAAATCCCGAGTGAAAGAAGTCCCCCTGTCTGAGGTAAAGGATGATTTGTCGCGCTTTCTTCGCGAAGCCGAAAAAGGAGAAATTATCATTACCCGTCATGGCAAACCGGCCGGAGTGCTGATTGGCTTTGAGTCGGAGGACGATTGGTTCGACTACCGGCTCGAGCATGATGCGCGTTTCCTGGAGCGAATCGAGTCCGCGCGCAATAGTTTGCGTGCCGGGCGGGGCGTCAAGCTGGAGAATATCAAGTGAAGATGCGCTCTAACCACGTGGTCGAGAACGACGCGCGGCAAGAGCGACCGCGCGCGTCTCACCACGGACGTGCGGGCAATCAAGGGGTTTCACGATGAGGCTCTATACGGTGAGTGGAAGTAGCATCGTTCTTCCCGATTGAGTCTGCGGCATAACCCTATGCTCAACCGGACGCCAAGCTTCCCCCGATTTGGTTGGCAGGCTGGGCTAACAAGCCCGGAGGTGCGGGATTCGGCGAGCGATGAAGGCGGTGGTACCGGAGCCTCAGTCCGCCAACTCGATCAGGACGGGCTGATGGTCCGACGCCTGAGTCTGCATATCCACGGTGACCGCGCGAACGCGTGATGCCAGATCGTCGGTCACGAAAATGAAATCGCAGCAGTAGGGGTGCTCCGCCCAGCCGTTCTTGTACAGTCCGACAGTATGTGCGTGCGGCTGTTTCGGGTGCGCGATCTCCCAGGCGTCGATGAAGCGCGGCACCGCCGCGCCGAATGCTGCGGTCATGCGTTCATGCTCGGGCGCGTCCGGCTTGAAGTTGAAATCGCCGGTGAGGATGGCAGATACTGGGCGCGGCAGCGCTGCGAAGGGCTCGCCCGGATCTCCGGACGGTCGCGGGAACGCGGCGTGCCCGCAGGCTTCCTCATGCAGGCGCCGCAGCGCCTCGACCTGCGCCATCCGCTGCATCGCCGAGTAATACTCCAGGTGCGTGGTCATCACCCGCAGCGAACCCCACCGGGCCTGTACGACGGCCTCAACGGCAATGCGCTGCATGCTCGGCACCTTCGGGTCGGCTGGCCAGGGCAGCAGATGACGAAAGACCTGGATCACCGGCAGTCGCGAAAAGATCAGATTGCCGAACCGGCTGCGGCCACCGTGGCCGTCATCCACGTCGGTGGCGATGCCGTAATGCGCGCAATAGCCGGGCAGTGCGCGCGACAGTTCCTCGACCTGGTTCTCGCCGCGGCTCCCTGCCAGACCCGGAAAATTCACCGCCACTTCCTGCAGGCACAGCACGTCGAAGTCGGCGATCTCGCGGGCGGTGCGCGCAATCCGGGCCAGATCGACCTTGAGGTCAATGCCGCGGCCCCACTGGATGTTCCAGGTGATGAGTTTCATGGTTCCCACCTCGGCGGATTATCGCATCGTGTTGTCGCGTGCGAACGTGGGCTGCGGAAACAAAAACCCCGCTTGCGCGGGGTTTTGGAATCGAGATTCGAATCGCAGAGGTTCAGACCGGCAGCGGGTCTTCCTCGTACTCCGGTCGCCCTTGCGGTTTTGTTTCCGCCGGCTTCACCGGTTTTGCCTGCTTTTCGGCCTCTCTTTTTTGCCTTTCTTCTTCGGCCAGCTTTGCCCGGTACAGGGCTTCGAACTCAAAGCACATGGTGCACCTCCTTCGTCGGAGTTGAGGGTCAAGCAGTTCCTAGTGCTTTTATTCTTGGCCGAATGCTAGCGCCATCGCCGGACCGAATCAACCGCAATCTGAGCGGTTATTGCGGCGCCGCAGCAAGCTCCTCCTGCGCTTTCCCCATTACATCGAGGATGGCCTCGGGCGGTTGCGCACCGGAAACGGAATAGCGCCGGTTGAAAATGAAGAAAGGCACGCCTTCGACGCCGAGCGACCGCGCATGCTGATCCTGGTCCTCGATGAGTGCCTTGTCCTCGTCGCTGGCGAGGTAGGCACTTATCTCGTTGCGGTCGAAGCCGGCGCGCGCGGCGATCTCGGCGAGCGTGTCGTCGCGCGACAAATCAGCGCCTTCGAGGAAGTAAGCGCGGAACAACGCCTCCGCCACTGCATCCTGCTTGCCGCCAAGGCCGGCATGATGAATCAGTCTATGCGCATTCAGGGTGTTCGGCTGTACCGCTATCCTGTCGAAGTCGAAGCGGATGCCGGCACGGGCGCCGGCATTCGCGACCCTGGCGTAGATCTCCTTCCCACGCTGCGGGCCGCCGAACTTTGTAGCGATGTATTCGGCGCGCGGCACGCCGCTGCGGGGCAATTGCGGATTGAGCTGGAAGGGGTGCCAGCGCACCACGGGTTTTTCTTCGCCAAGATGATCCTTGCGCCATGCGGCGAGTGCGGATTCGAGGTGACGCTTGCCGATGAAGCACCACGGGCATACCACGTCGGAAATTACATCAATTGTGAGAGCCATTTGGATTTCTCCGTGCAGCAATGAGTGCAGTCTATCACCGCGCGCCCGGGGCATGTGGTGGGTGGCCCGTGGTCAACGGCACACCATTCTTTTCACCGCATGGCCTTCACGCCCATACGAGACGCGACGGTCGAACACGGCGTTGCAGCCGGTCACTCCCGGCGGCAACACCGTCACCAGTTTGGCCGAGGTGCGCTCGTAAGTGCACATCAGATGAAAGTTACGCCGGCTTTCCGGCAGGCGCCAGGTGATGCGCAATTCGCCCTGGGTGCTCCTGGTGGAAAAAGGTTTGACCTTGCGGTTTTGCGAAGGCGGCCCGTCGTAGACGATGACGCCGGTGAGCCGCAGCGGCGGGTCGGTGTACGTCACCGTCCAGTCCTCCGAGGGCGTGACGGCCTGCTGTTGCACCTCGAGCGAGTCGGGACAGACAACCTCGGCGCGGACATTGAGTGCGAGGAGAGCGGCTGCAGCGGCAAGAACGAGACGCATGGCGGTTCCTTCATTCGTCAGAGTGATGCGAGAAAGGCGAGCAGCGCCTCGCGCTCCTGTTTCGGCATGCTGCGGAAGGCGTCGCGCGCTGCCGCGGCTTCGCCGCCGTGCCAGAGAATCGCTTCGGCAAAATTGCGCGCGCGGCCGTCGTGCAACAGCGTCGCGTTGCCATTCACTTTCTCGCTGAGGCCGATTCCCCACAGCGGCGGCGTGCGCCAGTCGCGCGGCCCGGCGCGATAGTCGGGCCGGCCGTCGGCGAGTCCTTCGCCCATGTCGTGCAGCAGCAGGTCGGAGTAGGGGCGGATCACCTGGTGGGCAATCTGCGGCAATGCCGGATAGTCGCCGGTGTGTACTTCCGGGACATGGCACACCGCGCACTGCGCCTGTTCGAACAACTTCTCCCCGCGCGCCACCCTGGCATCGTCGAGATTGCGCCGCGCCGGCACCGCGAGCGCGCGTATGTAGAAATTCAGCGACTCGAACGGCCGGCCGGTCTGTTCCGGAATGCCGATTCCCGGACTGTTGTTGCAGGCCTTCTGCACCGGCGGGCAGTTGGTCTGCGGGAACACGCGCGTGGTGACCCCCATGTCGTTCAGGAATGCGGCGGCGTTCTGCTGTCTGAGCGTGGGCTGCCCGGCTTTCCAGCCGAAGCGCCCCAGCGCCACCACCCGGTTCTCGGCGTCCCGGACGTAATTCGGACGCCCGTTGAAGCCGAGCGCCGCCTGCCGGCGCGCGATGTCGAGCAGTGTTTCCTCCGGGACCGCCTCCAGCAGACCCATGCCAAACACCGGCGGGGCCACTCGCAGCGAGATCAGGACATCGGCGCCGAGCGGACCGAAGGCGAGCCGGCTGAGGCGCACCTCCGGGAAACGCAAGCGCATTGTGTCGCCGCCTGTGAGTTCGACCTCGTGCTCGCGCCAGGCCACCGTGACCCGGCCTTCCGGCGGCACCTTGCCGAGTACGCCCTGTTGCTGGAGCTGGTCGCCGTAATGCGGATGCGGCCTCGGACCGCCGTGTTCGTCTTCACCGGACAGCGACAGCCTTACCAGCATCGAGAACGACTCATCATCCTCGTGGTCCGGCGGCCGGCCGCGACCGTTGCCGGCATGGCAGTCGGTGCAAACCTCGCCATTCGAGGTCGGACCGCGGCCCCAATTACCACCGATGGCCAGCGGCACCACCCAGCGTTGGTGGAATTCCGCCCTGCCGTTGGCGAATTGCTGAAGCTGTTCGGCGCTGAGTGTGGGGCCGGGAGCCGAGTAGGCCTGTTCGGATTGGTCCTGCACCGTGAACGACCCGCCCGAAAGCGCCGCCAGTTGGAATTCCGCAGCCGCAGTCAGCCAGCCGGCGGTGGCCAGCACCGCAGCGCCGACGATGCCAATAGAGCGGGGGAAACCAGGCATGGACTCGTGTTGCCGCTTCTACGCGAATGTGAATTTCAACTCGCCGAGCTTTTCGATCCCGCAACTGATTCGATCTCCCGGCTTGAGCCACGCGCGCTTGCCCTCCGGCATGCCCGCGATCACGCCCTCGGGCGTGCCGGTGTAGATGATGTCGCCGGGCTCGAGCGTCATGTGCTGCGAGCAGTAGCTCACCAGTTGCGCACAGTTGAACACCATGTCGGCAGTGTTCGACGATTGGCGGCGCTCGCCGTTCACGTCGCACCAGATGTCGAGGCTGTTCGGATTCGGAATCTGGTCGGCAGTGACCAGCCACGGTCCTAGCGGCGCGAAGTCGTCGGGAGTCTTGCCGAGCATGAACTGGCTGGACTTACGCTGCAGGTCGCGCGCGGTGACATCGTTGCCGCCGCCTTCGCGCAGCAGGTCGTCCATGGTCTCAGGCAAATCGTTGATGTCGAAGTGGTCGGACGCGGCTTCGATGTCGAGGATGCCGCGCTCCGTCTTCACGCCCAGGCCCCATTCGCCGCCGCGCTGCAGGGTGCACAGCGACAGCCCTTTGGGCAGATCCATTTCATCGTGGGCGCGCCCCTTCTTGTGGTCGTCTTTCTCGGCGCGCGCACGGTTCGCCGCCACCAACGCCGGCACGGCGGCAAGCGCTCCGCCCAGACCTGCGGTCTTGAGAAAATCCCTGCGTCCGTTGCCCATGGCCGCTATCCTCCTCATGTCTTGTTCCGATGATGCATGAGTATAGCGCCCGATGCGCCCGCCCCAGGGTCTAGCGCGTGATCATCAGGCCGATGCGGAACTGCGGGTGCACGTGCCGGTTGTAATCGATCAGGGTTCGGCGTAGCCGTTGAAGTACTGCAGATGCAGGTAGCCGCCCAGGTTGCCGAACGTCGGCTTCTTCAGCGGGTAGGACGCATCCAATTGGACGCTGTACGCATTGGAGCGGGTGCCCTTGCGAAGAGTCGAGGCGAGCTGCAATCCGTCCGTTTCGCCGATCTTCAACAGCAAATCTACGTACCCGCGGCACTCGGAGATGTCCGGGTTCTCCTCCTTTTCGAGGTAGTTGTATATCTTTGGCGACACCGAGATGAAATAGTTGCCCTCGAGCGGAAAGGTAAGCGCGGGTCGCACGAAAGCGATTTTGATCGAACGCGAGGCGGCGCCGTCCTTGCCGTTCGATTCGTGCTCGAATCCATCCTGGAATCCCAGCTATGTTCCCCTGAAAGGCCGGTCATTCACGCCAATGTTGCCAGTCCGTAAACGGCGAAACCGGTCAGCACCAGGCCGGACAAGCGGTTGATCCAGGCCATGACCGGCGGCTTCATCAGCGCAGCCGACTTGGTGACCAGCGTGGTGAGGATGATCCACCACAGCATCGAGCCCGCGAATACGCCGGCGGAAAAAAATGACGGGCGGCGAGACCGTGGCCAGCGACGCGACCGAAGCGAAGATGCCGGCCCCGAACGTCAGGCCGGCGGGCTGTCCATGGTCCAGCGTGCGATGGATGCACAGCAGGCTCATCGGGCCGACCGGAGCGGCAACCGCGACACCGATGGAGAGCGATTTCCAGAAAAGCCACCCGTCCATGTTCTGTACTTGTCGTGCTGGACGTATAGCGCCGCCTTCGGCCCGTCCGCGTCGTTGCAGTATTACGGCTCGATGATCTTGATCCCGGGCGGTACCTTGAACAGGCTCATGTCCGGCTTCTGGTTGGGATCGTACTTGAGAAAGCGCACCGCGTATTTGACGCTTGCCGATTGCACTTCGATCTGCAGCGGCAAATTGTCGGGCTTCAGGAACAGCGTCACTTCCCGGTCGTCGAATTCGAGACGGTAGACCTTGCACTTGATCCCGTCCACGGTCTGCGAGGCAAGTTCCTTGGCGCCATGGTCCTGGAAAAACCTGAGTTCCGAGCCGAATTCGAGTTGCTTCAGCTTCTCCGACTGCTCCCGTGGAAAGATCGGGAAATGGACCACGTATTGCGGACCCGGGTCGATCGCATGTTGTCCCTGGCCTTTGTTACGGTCGATGATCCAGATATCCGGCTCATCCACGATGATCAGTCCGTGTACTTTAGTTTCACGATTTGGCACGTCCTCGAAGCGCAGGAACTCTTTCCCCAGCAGCCAGATCTTTCTCGGTTGCGCCTCGGGACTCGAAGCGGGAAGATTTGCCGATACCACCCGATACTCGGCAAACAGCATCTTGTCGTCGGCCGCTTGCGCGCCAAGCGTTATCGAGGCAAGAAGCAGCGAGGTCAGCAGTTTGTTCATGAGTGGCGCCTGGTGCAAAGTTCGGAGCCGGCAGTCTACACCTCGGCAGGGACCGCGATGCGTCGTCAACGGTTCAACGTTCGTAGGTCAAGCGCACCAGCCCGGTGCCGAATGCATGGCACTCCTTCGAATTGAAAGTGGCGTGATCGTCGCGTTCGCCGTTCGGTCCGGCGATGTAACCGTCGAGGCTGGTGGCGATGAAGAGGATGAACTTGCGCATGAAGGGCGTCGCGAAATCTCGGGTAAAGGTGCTTCCTTACCGGGCCAGACCTTCGCTTTCTTTCCGATCAGTGGGCACAGTTCGCCACGCAATGTCGCTGCATTTGCTGCTTCCCATCACTCGGCCTAGTCGTTACAAATCAATCGGCCAGTTGATCCCCGCCGTCACGCCCCCATCCACGCGGATCGTCTGCCCGGTGACGAACACGGCGGCGGATGAAGCCAGGAAAATCGCAGCCCCGACCAGTTCCTTCACGTCGCCGAGCCTGCCCAGCGGGGTGACCGTCTTGCCCCATGCGCTCATTTTCTCCTGCGCCCACAGCTTCTTCGACAGGTCGGTGGGAAAGAAACCCGGCGCAATCGAGTTGACGCGGACCCCGTGCTTGCCCCACTCGTTTGCGAGCGCGCGGGTCATCATCAGCACGCCGGCCTTGCTGATCGCGTAAGGCGTGACGCCCGCGAGCGGGGCGTAGGTGTTGAGCGAGTCGATGTTGATGATGCTGCCGGCCCTGCGGCCGATCATGTGCCGGCCGACCGCCTGGGCGATGGCGAAGGCGCCGCGCAGGTTGATGTTCACGATGCGGTCGTACTCCTCGAGCGTGTAGTCTTCGGCCTTCATGCGCTTGTTCACGCCGGCCACGCTGAGCAGCGTGTCGATGCGGCCGAATTTCTTCAGGACGCTCCCAACCAGTTTGTCCACATCTTCCGGTTTCGCAACGTCGCACACCTCAAAGGCGACCGGGTGCTTGCCCCTAGAGATTTCCTTCGCGGTTTGCTTCAGCGTGTCCGCTTCCCGGCCGGCGATGATCACCTGAGCGTCGCGCTCGGCGAATCCTTCCGCGAGTGCGCGCCCAATGCCGCGGCTTCCGCCGGATACCAGCACCACCTGATCTGCAACGTTGAATAGCTTGTCCTGCATTTTTTAACTCCTCTTATAAACCGAAAGTCTCACCACGAAGACACGAAGACACGAAGAAACACGAAGAAGAGCAAAAAAAAGCAAACGTGTGTAAAAAGCTCCAATTGGCGGATGTTCCAACAAAGTCGAAGTTGGCGGGAGAGGATCACGAACAGTCACCTCGCTTCTATCCCCAATTAGTTTAAGGATTTCTGTTCTTCTTCGTGTTTCTTCGTGTCTTCGTGTCTTCGTGGTGAGAAGTTGAATTTGGACGCCTTCTGTATCCACAAAGCTAGCGAGCGATCGGTGTGACGCGGATGCCGCTGTCGGCGAGTGCGCGCCGGATGCGGCGGGCGAATTCGACCGCGGTAGGTTCGTCGCCATGGATGCAGAGCGTGTCGGCGATGACCTCGACATCCGTACCCTGAACGCTTTTGACCTTGCCTTCGCCGACCATGCGCTTGACCTGCGCGATCGAAGCCTCGACGTCGTGGATCATCGCATTCGGCTGGCTCCGCGGCGTCAGGCTGCCGTCCGATTGATACGTGCGGTCGGCAAATACTTCGTTGGCAACCTTGAGCCCCGTCTCGTGGCCGGCGCGGACCAGTTCGCTTCCCGCCAGCCCGAACAGCACCAGCCTCGAATCGAAGTCCTTTACCGCCTTGGCGATGGCGCGCGCCAGGCCGCCGTCTCTTGCCGCCATGTTGTAGAGCGCGCCATGCGGCTTCACGTGGGAGAGCCGGCCGCCCAGCGAACGGACGAATCCGGCCACCGCGCCGATCTGGTACAGCACCATGTCGTAGGCTTCGCTGGGGGTGACCGCGATGGCACGGCGGCCGAAGCCCTGCAGGTCGGGTAGCGACGGATGCGCGCCGACGGCCACGCCTTTTTCAATCGCCAGCTTCACGGTGCGATGGATGGTGCCGGGATCGCCGGCATGGAAGCCGCAGGCGATGTTGGCCGACGTGACATGGTCCAGCAGCGCCGAATCGTCGCCCATTTCCCAGGCGCCGAAGCCTTCGCCCATGTCGCAATTGAGGTCGAGGGTTCGCATTATTGCGTCAAATGTCTTTCCACCGCCTCGCGGATGGTCATGATCTCCTGCTCGCGCGCGAGCCACAGTGCCTGCGCCTGCGCCAGCGACACCAGCTCGAATCGCAGCCGGTCGCCGGGCTTGAGCTGCGCCAGCAGATGCAGGTCCACGCTCGCCACCTCGGCGATCTTGGGATAGCCGCCGACGGTCTGCCGGTCCGCCATCAGCACGATCGGCTTGCCTCCGGGCGGAATCTGGATTGTGCCAAAGGTCACGGCTTCCGACAGGATTTCCAGCGGTTTTTCGAGTTCGATCGCCGCTCCGTCGAGGCGAAAGCCCATGCGGTTGGAATCCGGGGCGATGCGGAACTCGGTCTCCGTGAGCGCATCGCGTGCCGTGGCCGGGAACGCCTCCCAGTGACGGCCGGGGATGATCCGCACCACCTGCGGCACGCGGCCGAGTTTCTCGATGTGCTGATTCACCGCCCATTTGGGAAACGCGAATGCGCGCCTGGAACGCGCGAGTTCCGCGTCGAGATCAGGGTAGATGTCTCCGGCTGATTCGCCGATGCGCAGCGTGTCGTCCTTTCTGAGTGCCCGCCCGTGCATGCCGCCGAGTCGCGCGGTTTCATAGGTACTGCGGCTGCCCATCACCTGCGGCACGTCGAAGCCGCCACGCGCCGCGAGGTAGGCGCGGCAGCCGGCGCGGCACGCGCCGAAGTCGAGCACACTGCCGGCGCGCACCCGTACCGCCTTGCCTTCGGGAACCTCGTCGCCGCCGATCGCGGGGGACAGATCGCCGCCGCAGATCGCAATCACCGTGTCCTGATCGAACTCGAGGCGCGGCCCCTGCAGCGTCATTTCGAGCGTGGCTTCGTCCCCGGGGTTGCCCACCAGGATGTTGGCGACCCGGTGCGAGAACAGGTCCATCGCGCCGGAAACCGGCACGCCGTAGTGCTGATAGCCGTTGCGGCCGCTGTCCTGCAGCGTGGTATGCACGCCCGGCTTGAGAACTCGAATGTTCACGCACCGGTCCCCGACAAGGCGTCGAACTCGGCGCGCGAGATCGGCACGAAGCGCACGGTGTCGCCGGCACCGAGCAGGCAGGGCGGCTCGGCTTCCGGGGTGAACATTCTCACCGGCGTGCGGCCGATGAGATGCCAGCCTCCCGGCGTTTCCAGCGGATACACGCCGGTCTGGTCACCGCCGATGGCTACGCTGCCTGCGGGAACGTGCGGGCGCGGCGTATCCCGGCGCGGGGTGGCGATGCGGGAATCCAGGTTGCCGAGATAGGCGAAGCCCGGCACGAAACCGAGCAGGTACACGCGGTAATCCGTGCCGCAGTGAATCGTGGCGACTTCCTCAGGCGTGAGCCCATGCTGGCGGGCCACCTCTTCCAGGTCTTCGCCGAGTCCACCGCCGTAACAGACCGGAATCTCCACCAGGCGTCCCGGCGGCAGTTCCGCATCGGCCTGCGCGTGCAGCCACGCCTCGATCTGTTCGATCAGGGCCTCGTAGGGTGTGGTGCCGGCACCGATGACTGCCGGGTCGTAGTGCAACGCCAGCGTGGTATAGGCCGGCACGATGTCGAGTACGCCGGGCGGCGGGGATGCGCGCAGATGTTGCGCGGCGGCGGCGATGCGGGCGCTCAGTTCGGGATCGAGCCGGTCGCCGAATTCGATGACCAGTGCCCGGTCTCCCATGGGAATCAGGCGCGGATTGGGCAGCATGGCTCGCAACAACGGCCGCGCGGTCAGTACCGGCCTGCGGTAGCCGTTGTCCTGTCGCGGAACTCGCGCCTGGTTTCGATGCGCCGTACGGCTGCGCGCTTCACCAGTTCATCGTAGATCGTCAGTGGGTTCATTTTGAAGATCGCGTCCACGTCCAGCGGCAGCGTGTACCAGCCGCCCCGGGCGATTTCGAACTCGAGCTGGCCTTGCGCCCAGCCGGCGTAGCCGGCGAAGAAACGCTGCTCGTTGGCGTTCTCCGGATGCTTCAGCAATTCGTCGAGCACCTCGCTGAAACCGCTGATGTAAATGTCCCCGGTTACGTTCAGGCCTTTCGGCGGTTTCACCGCGGAGCGGAAGGCGAACAGCAGCGCATCGGGTTGCACCGGCCCGCCGAAGAACACGAGATCGTCGCGGCCAGTCAATTCCGCGCGCTCCGGATACAGCTCGCGCAACTGGACGTTGGTGGGGCGGTTGAGGATGACGCCGAGCGGGCCGCCGTCTTCAGGGCGCATGACCAGCACCACCGTGCGGGAGAAATTCGGATCGAGCATGTCCGGCTGTGCGACCAACAGGAAAGTCCGCGCCGTCTCCGCCTGCGCCAGCGCTGGCGCAGGCGCCAGCAACAAAGCGGCGGTGAGGGAGAGCAGAATGCCGACAGATCCTCGCATTTGCGTAGTTTTACACCCTCTCCACGGTTTCGGGGAGAGGGCCGAGGCTAGTTGATGATCGCCTGATACACCAGATTGCGCAGCAGCGAGCGAACATGCGGGCGGCGCACGGGTTCCTGCGACATCATTACCGGTACCAGATCCTCGAGCGGATCCACCCAGAAGTAGGTCCCGGCGTAGCCCCCCCAAAAATACTCGCCGGGCGTACCGGGCCATTCCGACTGTCCCGACTCGAGCCGCGTGCCGAAGCCGAGTCCGAAGCCGTATCCAGGCCCGGGCAGGAAGGTCGGGCCGGGGCTGATGTTCGGGTTCAAATGGTTGGCGCTCATGTTCTCCACTGTCTTCGGCCCGAGGATGCGCACGCCGTCGAGCTCGCCGCCGTTCTCGAGCATCTGCGCGAAGCGCAGGTAGTCGCCCGCGGTGGACACCATGCCGTGGCCGCCGGCGAAGAAGGTTGCCGGCTGGGTGACGTCGAGCAGTTCCGGGGTCTTGCCGGTGTATACGTCGGGCGCCGGTTGCGCGAGGCGATTGAGCTTGTCGGCGGGCACGTGAAAGCCGCTGTCAACCATTTTCAGCGGCTTGAGAATGCGTTCGGCCAGGAACACGTCCAGGGTCTGGCCGGAGACGACTTCCACGACGCGCCCGAGCACGTCGGTGGAATGCCCGTATTCCCAGGTGGTGCCGGGTTCGAAGGCGAGCGGCAGCTTGGCTAGCGCCTTGACGAAGTCCCCCAGCACCCATTTCTGCAAACTCAGCGAAAAAATCCCGGCGTCGCGGTACATCTTCTTGACCGGCGTGTCCTGGCCGAGGACTTCGTAAGTTAGGCCCGAGGTATGGCGCAACAGGTCCTGTACCGTGATCTGGCGCTTTGCGTTCACCAGAGACAACGTCGATGCGCCGGTAGCCGCGTCCTTGACCTCGACGCCGACTTTCATGTCCTTGAACTCGGGTATGAACTTGGACACCGGCTCATGCAACCCGAGCCTGCCTTCCTCGACCAGCATCATCGCCGCGACGCTGACGATCGGTTTGGTCATCGAGTAGATGCGGAAGATCGAATCGTTGCGCATCGGTATCTTCTTCTCCCGGTCCTGCCAGCCGAAGCTCCTGGCGTAGGCGAGCCGGCCGTCGCGCGCGATCAGGATGACCACCCCGGGCAGCTCGCCCGAATCCACCGCTCTTTGCATGGTGGCGTCGAGACGCGCGAGACGCTGCGAGGACAGGCCGACGTCCTCCGGTTTCGCTTCCGGCAGCACGGCGGCGTGCGAGGTGAATGCAGCGCCGGCCAGAATGTACGCGGCTGCCGAACGAATGAGCCTGTTCATGGAACTGCTCCCGATGGTGGTGGGCCGCCTGGGATCGCGCCCTGTAGTGTTTATCCTGCCATCTTACCGCAGGTTGATCTTGCGCCAGGCCCCGGAGCGCCAGCGCAGGTAGATCAGGCTGCCGAGAATGCAGGTGTAGACCAGCGCAACCGCCCAGCCGCCGACGGTGCCGTAACCGAACTGCGGCAGGAAATCCACCCAGCCCTGTCCGGGCGCGAACGTGAACATGTGGGTGAAGGGCACGAAACCGAACCAGGACAGGAAGACGATTGCCACCGTCGGCACCCGCATGTCGCCCGCGCCGCGCAGGCAGAAGCCGGCGCCGAGGTTGAGGCCGTCGAAGATCTGGTAGCCGGCCGCGAACCACAGCAGCGTGCGGCCCAGCGAGATGACCGCGGCAGCGTTCGGATCGGAAGGGTTGACGAACAGCGGAATCAGCCACGGTCCGATCACCGCCAGGAACACCGTCACCATTCCCATGTATGCCACCGCAAGCTTGATGGTTGCGTTGCCCACCCGGGTGGCCCAGTCCTTGTCGCCGGCGCCGATGCTCTGGCCGACCAGCGTGGTTCCGGCGAGGGCGAAGCCCATTGTCGGCAGGTAGGCAAGCGAAGTGAGCATCATCACGATCTGGGTGGCGGCCCCGCCGACCGCGCCGGCAGCCACTTGCATGGCCTGGAACATCGCCAGGCCGCCCACGTCGATCGCCGGAAACAGGCCAATCGGGATGCCGACGCGGAACAGTCTGGCCAGTTCGGCAGCGTTGGCGCGCCAAGACTGGCGCGAGTGATATTCACGGTCGATGGCGCGGCTGGTGAACAACGCAGCCGCGAGCATCAATCCGCCGAACATCGCCGCGGTGGTGGCCCACGCCGAGCCTGAAATCCCCCAGCCCAACTCGAAAATGAATATCTGATTCAGGACGGCGTTGAGCACAGCCACGAAGGTCATGATCGCCAGCGTCACGCGGGTGCGGCCGATGCCGTTGAAAAACCCGGTCGCGCCCCAGATGCCGACCGCGAGCATGCCGCCGAGCATGCGCGGGAACCAGTATTCCCCGGCAAGTTGCGCCACGTTCGGCTCGAGCCTGAGCCAGCCGATGATGGTCGGGCCGCAGAATGCGATCGCAACGAAGGCCGGCGCCACCAGCAGCATGCCCCACATGCCCGCCCACACCGCGCGCGCGGCCGAGCGGTTGTCGCCAGCGCCATAGGCCTGCGCGGTCAGGGTCTGCACCGCCAGACCCGCGCCGCCGAACAGCAAGATCGCGACGATCAGGAACCAGTACGAAGCGCCGACCGCGGCGGTGGCGTCCGTGGACAGGCGGCCGATGAACCAGGTGTCGGTGAGGTTGAGCAGCGCCTGGATGCTGCTGTTGACGAACAGCGGGACCGCCAGCGCCACGACGGCGCGCAGGTCGACCTTGCGGTTGCCGTTCGGGTCGAGCCTGACTGCGGGCAGTCGGCGCAGCGGGGCGACGGATTCTGTTGCGGAATTCATCACGAAAGGGGTGATCGGTTCGGTACAAAAAAAGCGCCCGGGGTGATTCCCGGGCGCACGCTGGAAGTTCCTGTGCTTTTACCTCTTCACTCATTCACCCTTCACGCCTTCACTGCCTTTCAATGCAAATGCTTGCGGCCGGGAGGCATCGGCACCACTTCGGAAGAGCCGCTGCCCGCTTGCGCCGCGGTCGTGCCGCCTTTCCAGTTGCGCTCGAACAACTGGTTGATCAGCGCGGAGACCTGCGCGACTTCGGGTTCGGTGAACTGGCGCGACAGCAGGTTCTGCACATCCTCGATCATGCGCCCGCGTTGCGCCTCGTAGATCATTTCGGGCGTCGGGCCGACGAAAACCATGCTGAATTCGTCCTGGCCGTCCTCCAGGTAGTAGCTCACTTCGAAGGCCGCCGCTTCCTCGCTGAACGGGTTTAGCGCGGCCAGCGCCTCGGAGACGATCTGATGGAAGCTGCGTCCCACGTCTCCGGTCCAGCAGACTTCGAGCACGCGCCGGCGCTTGTCGAACACCACGCCGGGCTCATCCGGGTGCACGCTCTTCGCGTCGGCCAGATTGTCCTCGTCCATGTAGTCAAGCCACGAACGCAGTGCTTCCTCGATCTGCGAGGTGGTGGTGCCGGCTCTCAACAGGACGGTTCCGTGTACGTGGACTTCCATGCGCATTGCTGCAAACTCCTGGAACTGAATGAATCGGGGCTGGCCCCGTATGATACGGCTTTTGCACGGCGTCACGAAACCCGCGCATGAGAGAATTGCAGTATGCGCCTCCCAGACGGCCAGGATGTGGTGCCCCGGCCGTCGTGAGTTGGGCTAGAATTCGCGCCTTCCCTCAGCCCCGACCGCGCCGTCATTGACCGCCGCTTTCGTCACGCGCTTTCGCGCGCTCCGGCCCGCCACTCGCGCCGTCCTCTACATGATGGTGATGGTGCTGTGCTTTTCAGTGCTGGAGACCACCGCCAAATATCTCAGCAGTTTCTATCCGGTGCCGATGCTGGTGTGGTCCAGGTACACCGTGCATACGGTACTGATGCTGCTGTTGTTTGCGCCGAGGTTCGGCGCCGGTTTGTTGAGGACAACGCAACCGGCCGGGCAGGTATTGCGAGCCGCGCTGTTGATGGGTTCGACCGCCTGTTATTTCGGTGCGCTGAGTTTCCTGCCGATGGCGGAAGTCAAGGCCGTCAGTTTCATTTCCCCGTTGCTGGTGACGGTGTTGGCGGTCTGGTGGCTGCGCGAGCAGGTGAGCCGCACGCGCTGGCTTGCGGTGGTGGCCGGGTTCCTCGGTGTTCTGTTCATTGTCCGGCCGGGCAGTGCCATGCTCCAGTGGCCGGCGCTGCTGGCGGTGGGCGCTGCGTTTTGCTACAGCCTCTACCAGATCATGACCCGCAAGTTCAGCGAGACCGAAAATGTGTTCACCACGCTTTTCTACACCGCGCTCGTGGGCTGCGTGCTGATGAGTTTTATTGTGCCTCTGTTCTGGAAAACGCCCGATATTCGTCATGTGCCGCTTTTGATATTGCTGGGCTTGGTGGCAGGCTTCGGTCACTTCATGCTGATCAAGGCGCTGGAACTGGAGAACGCATCTTTCCTGTCGCCGCTCGGCTATATCCAGTTGCTGTGGGTGATCCTGTTCGGCTTCCTCGCCTTCGGCGATCTGCCGGATGCGTATTCGCTGATCGGAATGGCCATCGTCGTCGGCAGCGGGCTATACGTCGCGCTCGGTCATCGATTCAAACCGCGGGAAGAGCCGGAGACGGCGATCGAGTAGGGGTGAGGGGCGAGGGGCGAGGTATGAGGCGCGAGGTCCGAGGTACGAGGCCCGAGGTCAAACTTACCTAGAACCTAGCGCCTCGTGCCTCGCGCCTTAATTATCGAATATCGCTCGGTCTGAACACCGGTGCGCCCTTGCGCGAGGGCTTGCCATCGCTTTCGGTGTCGGACTGAAGCAGGCTTTCCAGTTCCTGTACCGCTTCCTTGCTGCTTTGGATCAACTGGGTCTCGTCGTGGTAAACGGCGTGCTGGCGCGCCAGGAATTGCTCGTCGTGGCGACGGAAGGTGGCGACCGCATCCTGTGCCTCCCACTCCGTCAATTCCAGCCCGCGCAACACTTGTTGCGTGAGCTCGAGGGACGACACGTAGGTCTCGCGTATCAGGTAGTCCACGCCGATGTCCATCAGCCGGTAGGCATGGAAACGGTTGCGTGCACGGGCGTAGATGCGCAGATTCGGGAAATTCTTTTTCGCCGTTTCCGCGGTGCGCAGCGAGGACTCCACGTCGTCGATCGCCAGCACCAGAATCTCCGCCTTGTCCGCCTTTGCGGCAAGTAACATGTCGGGCCGCGACGCATCGCCGTAATAGGCGCGGCCGCCGAAGCGGCGCACCGTTTCGACCTGCTCCGCGCTCTTGTCGAGCGCGGTGAAGGGAATTCTCTTCGCCCGCAGCAGCCGCCCGACGATCTGGCCGACGCGCCCGAAGCCGGCGATGATGACCCTGTTTTCGCCGGCGTCGATTTCGTCGAACTTCTCCTCGACCGGTTTTCTCAGCCATCTGACAATCACGACATCGTTCAGGACGAAGGCCAGCGGCGTCAGCGCCATCGACAGGGTTACCACGATCACCAGCGAGTCGGTGAGCGTGCGGCCCATGATGCCGCTGTCCGCCGCCAAGGCGAAAAGCACGAAGGCGAACTCGCCGCCCTGGCACAAGGCTACGGCGAGTCCGCGCGAGGACTTCCAGCTATGCCCAGAGAGGCGACCGATGCCGAGCAGGATCGCCGCCTTGACCGCCATGAGCGCGGCGGTGGCGCCAACGATGGCGAACGGATGGGAAACGATCAGGCCGAGATCCGCGGACATCCCCACCGAAATGAAAAACAGCCCGAGCAGCAATCCCTTGAACGGCTCGATGTCGGCTTCCAGTTCGTGGCGGTACTCCGAGTCGGCGAGCAGCACGCCGGCAAGAAAAGCGCCCAACGACATCGACAGTCCCACCGAAGTCATGAGCAGCGAGGTGCCGATCACCACCAGCAGCGTGGCCGCGGTGAAGATCTCGCGGATGCCGCTGACTGCAATGGCGTGCAGAATCGGCCGCAGCAGGTAACGCCCGCCAACGACGACTGCGACGATTACTCCGATCGCGGTGAGCGCGGCGAGCCATGTGCTGCGGCCGCTGAGATCCATGGCGCCGGCGCCGAGCAGGGGGATCAATGCCAGCAGCGGAATGACCGCAAGATCCTGGAACAGCAGGATGGCGAACGAAGAGCGTCCGTGCCGCGCCGTGAGCTGGCCCTTCTCGGCGAGGATCTGCAGCACGAATGCGGTGGACGACATTGCCAGGCCCAGCCCAACCACGACCGCGGTCTGGACCGTCATCCCGATCGCGAGGGCGATCGCTCCCAGCACTGCGCCGGTGATCAGAACCTGGGCGCCACCCAGTCCGAATACCGGGCGGCGCAGCACCCACAGCCTCGAAGGCTGCAGCTCCAGGCCGATGACGAACAGCAGCAGCACCACTCCCAGCTCGGCGAAGTGCAGGATGTTGTCGACCTCGGTGACGAATTTCAGGCACCAGGGACCGATGATGACGCCGGCCGCGAGATAGCCCAGCACCGCTCCCAGTCTGAATCTGCGGAACAGCGGCACCGCGACCACTGCGGCGGCAAGAAAAACGGCGGTTTCGGCGAGTAATGTCATGGGGCCGTGCGAGCGATGCTGGAATTCTACGGCAGGGCGCAGCCCTGCCGTCGCCCAGCCCAACTAACCTAAAACATTTTCACGAACTCGAGGTAAAGCGACGGCACTATGAAGACCGTGATCACAACGGAAGCGAACCAGAGCAGCGCCATCATCCAGCCGGGCACCTTGAGGTCGGGGTGAAGGTGACGCTTGGCGAGATACACGGTTCCGAAGGCGACGATCGGCAGCAGCGCGGCCTGACCGATCCCCGTCCAGACCACGAGTGTGACCGGCGCCTGCCCGAAAACGAAGTAGAGCGACACGGCAAGCACCGTGATCACGAAGATGAAGATGTCCCGCCACCGTGTCCTGCGTCGATAGTCGTCGCGCTCGAACACGCCGAGCACCTGGCAGAAATCGGCCAGCATGCGCGAATTGCCGGCGGTGACGGCGAACACCGTGCCGTACAGGATCATCACCGCACCGAGATAGAACAGCCACAGCGACCAGGGCCCGAGCGTCTCGGTGTAAATGTTCGACAACGCAGAGATCATCTCCTTGCCGGCCGGCACCTGTCCCATTCCGTGCAACACGCCTGCGCCCAGCAGATAGAAGGCGATCGTGGCCAGCGTGTACACGATCATGGAGACCACCACGTCTGCGTGCATGACCCGCGTCCAGCCGTGCGCGCGCCGGCGCCAGGCGTCCGTATCCTCACGGGGGCCCGTGAACCGGGCGTAGCCTTTCTCGATACACCAGTAGGGATAGATGCAGAGCTCGCCCGAAGCTACGCCGGTGATCCCGAAAACCGCGATCGCCACCGGCAATCCGTCGCCTTCGGGCATCTTGAACTTCAGGCCATCCAGCACATCGCCCCAGGAAAAGTACTGCGGCATGTTCATCAGGATCACGGCGGACAGGCAGGTGATCATGGTGAACAACGCAACCTTGATCAGCGCGATCTTCTCGATCCGCGGATAGGCGCCACCGAGCAGCAATACCAGGGTGAGCACGAAGAAGACCATCACCCAGGCGGTCACCGAGACCGCAGGAAAGAGGCCGTTCAGCACCTGCGAGACGCCGATGTACATCCCGGTCAGCGCGAACAGAACGGAAATCGCCGCGGCAAGCCAGGCCCAGACCACCCAGTTCACCCTCACCCGCGGACCGGGGATCCGGGAAAAAGCAACCAGCGTCGTTTCGCCGGTGGCGATCACGTATCGGCCGAGCACGGCCTGGACCACCGCCTTGATCAGGCAGCTGATGATGATGAGCCACATCATCGTGTAGCCGAACTTGGCGCCCAGGGTCGTGGTCGCGATCAATTCTCCCGAGCCGACGATCGAGGCAGACAGCACCAGACCGGGCCCGATTCGCCGCAGGATCGGGCCGACCCCGACGGGCGGCTCCGCGACGTTGCGCGGATCGAGCTTGTAGGGATCGAAGTGCTCGTCGCCGGTAATCGCCGGTCGCGCGGCAGCGGTTGCTGTGGTCAAGGCTTTCTCCCGGTCTGAAGCATCCAAACACTACCCACGCCGAACACCGCCACTCACGGTGCTTGCCAGAGCGGCTGGGTGCGGCGTTACCTGGCCGCTATGACTCTAATTTCCACTTTGTACTGGGGGTTCGCGAGCTTCGATTCCACGCAGGCGCGGCAGGGGGTATTGCCTTTCGGCACCCACATGTCCCACACGGAATTCATCTCGGCGAAATCCTTGATGTCCGACAGCCAGATGGTCGCGGTCAGGATCCGGGTCTTGTCGGTGCCGGCTTCCTTGAGGTACCGGTCTATCTTGTCGAGAATCTGGCCGGTCTGGCCGGCCACGTCCACGTTGGCGTCGTCGGCGACGATGCCGGCGCTGTAAACCGTGTCCCCATGGATGGCGACCTGCGAAAGGCGCGGGCCGACGTGAAGGCGTTGTATGGCCATTATGGTTCGCTCCTCATCGGTAAGGTTGTGCAGTTACATTAACCATCTGCGGAACTCGCTCACCAGTACGAATGCCGTGATAACCGTTGCGCCGAGCCAGAGCAGGCCGGTCATCCACGCGGGCGCGTTCAGTTCCTTGGGCAAGTAGCGATGGATCAGGTAAACCGTGCCGAAGGAAATGACCGGAAGCGTCCATGCCTGCGACAAGCCGCCCCAGGTCACCATCGCCACCGGTTGCTCGCCGAAGATGAAAAACATTACAACCGGGATGACAGTCAGCACCACGATGAAAATATCGCGCCAGCGGGTCCGTGCCTTGTAGTCGTCGTGCGCGAAGACGCCCTGCAGGCGCATGAAGTCGGCAAGCATGCGCGAGTGGCCCGCGGTGGCGGCGAAAATCGTGCCGTAGAGGATGATGATCGCGCCCACGTAGAACACGTACCTGGCCCAAGGGCCGAGGGTCTGGGTATAGATATTGGACAGGATCGGGATCATGTCGCTGGTGGCGGGCACCAAGCCCATGCCGTGCAGAATGCCCGCCCCGAGCAGATAGAACGCGACCGTGGCGACGGTGTAGATGATCATCGAGAAAATGACGTCCACGTTCATGACGTGCACCCAGCCCCTGGCGCGCCGGCGCCATGCTTCCGAATTCTCGTGCGGGCCGGTGTAGCGCGCGTAGCCCTTTTCCACGCACCAGTAGGTGTACATGTAGAGTTCGGTGGCGCCCACACCGGTAATGCCGAACGTGGCGAGCGCGATGGCGACTCCCGCGGCCGGCAGTTCAAAGGTGAAACCCTTCGCCACGTCCGCCCACGAGAAGTACTCCGGCATGCGGGTCAGCACCACGGCCGCGAGCAGCGTGATCAGAGTGAACAGGCCAACCTTGATCATCGCCAACCGCTCGATGCGCTGGTAGGCGCCGCCGAGCAGCAGGATCAAGGTCAGAACAAAGAAGGCGATTACCCACCACATCACCTCGATGTCGGTGATAATCTTCATGACCTGCGCCACGCCGATGAACATTGCGCTGATCTGGAACAGCGTCGTGAAAACCATCGCGATCCAGGCCCAGAGCACCCAGTTCACCTTGCCGATTTTCCCGGGAATCCGGTTGAATGCTTCCAGGCCGGTTTCGCCGACCGCAATGGTGTAACGCCCGAGGAAGGACTGCACCACGGCCTTGATCAGGCAGCTCAGGACGATCAGCCACATCACCGTGTAGCCAACTTTGGCGCCGAGCGTGGTGGTTGCAATCAACTCACCGGAGCCGACGATCGACGCTGAAAGCACGATCCCGGGGCCGATTTTTCTCAATATCTTGCCCAGAGTCGTGGGCGGTTCGAGTACGTCGTTGGGATTCAGGGCATAGGGATCGAAAAGGCCCTTCTCGACAGCATTCTCTATCGGTGTGGACGCCGTGGTCATTTTCTTCTCCTCCTATAACTATAGGTTTTCTTGTCGCGTCTCTGTGGACGCTCTGCGGTTCGGGACGGGCGCCCCGGTCATTCGGACCAGCCGGACGTAAGGTAACACAGGGGTGAGGCGAGAGGCGAGGGGCGAGGGACGAGGGACGAGGGACGAGGAAATAGAAAAAGGCTTAATGCTCTTTCGTTCTTCCCTCGCCCCTCGTCCCTCGCCCCTCGCCCCTACGCGGCAGCCGGCCGGCTGCCGCGCAGGGTGACCAGTTCTTCGGCCACCGTGGGATGAATCGCGACGGTATCGTCCAGATCGCGCTTGGTCGCCCCCATCCGCACCGCCACCGCGAAGCCCTGCAGCATTTCGTCGGCGCCGGACCCGAAGATGTGCAGGCCGACGACCTTTTCCTCCGGGCCGGCGACGACCAGTTTCATCGCGCACTTCACGTTGCGATGGGTGAAGGCGTGATACATCGGGGTGAAGCCCGCCTCGTAAACCTTGACCGCCGCGGCCCCGAACTTCTGCGTCGCGCCTTCCTCGGTAAGTCCGACGGCGCCGATCGGTGGATGGGTGAACAGCACCGTGGGAATATTCTCGTAATCGAGCCTGCGCTCTGTCATTCCGCCGAACACGCGGTCCGCCAGTCTCCGGCCGGCAGCGATGGCGACCGGGGTCAGCTCGAACTGGCCGGTAATGTCGCCGACCGCATGGATGCCCGCGACATTGGTGGTCTGATACGCATCGGTGCTGATGTCGCCGGAGTCTTTGACTTTCACGCCGGTCTTGCCCAGATCGAGTTTGTCGGCATTGGAGCGGCGGCCCACCGCCCAGATCAGCGTGTCCAGGCCTTCCAGAGCCTGACCGTTGTCGCATTCGATTCGGATCGCGCCGGAGACTTTCCCGACCCGGGTTACGCGCGCCCGCGTGACCATTCGTACCCCATCAGCTTTCATCTGCGCCATCAGGTTGTCGCGCAGCATCGCATCGAAGCTGTGCAGGAAGTGATCGCGGCGCAGAATCATGGTCACGTCGGCACCCAGTGCCCGCAATACCCCGGCGAATTCCACCGAGACGTAGCCGGCGCCGACGATCGCAACTTTATTTGGCCGGGCCTCGAGCTCGAAAAATCCGTCCGAGGTGATGCCAAGTTCCGATCCGGGGATGTCCGGCATGATCGGCCGGCCGCCCACTGCGATGACGATGTGCTCCGCGGTGAGTTTCTCGCCGTTCACTTCGAACGCTTTGGGCCCCACGAAGCGGGCGAAGCCGCGCACGATCTCCACGCCGTTCCTGGTCAGCGTGCGTTCGTAATGGCCGTTCATGTCCGCCACGTACCGGTCGCGGTTGCGTTTCAGATGCGCCCAGTCGAACTTTACAGACCCCACCGAAAATCCGTAGTCCGCGGCATCCTCGATCGCGTGCGCGAGGCTGGCGCCGGTCCACATGATCTTCTTGGGCACACAGCCGACGTTCACGCAGGTGCCGCCGAGCCGGCCGGCCTCGATCAACGCGCACTTGGCGCCGTAACTTGCTGCGCGATTCGAGACGGCGACGCCGCCGCTGCCGCCGCCGATGGTAAGGAGATCGTAATGTCTGGTCATTGTGTGAAAATGCGTTTTGTTCCGGGGGAAAACTACCGGCGAGTATAACGGACACCATCAACGGGTCATGGCATCAAGAAGAGCACTGGTTACGGGAGCCACGGGAGTCGTCGGGCGCTATCTGCTGAAGCACCTGGTCGAAACCGGCGGCTGGGACATTGTGGCGGTATCGCGGCGCAAGCCCGACATCGATGGAAGTGGGGCCGCAGAAGAACATCAACCTGCAGCAGTTCATGGCGGACAAAGGGCCGGTGTGGGACCGGATCGTGAAACAATACGGTCTTAAGCCCTACAAGTTCGAAGAAATCGCCGCCTGGAAGTTCGGCGACTTCGTCTTCTCCGCCGAGTGGGACGTCATCTCCGATATGGGCAAGGCGCGCCGTGCCGGCTGGACCGAGGCGCTGGATAGCGAGGAAATGTTCCTGCGCCTCTTCGAAGAGTTCCGGGAAAACAAGATCATTCCCTGATCCCTTTCACCCAATCACCCTTCACCCTTCACTCATTCACCCTTCACGGATTTCAAATGATCGACCTCTACTACTGGCCCACGCCCAACGGCCACAAGATCACCATCTTCCTGGAAGAGACCGGCACGCCTTACAACATCATTCCGGTCAACATCGGCGCCGGCGATCAGTTCCAGCCGGAATTTCTGAAGATTTCCCCCAACAACCGGATGCCGGCGATCATCGATCATGCGCCTGTGGATTCCGGCCCAGCCATATCGGTATTCGAGTCGGGAGCAGTCCTGTTGTACCTCGCCGAGAAGACCGACCGGTTCCTGCCGAAGGATGTGCGCGGCCGCTTAGAGGTGCTGCAGTGGCTGTTCTGGCAGATGGCCGGGCTGGGGCCGATGGCGGGGCAGAACCATCATTTCACCCAGTACGCGCCGGAGAAACTTCCGTACGCGATCGATCGCTACGTGAGGGAGACTTCGCGTCTTTATGCAGTCATGGACAAGCAGCTTTCGGATCGGGAGTTTCTTGCAAGGGACTATTCGATCGCCGACATGGCGGCCTATCCCTGGGTGGTGCCGCATCAGCGACAGCAGCAGAACCTGGACGACTTTCCGAACCTGAAACGCTGGTTCGAGACGATTCGCGCTCGTCCTGCGGTGGTGCATGCCTATGAGAAGGGCAAGGCAATCAGCAGCCAGCCCGTGGTCGACGAGAAATCCCGCGCCATCCTGTTCGGGCAGAGTGCCGCGACGGTGAGAGGCGCCACCTCTCCCTAGCCCTCTCCCCCTAAAGGCGGAGAGGGAAGGGGAGAGGTGGGTGGCGTGGGTGGGGTGGGTGGGGTGGGTGGTCTTCAATCTATGGCTTTGTATTCCACCGAGACAATATCCAGGGTTTCGTCGCCAGCGGGTGTGTTGACCGTAACCCTGTCGCCTTCGTGCGCCTTGATGAGCGCCTTGGCGAGCGGAGAAATCCACGAAATGCGTCCGCGCGACACGTCCGCCTCATCGATACCGACGATGCTGTAGGTCTTTTCTTCACCGGTGTCGTTTGCCACCGTGACGGTGGCGCCGAAAAACACCTGATCGCTGGCCTCGCGGCTCGCCGGATCGACGACAACTGCCGCGTCGAGCCGTTTGGTGAGGAAGCGGATGCGCCGGTCGATCTCGCGCAGGCGGCGCTTGCCGTAAATGTAATCGGCGTTCTCGGAACGGTCGCCGTTCGACGCGGCCCACTGGACGACTTTCACCAGCTCGGGGCGTTCGTTGTCGAGCAGGTTCAGCGCCTCGTCCTTAAGGCGTTTGTAACCGGTCGGCGTGATGTAGTTCTTGACCCCTGCCGGCAGCGCCGGCAGCGCCGGCGCGCCGGTGTCCCCGTCCTCATCGTCCTGGTCGGATTCCTTGGTGAATGCCTTATTCATGCCGCCCAGGCGACCCTTGCGGGCCTGCTCGGGATCCTTGAGTTGTTTAAGTTCGGCGCGGTATGCGGGATCGATCGACGCACGAATCATGCGGCGGAGGGCGGGCAAAGATTTGGGCGGACGTGCCATCCTTCCTATTGTATCGGGAGCCATTCGCGCGCTACACGTTGGGGACGCCCCTAGCAGCCCGCCGGAAATGGCGCTCCAGTAGAGCCGCGGCCTTGTCGATAGTTGGCACTTGGCATTGCCACAAGACGATGACCCTCCAACCCATGCTCCGGAGCCAGGAGTAGTTCTCCTTATCCCGCAACAGGTTCGCTTCGAACTTTTCTTGCCAAAAGGCGGTATTCGTCTTCGGCATCGTGGTTCGCTTGCAACGAGGATGGCGATGCCAAAAGCATCCGTTGACGAAAACTACAGCCCCCCATTTTTTGAAAACCAAGTCCGGCCGGCCGGGAAGCGTTCCATGCAGCCGGAAACGCAAACCGAGACGATGCGCCGCCTTTCTCACCGTGACTTCTGGTTCGGTGTGCGCTCTCCGAACCGCGGCCATAATTGCGGATCGCTTAGCGCTCGTAACGCGATCTACCATTGCTTCGTTAGGTGGGGCACGCGTTCACCATTTTCAGGTGATTCTTGATACTCCGCCCGATGATCCTCGCAAGTCGCACGGGGACAGCATTGCCGATGTGTAGGGCTACTCGCTGCATTGAGATCGGCTCGCGTGGATCCACAAACCGATATTTCCGGGGAAACGTCTGAAGCAGTGCCGCTTCTCTCAGGGATATCGCCCGATCCTGATCAGGGTGCCCGAACTGACCGTTGCCAAGGCCTATGCATTGCGTCGTTATGGTAGGTGAGGGCCGGTCCCAATCCATCCGACCGTATACCGTCCGATAACTCCTGCCGCCCGGTTTCTTGTGGCATTTCAGGACAAGTGAGTCGTCCCAATCCTTCCACCAACCACCCTCTCGGGTGGCTTGAATCCGCTGCGTGTTTATCTCCGTAAGATTCCTTGATCTATGCAACCGATCGATTCTGCTTGCATGGCCCGCCGCAATGGGAGGCAAATTTCCGATTGCGTCTCTCACGGTACGGATGTCATTGAGATGGGTTGGAGCCAATAGTTCGATCGCACCAAAGCGAGAGGCGAACAATACTAGCCTGATTCGCCGTTGTGGCACACCGTAAGTATGACTTTTTGGGAGATACCAGCTCGTCCAGTACCCGGCTTGCTCCAGTTCATCAACGAACTGATCGAAAATCTCATGGTGCACAAGCTGCGGCACGTTCTCCATCGTGACGACTTCCGGTCGTGTCGACTTGGCCAACCTTGCGAACTCCCGAAGCAAAGTCCAATCGCCTTCTCGACTCTTGCCATTGCGATAAAGTGAGAAGGGTTGACATGGTGCGCATCCGGCCAAAATCCGGACGGCATTCTTGGGATAGAAAGACAGCAACTCGCGGGACGACAACTTCGCGACGTCGCGAGCGATGAATTTCGCTCTAGTGTTGTGCTCGAACGGGTAGGCGCACCGAGAATCCGAATCCACGCCGGCGACGACTTTGAAACCTTCACGGCGGAAACCGTACGTAAGGCCACCGACTCCACAGAACAAATCAACTACGCTTGCATTCATGGTCCTGCCTCCCTCTGACGAACCCATGATAGCGAGGAGTCGGCGGTTCGTCGACGATTATTCTAAAGTCAGTTATCAGCGTTAAAGACCTGGATCGGTGCATCGGTGGGAAGATAAAGAGTGGGATACCAGTACTGCGGATTATCGTGCTCTCCGTTGTACACCAATGCGAGCACTGGCTTTGCCTGTCGTCTTGCGATGTCGACTTCGGGCCCCGAAAGGACACCAGTTTGAAATCGACGGTCCTCTCCTCGATCAAATGCACGTACGTAAAGCGAGCCAATGTTACGGTATCGCGCGCTGAGGCCCGTCAGTACGGCCGCCACAGCTTCGATGTCCCACCTTCCATCGTCTTCCTCCCTTATCGGGACCATCTTTGCAAGCTGGACCAGTGTATCTGTTGAGGCATCTCGAAATCGTCGTTCTCGCGCGGGCTCGTTCAACGGTACATTTGCTTCGATCAGTACGTTTCGAATCTCCGAATTGGAATTCCCAACAGCTGCTGGGTCGGATACAGAGTACCTAGGGAAGATTTGGCTGCCTGGCTGGTAAATTCGAATTGCACTTGCTTCTAATGCGTTTGGTCTAGTGGCGCGTGTACCCTGTAGGACGCTGATAGGTACGGCCCCGCCTTGCGCAATTCCTTCCGCAATGCGACGCAGATCAACTTCGGATTCATGAATGCCCTGAAATAGTCTTGCAAGGCGGCCAGGGAGGTAGATCCTGGTAAATGGCATCAATTCGTGGCGATAGCCAAACATCCGGCCGTGTTGCCAGACAGTGTCCATCTGCGAAGTCTGCGCCTCCCTAAGGTAGTACGTGACCAGTAAGTCATCGATAGTTATTCCTCTGCCGAGAATGTTGCCGCCTACCACAAAGTTGTATCTGGGACCGTACTCCGGTACTCCCGTGCTGGCGTTCACCTTAATCACTTCGAATTGACCGAAATTTTGGGCCATGAGGGACAACAGCTCGTCCATCGGAGGAATTCGATGCCAATGCTCCTCTAACTCTGCTCGATTTCGAAGCAGTTCGTCATAGGCGGATTGAAAGTACTGTCGTGTCGGACCGC
Source organism: Pseudomonadota bacterium (assembly GCA_038040175.1). GTDB lineage: Bacteria > Pseudomonadota > Gammaproteobacteria > Burkholderiales > JACQAP01 > JACQAP01. Next base: position 9,526 of record JBBPIT010000023.1, on the reverse strand, counting down.
TCACAGGGTCCCGTATTAGCGGTCTTAGGTCGTGAAGGTGGCGCTGGATAACGTTTACCAAATGATCGTGCTGATCCATTCGTACGCTTGTATGCGATAGATGCTTATACCCTTGCGGCGGATAAGAACCACCATGCCTTACACTGGCATGAGCGGCACCTGCGATCAGGAAAAAAGCTACGGAACGCGACATTCCGGCCGGAGTTCCGGCTCGTCGTGCGACGAGGAGCGATTGGGCCTCTGTATTCGCGACCAAAACGATGGGCGGTGCCGGCATCGGCTGAGTAATGTCGAACGCGCCGAAAAAGGCTTCACCGCCGCAGTAGCCCTCGCCTGGCTCAAGCAAATGCGTTAGGCTCGGACGCACCGGAGAGTCTAGTCTCTGTAGCAAGAGTACAAACGGCGTTGCTGTAACTTGAACATAAACGTTATGTGGCAGGACTTCTCTGATCGACTCGCCGGTTTGCCCTGGTGCGGTATTTTCCACGACCCGTCTGTTGATGGTGCTTGCGTGGGACGGCGCGTTCGTACGCCCCGAAGTTCGCGCGGCCAATGTAGTGTCTGGGGTGGCTGCGTCCGCTTCATCGTCGAATATCAACGCAGGGTACTCGGCTGCGTCGAGCTCCTGCAGTAAACCGATCAAGGCAGCCAGATGGGTCGGATCTTTGCCGGAGACAATAACTAAACCATCCGTGCCCAACGACTCCCGAATCTGATCAAGTATGCCGTCCCACTCGTACTCAGCATCCGCTTTAAATGTAGACAGGACAGTTGGGCCATCGAGTGCTTTAAAGCGATTGGTTGTTTGTCGAACAAGCGTTACATTGTTTGCTGTTAGCACAATCACAATGTGAAACCCGTTGTCCATGGCGAGGGCCGTGGTCATAACCATTGCCGCCGTTTTTCCGCTTTGAACACGGCCATAAAGAAGGACTGTCGGGCATTCGCGCTCTACCGCCTCGTGGCCGACACGCCCGCTTCCACCTTCACCAACTTCAGCTCGAGCAACGTCTCTTTCGTAGATGTCCACGACCCTTTGCAGAAAATCGGTGGACTGCCGGATCACTGACTCGGCAGCCTCGTGAGAAAGGCGATTGCCCCGCATGCCCGTCACCATGTTTCTCTTGGTTGCGGTGAAACAGGCGCCGTTAGTATGAATATCGGGCATCTTTAATAGCTCCTAACTACCGACGGGCACCGGATATCTGCGGTGCTCGCCCCGGTAAAGTTGAAGTTTACCAAGTTTGAGTGCGGCCAATTTGGTGAGCGGGGGTAGGGTAGAAAATCTGCGTGCGCGTTCGGGGTGGTGGGGGCGGGGTGGCCCAGGCGGGCACCGCGGGGCAGGATCGAGGGCGGCAGGCGCGGTCAGCGCTCGCGTTCGGTTTTTCGTTACTCCCAGCGCGTCGCGCTCAATGCATTGGAACGCATCCAAGGTGGCTATCGGGCCGGGATGAATTGGATAATGGCAACGACGATTGCGGTGACAACGCTCAATATAATTGCGCTGACTGCAATTTTATTCGCGCGGTCGGAGATTCGTAAGGCCGCGCGGGAGATCGACAAGTTCTCTTCCTCGCGCGCCTCTGCGCGGGTCGCGGCTTCAAGCGTGGCAGCCTCAGCCCTGCGATCAAGCCACCACTGGGCAATCTGGGCGTGTCGGGCGCTATAACTCTCGGCGGCGATGCGCTTGCGCACCGCGTCCGGGTTGTTTTCCGCATTCAGCCTGGCGATGAAATCGTCGGGGTTCATTTGTACGCGCAACCTGGCACAGAGGAAATCACTTCCCGATGGTTGGACCTACTCGGTCAACCATCACAGTCAAGTCTATGGGCAGAGGCGATGACTTCGGTATTTCGGGCAATGTCCGAAGCTTCTCCAAAATCTTCTGGCGAAGATCGATTAAATCGTTTGTGCACTTGAGAATTTCCAGGCGAACTTTATTGATCTCTTCGACGGAAATCGGCACGACCTCGAATACGGGTTTCCTTTGCGCCGTGACTTCCAGCCTCCCAATGGCTTCATCTTTGACACTGACAACGACCGGGTCATGAATCGTTCGATTACGCCCCTCGGCTGGACCCCGTATTGCATCGGAGAACTTGTTCACTTCTTTCACCATAGTTTCGTCGAAGCCTCGCAAACGCATCAGCGAAATCACGGCCATCAATCTGTTATTGATGGTGAAAATCTGCGCGGTAACGCAGGCCCCTGTTACGGGGGAAACATCCGCGAGCTTCCAGATCAATTGATTGACCATAAGTTCAAGCATCGCCCAATCGGAAGCAAGGTGCCCCATGAGGGCATAAACAGGCGTGTGCTTCGCAATTACTTTGCGGACTTCTTGCGGGTCACGGTCTTTTTCGTTGGCCATCGCAGTGTTCAGGAAGCGCTAGCGCCAAGGATCCCTGTGACCCCATATCCAGCTGCTGCGCACGGTACGAGCTCGGTGTGGCGCAGCAATCGTGATTCCCGCGGGAACCTGCGCGGGCTCCAGACCCGCGGGTTCCGGCTTGACGCTGAGCCATTTTGCTTTCGCGAAGAATTCTGCCGCGCTGTCGACGTCACATAGCGTAGTCGCGCTGACCTCGGGCTCATCTTTCACGTGGCGTTGAATGAGCCCTTGCCGCACTGCTGCTTTCAGAGTGCGGAGAAGTGTGTTTTCACGGATCTGGCGGATGATCTTGTTGTCCGGCGCCTTTTCCAGCCACAGGCAGACCAGCGCGTCGAGGCGAATTGCCGGATTGTTGACTGCCCGCCACTCGGTTAAGAGCGTAGCGACCCGGCGACCCTCTTTTACTTGTTCGATGCCGCCGATAAGCCGGTCGCCGATTTTCAGAATTACCCAGGCGCATAGACTACCCAGGAGCAGAGCCCACAAACCAAGCAGCACCACGTCATGGGCCCGCAGACCGCTGGTATAAGAGGAAATGGCAGCAAACGCGGCGAGGGCCATCGCTCCGAAGGCAAGCAATCTCCTTCCCCATTTCGAAACCGCGAGAAGAATTCGAAGATCGCTGTGCACTGGCAAAAGATACTCCTATGCCATGCATCGTGTAGCTAGGGGTGAAACTGCCGGACTTAAATCGAACCGATTTCTCAATAAATTCAGATGGTTTACAATTGCTATTGACAATTGAATTGTCTCACTTCAATCAGAATTCGGAGGAAATTCAGATGGCGATCAAGGTGGGGGACAAACTTCCCGGCGGCACCCTTTGGGAACTCATCGAAGAAGAAACACCGGGCTGCACCATCGGGCCGAACGCATTCAAGGTCGAGGAAATCGCCGCGAAAAAACGCATCGCGATTTTCGGGCTGCCGGGCGCATTCACCCCGACCTGCTCGGCCAAGCATCTACCCGGTTTCCTGCAGCTTGCCGACAAATTCCGGGACAAGAAAGTGGACGAAATCTGGTGCCTCTCGGTCAACGACGCGTTCGTCATGGGCGCGTGGGGCAAGCATCAGGACGCCAAGGGCAAGGTGCGCATGCTTGCCGACGGCAGCGGGCTCTATACCAAGGCGCTGGGACTGGAAATGGACCTGACCCAGCGTGGCATGGGCGTGCGCTCGCAGCGCTTTTCCATGCTGGTGGTGGACGGCGTGGTGAAGGCGCTCAACGTCGAGCAGCCGGGCAAGCTCGAAGTCAGCGACGCCGAGACGCTGCTCAAGCAGGCAGAGAAGCACATTCAGTACATCCCCTGAGAAAGGGTTGCGCCCAAAATAACGGCCGGCAAAGACCGGCCGTTTTCATCAAAGAAAGCCGATCAGCGCGTCGAGCACCGCGTCGGGCTGCTCGGTCATCAGCGCGTGCCCGGCGCCTTCCAACGCCACCGTGCGCACGTTCGGAATCTTTGTCGCGAGAGCCTGCGCCGCCTTCATCGGCGCCATCTGGTCGCGCTTGCCCAGGATCAACAGGGCCGGGCATTTGACTTGCGCTGCGGCCTCCAGCCCGTTGCCATACGCGTTGCACGCGCAAAAGCCGGCGTGGAGCACGCCGGAGCCTGAGCGCTCCATCAGCCGCATCGCGGAACCCATCATCCAGATTCCCGGCACCCGATTGCCGCCGATCTGTGCTGCGTTGCTGTGCGAGAACACGTTGATCATCTCGTAGGCGACGTGATCGTTCGCCTTCGAGGCATTGAGCAACGGCTCGGAGACCGGCATCGGCACCGCAATGCCGACCAGGGCCAGCTTCGCGACGCGGGCGGGATGGCGCGCCGCAGTTTCCAGGGCGACCAGCGACCCCATGCTGTGTCCGACCAGTGAAGCCATGCCCGCGCCGGCTGCGTCCAGCACGCGTGCCACCCAGTCGGCGATGTCGCCGATGCGGTCGAACGCCTTGCCTTCCGATTTTCCGTGACCGGAGAGATCCACAGCAAGCGCATTCCAGCCGTGATAGGCGAAATAGCGGCTCTGCAATGCCCAGACGCTGTGGTCGTTGGCCGCGCCGTGAACGAATACCACCGTCGGCTTCGCCGCATCGAACGGATGATTGGCCGTGTATGCGTAAACTTTTTTGTTATCGACTTTCAGATACATTCTAAGAATCTCTAAACGCGCTCAACACGAAGGTACACGAAGGAGATCCAAGTCTTGAGATTTTACTGTGTCCTGAGTCTTGTTTCCTGAGTCCTGAGTCCTCGCATGACATCGCAGCACTCAGCACCCATCTATCCGACACGACATTCACGATATTCACGGACTTCCTTACGGCAGCAGCCCGCGGATCAGCATATGCCGGTCGCTTATCTGGATGACGTCGAGACCGAGGCCGGCCTGCCTGATTTGCGAGCGTACCTCTTCGACGGTGAACGCCGCGCATAGCGAATTGTAGAAGTCTTCCTTGAGAATCGGATGTTCGCTGCCGGCAACGGTTTCGACGATCGTGCGTGCGGCTTCCGGCGAGGCGGGCCTGAACAGGTCCATCACGTAGACCGCGGCGCCACGCCGGCCCAGGCGTCTGGCTTCGCTCCACAACACCATCGGATCCGGAAGGTGATGCAGCAGATCCTTCGACAGGACCGCGTCGAAGCTGTGCTCGTCGAAAGGCAATCCGGGAATGCAGCCTTGCACCGTGGCAACGCGCTTCTGCACGCCGGCGGCTTGGACTGCTTCCCGCGCCAGCGCGAGCATGGCGCCGGAGCCGTCTATGGCCGTAACGCGAATCGTGGGATGGGCGCGGGCAAGTCTTACCGGCACGTCGGCCGGACCGCAGCCTATGTCGAGAACATTGCCCAGGTTCTTCGGAAAATCGGCCAGCAGATGATCCACGTACCACTGGTTGGACGTGGAAAAGTCCGCCTTCGCGTAAGCGAGCGCCTGTTCCGCGTCCTCCATGATTTCGGGTTCGAGTAATCTTTCCATTGGCGAATGGTTAGGGGCGAGAGGCGAGAGGCGAGAGGCGAGAGGCGAGTGGTGAGTGACGAGTGGCTAGTGATTAGAGGCTAGTCGCTAGAAAAGTCTAGTCAATTCAATTCTGCGTTTTTTCCTTTGCGTTCTCTCTTTTCCCCTTTGCGTACCCCTCAAGGGCACCCGTCGAGCAGGTATTGAAAAGAAGGTATTGAAAAGAAACCTTTGCGTCAACGCTCTTGACCTATTCAAGCCTTCTGCGAAGCGTACAAGGCCCGGCTCAGGTCCTCGATCAGATCGTCCGCATCTTCCAGGCCGATGGAAAGGCGCACGGTGCCCTCGGTAATGCCTGCCGCCCGCAGCGCGGCGTCGTCCATGCGGTAGTGCGTGGTGGTCGCCGGGTGAATCACCAGCGACTTGGCGTCGCCGACGTTGGCCAGATGCGAGAACACCTTGAGCGATTCGATGAAGCGCTTGCCGGCGGCGCGCCCGCCCTTGAGGCTGAAGCTGAAAACCGCGCCGCAGCCGCGCGGAAGGATTTTCTTCGCCAGTTCGTGATCGGGGTGCGACGGCAACTCGGGGTAGGAGACCGATTCGATCGCTTCGTGACTGTCGAGGAAGGCGACGACCTTGCGGGTGTTGTCGATGTGCTTCTGCATGCGCAGGCTCAGCGTTTCGATGCCTTGCAGGATCTGGAAGGCATTCATCGGGCTCATGCAGGCGCCGAAGTCGCGCAGGCCCTCGCGGCGCGCGCGCAGTGAAAACGCCGCCGTGGTGGATTCCTCGGTGAACACCATGCCGTGGAAGCCTTCGTAGGGTTCGGTGAGCGTCGGAAACTTGCCGGACTTCTCCCAGTCGAATTTGCCGCTGTCCACCAGGACCCCGCCGATCGCCACGCCGTGGCCGCCGAGAAACTTGGTGGCGGAATGGAAGATCAGGTCCGCACCCAGGTCGAACGGGCGCATCAGGTAGGGCGTGGTGAACGTGGAATCCACCAGCAGCGGCAGGCCGGCCTGGTGCGCGACTTCCGAAACCTTCTGAATGTCGAGAACGTCGAGCCCGGGATTGCCCAGCGTCTCCCCGAAGATCAACCGCGTATTTGGCCGGATCGCCTTGCGAAAGCCGTCCACGTCGCGCGCGCTCACGAAAGTGGTGTCGATGCCGAAGCGCGGCAGCGTGTACTGCAACAGGTTGTGCGAGCCGCCGTAGAGCGAGCGCGATGCGACGATGTGCGAGCCGGCGCCCATCAGCGTCGCGATGGCGAGATGCATGGCCGCCTGGCCGCTGGCGGTGGCGATAGCGCCGACCCCGCCCTCGAGCGCCGAGATGCGTTCTTCCAGCACCGCGTTGGTGGGGTTGGAGATGCGCGAGTAGACGTGCCCGGCGCGCTCCATGTTGAACAGCGATGCCGCCTGTTCGGTGTCCTTGAACACGTAGGACGTGGTGAAGTACACCGGCTGGGCGCGTGCCCCGAATTGCGGATCGGGCTGCTGCCCTGCGTGCAGGCTCAGCGTGTCGAATTGATAGGTCTTCGGTCCCGGCATGTTTTTACCTTTTCAACAAATGCGCTTTCACCGTTCAAACAAATGCACTTTCACCGCAAAGACGCAAAGGACGCGAAGAAAAGCACGATGGCCGAGAAAACCCATGAGTCGTTCGGAAAATATGCGGTACCGAGGCGAGCGACAGTCCACGCAAGCGCACAAGTTCTACACTACATTTCTGTTCTCGTTTTCGCATTCGATCTTCTTTGCGTCCTTTGCGTCTTTGCGGTGAGAACGATTTAACGGTGAGAACGATCTAGTAGAAGGCGCCGCGGGCGGTGACGGGCCAGACGGACTCGACCTTGTCGCCGCGCACGCCCACGATCCAGTCGTAGAGATTCACGGTCGGGTCGCAGTGGCCGGGAATCAGTCGGATCTTGTCGCCGACCTTCACTTTCGTCTCCACCGGCAGGCGCAGCACCCCGTGCTCGTCCGAGGCTCTGAGGAATTCCACGCCCGGCAGGTCCGCGACCAGCGGCATCCCCGAATCCACGGACAATGCCTTCAGTCCGGCGTCCACGACCGCGCGCTCGGGAACCGCGTGGCTCATGACCGTGGTCCATACGAACAGGCTTTGCTCGAAGTAGCGCAGCGGCTTGCCGTCCTCGTCGAGGTTACGGTTGTAGTCGGCATCCATGAAGATGTAGGAGCCGGGCTGGATCTCATTGTAGATGCCGCTGCCGGCCTCGTGCAGATACGTCCCGGTGCCGGCACCGGTGATGATTTTGGGCTTGATGCCGTACTCGTGCAGCATTTCCAGGGTCATGCGCACCTGTTGCGCCGCCTTGGATATTGCGTCGCGCCTTTCCGCCGGCGTACGCGCGTGCTGCGCGGCACCCTGGTAGGCATGCAGGCCGGCGAAGCGCAGGTTCTTCGATGCGGTGATGCGGTTTGCCAGTTCGACCACCGGCTGCCCCGGATTGACGCCGCAGCGGTTCGCTCCGACGTTGACCTCGATCAGCACGTCGAGGGTGGCACCCGCGGCGCGCGCCGCGGCGTCGAGGTCGGCGACGTTCTGCGCATCGTCCACGCAGACGCTCACCCTGGCGCGTTTCCCCAGTGCCGCCAGGCGCGCGAGTTTGCCCGCGCCGACGACTTCGTTGCTGACCATGACGTTCATCACGCCGCCTTCGACCATGGCCTCGGCTTCGGAAACCTTCTGGCAGCAGACACCGACGGCGCCGTGCGCCATCTGCCGAAGCGCGATTTCCGGGCATTTGTGGGATTTGGAGTGCGGACGCACGCGCACCTTGAATCCGGTCAGGGATTGATCGAGGCGGTCGAGATTGCGCTCGAATGCGTCCAGGTCGAGCAGCAGCGCCGGCGTGTCCACGTCGGCAAGCCGCATTCCGGTCCGGGCCGGCGGGGGCAGGCGCGTCACTCAGCGCCCCGTCATGCAATCGGTGCGCATGATGTTCCCGGCCGATTCCACGGTCCAGTTGCGTCCGTACGAACCGAATACCAGATCCACGATTGCGGTGAGGTTCTTCTTCTCCACCGGGTCGTTGTAAGTGCGCTTTTCCAGCGCGGCGAGCGCCTGTTCCCGCGTCTGCCTCTCCTTGCGCCAGGACATGGCTTCCGAGGCGAAACTCGCGATGTCGTCACAGGTCATGGTGCCGAGCGGATAAGCGGCCTGAGCGCCGGTGGAGATTGCGAGCAGGCCGAACAGCAGATGTCTCAACATGTCGAAGCTCTCGAAGAAGGCAAGGGGTAGAATTTCTTGGCAGGCGCATCGGATGCGATGCGAATGCGCCATTTTAGGGTTTTGGCCCGGGGATTGCCATGCTGAGTCACTGCAACAGCTCGAGCAGGTTTGCGATGCGGCGCAAGTTCGCCGTCATCTTGCTGGCGGCGCTTCTGGCTGCGGGTCAGGCACTCGCGCAGGAGCCCGAAGGTGAACTGCGGCAACGCGCACTGGCGGACCTGCAGCAAAAGGATGCGCAAACCCGTGCCGGCGCCTGTGCCGTGCTCGCCGAACTGGGAACGCCGGCTGATTTGCCGCTGTTGATGGCTGCACTGTACGATCCGGACGCGAGCGTGCGGCAAGCCGCGGAAGGGGCGATCTGGCAGGTATGGGGCCGCTCAGGAGACCAGGCCACCGACCGGCTGTTCGAGCGCGGGCTGGCGCAAATGCAAAGCGGAGACTTGCCGGCCGCCGTTGAAACGTTCAGCCGGGTGATCGGCATGAACCCGGACTTCGCCGAGGGTTGGAACAAGCGGGCGACGGTTTACTTCCTGCTTGGCGAGGATGATTTGTCGCTGCAGGATTGCGCCGAAGTGCTCAAAAGGAATCCGCGGCATTTCGGCGTGCTCTCCGGCTACGGGCAGATCTACGTACGCAAGGGCGACCTGGAGCGCGCGCTCGACTACTATCGACGCGCGCTCTCCATCAATCCGAACATGGAAGGCGTGCGCAACTCGATCGAACTGATCGAGAAAGTCCTGGTCGAACGCCGCCGGAAATTCATTTAGGGAAGCTCTGACCAGGTTCCACATGCGCGACCGAGGCGATTCGGGTCGAGGGCAAGACGGCGAGGACGCCGTGTAGCCGGCCTACATAAGGAGGAGCCGACGCAGGCATCGGCCCGAATCGCCCGGTCCCTCGAAAGAGTCGAAGTATTATTGGGTTGTGC
>JBBPIT010000022.1:0-56237 GCA_038040175.1 Pseudomonadota bacterium | reverse complement strand
GTGAATGTCGTGAATGTCGTGAATGTCGTGAATGTCGTGAATGTCGTGAATGTCGAAAGAGCAAGACTCTTTCCTGGTTTTCCTTGCGTACCTTTGCGTACCTTTGCCACACCACTCGGAGCGGCAAGCACAGTAACCGCTTGCCCTGAGTGGGGTGGCTGGCTGTTGAACGCGTTTCGGGTTTGCATTTCAACCGCCCCTAGAACTGCATGTCCGAAAATGGCTAGCGCGGGACTGCGAGAGCGGGCAGTATGGGCGCATGCAACTCGATCAGGAAAGCTGTTACCAGGCGCTGATGAGCCGCGATCCCCGCTTCGACGGGCTCATGTTCGTAGGTGTCTCCTCCACCGGAATCTACTGCCGCCTCATCTGCAATTCGCGGCGGCCTTTGCGCCGCAACTGCAGCTTCTATCCGAACGCCGCTGCCGCCGAGCAGGCGGGATTCCGTCCCTGCTTGCGCTGCCGTCCCGAGCTCGCGCCCGGTAACGCGCTGGTCGATTCCCGCAACCGCCTCGCGGTGGCGCTTGCCCGGCGCATCGAGGACGGCGCGCTCAACGAGGGCAGCGTGAGCGTGCTAGCGGCGGAGATGGGCATCAGCGACCGCCACTTGCGGCGCGTGATCCAGGACGAGTTCGGCGTGTCGCCGAACAAGCTGCTGGAAACCCAGCGCCTGCTCACCGCCAAGCTGTTGCTCACCGACACCACACTGCCGGTCATCGATGTGGCTTTCGCCAGCGGCTTCTCCAGCCTGCGCCGCTTCAACGACGCGTTCAAGACCAACTACCGGCTGAATCCCACACAGTTTCGTCGCGGCTCGGGGGGCGTGAAGGCGGCCGGCCGCTTCGTCTGCGAACTGGCGTACCGGCCGCCGCTGGACTGGGATTGCCTCCTGGAGTTTCTGTCGAAGCGGCTGTACGACGGCGTCGAGGCGATCCGCGATTCGAGTTACCTGCGCACGGTGAGCCTCGGCGGGCGCACCGGCTGGATCCGCGTGCGGCGGAGCCCTCACCGTCATGCGCTGATGGTGGAACTGGCGCCGGAGCTCGGGCGCGCGATTCCCACGGTGCTGACCAGAGTACGGCGGCTGTTCGACCTGGGCGCAGAACCGCAGCGCATCGCGGAACGCCTGGGCAAGCTCGCGGCGCGGCAACCGGGGCTGCGGCTGCCGGGTGCGTTCGACGGTTTCGAGGTGGCGGTGCGCGCGGTGCTCGGGCAGCAGATCAGCGTGAAGGCGGCCACCACGCTCGCCGCACGCTTCGCGGCAGCCTTCGGCGAGCCGGTGGACATCCCGTTTCCGGAATTGCGACTGCTGATGCCCACCGCGCAGCGCGTCGCATCCGCCACGCCCGCGGCGCTTACGAAAATCGGCGTGACATCGGCGCGGGCGCGCACGCTTACCAACGTCGCCAGGGCGATGGCGGCCAATCCGAACCTGCTCGACCCCGGCGCCGACGTCGAAGCGGCGATAGCGCGCCTTAAGTCATTGCCGGGTATCGGCGAATGGACTGCGCAGTACCTGGCGATGCGCGCCTTTGCCTGGCCGGACGCCTTTCCGGCGACCGACCTCGGCATCCGCAAGGCACTGGGCACCGACGACGAGCGCAAGATTCTGGCGCGCGCGGAGGCCTGGCGGCCCTGGCGCGGCTACGCTGCAATGCACCTCTGGAGAACGCTGACATGACTACTTTTTATACGACTTTCGAAAGCCCGGTCGGTCCGCTGCTGCTGATGTCCGACGGACAGTCGCTTACCGGCCTGCACACCGACAGTGACAAGCACCGTCCCGCGATGCGGCCGGACTGGATTCGCGACGAAGCCGCCGTGCCGTTCGCCGAAGTCAAAGCGCAACTGCGCGCCTACTTCGAAGGCCGGCTTACCGAATTCGATTTTCCGCTGGCGCCGCAAGGCACCGAGTTCCAGTTACGCGTGTGGCAGGAACTGCGCGGCATCCCCTACGGCGAGACCATCTCTTACGCGGAGCTGGCGCGCCGCATCGGCAAGCCGCAGGCCTCGCGCGCGGTCGGCCACGCCAACGCGCGCAATCCGATTTCCATCATCGTCCCCTGCCATCGCGTCATCGGTGCCGACAACTCGCTGACCGGTTATGCCGGCGGCCTGGAGCGCAAGCGCATGCTGCTCGCCCATGAGGCGGGAGCGCGCGCGCCAATGTTCAGTGTCGGACGCGGGCGTGCGTAGTCCAATCCACGTCGCCGCAAACAACCACCGGCTTGCCATGCACGGTCGTCGCCACCGAGAAAGTCACGCAGCGGGTGTGTCCGCCGAGCGAGCAGTACTGCCGGGTGACTTGGGCGATCTCCGGCTCGTTGAGGGCGCGGCGGAAGAAGTCGCGCCGTGACCAGTCCGCGTCGGCGGGCGCGGCCAGCGCGTTGAAATCCACCCCTCGCCTGACGGGCGGATGGCGAGAAGTTACGTCGGTACCGATCTGCTTGCCGTCCGCGTCGAGCATGTAGCAGCAGATCGAACCCGGCAGCGCCAGGAATTCGCTGCACGCGATGTCGAAGTTGTCGCCGGATTTCACCAGAGACGCGATGCGCTGGATCGCCGAGATGAACGGCCGCCGCTCTTCGCGGTAGCGGCTGATCTCGGCCGGAGAGGCGCTGCGCAGTTTCCTGATCTCCGAAGAGTGGAGGGGTTCGTCCTCCAGCGAAGCCCGGGCGGACGTTTCTTTCGTCCGGCTGGGTGCGCGCTTCTTGTATGTGTTCCACAGGGCGTCCAATACGGCGCCTGGTTCGGAATATCCACCGAGGTCTTCGTAAGGAGCGCCGAAATAGAAGCCGGTGGCGAAGTCCGCATCGGCGTCGATTGCTACCAGCGCCTCCATTTCGGTTTCGACGCCTTCCATGACGACCAGCGTGCCCATCTCGTGCAGCAGGGACACCACGCGCGGAAGCGCCTGCCGGGCTCGCCGGTCCTCGGTCGCGTCGGCGATTACCGAGCGTCCCATCTTCACCACCGCCGGTGCGGTGTGCCAGACCGTGTCCAGGTTTGAGTTGTCGACGCCGAAATCGTCCACCGAGATCAGGCAGCCGAGCTGCCTGTAATGATCCAGTGGCGCGCTGAGCCGTTCGTCCTGCAGCACGGAACCGGGGATGTCGATCACAAGCCTGCCTTCAGGCACCCGGTAATGGCGAACCAGCGCGGCGAGGAATTCCGCCGTGCGGTCTGAGTCCAGGAACACGTCGGGGTGCAGATTGACGAACAGCAGGCCTCGCGGCCGCTGGCCGGCAAAGAAATTGTGGACGTGGATCGTGATGCACAGCAGATCCAGCAGAGAGGTCTCGGAGTAGTTCTCCACCGGACCGAACAGCGTCTCGGCGGGCACCGGCTTGCCTTGGGAATCGGTGCCGCGCAGGCTGGCGTCGAACCCGATGGCCCGCTTGTGCGGCAAGCTGAAGATCGGCTGAAAGGCGGTCCTGAGCTCCAGGTCCTTGAACCATCCCGATGCTTTTCCCGATTTCTCGGTGAGCATGCTCTGGATAAAACCCAGCGTGTACCCGTACGTGGGAGCATTCATCGAAACGTCCTTTCTCGGATCGGGTCGTCGGGAGCCCGGTTCACGGCCGGCCGGCGGGGCCTATTATGCGGGGTCTACTAGAAATTCGCTGAGATGATCGATCGGCATTGGAATGGGATCGCCGCCTACTGCCAGCCAGAGAACAAGGTGTCTCTCGGATTCGTGGAAGGCTTGAACAACAAGATTCGCGTCATCCAGCGCCGCGCATATGGGCTGCGCGACGAAGAATACCTGCGGCTAAAGATTCTCACTTGCACGCTCCCAGCGATCTAAAATGACCCAAAATCACCCACTCGATTTCCTGAAGACCCAGAATTTGTAATACTTCAATCAAGAAATTAAGACAGGAGTTGACCAATGGATATTCGCGCAGCCGTAGCACATAAAGCCGGCGCACCCCTGACAATAGAAACAGTGCGCCTCGACGGTCCAAAAGCCGGTGAAGTGTTGGTGGAAGTTAAGGCGACCGGCATCTGCCACACGGACGCCTTCACTTTATCCGGTGCCGACCCGGAAGGCTTGTTTCCAGCAATTCTTGGCCACGAGGGAGCCGGGATCGTGGTCGAAGTGGGCCCAGGCGTGACGAGTCTAAAGAAGGGTGATCACGTTATTCCGCTATACACGCCCGAATGCCGCCAGTGTGAGTATTGCCTGAGCCGTAAGACGAATTTGTGCCAGGCAATCCGCGCCACGCAAGGACAAGGAGTGATGCCGGACGGCACTTCCCGTTTCTCGATCGGCGGCCAGAAGATCCATCACTACATGGGTACTTCGACGTTCGCCAACTACACGGTGGTGCCAGAAATCGCGCTCGCAAAGATTCGCGAGGACGCTCCGTTCGATAAGGTCTGCTATATCGGTTGCGGTATTACAACCGGGATTGGCGCGGTAATTTACACTGCCAAGGTACAGCCGGGCTCAACAGTCGTTGTATTTGGTCTGGGTGGGATCGGCTTGAACGTGGTTCAAGGCGCCCGGCTGGCTGGCGCTGACATGATTATCGGCGTCGACATTAATCCGGCGCGGAAAGCATTGGCCGAAAAATTAGGGATGACCCATTTTATCAATCCGAAAGAAGTACAGGGAGACATAGTGCCTTACTTGGTCAACCTGACCAAAGGAGGGGCTGATTACACCTTTGAGTGCATTGGTAACGTTAAATTGATGCGCCAGGCCCTGGAATGCTGTCACAAGGGGTGGGGTGTTAGCACCATCATTGGCGTTGCAGGTGCTGGCCAGGAAATATCGACCCGGCCATTTCAGCTTGTCACGGGGCGCGTCTGGAAAGGGTCCGCATTTGGGGGTGCCAGAGGTCGTACAGATGTCCCCAAGATTGTCGATTGGTATATGGACGGCAAGATCAATGTTGACGACTTGATTACCCATGTGATGCCATTGGAAAAAATCAACGACGCCTTCGATTTGATGCATGAAGGAAAATCCATTCGCTCGGTTGTGGTATTTTGACGTTAAGGCGGACGCAGTATCGCAGTGTTTATGTTTGCGAATATTTTTGCTGGGCAATGACAACTTAAGATGCTGGCCGCAACCCCAGCCTGCGCCGGTAGAGAGATAAAATCCAAAAGGAGAAATTATTATGAATAGTGCAGTCAAGATACATCCAGCGGTTGACCGTGGATTGAAACCCGCGGCAAAGGGCTTTGCGGGCGGGACGCTGTCGTGCAACTGCCCGCAGAACAAGGTCGAGGTAGCGATCAAAGGGCAGTGCGCACACAATCACGTATGTGGCTGTACGAAGTGCTGGAAACCGAAAGGGGCGCTGTTCTCGCAGGTTGCCGTCGTGTCGCGCGACAACCTCAGTGTAAAGGCGAACGAAAACAAACTCGCGATTGTGGATCCCAAGGCAACCATTCAGCGGCATGCCTGCAAAGAGTGCGGTGTCCACATGTATGGCCGGATCGAGAACAAGGGCCATGCGTTACACGGATTCGATTTTATTCACACCGAGCTATCGAAGGATGCGGGCTGGGCGCCTCCGGAATTCGCGGCATTTGTTTCGTCGATTATCGAGTCGGGTGCAAGCCCCGATAACATGGGTGCTGTCAGGGCAAGGTTGAAGGAACTCAAGCTGGAGCCTTACGATTGCCTCTCCCCGGCCGTGATGGATGCTATTGCGACTCACACGGCCAAGGCCGCCGGCGTGCTGCCTAAGTGATGCAGCGCGCCGCAGCCTGACGATACGGTGGTATTTGGCTGGCGCCCATGCGGTGCCAGTTTTTTATCAAATGCTAAAAATAAGACGACTTGATGAGTGAAGATAATCAGCTCGCGCTTTGGTGTGCCACCGCCCCGACATCCTCCGTCTCGTTTGCCGCCCGCCATAGCGGTAGCAACGCGCAGCAGGGCGTTCCGATCGCGTGGTCATTGCTCGCGATTAGCGTCCATAGGGTCGGCTCTTTTCTTTTTGGCCTTCTTTGCGTCTTTGCGTCGAATCCTTTGATTGTTGGCAAGAGATGCGGTGATATTGGCTTCCTTCGTCTTACTTCGCGTCCCTGCGGAAATTCGATAACCTGTTAGGCGCGGCACCGCTGCCTGCCGGCCGGTAAACGATCGGCGCCAGCATAGGGATGCTGCGCCGCAACGCTCGGAATTTGCATCCAGTCACCCGTGGTTCATCGCTTTCGAGGATGCCGGATCAGCGCGTCCCCGATACTATGTCGCCTCTGGAGCGGAACGGACGGCTGACCAGGCGTTCATGAAGGCGCCGCCGTTTCCGCAAGCAAATCGAATTGACGGGGGAGGATGGCAATGGAACACGAAACATTCGGATTCGTCGGGGTGGGAAAAATGGGGTCGCTCATGTCCACCCGGCTACTCAACGCCGGCCACCGGGTATGCGTGTTCGATACCGATGACAAAGCCGTCGCCGCGCTGGAAAAGGCCGGCGCGCAAAGAACCGGCTCGGCGGCCGAAGTGGCCAGCATCGCGCAGACCGTCTTCCTCAGCCTTCCCAATCCGGAGATCGTGCAGAACGTGGCGCTGGGCCGCGGCGGCGTGATCGAGGGAACGCGCGTCAAGCGCGTCGCCGATTTCTCCACCATTGGACCGCGCACCGCGGGTATCGTCGCCAGAGCGCTCGCCGAGCGCAAGATCACCTACGTGGATGCACCGGTCAGCGGCGGCCTCAAGGGCGCGCGCGAAGGCACTCTCGCGGTCATGGTGTCGTGCCCGAAGAACGTGTACGCGGAACTGGAACCGGTGCTCAAGATTTTCGGCAAGCCCTTCCATCTCGGCGAGGTCGCCGGACAGGCGCAGACCATGAAGCTCGCCAATAATCTTTTGGCCGCGGCCGCCATCGCGGTATCTTCCGAAGCGATGGTGATGGGAGTGAAAGCCGGGCTGGATCCGAAGATGATGCTCGACATCCTCAATGCCGGCACCGGCCGCAACAGCGCGACGCAGGACAAGTTTCCGCGCGCCATCCTGCCGGGCACGTTCGACTTCGGCTTCTCTACCGGCCTGTCTTACAAGGACGTGCGGCTTTGCATCGACGAAGCCGAGTCGCTCGGCGTGCCGATGGTGGTCGGCGCCGCGGTGCGGCAGATGCTGGCGGTGACCAACGCGGTGTACGGCGCCGATTCGGATTTCACCTCGATATGCAGGGTGGTCGAGTCGTGGGCCGGCGTGGAAGTGCGCAGCAAGTGACGGGGAGAACGCAATGGCAACCGTACGCCCGATAAAGGAAAGCCCGGCAGCCCAGACCGGCGAGCCGCTCGCAGTGCGCATTGCGCACTCGGTCGTCACGATGTCGCTGAACGACCTGCCGGCCGAAGTGACCGACAAGGTGAAACTCTGCCTGTTCGACCTCATCGGCTGCGCCTTCGAGTCGCGCGATCTGCCGTGGAGCCGGCAGGCGGTAGCGCTGGCGGAAGGAACGGGCGGCGGCGCGACGGTGATCGGGTCGCGGCACGCCGCGTCGCACGCCGATGCGGCGTTCGCGAACGCGGTGATGGGGCACGGCCTGGTGCGCGAGGACATGCACTCCGGCAGCATCAGCCACCTCGGCATTGTGGTGCTGCCCACGTTGCTGGCGCTTTCCCAGTATCGCCATGTTCGCGGACGCAACTTCATTGCCGCCGCGGTGGTCGGCTACGAAGTCGGCGGGCAGATCGGCCGCGCGGTCATGGACGCGGAAGTGGCGCGCATCCACCGGCCCACCGGGATCACCGGTCCGGTCGCTGCCGCTGCCGCGGGAGCGCGTCTGCTGGGGTTGAGTACCGACGCAGTAACCAGCGCGATCGCGCTCGGCGCCAACACCACGGTCGGTTTCAATCAGTGGGCGCACACCGGCGGAAGCGAAATGTTCTTCCATGCCGGCTATGCCGCCCGCGACGCAGTGACCGCGGCGCGTCTGGCCGAACTGGGCGCGTTCGCGTCGCCCTCCGCGCTCGACGGCGAAGCCGGGCTGTTCGCCGCGCTGGGCAAGCGCTCGGCCGCGGCGAAGGTCGCGTTGTTCCGCGGGCAGCCGGAAATCCTGTCCGTCTATCACAAGCCGGTGCCCGCCTGCAATTTCGCGCAGACCGCCAGCCAGGCCGCGCTCGCGCTTGCCCGCGAACACAAATCCGCGCCGGAGCGCATCGCCGCCATTACCGTGCGGGTGCCGCGCGCCGGCGCGCTCTATCCGGGCTGCGACTACACCGGACCGTTCGCGCATGTCCTGCAGGCGAAGATGAGCATCCAGTACAACGTCGCCGCGGCGCTGATCGAAGGCGGCGTGTCCGAGCAGAACTTCACGCGGCTGCGGGACCCGGTTTTGCAGCGGCTGATCGGCGTCATGAAGCTGGAGATAGACGGCGCGATGACCAAGGCGTATCCCGGAAAGCAGGGCGGCGAAGTGGAAGTGCGCGAGATCGGCGGTGCGGCGCACCGCATCCGTCTGGAGGACGTCGTCAATGCGAGCGCCACGGACGTGCGCGCAAGATTTCGGGCTGCGGCCGAAAGCGTGCTCGGCGCGGCGCGGGCGCGTGAGATCGAGTCCTTCATTGACGGCATGGAACTCAGCAACGACGTCGGGCAACTCGGGGCGCTGCTGCGCGATAAAGCGGCCACAATCTAAAAGTGCATACCTCTCACCACGAAGGCACGAAGGACACGAAGAAAACCAAAGTTAACGACTTTCCACACAAAGGTGCAAAGGTCGCAAAGATATCCGGGGGCGAGACTTGAGTTTTTGTTCTGGCGCCTGTACCCACTTTCCTATTTCTTGTTTTTCTTCGTGAGTCTTCGTGTTCTTCGTGCCTTCGTGGTGAGAAGTTCGGTTTGGTGGGTTGTTCTCTGTGTCTCCGGGATGATTAAAGGGATTCCTCCGGTATGAACGCGGCGCAGTTGCTGGAAAATTTCCTCCAGGCCCTGACCGCGGGCCTGCTGACCGGGGCCATCTACGGCCTGATGTGCGTCGGCCTGAGCGTGATCTTCGGGGTCATGCGCGTCATCAACTTCGCCCAGGGCGACTTCATGATGCTCGGCATGTACGTCGCCTATTACGCGTTCGGCCTGTTCGGCGCGCATGCGGTGTTCGGCACGGCGATGGATCCGTACATCGCGGCGCTGCTCGCCGGGCCGGTGATCTTCGTCGCCGGCGTCATCGTGCACAAGCTGCTGGTGAGCCGGGTGACCGGCATTCGCGGCAGCGCGCTCGAGTCCGAAGGGCATTACGCGCAGTTGATCCTCACTCTCGGCGTGGCGTTGATCCTGCAGAACGGCGGGCTGTACGTGTTCGGCTCGACGCCGGTCTCGATTGCCACGCCGCTCTCATCGAGCGCGTGGGCGCTGGGTCCGCTTTACGGTGACGCCACCGTATTCGTGAATCAGGGGCAGACCGTCGCCGCGGTGATCGCGGTGGTGGCGGTTCTCGGATTCGTGCTGTTCATGGCCAGGTCGCGGCTCGGCAAGTCGCTGCGCGCGGCCGCCGACAATGCCGAGGCCGCGATCTACATGGGCATCGACGTCGATCGGGCGCACCGCCTCGCTTTCGGCTTCGGCGTGGGCATGACCGCGATCGGCGGCGGGCTGCTCGCCTCCGGCGGTCCGTTCCAGCCGTACGTCGGTCTCGAGTACGTGATCGTCATGTACGCCGGCGTCGTGCTCGGTGGACTGGGCAGCGTGTCGGGCGCCTTTTTCGGCGGGCTGACGATCGGCCTGGTCCAGCAGCTCTCGACGCTGTTCCTGCCCAACCAGTTGCAGAACACCGCGATCTTCGTGGTGTTCCTGGTCATCGTGCTGCTGCGGCCGCAAGGCCTGTTCGGCAGGGCGGCGCGCAGGACATGAAGGGGCGGACCTGAAGATGCTCGGGACGAACCTGCGCCGCCAGGCGCTGCTGATCGCGGCATTCGGCATCGTCTACGCCGTGGCGACGGCCTTCGCGCAGAACTCCTATTACCAGTTGATCATGACGGTGGTGCCGGTGTGGGCGGTGATGGGGCTGGCGTGGAACGTCTTGAGCGGCTACAGCGGCTTCGTGTCGTTCGGCCATGCAGCGTTCTTCGGACTCGGCGCGTACTCCCTCGCGCTGGCGCAGATTCACTGGGGCCTGTCGCCCTGGCTGGGGATTCCGATGGCGGGGGTGGTGGGCGCGCTGGCCGGGCTGGTGGTCGGCTTCCCGACTTTCCGCCTGCGCGGCCATTACTTCGCGCTGGCGATGCTCGCCTATCCGCTGGCGCTGCTGTACGTGTTCGAGTGGCTGGGCTACCAGGAGCTGACGCTGCCGATGCAGCGCGAGGCGCCGCTTAAGTACATGCAGTTCGAGGACCACCGCATCTACGCGTGGCTGGCGCTGGCGCTGATGATCGGCGCGATGGTGCTGACCGGCCTGATCGAGCGTTCGCGCTTCGGCATGTCGCTGCTCGCGATCAAGCAGGACGAGGCGGCGGCCGAGGCCGCCGGGATCAGGACGCTGGCGTGGAAACTCAAGGCGA
Source organism: Pseudomonadota bacterium (assembly GCA_038040175.1). GTDB lineage: Bacteria > Pseudomonadota > Gammaproteobacteria > Burkholderiales > JACQAP01 > JACQAP01. Next base: position 45,767 of record JBBPIT010000022.1, on the reverse strand, counting down.
TCACGCTGAGCGGCGCGATGGCCGGCACGATCGGCGGCTTCTACGCGGTGGTGCTGCTGGTGGTGACGCCGCCCGCGGTGTTCGGCATGCTGGTGTCGGCGCAGGCGCTGATCGTCGCCATGTTCGGCGGCGTGGGCACGCTGTGGGGGCCGGTGATCGGCGCGGTGATCCTGGTGCCGCTGAGCGAGCTGCTGCACGCGAAGCTGGGCAACGTCATACCCGGCATCCAGGGCGTGGTCTACGGGATCGCAATCGTCGCGGTCATCCTGCTGGCGCCCGAGGGCGTGTTCTGGAAAGTGAAGGACCTGATGCTGCGCCGGCGTACGCGCATAACTGTTGCCCCGACGCAGTTCGCCGGCCCGGCATCGGCGGTTGTCGCGGAACTGCCGCTGTGTAAAAAAAGCGGCGACAGCGCGGTGGTGTTCGAGGTGCGCAACGTTTCGAAAGCGTTCGGCGGCCTTCAAGCAGTGCGCGACATCAGCATGAAGGTCGTAAGCGGAGAGATTCTCGGCATCATCGGCCCGAACGGCGCCGGCAAGACCACGTTCTTCAATCTGTTGAACGGTTTCATCCGCCCCGACCAGGGGCAGATCCTGCTCGAGGGCAGGGACATCGTCGGCGCGCGGCCGTACCAGATCTGCGCTGCCGGAGTCGGCCGCACATTTCAAGTAGTCAGGCCGTTCCGGCGCATGACCGTGCTGGAGAACGTCGTCGTCGGCGCGTATGTGCACGCGGCGTCGGACCGGGAGGCGCGCGCCAATGCCGAAGCCGCAATTGCCCAGGTCGGGCTCGAGCGCGACGCGCAGCTTCTCGCCGGCAGCCTGTCGAACAAGCAGTTGCGCCTGCTGGAGCTCGCCCGCGCGCTCGCCGGCAAACCGCAGGTGCTGCTGCTCGACGAAACGCTGGCGGGACTGGGCGGCAACGAAGTCGAGGAAGTGATCGCGCTGGTGCGCAAGCTCGCCGCGCGCGGCGTCACCATCGTCATCATCGAGCACACCATGCAGGCGATGGTGCGCCTGGTGGACCGCTTCGTCGTGCTCAACGACGGCGCCGTGCTGGCCGAGGGGCAACCCGCCGACATCACCCGGAACCCGGCGGTGATCGACGCGTACCTGGGAAAGCGCTGGAGGGTCGCCAATGCTTGAGATCGAGGCCCTCGGCGCAGGTTACGGCGCCGTGCCGGTGCTGAACGGTGTCACCATACGCGTCGGCGCTGGCGAATTCGTCGCGATCGTCGGACCCAACGGCGCCGGCAAGACCACGCTGTTCAAGACCATTTCGGGTATCGTGCCGCCGATGTCCGGCGCCATCCGCTTCGAGGGCAACGATCTGCTGGCGGTTGCGCCTTCCGCGCGGCCGCACCTGGGCATCGCCCATGTTCCCGAGGGGAGGCAGGTGTTTCCTTCGCTGACGGTGCTCGAGAACCTGGAGATGGGCGCCGGCACCGAGGCCGGACGCCGCAACTGGGCCGAGAATCTGGAAAAGGTCTACACCTGGTTTCCGGTGCTGGCGGAGCGCGCAAGTGCTCAGGCGGGGGCGCTGTCCGGCGGACAGCAGCAGATGCTCGCCATCGCCAGGGGGCTGGCGTCGTCGCCCAAGCTGCTGATGCTCGACGAGCCGTCGCTGGGGTTGGGGCCGGCGGTCGCCGATGAAATCTTCGAGCGCATCGTCGCCATCCACACCGGCTCCGGGCTCACCGTGCTGATGGTCGAGCAACGCGTCGCGGAGGCGCTGCACTTCGCCACTCGCGGCTATGTGCTGGAGGCCGGGCGCGTGGTGCTCGAGGGCAGCCATGACGAACTGAAAAGCAACGACCGGATCAGGCAAGCGTATCTTGGAATGTAACGGAGTCGGTTTCCTGGCAATCGAACAGAACCGGGGGAGGATGTGATGCACAACATGAAAATCAATGCGCTCGGAAAGCAGGTGGTCCGCGCGCTGCTCGCTGCGGCGATGGCGGCCGCCGCGATTACCGCAACCGCGCAGACGAAAGAGGTGGAGGTCGGGCTGATCGCGCCGATGTCGGGGCCTTACGCCCGGCAGGGTCAGGTGATGAAGATGGCCGCCGACATGGCCATCGAAAGCATCAACCGGCAAGGCGGCATCAAGTCCATGGGTGGGGCGAAACTCAAGCTCTCGGTGTTCGACGCGGGAGATTCGGTCGAAAGAGCGAAGAATGCAGCACAGCGCATGGTGGCCAATTCGCCCAACCTGGTTGTTGCGACGGGCGCGTATCTCAGCTCCTTCACGCTGGCGGTCACCGAAGTCACCGAACGCGCCGAGTTGCCGGTGGTCACGTTCTCGTATTCGGACCTGATCACCTCGCGCGGCTTCAAGTACGTGTTCCAGACTTCCGCCACGGGCGTGCAGCAGGCGGAAGGGTCGCTGCCGGCGCTGATGGAAATGGCGGAGAAGGCCACCGGCAAGCGGCCGCAGACCATCGGCATCGTCATGGACAACACCGCCGCGTCGGTGTCTTTCGTCAAGCCGATGCGCGACCACCAGTTCGCCAAGCTCGGATTGAAATTGGTAGTGGACGAGACTTTCACGCCGCCGCTGGCGAACGCCACACCGCTGATCCAGAAAGTGCGATCGGCGCGGCCGGACATCCTCATCCTGCTGCCCACGGTGATTTCAGACGCCAAGCTTCTGCTGGAAAAAATGAACGAGTTCGGGCTCGGGCGCGGCAAACTGCCGACGATCGCGAATGGCGCCGCGATCCTCGACCCGGACCTGCGCAACAACATGAGCATCGAACAGCTCGAAGGCGTCATGGCGGTCGTCGCCAACTGGACGACCAGCGCGCAGAAGGACTTCGTCGCCGAGGTAAAGGCCAAGACCAACGAGCCGTGGCCCACCCAGCATTTCGTGACCACCTATGGCGACATACTGATCTTCAAGGCGGCCCTCGAAGCCGCCGGCAAGGCCGACCGGAAGGCGGTGGCCCAGGCGCTGCGTACGATGAACCTCAGCGGCGGCGCGGCGAATTTCTTCCCCGGCAACGGCAAGCTGAGGTTCGAAGAGAGCGGCCGGCGTGCAGACGCGAGCCTGCTGATCGTGCAATGGCAGAAGGGCGTGCCGATCACCGTCTATCCGCCCAAGGATGCCCTCGCCAGCCCAGCTTGGCCGAAACCATAGCAATCGATTTTTATAAGAACAGAAAGTCTGCTCACCGCAAAGACGCAGAGGGCGCGGAGGAAAACTATATGGGAGTTAAAGACGGGTACCGTGCCAAAGTGGCCACCGATTCCAGTTTCTAACTCTCGCTTGTTTTTGCTCTTGCTCTTCCTTCGTGTCCTTTGCGTCTTTGCGGTGAAAATGGTTTTGACTGTATTTTGTTTACCTTTAACTTCAGGAGATAAGAAATGAATGACGAATTGTTCGATCGAGGTCTGAAGATCCGCAAGTCCGTACTCGGTGCCGAGTTCGTGGAGAAATCTATCGCCGCGGCTGACGACTTCAACATGCCGATGCAGAGGCTGGTGACCGAGTACTGCTGGGGCGCGGTGTGGGGCCGGGAGGAATTGCCGAAGAAGACCCGCAGCATGCTCAACCTCGCGATGCTGTCCGCGCTGAACCGTCCGCACGAACTGAAGATGCACATCGGCGGCGCGCTGCGCAACGGCGTATCGAAAGCCGAGATCCGCGAGGTGCTGCTGCAGGTGGCGATCTACTGCGGCATCCCGGCGGGAGTGGATGCGTTCAGGGTGGCCAGGGAAACCTTCGCCGAGTTGGACAAGGCGGAAAAAAAGTAAGCGGCCAGGAAGCCGTGGCGTGAGCAACGCAGGAGATCAGTGCGATGAATGACGACGTCTACGAAGTCTATGCGATCAAGTACGCACGGCTGATGCGCCGCTCGCCGGAGAATTTCATCGGCGGCGACCCTCACGATACCGAGATGCCGCTCAACTACTACGTGTGGGTGATTGCGGGAAAGAGCCGCACCATCGTCGTTGACACCGGGTTCGGCGAGACCATGGCCAAAAAACGCGGGCGGCAGATCATCCGTCCGGTCGCCGAGGGCATCGCGGCACTCGGCATCGCGCCGGAAAAAGTAGAAGACGTGATCATCACCCACATGCATTACGACCACGCCGGAAATCTGCCATTGTTTTCGCGGGCGCGCTATCACCTGCAGGACAAGGAGATGGACTTCGCCACCGGCCGCTGCATGTGCCATTCGATGCTCAGGCACGGCTACGAAGCCGACGACGTCGCGAACATGGTGCGCTGCGTGTTCGACGAACGCGTGCAGTTCCACGACGGGCCGGCCGAGATCGCCCCGGGAATCGAGGTGCATCACATCGGCGGGCACACCAAGGGCATGCAGTCGGTGCGCGTGCGCACGCGCCGCGGCTGGGTGGTGCTGGCCTCAGACGCGAGCCACTTCTACGCGCACATGGAGCAGGGCCGCGCTTTCCCGATCCTCTACAACCTCGGCGACACGCTGGCCGGTTACGAGACGCTGCGCCGGCTTGCTACCTCGCGCAATCACATCGTGCCGGGACATGACCCGCTGGTGATGGACCGCTACCCCGTCGCCCGCCCCGGAATGGAAGACTGGATCGTCCGCCTCGACGCCGATCCCCACCTCTCCCCCTGAAGGCGGAGAGGGAGATGTTCACACGCCGGCAAGCGAGGTGGCCATGCGGCCCACCACCCAAATGGTGCCGATGCCGGCGGCAATCAGCAGCGCTTGCTGCACTGTCGCACGCAGCCCGCGTCGGCGATGCAGCCCCGGAATAAGGTCGGCCACCGAGACGTAGAGCATGCTCGCCGCAGCAATGCCAAGAAGCGGCGGAATGAACTGATGCATTGTCTGCAGCGCGTAATAGGCAAAAACCCCGCCGACCACCATGGCGCCGCTGGCAACAAGGTTGAAGCCGAGTGCCTGGCGTTTGCTGTAGCCGGAGTGAAGCAGCACCAGAAAATCGCCGACTTCCTGCGGCACCTCGTGGGTGATGATCGCCAGCGCAGTAATAATCCCCAGTTCGATGCTCACGAGAAATGCGCCGGCGATAATCACTCCATCCACGCAGTTGTGGAAGGTGTCGCCGATGATCACCATCGTGGCGATGCGGCCGTGATCGTTTTGACCGTGCCGACGGGTGTGCACTTCGCGCGGCTCTTCATGGCAGTGCCGCCAAAGCACCAACTGCCGGCTTTCCGCTGCGGCGCAACACACGCGCGATCGAGCACCACTTGTCAAGTCCATACAAGGGCCGCAGACTGCGGCGATCAACTCAAGTGCAGACGTCGTAATGTCTTCTGCGTGATGGCGGGGGGAGGTCATGGCGGGAGCCGATGGCAGTGGCAAGCAGTCGACCACACGACGGCGGATGCGTATTGCCGTCGCGCTGGGAATCGCCGGCATCATCGGTGCAATGGCGAAGCTATGCTTCTTTACGGTTGAAACCGGGGAATACGCGCTCGTCACCGAGTTTGGCAAGCCGGTGCAAGTCATCACTGCTCCCGGCCTTGGCTTCAAGTACCCGTATCAAAGCGTCCGAACCTTCGACAGCCGGCTATTCGCCTATACCCCGGCGTCCACGGAGTTCCTGACGCTCGAAAAGACGCCAGTCGTCGCGGCGAGCACAGTCCTCTGGCGTATCAGCGATCCCAAGAAGTTCTTCCAAACTGTCTTCGACCGCGCCGGGGCGGAATCGAGACTGGGCGACATCTTGTTTGCGGAACTCGGCGCGGCGATCGGTCGAAGTCCTCTCGTCGCCTTTGTTTCAATCGAGCCCAAAGCCCTTCAGGCGGAAGCGATACTTGCCGAGGTGAGCGGCAAGTGCCGTGAGATTGCGCTGAGAGACTACGGTATCGAAGTAATCGACGTTCTGCTGAGAAGTTTCGACTTCCCGAAACAGAACAGGCCACCTCTTTACTCCCGCATGAAGTCGGAACGCGGGCGTCTCAGCATGAAGTTCCGCTCGGAAGGCGAAGAAGAAGGGCTCAAAATCAGGGCGGCGGCGGACCAGGAGAAAAGCCGCATTCTTTCCGAAGCGCTGAAGCTTGCCCAGCAGCACCGCGGGGAGGGCGAAGGCAAGGCGGCGCGAATCTACGCGGAGTCGCTCTCCAAAGGGCCGGAATTCTATGAATTCGTGCGCACCATGCAGGCTTCACGCAACCTCATACCCAAGGGAACGACCCTGATGCTGCCGGCGGACTCGGAGCTGTTTGGCCTTCTTCAGGACAGCAGCCACTACGACCGCGGCGGCGCGAACAGGAAAACCAGTGCCAAACGCAGAAAGGAGGGGACGACGAAATGACACAACGCAATCACCGTGTTGTCACTGAATGACTCAGCAACACTAACCATAATCGGGAGGTTGTCATGTTTTCAAAGCACAGCAGATTGGCATTATCGAGTTCGTGGTGGCTTGCTGCCGCATCCATTGTTGCTTTGTGCGGACCGGCCGCCGCAGCCGAGATCAAGTACGATCCCGGAGATAACGTTCAGTTTACCTATTGTCATTCGCATCCACCGGTGCTGCGGATCAAGCCTGGCGACAGCGTAGTTACGAGCACCCGGGACGCGTCCAACGACGTGTACACAACGGGTGACAAGACGCTCTTTCCGAAGCTCGATCTGAGCAAGGTCAACCCTCAGACCGGACCGTTCTACATCGAGGGCGCGGAGCCTGGAGATACGCTTGTTGTTCACATCGACAAGATCGACTTCAACAGGGACTGGGGCTGGGGCGGATCGATTCCCTACTTCGGCGCCCTGGCGCCGGAATACAAGACGGCGATGATCACGGCACCGGTGCCTGACAAGCTGTTTATCTGGCGCATCGACAGGAACCGTCGCGTCGGCACCCTCGATCTTCCCAACAGCAAGATCGGGCGCGTCGAGGTTCCGCTGCGGCCCTTCTTCGGCACCATCGGTACCGCGCCTTCGGGCAAGGAGTGCATCAGCGCGCTGGTGCCGGGTTCGCACGGCGCGAACATGGACTTCAATGAGGTGGTTGAAGGCGTCACCATGTACTTCCCGGTGTACGAGAGGGGTGCGCTGTTCATGCTCGGTGACGGGCACGCGGCGCAAGGTGATGGAGAGATCGACGGCGCGGCCATCGAGACCTCGTTCAACACGCGTTTCACCGTGAACCTGATCAAGGGCAAGCGCATTGCCTGGCCGCGGCTGATCAACGACAAGGTGATCATGTCGATCGGCAGCACCCGGCCGTTGATAGATGCCCTGCGGCTGGCCTGTGTAGACCTTATCAATTGGCTGGTCGAGGACTACGGCTACGACAAGCTCGAAGCGCTGCAGTTGCTGGGCCAGGCTGCGCAACTCGAGATAGCCAACGTAGTGGATCCGCAGTATTCGGTGGCGTGCATCCTGGACAAGAAGTATCTGCCGAAGTGAGGCAAGCATCAGCGTAAGGATCTTTCCGGTTGGTGACCGCGACTGTGTGCGGTCACCGGCCGGCACGTCGCTGAGAACTCCTGATGACTGAATTCCTCTTACGGGTGCTGTGGGAGACCTGGAACATCTTCAAGCAGGCCTCTGTTTTCCTGCTCTTCGGCTTTCTCATCGCCGGGGTGCTTGCCGTGGTCGTTCCCGAAAAAATTCTGGCCAGGCTGTTCAGGGCCGGCAAGCTGAAGTCGGTGCTATGGGCGTCGACCATCGGCGCACCGTTGCCCTTGTGTTCGTGCGGCGTCGTGCCAGCCGCTTTGGCTCTGCGCCGGCAGGGCGCGACCCCGGGCGCGACCGTGGCATTCCTGATCGCTACGCCGGAAACCGGGGTCGACTCCATCAGCCTCACCTACGCGCTGATGGATCCGATCACCACTGTGGCCCGCCCGATTGCGGCGGTGTCCACCGCCATCACCGCCGGTATTTGCACCAATCTGTTCGGCACTCCGAAGACGCCGAAGCATGGCGAGACCCAAGTGCCGCCCTCCTCGGGCGGGATGGAATCGCAGGCAGCGCATTCCTATGATCTGAACTCCGGCGATCTTCACGCGCACCATCACGCTGCCGATCCCGCCCCGGGACCGCAGGCAGGGCTGGGCCTCGTCGCCGCGGACGGGGCGGGGGTCTGGCACGCCGTGAAGCGAATTCATCAATACGCGTTTCGCCAGTTGCTGGACGACATCGGTTACTGGATCGTGCTGGGGATCGTCCTCTCCGCTGTCGTGGCGGTCGCATTGCCGCCCACTTTCTTCGAGCGTTACCTCGACAACGAGCTGGCTTCCATGCTGGTGATGCTGCTCATCGGCATCCCGATCTACGTCTGCGCCTCCGAAGCCACCCCGCTGGCCGCCGCGCTGGTGATGAAAGGCCTGAATCCCGGCGCAGCGCTGGTGTTTCTACTGGCGGGACCCGCCACCAACATCGGCAGCATGGTGTTGCTGCTGAAGTTTCTCGGTGCCAGGGTCATGGCGATCTATCTCGGGTCGATTGCCGTCGTCGCCCTGCTGGCAGGCTTTGCGCTCAACTGGATATACCGCGCCTGGGGAATCGATCCGCGCGCAACTTTCGGTACCGCCACCGCCTTTCTTCCCGAATCCGTCAAGGTCGCCAGCGCGTTGCTGCTGATCGTTCTGCTCGTGCTGAGCATGCGGCGCACCCCCGTGCCCGCGGAATGGATCTGGCTGAGGGACCGCTTTGCTGCTCTGTCCGGATTGCGGCTGACCACCGCCGGGCTCACGCGCGCGGCTGCGGTAGTCGCTGCCGTCCTGTATGTCGGCAGCGGTCTGTTTACGGTTCAGCCGGGCGAAGTCGGCGTGCAAATGCGATTCGGCAAGATCATCGAATCCGATCTCGCGCCGGGGCTGCATTACCGGTTGCCGTGGCCGTTCGAAGCGCAGCGGGTCATCCAGAAGGATCGGGTGCAGCGCATTGAATTCGGCTTTACGGGCAAGAAGACTCAGATGGCGGCGCAACCCATCGGTCGTCCGCGCACGGCCGCAGGCTGGACCCCGACGCCGGACATCACTACTGCAACCGGGTCGTGGTTCCAGAAGGAGGCGGACCCGGAGGAGCCCTATCTTCTGACCGGCGACGGAAACCTGATCGACTTGCGCTGGGCCGTGCAGTTCCGGATCAAGGACGCCGTCGCCTACACGTTCAACGTCGCCGAGTCCGACATGCTGGTGCGCGGCGCGAGCCTGGCGGCGCTGCGAAGCGTCGTCGCGCGTAGCGGAATTGATGCGATCTACACCTCTGAACGAAGCGGCGTGGAGCAGCAAGTCGAAGAAGCGCTGCAGCGCGTCCTGGACGACACCCGAAGCGGCGTCGAAATCCTGTCTTTCCAACTTCTGTATGTACATCCGCCTGGCGAGGTCCACGACGCATTCCGCGACGTCGCCAGTTCGCAGGAAGACAAGCTGCGTACCATCAACCGGGCCAACATCTTCGCGGTCGAGACCGTGAACCAGGCGAAGGCGGAAGCGGCTGCAATGATCGAGCAGGCGCTGGCATTGAAGGAGCAGCAAATATTGCACGCGCAGGGAGATGCGGCCGGATTCGGGCTGAAGCTCCGCGCATACCAGCGCGCACCCGGGCTCACCAGGTTCCGTCTGCAGGTCGAGAGCATCGAAGAAACGCTGCCGGGCCTGCAGAAATTCGTCATGCCGGGCGTAGGTGACGTCAAGGACCTGGACATGTGGCTGCTGCAACCGCCCGGCATGGGCCGGAGCAAGTAAATGGAACACGCGGCCAACCCAACGACTCCCGCACATGCCGCCTTGCGGCCGCGCATGGCCGTGACGCTGATCGCGATTGCGCTACTGGCGTGGGCGCTGGTCGCCTGCTTCTTCGCCGTCGATGTCACTGAATTCGGCCTGGTGACCAGGTTCGGCAAGGTGGTACGAGTGGTGCACGAGCCCGGACTTCACATCAAGGCCCCGTTCGACACTGTCGTTAGTCTGGACAAGCGCCTGACCTTTTCGCGTCCCGGACAGGCCGAATATCTCACCGTGGACAAGAAGAATATCGTCGTCGAAAGCCTGGTGACCTGGCGCGTCGCCGATCCGGAGCGCTTCCTGGCGGCGCTGGCTACGCGATCTGCGGCCGATCCGCGGCTCGCCGACGTCATGCTCGGCGAAGTCGGGTCCGTGCTCGGCACTCATCCGGCGGCATCGCTGATCGCACCGGACGGGAATACCGAGCGCTTCCGTAACATTGTCGGGGAGATCCGGGAGCGGGTCGCGGCCTACGCGCGGACCGCCTACGGTATCGATGTGATCGATGTGGAGCTGCTGCGGCTGAGCCTTCCCGAGCAGAACCGCATTCCGGTTTTCGAACGCATGAAAGCGGAGCGAGGCAAGATAGCCAAGGAGTACCGCACCGCCGGAGAGCTGCAAGGCAGAAAGATCATCGCACAGGCCGACCGGGAAAAAACCCACATCGAAGCGGAGGCCTATTCCCAGGCGCAACGTGTCAAGGCCGAGGGCGACGCGGACGCCACACGCATCTACTCCGCGGCGTTCAGCAGGAATCCCGCGTTCTACAAGTTCCTGCGCACCCTGCAGGCGTACGAGAAATTCATGGACGAGAACACGACGCTGTTTCTTCCAGCCGATTCGGAAGTGCTGCGCGTGCTCGCGCCGCTGCCGCGCCAGGGCGCAGTCAGGCCTTCGCATCAGTACGCGACTGCCAAGCCGCATGACCCCGCGCAGCCCGGGATGGCGTCCCGCCCGGGCGGGACGGAGGCGGAATCCACGCCGCTCGCGCGTCGATCCCCCGAGTCGGAGCGGAGGTCGCAATGAGCGATCGTGGTCGGGAAGCCATGCGCAACGAGGCCGGGTCGCCGGGGAATACTTCGGCGATGCCTAAGCGGCGTTACTTGATCGGCGTGCTTGGGTTCGTCCTGCTTGTGGCCTACTTCGCCTCTGGATTCTACGTGGTGAATGCCGACGAGCACGCGGTGGTGCGCCGGTTCGGAGCCATTGAGGCGCGCGTGGGTCCGGGAATGCATTACCGGATGCCTTGGCCGGTGGATCGGGTCGACGTTCTCAAGACGACCAGTGTCATGAAGATCGGAGTCGGCTTCGACTTGCGCGACAAAGACTCGGAGTCCCTCAAAGGCGTCGAACTCCTGACGGGTGACACCAACATCCTCAACGTCGCCCTGGTGGTCCAATACGTCATCCGCAACCCCGCCGATTATCTGTTCCAGGTCGACGGACCGCAGACGCTGGTCGGAACGCTCGCCGAAAGCGTCCTGACGGAAACGGTGGTGGGTATGCCGATCGACGAGGTGTTGACCACCGGCCGGCTCGCCATCCAGGGGCGGGTCAAGCTGAAGACCCAAGAGGCGCTGGATCGCTACCAGAGCGGCGTCCAGATCTCCTCGGTGAACATCATGAACATCACGCTGGATCCATCCGTTGCGCAAGCATTTCAGGACGTCGCCGACGCCATGGCAGACCGCGAGAAAACGCAAAACGAGGCGCGCGCTTATGCGAACGACCAGATTCCGAGAGCGCGGGGCGAAGCCAGCCGGACCGTGAGCGACGCGCAGAACTACAAGCAGCAGCGCATCGCCGAATCCATCGGCAATACCACCCGCTTCCAGGCGCTCCTGCAGGAGTATCAAAAGGCACCCGATGTGACGCGCTCGCGGATCTATCTGGATTCCATGGAGAAGATCCTTCCGAAGGTGAAGCTTTACGTCATCGATTCTCAGGGCGGTCGTGTCCCGATCAATCTCCGGGTTACTGCTCCGGGAAACGGCGAGAAATAGGATTCCTGCTCGACGACGATCCCCACCTCACCCCGACCCTCTCCACGCTAGTGGAGAGGGCGGGGGGTGAGGCGTTGTCGCCGCCGGTCAATAAATCGCGACGATGAATCCCGCCACCATCGCGGCCACCACGCACCAGCCCAGGAGCCGCAGCTCGGGGTCGTGCCAAAATCGCGTAAGGATATTCGGCGGCTCCGGCGCGCGGATCAGCCGGGCGTGATCTTTCGGGTCCGGTTCGGCGAGGCGCTTGATCGCCGCGGATGAATCGAAGACGTGCGACAGCGCGAGCCGCGTGTTCGAATCCACGATGACGTTCTGCAACCGCGTGCCGCGCGTCCTCGTTCCACCCTCGGCCACGGCCGCGTCGCCGTTTTCCGCGCCGATGCGCAGCGTTCGCGTGCGTCCATCGTCTCCCTGCGCTGCGCCGCCTTTTGCCGCCTTGCCCATGCGCACGGTGGTTTCCGGTTCGGCGCGCTGGCCGCCGAGTTCGGTCAGGCAGGCCTGCAGGTCCGCGGCGAACTGGTGGGCATCCTGATAGCGCTCGTCGGCGTCCTTCTCCAGCGCCTTCGCCACCACCAGGTCGAGCACCGCGGGCACCTGGCGGTTGATGCGGCTCGGCGGCACCGGCCGCAGGTGGGAGACGTTGTACATGATCTCCGAGGGGTCCGAGCCCGCGAACAGTTTGGTGCCGGTCAGCATTTCGTACAGCACCGTGCCGAGCGAGAAGATGTCCGAGCGGTGATCCACCGGGCGGCCGCTCACCTGTTCCGGCGACATGTAGCGCGGCGTGCCGAGCATCATGCCGGTCTCGGTCTTCAGGTCCGACTGGCGCATCCGCGCGATGCCGAAGTCCATGATCTTCACCCGGCCTCCGGCGACGACCATGATGTTGGGCGGCTTGATGTCACGGTGAACCACGCCGCGATCGTGTGCGAAGGCCAGCGCGTCAGCGATCTGCTCGACGATGCGCACCGCCTCCGGCACCTTGAATCGCCGTTTCTCCGCCATGCTGGCCAGATCGGTGCCTTCGAGCAGTTCCATCGTCATGTACACCATCTCGCCTTCGTGGCCCACGTCGTAGATGGTCACGATGCTCGGATGCGCGAGCCGTCCCGCCGCCCGGGCTTCCTGGGTGAAGCGGGCCTCGTACTCCTTGCGGTCGGCATCGTCCGCCGGAATGACGATGGTCTTGATGGCGAGCGGCCGGTCCAGCACCGGGTCCTCCGCCTTGTAGACCACGCCCATCGCCCCCCGTCCGAGTTCGCCGAGGATCCGGTAGCGTCCTAATTCCTTCAATTTCTGCTTTGCCATGTTGTCGGGATGTGCGTATCAGGGCTTGACCATCAGCGAATCCCACATGCGGCGGAAGAAGCCGCGTTCGTCGCCGGGCGTGAAGGCCATTTCAATTTTCGTCACCCTGCCGGGGCGGAGTTCCACGTCGTATCGGTACGCCGGGTAACCCTTCTTTCGCACTTCGACGGTGTGCCGGCCGGGGTCGAGACGCAGTTCCGCAAGCGGCGGGCTCTTTCCCCGCGGCACGCCGTCCACGATTACATCGCCGTCCGGGTAGATGTCGAACGCGAGCGCGCCGGGCTGGCCCGCGTAAACCTCCTGTCGAATGTCCTCGCGGAATACCACCGCGGCGGCGGCGATACCGATCATCGCGATTGCGCCGACGGCGGCGAGGACCTTGCGGCGGCGGCCCGGCACGTTCGGGTCCGGGGACAGCACTTCGTGCGTGCGCACGTTGGCGTCGGTGAACACGCCTGCCGGCCGCAGGCACACCGCGCGGTGGGGCGCGGCCGCGGCGAGCGCGTCCCGGAACGTGCGCGAAACGATCAGGCGGCCTGCGCCTGCGAAGTGCGCGATTGCGGCAGCGGTACCGATCGCGTCGCCGGTCAGGCCCTGCAGGCCTTCGTCGTCCGGCGCCGGCCGCACCGCGCCGTGATTGATGGCGATCGCGACCGGGACCCCGGCCGCCGTTACGCGCGAGCAGCGCTGCGCGATTTCGAGGGCTCCCGCCGGATCGTCGAGGACCACGACCGCAACGCCGTCCGGCGCGTCCAGAACGATCCGGCTCTCTGCCGGAAATTCGTCCAGCGACACCGCCAGCGCGGCTTCGAGCTGCGCACGCAGCCGCGCCTGCTCGGCCACCGGCCGGCGCACGAATTCGGTGATCCTGGCAAACACCACGCTTGCCAGAGAGGGCAAAGTACTGGGTTCGTTCACGTCACAGGCAGGAGTTGAAAAAGTACCGGAATTCTACACGTTGCAAAGGCCGTTACGGCCTTTCCAGATTGACTACCCGGTCCGTCAACGCTAACCTATTGTGGTTCCATAATGGTTCCATCACGACGCCATGCTTACGCTTACACTCAAGAATATTCCCAAGGAACTCCACACCAGACTCAAAGAGAGTGCGGAGAGAAACCGCCGCAGTCTCAACAGCGAGATTCTCACCAGGCTCGAAAGTGACTTTGCCGTGCCGCCCGTCGATCCCGCGATTCATGCGAAGACGCTGAAAGCATTTACCGCACGGTTACCCCGGGTCGAGCACGGCCGGGTCGCGCGGTACAAGCGCCAAGGGCGCGCGTGATCGTTGTTGACAGCAACATCATCGCCTATTGCTGGTTGAGCGGGCCGCTGACCGCTTTGGCGCAGGCCGTTCGCGTGAAGGACCCGGAGTGGCACGTCCCGATTCTTTGGCGGTCGGAAATGCGCAGCGTCCTGACAGGGTATCTCCGGGACGGCAGCCTGTCCCGGGTGCAGGTCGCTCGCGTAATGGAGGCCGCGGAAGATGCCCTCACTGCTGGCGAGCATCTTGTTTCGAGCGCCGAGGTGTTCGGGTTCGCCGAAAGGTCGCGGTTGTCTGCTTACGACTGCGAGTTTGTGGTGCTTGCTTCGATGCTATCCGTTCCGCTGGTGACCGCGGACAAGGCGGTGCTCAAAGCGTTCCCCGCTGTCGCCCTGACGATGGATGCGTTCCTGGCCGCGTGAGAAGGAAGGCCGGGCTTGTCACCCGAGCCATGTAGCCGTCCTTCCTTCACCCTTCACCCTTCACGGCCCTCTAAGAACCCTCATCGGTTTGCCGTCCAGAAAAGCCAGCACGTTCTCGACCGAATCCCCGTAGAACTGCGAATACACCTCGCGGGTGCAGTAGCCGAGGTGCGGGGTCAGCACGGTATTGGGCAGGCTGCGCAGCGGATGGTCGGCGGGCAGCGGCTCCTGCGCGTAAACGTCCAGCGCGGCGATCAGCTTCCCGGTCCGCAGCCTTGCCACCAGCGCCGCTTCGTCCACCAGCGGACCGCGCGAGGTGTTCACCAGGATCGCGCCCGGCTTCATGCGCGCGAGGTCCTGTGCGCCGATGATGCCGCGGGTGCGGTCGGACAGCACCAGGTGCAGCGAGATCGCGTCCGACTCGGACAGGAGCGTCGCTTTGTCCACCCGCTTCGCGCCGGCCGCGGCCGCTTTCTCTTCGGTCATGTTCTGGCTCCACGTCAGTACCCGCATGCCCAGCGCCTGTCCGTAGTGCGCCATCTTCGAGCCGATCTTGCCCAGCCCGATGACGCCAAGCGCTTTGCCTTCGAGCACCTGGCCCACAGGCACGCCGCCCTGGAATCCGCCTTTGCGCACTGACGCATCGGCGCGCGGAATGTGCCGTGCCGCGGACAGCAGTAGTCCTAGCGCCAGCTCGGCGGTCGCGGCGGTGGAGTGCGTGCCGCCGGTATGGGAGACGACGATGCCGCGCGCGTTGAGGGCGTCGAAGTCCATGGTCCACGTGCGTCCGCCGGTCAGCGCGATCATGCGCAGCTGCGGCAGGCGTTCGATCAGTTCCTTCGGAAACTTGGTGCGCTCGCGCATCGCGATGATGATCTCGAAGCCGGCCAGCGCCTTTGCGATCGCATCGGCATCCTTGAACGGCTCCTCGAAGAAGACGACTTCCGCGCGCTCCGACAGGCGCGACCAGTCCGCGCTACTCTTCGCGACGCTCTGCCAGTCGTCCAGGACTGCGACCCGTGTCTTGGTCTGCATGTGATCACTCCTACCGAAAGGCACTCATCTTGCCAGCATGAAGGGCGTTGATGCAAAGGTCGCAGAGGAGAGAAGAGAGAACATCAAAGGCAAAACGCGTTTAACACGAGGGATCACGAAGGAAGAAGCAAGGAACACGAAGGAAGACCAAAATCAGAAGCGTTTACGCGTAGGTCGCACGGGCACGCAAAGGAAAACCGAGATAACCAACGTATCTTCTTGTTCAACTGCCAGTTGACGACTTTCATTTGTGTGAGTACAGTAATTACACATTATCCGGACGGGTGGCATCATCATGGAAAAGACAAAGACCGCAGTGGAGATCAAGGTCGTGCCGATTGGCAACTCGCGGGGTGTTCGTCTGCCCAAGTCGGTGCTCGCCAAGTACGCCATCGGCGAGTCGGTGGTGCTTGAAGAACGGGAAGAGGGGGTTCTCCTCCGCAGCAAGAAAGACAAACGCCTGTCCTGGGAAGAGACTTACAAGGACATGGCCAGAGAGCGGGAAAACTGGAGTGATTTCGAGACGACGACTGCGGACGGTCTGGACAAGGAGCCGTGGTGAAGGGCGAGGTCGAGCGCTACGGGATCTACCTCGCCGACCTTGATCCGACCCGTGGCCGGGAAATTGCGAAAACGCGGCCTGTCGTTATCATCAGTCAGGACGCGATGAACCGTAATCTCGACACCGTGGTCGTGTGCCCCCTCACGACGAAGGTCCATCCGCAATGGCGCAGTCGCATTCAAATAACCTGCGCGCGCAAGAAGGCGGAGATCGCCGTGGATCAGATCCGGACCATCACCAAGGAACGACTGGACAAACGGATAGACCGGCTGGAGGCTTCAACAGCGGCGCAGTTGCGGCATCTCATCACAGAGATGTATGGCCAATAAGTTGCATGCACCAAGGGCGAAATGGCGGAAAAGCTCAGGATTACGCGCATGCCGGGCTTAAGGTGGAAGTGAAGGTCAAGAAGGCGCCGATCAGGAAAGCTAGCAGGCGCGGGCTCGACGACTGCTCGCGCTACGCAGGTGGAGTGGACTAAAAGATGGAGGGAGGAGTGAGACTCAAGAACAAGATCGCGCTGGTTACCGGCGTGGCGTCGGGGATGGGGGAGAGCGCGGCACGGATCTTTGCGCGAGAAGGCGCGAAGGTCGTGGTGGCCGACATTCTGGAAAAGGAAGGCGCCGCGGTCGCTGCCTCGATCGTCTCGGCGGGCGGCGAGGCGATGTTCCTGCGTATGGATGTTTCCGACGAGGAGCAGTGGCGCGAGGCGGTGCGCGCCACCGTCAAGCGCTACGGCCGGCTCGACGTGCTCGTCAACAACGCCGGCATCAGCGGCGCGGTGCCCGACCGGATGAGCACCGAGTATTTCGACAAGTTGATGGCAGTCAACGCGCGCGGGACTTTTCTCGGGATGAAACACTGCATTCCGGAGATGCAGGAGGCGGGTGGTGGCGCGATCGTCAATCTCTCGTCGATCTCAGGCTTCGTCGGACAGGAATTCGTGCACATGGGCTACAACGGCGCGAAAGCCGCGATCCGCATGATGACGAAATCCGCCGCCGTGCAGTACGCGAGGGACGGCATCCGCGTGAACTCGGTTCACCCCGGCCTGATGCCGCCGATGCGGACCTCGGTGACCGCCCCCGATCCCAAGCTGCGCGCGAAGGTGCTGGAATCGGTGCCGATGCGCCGCACCGGTCACGTCGAAGAAGCGGCTTACGCGATCCTGTTCCTTGCCTCCGATGAAGCGTCGTACATCACCGGCACCGAGCTGGTGGTGGACGGCGGCTTTCTTGCGGTTTGAAACGCCTGACTCGGATCTTTCCGCAGGAGCGACCAACATGCCCACCCTGAATACCGACGACGGCGTAAAACTTTATTACGAGGAGACCGGTTCCGGCGTGCCGATCGTCTTCGTGCATGAGTTCGCGGGCGACTACCGGACCTGGGAGCCGCAGGTGCGGCACTTCTCGCGCCGCTACCGTTGCATCACCTACAACGCGCGCGGCTATCCGCCGTCGGAAGTGCCTGCCGACGTAGAGCGCTACTCGCAGCAGCGTGCGCGCGACGACATCCGCAGCGTGCTGAACGGGCTCGGCATCCAGCGGGCTCACGTCGTGGGCAATTCGATGGGCGGCTTCGCGGCCCTGCATTTCGGCATCGCCTGGTCCGATCGCGCGTTGTCTTGTGTCGTCGCCGGCTGCGGATACGGTGCGCATCCGGCGCAATATGCGCAGTTCCAGGCGCAGTCGCGCGCGCTCGCGAAGACCATGCTCGAGGAGGGTATGGCCAAGGTGGCGGCAACCTACGGCCACGGTCCCGCGCGCTTGCAGTTGCAGGCCAAGGACCCGCGCGGATTCGCCGAATTCATCCGTAACTTCTCCGAGCATTCCGCGCAGGGCTCGGCCAATACCATGCTGGGCTACCAGGCGCGGCGGCCGTCGCTGTACGACCTGACCGCGGACATGGCCCGGATCGAGGCGCCGGTTCTGATCGTCGCGGGCGACGAAGACGACCCGACACTCGAGCCATCGCTGCTGATGAAGCGCACGATTCCCGCGGCCAAGCTCGCCGTGTTGCCCGGTAGCGGGCACATGACCAATCTGGAAGAGCCGGCGCTGTTCAACCGCCTGCTCGAGGATTTTTTCCAGCAGGTCGAGTCCGGCCGCTGGACAAAACGCGCGAAGCCGGTCTAGCTTTTGCTAGCCTTTCGCCCCTCATCCTTCATCCTTCATCCCTCATCCCTCGCCCCTCGCCCTTCACCCTTCACCCTTCACCGCTCTTAACATGGACGCCCTTTCCCATCTTCGCGTAATCGACCTGACACGCGTGCGCGCGGGACCGACCTGCACCAAGCAGTTCGCCGACTGGGGCGCTGACGTCATCAAGATCGAAATGCCGGCGCGGCAAGGCGAAGATATCCTCGGTTCGCGGGAGGGCTCGGATTTCCAGAATCTGCATCGCAACAAGCGTTCGCTCACGCTCAACCTGAAGGATCCGCGCGGCGTCGAGGTGCTCATGCGCCTGGCAAAGACCGCCGACGTTCTGGTGGAAAACTTCCGGCCGGATGTGAAACACAAGCTGGGCATCGATTACGAAACACTGGCCGCAGTGAACCCCAGGCTCATCTACGCAAGCATTTCAGGGTTCGGCCAGGACGGGCCTTATCGCGACCGCGCCGGTTTCGACCAAGTTGCGCAGGGTATGGGCGGTTTGATGTGGGTGACCGGATTGCCGGGAGGCGGGCCGGTGCGCGCGGGCATCCCGGTCGCCGACCTGAGTGCGGGCCTGTTCGCGGCGCTCGGCGTGCTGATCGCGCTGCAGGAGCGCAGCGTTTCCGGAAAAGGCCAGTGGGTGCAAAGCTCGCTGCTGTCGGCGATGGTGGCGATGATGGACTTCCAGGCCGCGCGCTGGCTGGTGGAGGGCGAGGTGCCGGGGCAGGCCGGCAACGATCACCCGACTTCCATGCCCACCAGCGTCTATCCTACCGCAGACGGTTTCGTGAACGTCGCGGCGTCGGGCAATCCGATTTTCGGGCGCATGTGCGAAGCCTTCGGCGATCCCGCTCTGGCCCGCCATCCGGACTACGCGAACGCGAAACTGCGTTCGAAGAATCGTGTTGCGCTGAACGAGGCAATCGCCCGGCATACGGGGCGCTACACCTCGGCGGCGCTGATCGAGTTGCTGGCGGGCGCTGGGGTGCCTTGCGGGCCTATCTACAAGATGGACCAGGTGTTCGCCGATCAGCAGGTGCAACACCTCGGCATGGCGGTGCCGGTGCCGAAACCCGACGGCGGCAACCTGACCCTCGTCAGCCCGGCGATGCGGCTGTCGCGCACGCCGGCGCGCATGAAACGGGCAATCGGGCCGGCGGGCGAGCACAATGACATGATCCTGCGCGAACTCGGCTACTCCGAAGCGGAGATTTCCGGCCTGCGCGCTGCGGATGTGATTTAGGAGAGCAAATGAGCGAAGGAAAACTGCGCGTCGAGCGCGACGGACCGATCGGCCGCCTGGTGTTGGACAACCCGGTGCGCCGCAACGCGATCGGCGTAGACATGTGGCGGGCGATTCCCAAGGCCATGGCCGAATTTGATGCCGATCCCGCGATCCGCTGCATCGTGCTGCGCGGCGAAGGCACGGCCGCCTTTGCGGCGGGCGCCGATATTTCAGAATTCGAACAGCGCCGCTCCAGCGAAGCCGGCGTCAAGGAGTACGAGGCCCTCATCGATGCCGCGCATCACGCGATCGAGAACTCGCCCAAGCCGGTGATCGCGCTGATCCACGGCTTCTGCGTCGGTGGTGGGCTGGCCGTGGCGCTTTCCTGCGACCTGCGCTACGCGGACGCTTCCAGCCGCTTCGCGATTCCCGCCGCGCGCCTGGGGCTGGGTTATGGCGTGCCCGGCACCAACCGGCTGGTGGCAACCGTCGGCCACGCCGCCGCGCGCGAGATCATGTTCAGCGCTCGCCGTTACGGAGCGCACGAAGCACTCGCGATGGGCCTGGTCAACCGCGTGCTGCCCGACGCCGAGGTCGACGATTATGTACGCAAGATTGCCCTCGAACTCGCGGCGAATGCGCCGCTGACGATCGCCGCATCCAAGTCGGTCATCAATGCCCTGATCGCGGCCAAAGGCGACTACGCGGAAGCAAAAAAGATGGTGGCGCGTTGCATGAAGAGCGACGACTACGTCGAAGGCCGACGGGCATTCATGGAGAAGCGCGCGCCGGCGTTCAAGGGAAAATAGGGTACATCGTGATATATGCACGATGCAGGGAAGGACGCGGCTCTTTCAATATACATATATGCAGGCCAGACCCCGTATGTATGCGATCGCGTATGCGATCGAGACCCCGTATGCGATCGGACCCCGTATGCGATCGGACCCCGTATGCGATCGAGCCTGGCCCCTTAATCTGGCCCGTAAAAGACGCAACCGATGCGCTTTGCACTAATTAAGAAAAAAGTTAACCAAGCCTGACTAGGTTAGAAAAATAGGATATGCCTTTCAGCCCTCCGCAAGGGAGTGAATCATTCATTCAAGATGTGCAGCTACGCACGCAGCATCTCGTTGATACTGGTATCTGGGATATACCGCAGGAACGTTTTACGGGTTGGTTTCAGCAATTTATATCCCAAGAGGAGAAATTCTTTGGAGCGTGCTTACTCGACTCTTTGATTTATCGTTCGCGTGAACAGTTTCTTGCATGTGCTACCGCTCTGTATCGGGGAGCGCTACGTTGGCAATGTGGGGCACAAGTACCCGGTAATTCGGATATTGACTTGCTAAGTTTCCTAAAATCTCCCATCGATCGTAAGATCCGGTTGATTCCTGTCATAGGAGACGACGACCCCCCTACCAAAAGTGGTCCACTGGTGCTGCGTTACATAAAGCGAGAGCTAAGACTAGATGAAACTTGGATGGACTGGCCTTGGAAGGTTGAGCGTCTTGTAAGTAGCGCTGCCGCAAGCGTATTCATCTTTGTAGACGATTTTCTGGGATCAGGGGAACAGTTCAATTCTTTTGTCAAAAGCCAGAAAATTCCAATTAACGCTCCGGCGACCCGATGGATCTATGCCCCCGTCGTTGCGCACCGCCGAGGTATTGCGGGCGTGCAGGCCGATTTCCCGAATATAGAGATTGTGGCAGCTGAATATCTGGACGATAGCCACGACTTTTTTAGTACTGCCACTTGGGACGGCCTACCTAGTGGCTCAGTCACAGCCAGCGACGCATTAGATTTCTACAATGAGTTTCTATCCCGACGCGGTATCGATTTGCAAGGTAACCGTCCTCTTGGGTTCAACGGCCTTGGTCTTTGCTTTGGTTTCTCTCACAGCACGCCAGACAATGCCCTTCCAATTCTATGGGTGGACAATCAAAGTTGGTCTGGACTATTGAAGAGATAGCGAATGGAAGATATCAGGCTTGCCTACGCAATGAATCGCGCCGAAGAGTTGGGGCGAGACGTATGGGAAGAATTCGTCGTCCCGCTCTTCTTCGATCAGCTCGAGGTCAGGACGCAGCGCAAATCTCTCGTCGTAGTGGGAGGGAGGGGATGCGGGAAGACAACACTGCTTCGATATTTTTCTCACAATTCCCAGTTTTCATCTAAACGGCATGATATCCCGGCTAGCGATCTAGACTATATTGGCCTTTACCTCAGAGCGGACACCAACTTTCTATCTAGTTTGCGAGGCGGTGGATTGACAGATGAAACGTGGCATTCCGCGTTTCGCCATTCCTTGGCGTGTGACCTAGGCATTGAAGTATTGGATAGTCTAAGGTCCATCAATTGCGATGAATCCAGAGTTCGTAGATTCGGTGGTCTGAAAGAACTGCAGTTCGAGGCCTTACGAAATTTCGATCCGAAGATTGGAATCTCCTATGAGGCTGTCCGATCCTATCTTGTGGGATCTCGGGACCAGCTTCTGACTTGGATAAACAATCTTGAGTCAGGAGGGCTTAAACCGGTGTTTCTACCGGCTGAGCAATTCGTTAAACGCCTGATTCAGTTAGTTCGAGATCAGCTTCCGTACCTACGGAACTCGCTCTTCGCCGTCTTTATCGACGAGTATGAAAACCTACATGACTATCAGCAGAGAATGATTAACGGACTAATTAAGCACGGAGAGCCGCCTCTCGTCTTCAACATTGCAATGAAGCGTCATGGCATGCAAGTGCGAGGTACTTTAGGAAACGAATCAATTCAAGCCGTCTCTGACTATCGTCAAATAGATTTGGAAGAGCGGTGGGAGACAAATTTTTCTCTATTCGCAGCAGAACTCCTTTTCTTTAGATTGATAGAAAAACAACGAGAGGTTGCGGCATATGTTCCTATCGATCCGACTGTCCTGCGAGACATAAGTAAAGTGCCGGATCGTCGTGACAATACTGGCTATCAGGAGAGGGTGCTGGGTGCGGCGCGCAAACTATTGCCTCGTCTAACGGAGGCCGATTTGGCCACGACCGCCTTCTCAAATAGCCGAATTCTTGAGCGGCTGCATAAAAACATACAGCAAGGTCTAAATGCTTGGAACAGCAACATAGATCCGGCGAAGTTTATTCGGAGAGAAGCACCTGACGCGTCACTTGTATCGGGTGCGCTGCTAAATAGAAATAGAGAGCGGCCAGAAACTATTCTGGAGGAATTAGAAAAATACATTCTAAAAGAGTCCAATCGCTTTGATTCTTCGGAATGGATTAAGAACAACTTAGTCGGGGTTGTCTTGCAGCTCTATGCAACTGGGCAGACTCCATGCC
The DNA here is from genome assembly GCA_038040175.1 of Pseudomonadota bacterium. Classification (GTDB taxonomy): domain Bacteria; phylum Pseudomonadota; class Gammaproteobacteria; order Burkholderiales; family JACQAP01; genus JACQAP01. Next base: position 22,767 of record JBBPIT010000022.1, on the reverse strand, counting down.
CGTTCTTTGCGGGATTCGAAAACTTTGTCTTGATGGCTCATGAAAATATTAGGCAGTTTCTCGAACTCGTTCATCAGGCATTTGTGCGTCTGCCGGCAGATATAGACGTCGGGACTGTATTAATTCATATAGAAGATCAAGCCGAGGCGGTCCGGACGGCGAGTTCGAGTTTTGTTCGAGAAGTGCGTGGATGTGGAACGTTCGCCAATCAACTCCATGGAATGGTTCTAACGCTTGGTGCAACTTTAAAGGTAAAACATCAGCAAGTATCTCAGAGCGAGCCTGAGATCACGCATTTTTACATCCAACGCGGTGACATAGATGATGACCTCGATATGTATCTTCGTGAATCAGTAAAGTGGTCCGTTCTGTTTGAAGAGCCGGAGACAAAGAAGAAGAGCATGGGCGCCAAGACATTCGAGTATGTTTTGAATCCCGTTTTTGCGGGGCACTTCCAGATCTCATTTCGAAAGAAGCGAAGCCTGCCGATCTCAGCTAACGATTTGAAAATCATGTTTACGGGGGACGTAAAGTCTCGCGACGCGGTAGTTAAGGCGCTGATTGGTGAGGGCAGGTCGGCGAGTAACTTAGAGCTTGATCTGAGCTTGGGTGATGACTGAGCCAACTTTCAAGTTCCGCACGTCAACGTACGAATCATTCGCTCAAGCGAAGCCGCACGAGACGGATATTCTATTTGTGGGAGTTGGAGTTGATGATCGAGGTAGTCAGGCAATTAATGAATTGAGCAGTACATCCGGAACAGTGGTGGAGTTGCTATACGATCCGGAAAAGAATGAGCTAGTTGTCAATGGAGCGATTCAAGGCTTGAGGGCGCTGGTAAACCTTGTGCGGGGGAAGAAAGTTAGAGTTGAGAGCACCACTCTCGGCCTGGCTGAGATTATCAGGGTTATTCAAGCGTCAAAAAGTGCCGGACTGCAAGAGATCGAGTTTACATACTTAGAGCCGAAGACCTATACGCAAGGTAAGTCGCCTGTTGGAACGTACCTCAACGCGCGAGATTTTGAGCTAACGGAGAATAGAGTCTTTCGGGCGATACACGGCTTCGCTCATCAAAGAATGGCGGACACGAAGGAGTGCTATATTTTCTTCTTGGGGTACGAGGTCTCCCGCTTGTTGCAAGCATTCGAACAGCCAGACCTACAAGTAGAGGAAAAATACGCTGTATTCGGAGTTCCACCGTTTGTGTCCGGTTGGGAAACGAACGCGCTGGCTAATCATGCGGCGGATCTCAAGCGGCTTGATTTTCGAGCTATCCACTACTGCGCGGCGAATAGCGTGAGGGAGGCATACTTAAAACTATGGGCCATTTATTCGCGATTGAGAAACGAGCACCTCACATTGGTTATCTCCCCGCTCGGTACTAAACCTCAAACTGTGGCATCTGCGTTGTTTTTGATAGAAACCAAGGGAGGGCCGTATCCGACGGCGCTCTATTATGATCACCCGCAGCGCAAGCAGGGGCGTTCCAGCGATGTTCGTTTGTGGCACTTTTATAAGGTGAATTGGTGAAGCTCCTAGTTGATAAGGAAAAGCATCAATCCTGTAGTTGCGAGCGTCTTTCGAATATAACTGATCGAATCTGTTTTTGATCTAGGCCATGCATAGGAACTTTCTGAGTCATGCATCCATCCGCTTATCGGCCATCTGAGTTCTCTGACCCGTACGGACGTTACTACACGACTGAGGATGTAGGGCTACTTCTGGTGGCGTCGATGAGTATCGAGAGGCCACGAATTGTCTTAGATCTGGGCGCGGGAAGGGGGTCTCTCGCGATAGCGGCCCAACGGAGGTGGGCATCGGCGCGGATTATCGGGGTGGACAGCGATCCGGATGCGGGTGGTAATTTACGAGGCGTTGACGCTGGCAGCTATCAGCATTTCAGGTTTGATGCTCTAGCGAAAGACCTCCCGGGATCTCTTGGTCTAAAGTGCGGAACGGTGGACGCGGCGGTATGTAACCCGCCATTTATTAGACCAAAATGGCGCAGTCGCTATGCTGAACTTCTTGAGGAGGTCGGATTCAGCGGGGCATTCCCCGCTATTCAAGAGGCTGGAGCGGACGTGCTCTTTCTAGCCCAGAATTTGCGTCTGATGCGATCCGCGGGTCAGCTTGGGTTAATTGTCCCTGATGGAATTGTGGCTGGAGTAAGGCATCGGGATTTGCGACGGCTCCTTATAGAGCGACACAAGGTTGAGCTCGTAGTCAAGCTGCCACGCAATGCTTTCCGCCTCGCTGATGCACAGACATACATCCTAATTCTTCGCAAGGGCAACGCAAAGGTAACTCATGTCGAGCTCCGAGAGCTCACAACAGACGAGGGTCTTTCCGAGCCTCTCTTCATCAAGCCCGAAGAGGCTGTTCAGAGATTGGACTATTCATACCATCGAAACACAACATTGGCAGGAGCGAGATATTCCAATGGGCATTCCGCGGTAGTCACGTTAGAGCAGCTGGGTGCCCACGTTTGTCGTGGTCTCTTGTCTTCACGCGAAGCCCGCCAATCGCCACTGCATGTACTTCACACTACAAATTTTCCGACCGATACCAATTTAATTGTTCCTCTGCGCGAGAGAGCCGCAATGCGCTCCAGACTGCTAAGTAAAATGGTAATTGCCGAGCCTGGAGACATACTTCTGGCGCGTGTTGGAAGAAATCTTGAGAAGAAAATCTGTGTAGTGGAAGATGGGAGAATAGTGATTAGCGATTGCATCTATCGTATTCGAATCGACAAACGATGGAAAAGACGCGTGCTAGATGCGCTTTCCTCAGCGACGGGTCGTCAGTGGATCGCGACTGCTGCTTGCGGCGTTGGTGCAAGGCAACTCTCAAAGGTCGCTTTGCTTGGTTTTCCGGTTCCCTTGAGATAGTCGAAGTGGATGTGACAGCCAATGAGCTCTTCAGAACCACCTTTCGGAGATAGATGACTATTCAAGAGGCCGATTGGGAGATTGAGATGAAAACGCCGCCTAGAATAGTCATCCAAGCTATGCTGGAACTACAAGCTGGGATGAACAGCAAGATCAACACTAATTGGTTGAACGCAAACTACCCATTTCTTAGAGCTGCGCTTGTGGAGTCGGTAGAGGCATTGGAACACTATGGTTGGAAGTGGTGGAAATCTCAGAAGCCGGACATTTCCCAAGTGCGTATCGAGCTTATCGATATTTGGCATTTTGTTCTTTCGCATTACTTGGTGACAGAGTGTGGGAATATATCGAAAGCGGCTATAAAGATTGAGAATGATTGGGATTCGAGGCCGGACATATATTTCGATGGACGGCAACATATTTCCTCGGAACTGGACTTTAGAGAGAAGCTTGAACTTATGGCCGCGTCATTTGCGGTTCGAAAGCCAGCGCTTCCGCTCTTGCTTGCACTATTCGATGCTTGTGAAATTTCTACTGAGGATCTTTATATTCAGTATGTCTGTAAGAATGTTCTGAATCATTTTCGCCAAGACCATGGATATAGGACGGGAGAGTATAGAAAGACGTGGGATGGGCGGGAAGATAATGAACACATGCAAGAACTCATCGAAGATCTCGATAGTGCATCTGGAAGTCTTGCACAAGACCTATATGCGGCTTTGGAAAAAAGGTATCAAATGCTAAGCAAAGAACGTCGACTTGGGAATTGAGTTGATTGCTTAGAAGGGAGGGTTGGACGGCTATCTAGATGTGGGCTCAGAATGAAGCAATGGGCGCCCAATCAACCTCACCTGGTTGTCCTAAACGACTCCATGTGTGCAACGGGGTCTGGTCTGCATACTTGCAAAAAGATGATTTCCATACCCCCAGTTGTTGAGCGCCGGGTCCTTCCGGTTCCGGTGATAACAAAACGAGAGAACAAAACGAGAGGGTCAAACAAAACGAGAGGGGGAGGCCTATACTTTATAGTTCGGCAGCTTCCCTGCCGCCTCACTTGGCGAGTTGCACCAGCACGCCGCGGTTTCTCTGCTTGTCGGCTGCGGTCTTTTCGGGGGAGAAGAGGGGCTTCGAGGGATCTACCCCGGTGGCGGTGCACAGCAATTTCATCCTCTTGGCCTTGAGCGCGGCGCATACCGGAGTTATTCCTGCCCTGCGGAGATGCGCTCCAGTGCCTCGGTAGCGGTAACGATGAGAATACCCTGAAAGGTTGCGAGGGAAAGCAAATCCCGGTCGCCGGAGACAATGAGGTTGGCTTCGGCCGCGGCACGTCAATGAGCTTTGCAGGGGCTCCGCTCCACAGGAGTCCGGACAGCACCGTGTTGGTGTCAAGCACCAGTCGCACGGCGCGATTCGAGTCGGTAGGCGTCGATTTCGGCTTGGATTTCTTCGGCGGTCATTGCCGGCAAGGGATTAGTCGAGAGATTCTTGCGCGCCGCCTCCAGACGCTCGATCCGCTGGGTGCGGAGCGCTTCGCGCAGCAACTGCTCCAGTTGCTCCGGCGTCAGTAGCCCAGCCCGTTCAGCCTCCTTGGCCAGCGCATCAGGTAGTTCGATCTTTACGGTGGTCACGGTGTGTGCTCGTTGGAAAGGTTCAGTGCATGATAACGGAGCGCGAGGCGCGGGTACATCCCTCGCAATTTAGAAGCCACTCTAGGTCGACAGAATGAGGCCGATGCCTTCTAGTTCAATGGTACGACGTACGGGCATGACCCTCGTGGGTGGGTAGGCCCGCCGCTCATCAAAACGTCAGCTTCGATCGGTAAGCAACTCAGTAACGCCGCCGACCGCCGCGGTGTTGACGGTAACTGTTCTCTCCGTAGCAAATCTCGGAAGGTAATGCGGCCCGCCAGCCTTGGGTCCGGTGCCGGAGAGGCCTTCGCCGCCGAAGGGCTGCACGCCGACCACCGCGCCGATCATGCTGCGGTTGACGTAGATGTTGCCGACGCGCGCGGAGCGGACGACGTGGTCGACGAAGCTCTCAATGCGGCTGTGGATGCCAAGGGTGAGGCCGTACCCGGTGCCGCGGAGCCACTCCAGGACGGCGTCGAGGTCGCTTCGTTTGTAAATGGCGACGTGCAGAATCGGGCCGAAGATTTCGATGCGGGGAAGGGCGTCGAACGAGACCTCGAAGGCGATCGGGGCGATGAAGTGGCCTTCCGGGAGCTTTGCGGGAAGCGGCGCTTCGCCGATCAGCTTCGCGGAGCTGCGCAGCCTTTCGATGTGGCGCGCGAGGATGGCGTGGGCCGGGGCGTCGATGATCGGCCCGACGTCGGTGTCGGGCTCGGCGGGGTCGCCGACTTTCAGCTCGGCGAGCGCGCCGGCAATCAGCCGCAGCACGCGCGGCGCGCAGCCTTCGTCGACGAACAGGATCCTCTGCGCCGAGCAGCGCTGGCCTGCGCTCTGGAAGGCGGACACGACCACGTCGTCGACGACCTGCTCGGGCAGCGCGGAGGAGTCCACCAGCATGGCGTTGACGCCGCCGGTTTCGGCGATGAGCGGAATGATCGGCCCCTCTCGCGCGGCGAGTGCGGCGTTGATGCGCTTCGCGGTCTCGACCGAGCCGGTAAAGGCGACGCCAGCGATGCGGGGATCGGTGACGAGCGGCGCGCCGACCGTCTCGCCGTCACCGATGGCGCAGATTGCAGCGTCCGTTGGGATGCCTGCGGCGTGCAGGATCGAGATTGCGTGGAGCGCAATTCGAGGTGTCTGCTCCGCGGGCTTCGCGATCACCGTGTTGCCGGCGGCGAGGGCCGCGGCGACCTGGCCGGTGAAGATGGCGAGCGGGAAGTTCCAGGGGCTGATGCAGGCGAAGACGCCGCGGCCGTGCAGGGCGAGCTCATTGCGCTCGCCGGCTGGGCCGGGAAGAAGTGAAGGATGGAATTTACTACGAGCTTGCAAAGCGTAATAGCGGCAGAAATCGGCCGCCTCGCGCACTTCGGAGACCGCGTCGGCGCAGGTGCGCTTGCCTTCGCGGACGATCAACGAGACCAGATCGACCATGCGCTCTTCGAGCGCGTCGGCGGCGCGTTCCAGGACCGCGGCGCGCTCGGCGGCGGGGACGCGCGACCAGGATTCGAAGGCTTCGGCTGCGCGGACTATGGCTGACTCGAGGGCGTCGGGAGACGTGAGTGGGATGGCGGGAAGGCCGTGCTTGCGGTCGGACAGGATTCTCTCGTGAAGGCCCTTGAGAACGGATTGCCGGGAAAGATCCAAACCCAGCGAGTTGAGGCGGTCGGGATATAGGTTGCGCGGCAGGGGGATGCGCGGGTCGGGTGTGTAGGGCTCGGGCAGCGCGGCGAGCGGATCGGCGATGAGCGCTTCGAGCGGCACGTCGGGGTCGGCGATCTGGTGCACGAACGAGGTGTTGGCGCCGTTCTCGAGGAGGCGCCGCACCAGGTAGGGCAGGAGCTCGTTGTAGCTGCCCACCGGCGCGTAGATGCGGCAGATGACCCGATTCTCGTCCCCGCTCTCAGCGAGCAGGGCGTCGTAGAGCGCGTCGCCCATTCCCAGAAGCTTCTGGAACTCGAACTCGCGGTGCCCGGCAAGTTCGAGGATCGTCGCGACCGTCCGGCAGTTGTGCGTGGCGAAGGCGGGGTAGATCGCCTCGGGCGCCGAAAGCAGCTTGGCAGCGCAGGCGACGTAGGAGACGTCGGTAGCGGGCTTGCGCGTAAAGATCGGGTAATCCGGCATGCCGAGCTGTTGCGCGCGCTTGATCTCGCCGTCCCAGTAAGCACCCTTCACCAGGCGAATGGGAAGGCGGCGCTTTTCCGAGCGGCCGAGTGCGATCAGCCACTCGCAGACGGCGAGCGCGCGTTTCTGATACGCCTGAACGGCCAGGCCAGGGGTGAATTCTCTTGAAAGTGCTGCATGAAGATCGAGTGTGATCTCGAGGCGCTCGGACTCCTCGGCGTCGATGGTGAGGCCGACGCCGCGCCCGGTGGCGATTCGTGTGAGTTCCTTCAGTTTTGGAAATAGCTCCGAGAAGACCCGGACGCGCTTCGCTTCCTCGAAACGCGGGTGCATCGCCGAAAGCTTGATGGAGATGGTGTCCGGCGTGTTTATGGTATTTATTGCATGTAAGTACGAATCGAAATACCGCGCCGCGTCTTCGGCGGTGCGGGCGCCTTCGCCCAGCATGTCGTAGGAAAAGCGGTACCGCGGGCGCGCCGCGGCGCGCGTCACTGCCGCCTCGATGGTTTCGGCGAGAACGAACTGCTCCGCGAGGATGCGCATCGCCTGACGCACCGCGGCACGCACCAGCGGCTCGCCCAGCCGCGCCGCGAGCCGTTTCAATTGCGCCCCCGGGCCGTCGTCCTCCGCGTCGTGCCAGCGCGCGAGCGTCCCGGTAAGCATCAGCCCCCAATCGGCCGCGCTGGCGAACCAGGACTCTTCGTCGCCATCGCCCCATTGGCCGCCGGCGAGTTTGTCCCGCAGCAAGGCATCGGCGGTGTCGGGATCGGGAATGCGCAGCAGCGCCTCGGCCACGCACATCAGCGCGACGCCCTCGCGGCTCGAAAGGCCGTAATGGCGCAGAAACGACTCGGCGCTGAGGGCTCCCGGAGGCGCGGCGCGCGCGCACGCGGCGAGTGCCAGCGCGCGTTCGGTGACCTGCGACCCGGACGCCTCCCGGGGATAGAGGCTGCGCAACCGGCGCAGGGCCTCCGCCTCCGCAATGCGGTGGTCGCGCGCGATCGCTGCAGGTAGCGTGCCGTCCATATGAAATCCCGCGCGAAATTCTACGCTTCCTGCATTTACACGCCACGCATGTCACCGATCGGGCGATAATTTCCCTATATGTCTGGCCGCTACGTTAGTCCCGAAGAAGCCGAGATCGAGCGCTTTTGGCACATCGGCCGGCATAACAACAATCCCTTCATCCTTGCACCTGAATCCGGACCGGAACTAAGGGAATGACGGCGAAATCGACCCTGGCACAAGACGGGTCCCAGGTACTGACGATCAACGGCGGTTCGTCGAGCATCAAATTCGCGCTGTACCAGAGGGGCGACCCGCCCAAGCGGGGACTGCAGGGCAAAATAGACCGCATTGGCCTGCCCGGAACCTCCCTTGCATTCCATGATCAGACCCGGGATCAGCGCGAAAGCCAGGTCATCGGTGATAGGGATCATGCGGCAGCGGCGCACTTCCTGTGCGACTGGCTGGCGCAGCGAATCGGTCTCGATTCGATCGGCGCGGTAGGCCATCGCATCGTGAACGGCGGCGCCCGCTTCTACGAGCCGCAAATTGTCACCAGAGCGCTGCTCGACGAGCTGCGCCGCATCAGCGCCTACGCTCCGGAGCATCTGCCTGCCGAGATCGCAATGATCGATCTGTTCAACGAGCGGGTGCCGGGCCTGCCGCAGGTGGCGTGTTTCGACACGGCGTTTCATCGCAACATGCCGCGGGTGGCAAGGATCCTTCCCATTCCGCGGCGCTTTCAGGCGGACGGAGTCGAGCGCTATGGTTTTCACGGTTTGTCCTATGCCTATCTCACGGAAGAACTCGCGCGCGTGGCCGGCGCCGACGCGGCGCTCGGAAAGGTGGTGCTGGCCCACCTCGGAAACGGAGCAAGCCTCGCCGCGGTTCGCGACGGCAAGGGCATCGACACCAGCATGGGGTTCACGCCGGCTGCAGGCGTGCCCATGAGCACCCGCTCCGGCGATCTGGATCCCGGACTGGTCTGGTACTTCGCGCAAACCGAGCACATGACCGCGCAGCAGTTTCACCAGATGATCAATCATCAGTCCGGACTGCTCGGCATTTCCGAAACAAGCTCGGATCTGCGCGATCTGCTCAAGAGGGAAAGCGGCGACATCCGCGCCGCCGAAGCGGTGGCGCTGTTTTGTTACCAGGTCAAAAAGTGGATAGGTGCCTTTGCCGCCGCCCTCGGCGGGCTGGACACACTCGTGTTTGCGGGCGGCATCGGCGAGAACTCGTCCGTGGTCCGCTCGCGCATCTGTGAAGGCCTGGGTTTCCTCGGCATTCAGCTCGACGAAATCCGCAACGCGGCCGGCGAGCCGGTCATCTCCGCCGATGCGAGCCGCGCCCAGGTGCGAGTCATCCGTACCGACGAAGACATTGTCATCGCCAAGGCGGTTTTCCGGATCCTCGGCGGAACTGAAACCATGCAACACACCCAAAGCCCATGAAGCAGCCACTCTCTCCACGCCGGTGCGCTTACACGGCGACTGCATTCCCTAGGCCGTCAGTGCGGTGGTGCTGCCGTAGCGATTCCTGCCGCGAGGAGATATGCCTTAGCGCCTGGGTGCTGGTAATGATGGGAGTCGAGACGATTCCAGTGGTCTCCCGGCCCGAATTCAAATCAGGCTGCCAAGCAGGCTGAGCGCCGGCGCGACGCGAATACCCGCCGGCGTCTGGTAGTCCTTCGTGCCGACCGCACTCAGTTGCCAGGCTTGCGCGTCGGGAAATCGCGTCTTGAGGTAGCGCAGGCCGCGATCCACTTCCATGTCCGCCCATTTACACTCGACCAGCAACACGGGTCGTTTCCGTTCGACGAGCACGAAGTCCACTTCGCGGCCGTCGGTGTCGCGGAAATAGCGCAGATCCAGATCCTTGCCGAAAACGTCCTGCTGGTAGTGCACCCACTTCAGCAGATGCGAGGCGACGAGGTTCTCGAAACGCGGGCCCTCGTTCGGCACGAGGCTCCAGTCCATGTGATAGTGCTTCCGCTCCTTCTTCACGGCCCGGATGCGGGGTGCGCCGAAGGGCGAGAGACGGAACAATGCGTAGAGACGCTCCAGGATGTCCAGCCAATTGGCTACCGCCTTGTGGCTGACCTGAAGGTCTTCGCGCAAGGCGTTGATGGAAAGCGGCGAGCCGACCAGCTCGGGCAGGCGCAACACAAGGAGCTCGAGGTTGCCGAGGTCGGCGATACGCTCGAGGCTTGCGACTTCCTCCCGGACGAGGAGTTGTCGATACTCGCGGGACCATCGGCGGGCTTGCACTTCGGAGCCGGAAAGAAAAGGTTCCGGAAAGCCGCCCAATGCCAGGAGCTGGCGCAGTTGGTCCTTTCCGCGCAGGCCCAACTCGGCCGCGCTGAACGGGTGCGGCCTTAGCATGTGGTAGCGGCCTTGCAGCGAATCGCCGCCGTAACGGTAATAGTCGAGTCGCGCGCTTCCGGTTACCAGAATCGGCCTTCCCCGTCTTCACACAAAATGCACAAAAATGGGCACAAAATCGTGGTTAGGCTGAGCTGACTCCGATTTGGTGATCGAGACTCGGGCTGTCTGGGTGAAGCATCAGATGATCGCGTTTCCGGATCAGCCGACGCCGATCTCCGACATCGCTTGATAGCCCGCTAGCCGAAAGCGGGCAGGGCTCGAGTCGGCGATACAATTTGCGAAACGCGAGGAGCACGCATGGCAGATCTCAATGCAATCAAAGCGCAGCAACTGAAAACCTGGGCAACCGGCGACTTTGCGATGATCGCCTGGAACACGGTGTTTCCCGGCGAGCTGTTGTGCGAAGCGGTGGGCTTGCGCGCAGGGCAAACGGTCCTGGATGTCGCAACCGGCAGCGGCAATGCGGCCTTGTCTGCGGCGCGCCGGAGGTGCGAGGCGACCGGGATCGATTACGTTCCGGCGCTTATCGAAAGGGCGCGGGAGCGTGCCGCGGTGGAGTGCCTGCCGGCCCGGTTTGAGGTCGGAGACTGTGAGGAGATTCCGTTTCCAGACGGGTCGTTCGACGCTGTGCTTTCGGTATACGGATCGATGTTCGCACCGAACCAGGAGAAGGCCGCGCAGGAGTTGATTCGCGTGTGCCGCCCCGGCGGCAGGATATGCATGGCTAACTGGACGCCCGCCGGATTCTGGGGACAGACATTCCGCCTGGTGGCGAAGTATCTTCCGCCTCCGGAGGGACTGCGGCCGCCCCCGGAATGGGGAACGGAGAAACGCCTCCGGGAACTGTTCGGCGGCGCCACTTCCTCGATCCACATCACGGAGCGAAGCGCGTTGTTCCGCTACCGCGACAGCGCACACTGGATCGAAGTCTTCCGCACCTACTTCGGCCCGATCATCCGCACCCTCGAAGCTCTGGACGAGAAACGGCGAGGCGAATTCCTGACAGAACTCGACGGCACGCTCAACGGCTTTAACCGGTCGGGCGACGATACGCTGGTGGTGTCGGCGGATTATCTCGAAGTCGTCATGACGAAGAAGTAAAAAAAGCAGGACTCAGAAGGTCCGTGAATGTCGTGAATGCCGTGAATACCGGAAGAACAGGACTCGGAAATCAGGACTCGGCGAAATCCTCGGCATGGCCATAGCCGGGGTTGCTGCCTACCCGGTCAATCGCTGGCTGCTTGCACGCAAACGCGGGCATGCGGTCGTGCATCAATACCACCAGCACTGAACGCGGCGACGGGCAGAAATCGCAAGGATGAAGGCAAAAGGATGAAGGATGAAGGAACACCAAAGTCCGTGACCGGTGACGAGTTGCTGGTCACTCGCAAACTCCAGTAATTCTTTCTCGCCTTGCCGTTGCGTACCTTTGCAGCCTTTGCATCCACGCCAACAAGGGCAATACGCGATCATTCACCTGGCTGCGCAAAGTCGCGTTCGATGCGTCCCCGCACCACTCGCGCGATGGTGGCGTCCAGCTTTGTCATCGTCAGGCGTTTCAGCAAGGTTTTCTTCTCCGTCATGCCATGCCGGGCCAACTCGCGCGTGAATTCCAGGTCCTTGTCCCGTCCGGCCACGTATTTGGACAGCGCGAGGTCGTGCGCTTCCAGGCACAGGCCCGCGTAAGCGCCGGTGTTCGCATTCTCGATGCGGACCAGTCGGCGCTCCCACCCGCGCGGCAGCGTCGCCGTATCCGGGGCAACGCCCTGCGCGTAGTAGCCGAATTGCTGGTGGAATCGCGACCCCTCGCCGATGGCGCCGTCCACCTTGTCGGCCAGTTCGGGTTCGTTCTTCGGATACAGGTCGCCCTCCATGGATCGGCAAAGGGCAAGCGGCGCATCGGGGAACTGACCCAGAATGGCCTGGCTGCCGATGATCACGATCTCGCGATCACCGGCGATGCGGCCCGCCGCGCGGATCAGGTGTTCAAGGTCGGAACGCTTCATACACGCGGCGCCTCTCGACCGGCGTGAGGATGCCCGCGAAAGGTGAGGACTGCCGCAGACGGGCGGCCGATTCTCCGGGATCGGTGATCAGCGCGGCGATCGCTGGCCATGGACGATCGAGGATGACCCGCCACTCCTCGAGCGCAGACGGCACGCTGTCTCCGTATCGCGCGCGCCATTCCGAAAGGTTGCGCCGTGCGACCTCGAGCAACCCGGGGGCCGCGTTGATCTTGCGGGCGATAAGGCTATGCATGGCGAGGCTGCGCGTTTCGATGATGCGGTGCTTGAGCAATCCAGGTGAGAGCGCCGGCGATGCCGCGGACCGCCACTGCGTCGAGGCGCGCAGGCCCGCCGCACGCTGCCTGGCGCGATAGCGCCGCATTCGTTCGGCGGCAGTCTGGGATCGACCGGTGGGCGGCCGCCCCGGCCGTCGGGAAACACTCATTCTATTATCGTAACACGTTACACTAATTGATGCCGGCGCACCGCCCGCCACTACCGGCGACGGGAGGCCTGTTGCAATGGATGCGGGTCTCCTTCGGCGCTATGATGAAGAGACTGCGCCGAGCCGGGCCGATTGGACCTCGCACCCGGCGCAGACCATTCAACAGAAAGGAACGAGCATGAACAAGCGGCTGTATTTCTTACTGGCATTTCTTGCCGGCTGCGCCAGTACCGGGCTGGAAAACATTCCATTGCTCTGGAAGCCGACCACCGGCATGTTCTCGATCGGATCGGCCGAACTGGCCGAACTGCAGAACGCCAGGCTGCAGATCGATCCGGTCACCGATATACGCGAGAACGCTGCGCTTATCGGCGAGAACCGCGAGGAGCAGACGCCGCGGCAGGTGACCACGCCCGACGACGTCTCGGCTTTCGTCACCAGCCGCATGAAGGCGCTGATGTCCACAGCCGGGATCAAAGTCGTGGGCAGCGGCGGTACCGCCATTCTCAAAACGGAACTCAGGCAGTTCTTCGTTGAAGAGACCGCGACCTACCAGGCCGGAGTCATTCTGCGCGTCACCCTCACCGACCCGGACGGCAACGTGCTGTGGTCGGGCCTGACCAGCGGCGCTGCCAGCCGATTCGGGCGCTCATACAAGGCGGACAATTACTACGAGACCCTGAGCGATTCTTTGGTCGGGGCGGTCCAGCAACTGTTGCAGAACCGCGGCTTCCGCGCAGTGTTGGCCGGGAGTTGAAGGGCCGGGCGAAATACCGGAGACGGGTGACAGGAAAAATCAGGGCCGAGGTACGAGGGCTCAGTAAAAGCGAGAACTCATAGCACGAGCACCTTGGTAGTTTACGTTCCCCGTTCCGGCTCTCCTTTGCGTTCTCTCTTTTCACCTTTGCGGCCTTTGCGTCAACGCTCTTGATGCTGGCCTAGAGCCAGCTACTCGGCCCTCGATCCTCGGCCCTTTTTTTTCCTAGCCAAAGTTCATCGGTGCCGCCGTCTCCATCATCACGCGCTCCGGCACGCGCAGCGCTTCCGCACGGCGGCGCTCTTCTTCCGATTTCAACTGGGCTTCCATGTAGGATCCGAGGTATCGGCCACGCGCGACGATGGCGCGGTCGACATGCAGGCGTCGCGCTTCGAAACGCTCGAGGCCGGCCAGGGGGTCGCGGCCGCCCAGTCTGATCGCCTCCACCAGCGCGAGCGCATCGCCGGCCCCTTTGGGTACGCCCATCGCCACATGCGGTCGGGCAGTGAATGCCGCGTCGCCGATGATGACCACACGCCCGAAGACCAGACGCGGCAACTCCAGATCGACGATCGGCTGAAAGAAATGAAGCGTGGCGCGCCGGATGGCTTCCGCGAACTGTGGCGCCAACACCTGTTGTGCCTTCTCCACCATCTCTTGCCGCACCCGGGAGCTGATCAACGCCGGTGGAATTCCGTTCGGGTGGTAATGGCCCGTATCGTCGGTCATCAGGGACCGCAGGCCGTCTTCGGGCACCGGGTAATACCAGACGACGTTGAATTGCCTGCGGCCCGGCTCTAGGTTGTGGTCCGGCCCCGGCACCGCGTAGCCGATGCCCTGCTGCCCCGGCGCGACGCAGACCGTGTAACGGTTGAACAATGCCGCGTGGGTCGGCGCAGAAAGATCGCCTTCGTCTACCAGGCAACGCCAGGCAATGTAGCCGGCGTAGTACGGCTTCAGTTGGGGCAGGAACTGGCTGCGCACCGTGGAGCGCAACCCGTCGGCGCCGATGAGCAGATCGGCCTCGATGCGCTCGCCGCCGGCGAAGCACGCGGTCACCCTGGCGTCGTCCTGTTCGACGTGCTCGAGCGTCATGCCTGCGTGGTAGCGCTCGTTCGGGAATACATCCTTCAGAGCATCGTACAAGCGTTTCCACGAGGTCATCACCTGCCGGAAGGGGCGCTCGGCGACGATCCTGCCCGCCTTGTCGAGCGCGATACGCGCCGGAAGCTCGACGCCGAGGGACTGCTCGGATACGTCCGCACCCGCTGCGCGAAATCCGTCGACGAGCCCGGGAAGGATGGTGATCCCTGCGCCGCGGCCTTCGACATTGCCGGTCACGCGCTCGAAGACTTCGACGTCCCAACCGAGCCGGTGAAACAGATTGCCCGCAATCAGACCGACAAGCGAGCCGCCTATGACAATGACTCGTCCGCGGTGGACCTCGGCGTCAGTTGCCATTTTTTTGCTTCCCCCGGTTCAATCGGTGGTATCGGTGACCAGCCCCGATCGTTTCTCGGCCAGCTTGACGGCCGCCATGTAGTCTTCCTCGCCGTAACCCTCGCTGATCAGACCCTGCCAAAGCTCGCGCGTCAGCGACGTCAAGGGCATGGCCACGTCGTTGGCGCGGGCGGCGGCGAGCATCAAGTCGATATCCTTGAGGATCAGCCGCGGGGTCATCGTCGGCGTGAAGTCACGCGGCTTCAGCAGCGCAATCTTCGCCTTGAGCCAGGGTGAGGCGATGGTGCTGTGCGCGATGGTGTCGAGCATGAGGTTCCACTCGAGTCCGGCTTTGCGGCCCAGCGTCAACGCTTCCGCCATTGCCTGCGCGGTGCTGACGACCACCGCGTTGATCACGAGCTTCATGTAGCGCGCCTGCTCCCCGCCGCCCAGGTACGCCTGCGCCTTGCTGAACGTCTCGACGACGGGCTTCACGCTGCGCCAGGCGGCCTCCGGTCCCGACACGAGTACGGTGATGTCGCCGCTCCGGGCAGACGCTGCGTTGCCTGAAATGGGCATGCGCAGATAGGCCACGCCGCGTGCCGCCGCTTCGCGATCGATTTCGGCGGAAACCTCCGGCGAAACCGTGCTGGTGTCTGCGAAGATCGCGCCCGGCCCGGCGTTGGCCAGCACGCCCTGCGGTCCGAGCGCAACTTCACGCAACGCGGCGTCGTCCGAGACGGCAGCGAATATCACATCCGCGGCGCGTGCACATTCCGCCGCGCTCAGGGCCTCCCGGGCCCCGAGGGTGACAAGCTTCTGCCGGCTCGCCGGGGTGCGCGAATAAACACTTAACGGATAACCGGCCTTCAGGATGAAACCGGCCATCGGCACGCCCATGCGGCCGGCGCCGATCCAACCTACGCGTGGCAGTGATGCCATTGTCGCTCTCCCGTGTTCGTCCGCGGTCGCGCCTCCCGGTCACGACCCCAGGTAATAGCTTTTCACCAGTTCGCTACTCTGCAGCTCGAGCAGGTTCCTGCCTTCGAAGGCGATCTCGCCGTGAACGATGATGTAGCCTCGGTCCGCAATGCGGCTCGCCTGGTGGAAATTCTGCTCGGCCATCAACACCGTCAGGCCGAAGCGCTGCTTGAGCGCCGCGATGGTGTCGATCATCTGCTTCACCAGCACCGGCGACAGGCCCACCGAAGGTTCGTCGACCAGGAGGAGTCTCGGCGCCGACATGATCGCGCGCGCGATCGCGAGCATCTGCTGCTGGCCTCCGCTCATGTTCCCCGCCAACTGGGAGGATCGTTCCTGCAGCACCGGGAAGGCCTTGTGGCAGAACGCAAGATTTTGCTCGATCTCGCCGCGCGCCCCGCGCCGGAATGCACCGAGCAGAAGATTTTCCCTGACGGTGAGCTTGGGGAAAAGCCGGCGACCCTCCGGAACCATCGCCACGCCCAGCGCGACGATCTCATGAGGGCTTTTTCCGGTCAGCTCGACGCGTTCGCCATCCGTTTCCAGAACGATCGAGCCGCGAGAAGGCTTGAGCAGCCCCATGATGCATTTCATCAACGTGCTCTTGCCGTTGCCGTTGGTTCCGAGCAAGGCCACCGTCTCGCCCTGCCGCACCTCGAGCGACACGCCGTGCAGCGCTCTCACGGCTCCGTATCCGGCCTCGAGATCATCGATCGCAAGTCTAAACACCGAGGTAGATCCTCTGCACGCCGGGGTCCTGCACGATATGATCCGGCGGCCCCTCAGCCATGATGCGTCCTGCATCCATGCATACCACGCGCTCGGAGAAACGCATGATCGCACGCATGATGTGCTCGATCATCATGATGGTGACGCCCTGCCGGCTCAGGCCGAGAATGATCTCGAGCATTTCATCGACTTCGACGGAGGACAGCCCGGCCATCACTTCGTCCAGGATCAACAGGCGCGGGCAGGCCGCCATCGCGCGCGCCAGCTCCAGCTTGCGCAGATCCACCTGAGTCAGGCTACCGGTCGGCGCGTCGGCCCTGTCGGCCAGGCCCATCTGCGCCAGGATGGACCGCGCTTCGGCGAAAACATCCGCGCCGTGCAGCGATCGCCGGTGCGCGACGTATTCCAGCGGCACCGCAATGTTCTCGGCCAGCGTCATGCTCGAAAACGGGCGCGGAACCTGGAAACTGCGCGCGATGCCGAGGCGCGTGCGTCGATAGGAGGCAAGCCGGGTAACGTCGGTGCCGTCGAATCCGATCGATCCGCCGTCGCTGCGCAGCGATCCGCAGATGCAGTTGATGAGCGTAGTCTTGCCCGAGCCGTTGGGCCCGATGATGCCGAGCCGCTCCCCGGACCGCACGGTCAGACTCACTTCCGAGAGCGCGACGAAGCCGCCGAAACGCTTGGTGACCGCGTCGACTTCGAGCAGGGCCCCGGTCACCTGGCGCCTGCCTTCCCGGACAGCCTGCGCGCGAGTCCGAGGATTCCTTCGGGTGCCGCTACGACGAACGCGACCAGCAGCAGCCCGAGGACAAGCACGTTGAGTTCCGAGGACATTGTCACGGTAACGATCTGCTGCACGGAACCCAGCAATATTGCGCCGATCACCGGTCCGGCCCAGCTCGCGGTGCCGCCGATGATGGGCATGGCAAGCGCGGAAACCGCGTAATTGAGGCTGAATGCCGACGTGGGCTCGATGAAGTTCATGTAGAGCGGAAATGGTGCGCCTGCAATGCCCATCAGCGCGCCGGAAATGGTCGCGGCGAAGAGTTTCAGTTTCAGGGTGGGAACGCCGACGGATTCGGCCGCTTCCTCGTTATCGCGGATCGCGCGCAAACCGCGGCCTATCCATGAAGTCTCGATGTAGCGCGCCAGCGCGACGGCCACCACCGCGAGCAGGGTCATCACCACGAACAGCATCCGGGTGTAGGACGCGAAAAAGGCAGGCGCAGGCGGCTGCAGTACCGTGGCGCCCCGGGCACCGCCGACGAAGCCCCAGTTGAGCACGATGGTCTCGCAGATCACGGCGATTGCGACGGTGGCAATCGAGAAGAAGATTCCGCGAAGGCGCAAGGTCATTGCGCCGATCGCGAAACCCATCAGGCCCGTCACCATCGCCGCGGCGACGAGTTGAACGAGCAACGGCGCTGCGAAGGCCTTGATCAGCGCCACGGCGGTGTAGGCGCCCGCGGCGAAGAATGCGCCCGAGCCGAAGTTCACGTAACCGGCGTAACCGCCGAGGATGTTCCAGGCAGTTGCCAGCACGATGAACTGCAGCACCACGTAGCCTGCGTAGAAAAAGTACTCGTTGCCGACGACCCGCGCCAGGAGCAGCGCGACGGCAAGAATCGCTATTGCTCCGACAATAAAGCTGGTCCAGCGCTTCACGGCGAGATGGGCAGGACGTTCGACAGTTTTCTGCATCGGTTCTTGAAAGCGCAGTCGGTTATCCGGTCTCTCGCCGAATCAGGCGTTTGTACGCGGGTGCGCTCCGCAGAAAAACCCGCGTGCGCTCGCGACGTGGCCTCTATACATCAGCGTTGCCCGAACAGCCCGGCCGGCCGGACGGCCAGCACGAGCAGAAGGAGCCCAAAGGCCACCGCGGGCGCCCAGGACGCACCGAGCGAGGTGAGCACGATGCTCTCCGCGATGCCAAGGATAATGCCTGCGACGAGAGTGCCCGGCATGCTGCCCAACCCGGCGAGCACGGCAACGCAGAATGTCCGGCCGATGTAAAGACGCCCCAGCCCGGGCTCGACAGGAGCGACGATGATCAGCAGGGCCCCGGCGAGCGCGCAGGTTCCGGTGGCGATGCCGAATGCCCATTGCTTGATGCGCACCGGATCGGCGCCCATCAGTGCCAGCGCGGTCTGGTCTTGTGCCACGGCCTTGATGGCGCGGCCGGTAAACGTGCCGGAAAGATACAGCGAGAGTCCGATGATCAGCACCAGCGCCACGCCGAAGGCGACCAGCATCCGCATGGGTATCCGCACGTTGCCCAGCGCAACGCTTTTGCCTATGTAAGCGGCCTCCACCATGCGCTGGTCCACGCCGAAGCTCAGGATCAGCACCACCTCTACGATGAACGCGATGCCGAAAAAGAGGGCGAGCCCGCGCAGGCCCGCGTCGGTGCCGCGGCTTTCGAAGGCAGCGTGATAGAAGCGGTAAACGGCGAGGCCGGCCAGGAAAAAGACCGGCGTGAGAAGGACTCCGGCGAGCAATGGATCCAGACCGAAGCTGCCGAGAAAATACGCACCGTACGCGCCGAGAACCAGAAAGGCCGGGTGTGCGATCTGCGGCACGTCCAGAAGCCCGAAGGCAATCGAAAGGCCGACGCTTACGGCGGCATAGAAGCAGCCGAGCAGCACGCCGGCGATGATGGCCTCGCCCAGAAGCTCGAACGACATCGTTGATTCCTGTCTTGGGTGACATTCGGCCGCGCTTGCCGCCGCCGTCTAATTGCGCGCCTGACTGAAGGGTTTCACTTCTCCGGTTTTGAAAGCGTCCGGGGCGACGATCACCTGTTTGCCGGCGCTGCGGAATTGGTCGAGGTTCTTGTCCGCGATCCCCCGAAACTGCACGTAGACGATGCGCGGGTTCGCCCATTCGCCGGTCGGACCGTAGCGAATGTTGCCGACGATCGTCTTGATCTCGTGCTCCCTGAGGTACTTTGCCAGCACCTTGTGATCGAGGCTCCCGGTCGCGGTCACCGCCTGCGCCAGGATCTGCCCGATCGCATAGTCGAACGGCGGCAGGTAGAAGCCGAGCGGATCTACGTTCGCCTGTTTGGCCCGCGCCTGGTAGCGGGTCAGGAAACTACGAATCCCCGGGAAGTCCATCGTCTTCTCCGGTGCCCAGGTGTGGTAGTTCACCACGCCGTTCAGCATGGAACCCAGAGATTCCATGATCGAGGCGTATTGCAGGCCGACCATGCCGCCGCCGAACAGCATGACGTTGTCGCCGATGCCGATCTCGTTCACCGAGCGGATGATCGCGGTGGAATCGGACGGATACGAGGCGACGAACACCGCATCGGGTTTCTTCGCACGGATGGCGCGGATCATGGAGGAAAATTCAACGGTGTTGGGCGGGTAGTTCTGGTCGTAGACCGGCTGCAGGCCGTAATCCTTCAGCCCCGCGCGGATGCCGCCGGCAAGGTTTTGCGCGAACTCGGCGTCGGCCGCGAGAATGGCGATAGTCTTCGCGCCGAGCTTGCGGCACAGCGCCAGGTAGGGAGTGGCCCCCTCCTTGGCCGAGGCCCAGGGCTGGTTGTTGAAGTACTTGTCGTGCCGGATCTGCCCATTGACGTCGAGCGCAAAGTTTCCGATCAGCAGCAGGTCACGCTGCTTGACCAGCGGTATTATCGGAGCGGACGGGTTGGTCCCATAGGGAGCGACGAGCAGATCGACCTTATCCACGTCGAGGAGCTTGGTGTAGATACCCGGCGTCATCGACGGATTGCCTTGGTCGTCGTACACGACCAGCTCCACCGGGCGTCCGAGCAATCCGCCGCGTGCATTGACGTCGTCGCGCCAGATTTCCAACGCGACCAATCCGGATTTCCCCCCGCTACTCAACGGGCCGGTCTGCGCAATCGACAGGCCGATCTTGATCGGCTGCTGCGCATGGGCGCCTTCTGAGAAAAAGCTGCCGAGGCCAAGTCCTACCGTTATAACGCAGGCCCCGAGCCTAGATATCCACTTAGGCCGGGAAACAAGCTCCATAGCCACTCCTCCTTGTTCAGTTGGTTGTGGCAGCCGGTCTTACGCCGGCGATTACCGTCGCGCGAACACCCTGCCGGCGCTTACGATGAACGAGAGTATCAGTCGCCGCCGGAATCCACAATGCATGGTGAGCCCGCGCGCGGGTGTAACGAAGCGATGCTATGGGCTTGACGCGGCGCCTCCGAAAAGCTTAAAAAGGGAAACGCGGAGCGAATTTCAAGCGAGGAGGACAGAATCATGGACGACTGGCGAAACCTTCGCGTATGGACGCGAGACGAAATGATGAAGCGCATCGCGCGCTTCAAAGACCTGAAAGGCTCTGACGGCGGGCTGCCGGACAGCGATGTGCCCGAATGCCGGCGGACGCTTTATGCCGTCATCGGCTTCCAGCCGCCCCAAACCGACAGCGACGCCGCCATCTCGCCGGTGGGCGATGACGCCTCGAGCATGCCGGCGATCGCCGTCTCGGAGGGCTTCAACCTCGGCTACGCCAAAGCGAAGCCGGGCAAGGGGCCTTTGATGCACAACCACGACACCAACGAAACCTTCATTCCCATGACGGGCCGCTGGCGGTGCGAATGGAACGAGGGCTCGGCGATTGAATACGTCGACCTCGAGCCGCTCGACGTGATCTCGTTCCCTGTCGGCGTCGCGCGGCGCTTCATGAATGTGACCTACGACGAGCCAGAGAAGGAGCACATTCTGATGTTCGTCATCGGCGGCAACGAGCCGCAGGCCGAGTTCACGCCCGATGCGATGAAGCGCTGCGAGGAGTGGCAGAAGCAGAAGACGCAACCGAACACGCAGAAAACGGAGCACGCCGCGGAGCGCGCTTAAGGCGGCGCCGGCGCTGATAGCCCTATAGCGGCTACGACACGGCTGGGAGTGAAGGGGAGAGGGATAGGAAATTCAATCCGCGCTGCCGCGCCCGCGGTACTGCGCACCGGCTGGGCTGGACGCCTACACCCGCCCGATTGTCGGCGTAATCGCCCTCATTACCCTGGATGCGCAAGCCGCATCACCCCCTAAGACGCGTCTGCACGGGATCTTAATTGCCGTACTCCCCCTTAGGCGATCCGGCTCAGCCCGTTCTTCCTGGGCTGCGCTCTTCTGAAAGTGCGCGAACCGGTGGACTATAGCAGCTTGCCCGGAATCCGGGTGATGGGGTCAGGCGGTGGCCCGGCATCACTGCAATTTGCGCGCGCGGCACAGTTGCAGATTGTCAGGCAATTGCTCCGCCGGGAAACCGGTCGCGATTCTGCCGCTCGAACATCCAGCCCGGATACTCGGGCGGCAGTTTGCTGACATTGTTCAGGGTTTGCAGATCGGACTCGGACAGGCGCAAGTCGGTGGCACCGATGTTGTCGGCGAGCTGTTCGTTGGTCTTCGCGCCGATGATCACGCTCGCCACTCCCGGCTGGTGCAACAGCCAGGCCAGCGCAACGCGTGCGATCGAGACGCCGTGCGCCTGGGCGATCGGCCGCATCGCGTCCACGCACCTGAATGCACGAGCCCGATCCACCGGTGGAAAGTCGAAGGTGGTGCGCCGCGCCCCCTCCGGACCTTTCTCTTTCTCGCTGAATTTCCCCGACAGCAGCCCGCCCGCCAGCGGACTCCACACCAGAATGCCCAGCCCCTGGTCCAGCGCCACCGGCACGATCTCGCGCTCGAGGTCGCGGCCGGTGAGCGAGTAGTAGGCCTGGAGGCTTTCGAAGCGGTTCCAGCCGCGCCTTTCGGAGATCGCCACACCTTTCATGATCTGCCACGCCGCGTGGTTGCTCAGCCCCAGATAGCGCACCTTGCCGGAACGCACCAGGTCTTCCAGCGCGCGCAGCGTTTCCTCCATTGGTGTCGCCAAGTCCTGGCCGTGGATCTGGTAGAGGTCGATGTGATCCATTTGCAGCCGGCGCAGGCTCGCGTCCACCGCGTCCATGATGTGGCCGCGCGACAGGCCCACCTGGTTCGGCGCCGGGCCCATGCGGATCCGCACCTTGGTGGCGACGACCAGCTCTTCCCGCGGCAGCTTGAGTTTCTTCAACGCCTGGCCGAGCAGCGTCTCCGCGTCTCCTTCCGAGTACACGTCGGCGGTGTCGATGAAATTGACGCCGGCGTCGAACGCCGCTTTGACCTGCGCTTCCACTTCGGCGAGGCCGAGTTGCCCGATGGGCTGCCATCGTCCCTTGCCGCCGTAGGTCATGGTGCCGAGGCAGATCTCCGAGACCAGCAGGCCGGAACGGCCGAGAAGACGGTAGTGCATGAAGAACCTCCGTGAATGACTTGAATGACGTGAATGACGTGAATATCGTGAATGACGTGAATATCGTGAATATCGTGAATGTCGTGAATGTCGTGAATGTCGTGAATGTCGTGAATGTC
>JBBPIT010000021.1:0-57099 GCA_038040175.1 Pseudomonadota bacterium | reverse complement strand
AGCGACGCCTAGCAGTCATCCGCACCTGGCGCAACGCGCGTCGTCGGACTTATGCAGAGCTTCCCTAGCTCAGCGGTAGATCAGAACCGGAATTTTCGAGTGCGTGGCGACTTTGGTGGCCTGGCTGCCCAGCAGCAGACCCAAAAGACCGGTGCGGCCGTGCGATGCCATGAAGATCAGGTCGCACTTTTTCTTCTTCGCTGCCTCCACGATGGCTTGCCAGGGTGCGAGGCGGGCCAGATGCAGGCTGTCGCAAGCGACGCCGGCTGCCTTGGCTTCCTTCTCGATGACTGCAAGGAACTTCCGCGCAGTCTTCTTCGAGCGCTCGTCCCATTCCGCGCGCGACATCAGATCCGGCGGGAAGTACTCGCCGTAGGCGAGGATCTCGTAGGGCTCCGGCGAATAGAAGCCGGTAACCCTGGCGCCCGTGGATTTCGCCAAAGCGATTCCGGCCTTGATGGCTTTCTTCGACAGCGCCGAGCCGTCGGTCGGAATAAGGATGTTCTTGAACATAGGGGTCCTCCTCGGAAAGATTCGAAGGTTCAGTTTCGGCGCCCGCGCGAGGCTGGCGTTGACGCAGATCATTGCCGCCGCCGACGGGGATGCTTCGGGTATAGTTCGCCAGACTCACAGTACTCTTTTGACGTGACTCCGCATACGCTCGAAGTCCTGCGCCTTTTGCAGAACGGTGAATTCCAGTCCGGCGAAGCCATGGGCAAGGCGCTGGGGATCACGCGCGGCTCGGTGTCGAATGCGCTCGCCAACATCGATGAATTCGGTCTCACGGTCCACAAGGTGCATGGGCGCGGCTACCGCCTGGCAACGCCGGTGCAGTGGTTGTCCCGTGACGGGATCCTGGAGCAACTCGGCAGGCAGGCGCGCTTCGACATCGAAGTCGTGGACGAAACCGGCTCGACCAATACAGACCTGCTGGAACGCGCTGCGCAAGGGGCGCCATCGGGTACCGTGCTCGTGGCCGAATTGCAGACCCGCGGGCGCGGACGGCGCGGGCGCGACTGGCATTCCGGACTGGGGGGCGCACTCACGTTTTCGGTCCTCTGGCGTTTCGAACAGGGGGCGGGGTTTCTTTCCGGGCTGAGCCTCGCAGTCGGCATCGCGCTTGGGCGAGTGCTGAGAAGGCATGGAGCAGAAGATGTGATGCTGAAATGGCCGAACGACGTGCTGTGGCGCCACCTCAAGCTTGCCGGCATCCTGATCGAGCTTGCCGGCGACGTGATGGGGCCTACCGTGGCGGTGATCGGCGTGGGAATCAATCTGCGCCTGCCGGAACCGGTGAAGGCGCGCATCGACCAGCCGGTGGTGGACCTGGCAAAGATCGGCATCGAAGTCGACCGCAACCGGCTGTTTGCGGAAATCCTTGCCGAACTCGATGTGGTTCTGAGGAAATTTTCCGGCGAGGGTTTTGCGCCGTTTCGCCAGGAGTGGGACGGGATGCACGCTTACCAAGATAGAATGGTGCGTCTGCGCATGCCGGACAAGACCGAACTCGAAGGCAAGGTCGACGGGGTCGCCGAGGACGGTGCGCTGATGATCAAGACCCGCTCCGGTACGCGCAAGTTCTACGGCGGAGAGCTGAGTCTGCGGCCCGCCGCGTGAGCGCGAGGTCCCTATCCAAACCCGAAGGTCCCACGAACCGTGATCCTTGCCGTCGATGCCGGCAACAGCCGAATCAAATGGGCGCTCCATGACCGTAACGCCTTCGTCCATGAAGGCTGGGTGGCGCTGGCCGACCTCGGCCTGCTCGAGCGGGCGTGGACGCATCTGCCCGCCGCGGACACGATCGTCGTGGCCAACGTGGCCGGCGAGGCGGTGCGCGCCGGTTTGCAGAAACTATTCGCCCGCTGGAAGGCCGAACCTCGGTGGGTCGCCGCAACCGGAGCCCAGTGCGGTGTGGTCAGCTGCTACGACGATCCGTCGCAACTTGGCGCGGACCGCTGGGCGGCGCTGATCGGCGCGCGCCAACTGGTTTCCGGTTCCTGTCTGGTGGTCAACGCAGGCACCGCGATGACGGTGGACGCTCTTAGCGCGCAGGGCGAGTTCCTCGGCGGCATCATCGTGCCGGGCTTCGATCTGATGCACGAAGCGTTGGCTTCGAACACCGCGGGCCTGCCCTCCGAACGCGGCAGCTTTGCGTCGTTCCCGCGCAGCACGCGCGACGCCATCACCAGCGGTGCGGTGCAGGCGCTGTGCGGCGCGGTGGAACGCATGTGCGCAGCGATGGTGGCGGACGGGCACGGCGAACCGACCCTGTTGATCGGAGGCGGCGCGGGGGAGGTGGTGGCGCAAGGGCTCGGCAGGCCGGTCAGGATTGCGGACAAGCTGGTGCTCGAAGGCCTGGTGCGGATCGCGCAGGAGCGGCGATGAGGTGGGTCTTCCTGCTGCTGCTTGCCGTCAACATCGGGTTCGGCGTTTTTGTTTACCTCAGAGACAAGGCGCCGAATCCGGATGCGCAGCTCATCGCGCTGCAGATGAATGCGGACAAGGTGCGCATCGTGCCGCCGCGGCCGGCGCCTGCGCCGGTGACGGCATCGGCGCGCGCAGCCTGCATCGAATGGGGCGGATTTGGTACAGGCGAACTGGCGCGCGCGCAGGGCGCCCTGGATCGTCTCGCGCTCGGAACGCGCGCGCGCCGAGTCGAAGTCAGCGTGACCGCGGGCTACTGGGTATTCATTCCGCCGCAGCGATTGCAGTCGGCGATGGAACGCAAGGTCACCGAGCTCACGGAACTGGGGGTCAACGAATACTTTCCGATTCTGGACCCGGGCCGGTGGCGGTATGCGATTTCGCTGGGCGTGTTCCGCAGCGAGGAGGGCGCGGCCAGATACCTTGCGCAGCTGAGGCAAAAGGGCGTGCGTTCGGCGACGGTCGGCGAACGCGAACAGCGCGTGACCCAGACTGCATTCCTGATCAGCGATCCGACCGAAGAGGAATCGGCGAAACTGGCGGAACTGAAAAACGAATTCCCGGGTACCGAATTGCGCGCCGTCGAATGCCCGTCTTCTTGAATAAGCAAGACCTGTGGCTAGTTTGTTTTTGCGGTTCTAGATTGGGACCAGCGCGCGGGTGCCGTTGCCGTCTTCCCTCAGTTCCAGCCGTCGCGAGTGGAATCCGAGCAGTGCCGGCCGGTGGCCGATGCTGATGATGGTGGTGCCTGGCAGGCTTTCCTTCAGCAGCTTGTAGAGTTTTGCTTCCGCAGCTTCGTCCAGCGCCGACGTCGCCTCATCGAGGAACAGCCACGCCGGTTTCTGCAGTAGCGCCCGCGCAAAAGCGATGCGTTGCTGTTCGCCGGGTGAGAGCTGCATTGACCAGTGCTGGTGGTCGTCGAGCCGGTCCACAAGTTGCGGCAGCCCGACCGCATTCAGCACCTCTTTGATCTGCTCGTCGGAGAACTCGACAGGGGAAGCGGGATAACTCACGACGTCGCGAATCGCGCCGAGCGGCAAATATGGCCGCTGCGGCAGGAACAGCACGCGGAAACCCGCCGGCATGCGCATTCGCCCGTCTCCGAACGGCCAGATTCCGGCGATGGCCCGGAACAGCGTACTCTTGCCGGCCCCGGACGGCCCGGAGATCAGCAGGCTTTCGCCCGACTTGATGGTCGCGCTCGATGCGGAAATCAGCGGCTGGCCGTTGGGCAGGCTGAGCGCAACGTTGTCGAGGACAAGTTCTTCACTGTCATCCTGCGCCTGTCGCACCCCGGACTGCTGCTGAACGTCTTCGCGAGCCTTCTCGATCGCATAGTGGAAGCCGAGCAGACGGTCTGCGGTGGCTTTCCAGGCCGCAAAGGTGTTGTATGCGCCGATGAACCAGGAAAGCGCGCCTTGAACCTGGCCGAAGGCGTTCGAAATCTGCATCAGCCCGCCGAGCTGGATGGTGCCGGCGAAATAGCGGTTGCCGGCGACGACGAACGGGAAGATCACCGCCAGTTGGTTGTAACCGATGGTGAAAGAGTTGAGGATCTTCTGGCGCTTCATGATGCGCCACCAGTTATCCACCACGTTGGCGAAGCGCGAGCGGAAATTGCGCAGTTCGTCCTGTTCGCCGCGGTACAACGCCACGCCTTCGGTATTTTCCCGGAAGCGCACCAGCGAGAAGCGGAAGTCGGCTTCGAAGCGCTGCTGGTTGAAATTGAGCCCGATCAGCGCCTTGCCGATCTTGTGGGTGAGCCAGGTGCCGACGAACGCGTAGACCAGCGCGGCCCATACCATGTAACCCGGGATGACGATCTCGCCGCCGTTGTAGGGGATCGCGAGCGGTCCGGACAGCGCCCACAGGATGCCGACGAAAGAACCCAGCGTGACCACGGCGTTGAGGAACCCGAGCGAAAGGCTCAGGGTCTCGTCCACGAACAACTTGAAATCCTCGGCAATCCGCTGGTCGGGGTTGTCCGCGGGGCTGCCGGTGAGCTGCATGCGGTAGTAGGTGCGCTCGGCGAGCCAGCGCTTGAGGTAAACGTCGGTCATCCAGCGCCGCCAGCGGATCTGCAGCATCTGGTTCAGGTAGAAGGCGTAAACCGCCATCGTGATGTAGATGGCCGCGAGGATCGCGAACTTGATCATCAACCGGAAGAACTCCTCCTTGTTTTTCTCCTGCAGCGCGTTGTAGAACTCGTTGTACCAGGAGTTGAACTGGACGTTTATGTAGACCATGGCGAGCGTCAGGCCGATTACCGCGGCGAGCAATAACCAAGCGGAGTAGCGCTCCTCGGAGGACCAGTAAGGCTTGATCAGTCCCCACGTGTCACGCACGAAACGCGGTCTGGCAGGCATGGAAGCTTCCTTCAGAAAAGATGATGAGTCAGGGTTTGCGGATGCGGGAGATCAGCGATGTCGTGGAACGTTCGAATTGGAACGGAATGGAAACGACCTTGCCGCCCCAGCCCAGCACTTCTTTGCTGCCGACAATTTTGTCAACCGGCCAGTCGCCGCCCTTGACCAGGACGTCGGGGCGGCAACCGAGTATCAGCCCGAGCGGGGTGTCCTCCTCGAACCAGGTGGCGAGGCACACGCTTTCCAGCGCGGCCACCACCGCCAGGCGGTCTTCCAGCGTATTGATGGGCCGGTCCGGCCCCTTGCCCAGCCGCCTCACCGATGCGTCCGAATTGAGCGCGACGAGCAGGCTGGAGCCGAGCGCCCGCGATTCGGCGAGGTAGGTGGCGTGCCCGCGGTGCAGCACGTCGAACACGCCATTGGTGAACACCAGTGGGCGCGACAGCGCGCTCACCCGCGCCGGCAGTTCGCCGGGCGGGCATATTTTTTTTTCGAAGGAGGGGTGGTGGGTCATGGCGCCAGTTCCAGGTGGCGCCATGATACAGGCGGGTGAAGGGGCCGTGCTCGCCCCGGCCGTCAGGCCGCCGCCCTGACCAGTTGCTTGCGGTAGCGGGACAATCCGACCTTGGCGAACGCAATCCTGGCGGCATCGCCGAAGACCGCGATGGCCTTCTTCATGTAGCGCAGATACGCGTCGCCGTGGCGCGCCTCGTCCCGGGAAATGATGTCGTAGATCCTGCGGATAACCGGTTCTGAATGCCACTGCGCAGCGCATCGATACCAATGATTCAGGCGGATTTCGCCGCAGAAGTGCAGCATCAGGGTTTCCAGCGGCGGCGCCGGGTCGAAGTCGAAGCGCACGGCGTGCAACTCCTCCGCGGTCGGCACCAGGTGGGGCCGGAAGCGACGCAGATATTCGATGAGAACCAGCGAGTGCTTCTGCTCCTCGTAGAGCGCGCCCGTCTCACACCCCGCCTTGAGTCTTCCCGCGACGCGTGATAGGGTTGGATTTCCTATCCGTGCGCGGCATCCTCATCCGCAGTCCCTCCCGGCGGGGTGTGGCCGAAGAGGCGCCGGGCACCTACAAGGACGTCTCCGCAGAGTTCGATGCGGCGGAGGCCGCGGGCTTGGCGAAGAAGGCCGCGCGCCTCGAGCCGCTCGTCTGCATCAAGGGATGGACGCCCCTTAGCGGACGTATCGGGCGTGCGGTATCCTTTCTGCACCAGATTCGCTCAATGCTCGCTGGGAAGGGACAACAATGAATCTTGAAAAGTACTGGTACGAGGCCGCCCCCTTTGTTTATACGGTGGTAGCCGGCATTTTCTTGGGCCGGGCGGACTCCGTACTGTCGGTCATTTCTAGCGTTCTCTTGTTATCTGCGGGGGCAACTATCACTTTCTTGCGCAGAACACATAGCCCCAAAATGAGGCCATTGAAGAAAACTCCGAGATGACCGCACCGCGGTCGACTGAGTTCCGCGTCACCCGACGCTGCTACATCATCTCAATGCCTCAAGCGCCCAGCAGGAAAGATTTTCGCCGCCGCAAGGGTGTGACTTATTCACATCTTTCCCGAGTGTCCGCTTCACGCCCTGAGGTAGTCCGTCAAGAGTTTTGTGCTTTCAGTTCCAAATTTTGGAGTAGTGGTGAGCCGCGCTTTCTTAGTGCGTTGAGATACGTGGACTCGTCGTAGGGTGTCCGGGTCTGCCAACACCGGTAGAGGATCCGAATCCACTTAAACGCCAGCGCACGCATGGCTGCTTGATAGGAGCTGCCTTTGTCGCGTTGTTGCCGGTAATAGGCGCCGGCCCAGAATGATTTGTTGATGGTCTGCCCGGCCCATTCGACAAAGGTCTGGCGTACAAAGGTCGGGCATTGCCACCGCCAATGGACCCAGCTCTTCTTGCCACTGCGTTCCGTGACGGGTGCGATGCCGGCATATTTCTGCAGCTCATCGGCCCCTGCTCCCCGAGCTGGCAAACCCTTCGCGGTCAAGCGGTCATTCCTGCCATGGATCGCGCTTCGACAAGCTCGATGGACAGGTTCTGAATGGCCCGGCCATCGCGGGGCTACATCCAGTGGATGAGTAAACCTGCAATGCTGACCCGGCACAAACGGGAGTAGAGTAGTTGCAGCCCTCCCGAATTCGCCCGCGCGTCCGTTTCAGTCTCGCCTGCTTCGCGAGTGAATACGGAAAATCAGGCTGGCCTCCGGAAACTATGAATTCAAATCCCTCAGGCGGACAAGACTCGCGCGTCGAGCTGGTCGAGCGTTTTTTCGACGGGACTGGGCGAAGCTATGACGCGATGGTGCACTGGGCCACCTTTGGAATCGACGGGCTCTGGAAGAAGCGCATGCTGGCGCGCATCCCCGAGGGCGACGGACCGGTGCTGGATCTTGCGTGTGGCACCGGAATTTCCACCCTGTCGATTGCACGGCGATTTCCGCATCGCCGCGTCATCGGTGTCGAGTTACGTGACGAGTACCTGCGGATTGCCCGGGAAAAGGTCACCCGGCACGCGATCGGCAATGTCGATCTCGTGTTGTGCCGCGCCGAGGACTTTGAAAGTCCCTTGCAGTTTGATTGCGTGACGTCGTCGTATCTCGCCAAGTATGCCGACTTGCCGCTGTTGGTACGGCACTGTCGCGAAATGCTGCGCCCCCAGGGCCTCTTGATGATGCACGATTTTACCCTTCCACCAAAGCCGTGGCTGGTCGCGGTCTGGCGCCTTTACTTCATGGTGATGCGTAACACCGTGGCGCGCGCCGTTCCCGAATGGAAAGAGATTTACGACGGTTTGCCCCGCCTCATTGAAGAGACGCGCTGGCTGACGACTTTGCAGGATGCGCTTGCAAGAAATCGATTTGCCCAAGTGAAGCTGGATTACCTCACTTTATATGGGTCAGCCATCATCACCGCCGTCAACGAATGAACAGATAAAAAGCGGCTCGCATGAAGCGTATGCGATATTCCCTGCTCCGTGTCACCGGGGCCGCTTATACCGCACCCGGAAATGAGTCCGCGCTCAACGCCGTTCGGAATCGGCAACCACAACATCGGTGCGGCGCGCGCGCTTGGCGGCCGCAACCTTGGGCTCGACGATTGCCGCAGGCAAGGTGTGCAACAGTGCCAGGTGCGGTCGTTCGGGAAATGGGGCCAGCGCTTGGCGGGCAAGCGCGATCCGTCGTCCGATTTCCGCTTCCATAGCGAGGGCCAGTTGTTCGACGCTGCGATCCAGGCGATCCAAAAGGTTGATTCCGCTTATGGGCGCGGGTCCATTTGTAGGCACATCGAAATACGCGAGCACGCTCGCCAGGGTGGCTAGCTGCGACGGCGACATCATCCGAGCGCCGGCACGGTTCACCACATCCTCCAAATCGTCTGCAATCTGGTAGGCCTCCCCCATGCGTGCGCCAAATTCAAACGCTGCTTCGCGAAGCAACGGTGTGGCTTGGGCGGCAATCGCGCCCAACTGCGCAGCAGCCGCGAATAGCGCACCTGTTTTCAGGTAGATGATGCGCTCGTACAGGGGGCGCGCGAGCGTGTCCCTGGGCAGGACCGTTTCAATCTCGCGCATGTCGAGCGATTCTTTGTAGGCGCCTGCAGCCACCATCGCGACTGCGCGCGACAGCGTGAGGACCTCTTCCCTGCCGAGCTCCGCACTGCGCTGCAGGGCGGTCGCAAAGATCAGGTCGCCCAGGAGCACCGCACGTCGGCTCCCGTGCACGATCCACGTGGCAGGTCGATCGCGGCGTGTTCGATCGCCGTCTACAAGGTCGTCATGGATCAATGACGCAGCGTGAACGCATTCAATGGCGACCGCAGTCGGCAGTGCGCTGCCGATCGGCCCTCCGAGCGCATCGCACACTGCAAGGACCATGCATCCGCGTAGTTTCTTGCCACCGCGGATGAGGCCTTCGATCGTCTGCGCGTCAGGCGCAGGGAGATCGCGAAAAAAGACGAGTGTCCACCTATTCATTTGCGCGGTCAGCTCAGCACGCAGCTCGCCCCAGTAGCGCGTGAAATCCAGGTCTACCCGTTCCATCGCATCGTCGCCAGACTCGCGGCCAGCAGCAGCACGCCTCCACTGATGCATTTGAGGATGCCCTCGAGACACGCCAGCGAAGGCCAACCGCCGCCTTTACCGGAGCGCTTCAATTCCTTGTACGGTCGCGATGCCCTGATTTCCACCAGACTGAACAGGGCCGCGGCGGTTGCGAGCATGCCTGCCGGTACTGCGAGGGTATTGGTCTGAAGCACATAACCGGCGAGCACGGGCAGCGCGCCCCAGGAAAAGGCGAACCATCCATCGGTGTGTAAGCGTCCGCCAAACCATTCCAGGTTATAGGCCAGCAAGAAAAAGCCCTCGGCGATGGCGATCGGCCACAGGAGCGGGGTGAAATTGATCATGTAATACGCGCCGATCAGATAGGCGCCGGCTAGCGAAGCTCCGCCAAGAACCCACAATTGCCGCACCGAAAAAAGATCGCCCCAAGGCTTGAAGGTACGACTGCCGAGCGCATCGAACGCATGTGCGCCGATGCCCAATGCAAGAAAGTAGATGATCAGCATCGCGCCCACGCGGTCCCAATGGACCTGCGGTGCCAGCATGGCACCCATTACCGTGTAAGCGAGAACCATCCCGGTATAGGGTAAAAAGAGCAGCCCGATGAAGGCGCGAAACCTGGGCGGCCCGAATCGGGGCACGAACCACTCCGTCGTTCGGTCCAGCGGAGCCGCGTGGTGACTATCCTTGCTGTTGTGCATGGGCCAGCCGCGCGACGCGGAGTTAAGGGAGAGGGCGGCAGCGGAACGTCCGGAGACCATCATGCAGGAGGGTCGCGGTACCGTCAATTGGCTGCGACCTTGACGGGGATCTGCGCATACCTTCGCTGGTAGCAAGGGTCTGCTTCAGCATTTTCATCGTTCAGTACCGTGCGTCGTGCAGTTTTGTGCAGCGCTTCGGCGCCGCATTGAATGCGCATGTGCACTTCCACTGCTGCGTGATCGAGGGGTGTTTGCCGTGGGCGAAGACGGGCAGATCGGCTTTGCCGAGGCCCAAGCGCTCACCCCTGCCGATATCGCGGCGCTGCAGCAGCAGGTGCGCGCTCGCGTGCTGCGCTGGTTCGCCCGCGCCGGCCATCTCGACCAGGCCGATGCGCCCCACACACCGCCTGGCGCTCGCCTGCGCGCATCCCCGGATCAGGTCCGGGGCAGGCTCTCTGGGCGCTGCTACTGGCCCGCATCGATGATCCCGGCTTGCCGCGCTCGCCCCCGCCCGAGGCGCCGCCCCGCGCTTGGCATCCCTGTCCACCAGACCGTGGTGGCCTCCAAGCAGGCTCGCCAGCGCTTCCCAGGCTCCCGCGCGCCCGTCTCACACCCCGCCTTGAGTCTTCCCGCGACGCGTGATACGGTTGGATTTCCTATCCGTATTTTATACTGGGGGCGACCCGAACCTTGCTGCCAGCTTCCGCTGCGGCGGGAACATCGAAACCAGGGAAAACGTCTGTCTCGACCTGGTCACGAAGTTCCAGAAGGAGACGCGCAACGCACTCGACAACCAGGGCAGCTGCAAGTCCAGGGGCGGGGATGATGACGACGACGATGATTGAGGTGTAGTTGCAGAACCTGAGGCAGCGCTTCGTCGATCCGCTGTTCGCGGAGGTGGACGCCTCCTCGCTGGTGTTCTTCCGCGTGGCGTTCGGCGTCATCATGCTGGTGGAGTGCTGGCGCTTCTGGGCGCACGGCTGGATCGAGCGCCACTACATCCGGCCGGAGTTCTTCTTCAAGTACTACGGCTTCGAGTGGGTCGAGCCCTGGCCGGGCAGCGGCATGTACTGGCATTTTGCGCTGCTCGCGCTGCTGTCGCTGCTGATCACGCTCGGGTTCCTCTACCGGTTCGCTGCGATCCTGCTCGTCTTCGCCTTCAGCTATGTCTTCTTGCTCGACCAGGCGCGCTATCTCAACCACTTCTACCTGGTCATGCTGATCGCCGTGAACATGATGCTGGTGCCGGCGAACCGCTTCTTCGCCGTGGATGCGGCGCTGTGGCCGCGGCTGCGAAGCGCCACCGTCCCGGCCTGGTCGGTGTGGCTGTTCCGCCTGCAGTTCGAGGTGATGTACATCTACGCCGGCATCGTCAAGATCAACCCGGACTGGCTGCGCCTCGAGCCGATGGGGATGTGGCTGGCGCGACGCGACGACATGCCGCTCGTCGGCGAGCTGTTCAACCAGGACTGGGTGGTCGCGGTGGCGTCGTACGGGTCGATCGGGATCCACATCATCGGCGCGCCGCTGCTGCTGTTCCGCCGCACGCGCGGCTGGGTGATGGTGATCTATTTCGTGTTCCACCTGGCGAATCATTTCCTGTTCCAGATCGGCATCTTCCCGTGGGTGGCGATGGCCGGGACGCTGCTCTTCCTGGAGCCCGACTGGCCGCGCCGCGCGCTGCGCTGGGTGCGGCAGGGCGCCGCGCGGGCGCTTGGACGCGGCACGGTGGGCTGCGCGTGACTGACATGAGCGAACCGCTGCGACCCCGCCAGTGGCTGCTGCTCGGCTTCATCGGGGTGTGGCTCGCGTTCCAGGTGCTGTTTCCGCTGCGCCACCTGCTCTACCCGGGCAGCCCAAGCTGGACCGAGCAGGGGCACCGCTTCGCCTGGCAGATGAAGCTGCGCGACAAGGATGCCAAGGCGACCTTCGTCGTGCGCGACCCGGCCACCGGGCGCGAATGGCGCGTTGCGCCCGGGCGCTACCTGCTGCGCCACCAGGCGCGCGAGATGGAATCGCGGCCGGACATGATCCTGCAGTTCGCCCATCACCTCGCGCACGAGTGGGCGCAGACGCACGGCGTCGAGGGGGCGGAGGTCCGCGCCCGCGTCTGCGCCTCGCTCAACGGGCGCAAGGCGGCCCTGCTGATCGATCCGGATCGCGATCTCGCCCGGGTCGAGCGCAGCCTGCGCCACGCCGACTGGATCCTGCCGCTGCAGGAGCCCTTCGTGCGCCCCGAGCCGAGGACGGGACCGCGTGACCTCGTCTGCTGAGGCCGGCCGCCCGGTCATCCTGTTCGACGGCGTGTGCAACCTGTGCACCGGCAGCGTGCGCTTCGTGATCGAGCGCGATTCGCGCAAGCAGTTCCGCTTCGCCTCGCTGCAGTCCCCGGTCGCGGACAAGCTGCTCGGCCAGCAAAGGAACGAAGCCGACAGGCTCGAATCCGTGGTCCTGGTCGTCGGCGAGCGGATTTACCGCAAGTCGAGCGCGGCGCTCCTGATCGCCAGGCGGCTGGACGGACTCTGGCCGCTGCTGTCGGTTTTGCTCGCGATCCCCAGACCCGTGCGCGACGCGGTGTACGACTGGATCGGCAGGCGACGCTATCGCATGTTCGGCAAGCGCGATGTCTGCTGGACGCCGCAGCCTGAGCTCGCGGATCGCTTTCTGGACTGAATAGCGAAACGGTCCGTCACGCGGCGGTAACAACGCGCGCTGTTGAGCACGGCGATCGCGGTTACTGCGGCTGCGCAGGCAAATTCGGACGACGATCACCGGCACGCCCGGCCGCACGAGCGCGAGCCGCTTCCCCAGGCCGCAGCCCGATGGACGCAGCGAACTGCGCCTCACGCCCCTGGAGCTCATCGACCGGCTCGCCAGCGCTTCCCAGGCTCCCGCGCGCCCGTCTCACACCCCGCCTTGAGTCTTCCCGCGACGCGTGATACGGTTGGATTTCCTATCCGTCAACAGCCTGCTCAGGGACAAGGGCTACACCGAGAAATTTCTGGTGGCGCTCGGCTATCTGCCCGACGAGCCGAACACGCCCGAGCAGTTCGCCGAAGCCATCCGCCGCGACTGGCAGATCTATGCCGACCTCATCAAGGTCATCGGCATCAAGGACGACAACTGAGAAAAAAGAAAGCGCCCGACCCGGCGGAGAAATCGAAGCAGGCCGCGAAGGAAGCGGGCCTTCGCTACGTTTCCCCAGCGCAGCCCGGCATCCGGCGCGTCAAGGCGGGCAAATCCTTCGCGTACCTGTCGCCGCAGGGCAAGCGCGTCACCGACGAGAAGACGCTCGCGCGCATCCGCAGCCTGGTGATCCCGCCCGCGTGGCGGGACGTGTGGATCTGCACCGACCCGCAGGGCCACCTGCAGGTGCTCGGACGCGACGCCCGCGGCCGCAATCAGTACCGCTACCACCCGCGCTGGCGCGAGGTGCGCGACGAGAACAAGTACGGCCGCCTCATCGCCTTCGCCAAGGTGCTGCCGAAGATCCGCGCCCGCACGCGGCGCGACCTGGCGAAGCCCGGGCTGCCGCGCGAGAAGGTGCTCGCCACCGTGGTCCAGCTGCTCGAGAAGACGCTCATCCGGGTGGGCAACGAGGAATACGCGAAGCTCAACGATTCCTACGGCCTCACCACGCTGCAGGACAAGCACGCAAAGGTGCAGGGCGGCAAGGTGCGCTTCCAGTTCCGCGGCAAGTCGGGCGTGTCGCACCAGATCGAGCTCGACGATCCGCGGCTCGCGAAAATCGTGAAGGCGTGCCAGGAGCTGCCCGGCCACGAGCTGCTGCAGTACGTGGACGACGACGGGACGGTGCACGACGTCGGCTCGGAGGACGTGAACAAGTACCTGCACGAGATCGCGGGCGAGGAGTTCACCGCGAAGGATTTCCGCACCTGGGTGGGCACGGTGCTCGCCGCGCACGCACTGCAGGAGCTGCATTCGTTCGACAGCCAGGCCGAGGCGAAGCGCAACATCGTGAGCGCCATCGAGACGGTGGCCGAGCGCCTCGGCAACACCAAGGCGGTGTGCCGCAAGTGCTACGTGCACCCCGAAGTGCTGAACGCCTACCTCGACGGGTCGCTGGTGTCGACCTTGCAGCAGCGCGCCGCCGTCATGGCGAAGTCGCTGGGCAAGCTATCGCCCGAAGAGGCCGCAGTGCTGACGCTGTTGCAGCGCCGCCTTGCCCAGGCGAAGAAGCCGCTCGCGAGCCAGCTGGCCGACTCGATCAAACGCCTGCGGAAAAAACGACCTTTGTAGGGTGCGCCACGCGCACCTTAATTCGGCCTGCAAGCCCAGCCGCTTCACCAACGCCCCCATCAACTCGATATCGCTCTTCAGCTGGGCCGCCCGCTTGGCATCCCCGTCCACCAGACCGTGGTGGCCTCCAAGCAGGCTCGCCAGCGCTCCCCAGGCTCCCGCGCGCCCGCCTCACACCCCGCCTTGAGTCTTCCCGCGACGCGTGATACGGTTGGATTTCCTATCCGTCGTATCCGTATCCGTAACCCAACAGGAGGTCTGTATGATCAGTGCTGACAAAATAAAGCCAGAGATGCCGGTTGTATGCTCAAAAGACCGCCAGTTCGCCGTCGTTGACCATATGGAAGGAACTGAGACTATCAAACTCAAGAGAGATGAGAAGGGTAAGCACCACTTCATTCCCTTGAGCTGGGTGAAGACAGTTGACGCAAAAGTCCACATTGACCGCCCCGGCGATCAAGCGATGCGCGAGTGGCGCACGGAAAAATAAAGCCGCGTGCCCGGCGCCGGTTCCTGCGCGAAGGCCGGCGTCGAGGACTCATCCCCAGAATGGGGAGTCCTGACCCCGCCTTGAGTCTTCCTGCGACGCGCGATACGGTTGGATTTCCTATCCGTATCCGAACTACCTCACGGGCTCATTGTGTTCGCTATTGCACCGACCGGCCCGGAACTCGGGAGATAACGCCGGTGTCAGATGGGCTCAACCGTCGTCACCATCCGGCGTTCGATCAACCCTTGGAGGAAATAACATGAATACGATTCTTCGAAAAACAGGCATCGCATTTGCCGGCATTACCCTGATAGCTGGTGTTCTCGCTGCGGGCACCGGGCTGGCGATAGCCGGCGCGACGCAAGTGAGGCTGAGCGGGTTCCAGGAAGTGCCGCCGGTCCAGACCTCGGCAACGGGTACGGGCACGATCACGGTCAATGACGACAAGTCCGTCAGCGGCAGCGTAACCACGACGGGTGTCAAAGGCACGATGGCACATATTCACGAAGCAGGGCCGGGCACGACCGGCGGGGTCGCGTTTCCCCTGGTAAAGAAATCCGACAACGAGTGGGTCGTACCGGTTGGTGCCAAGCTCACCGATGCGCAGTACAAAAGCTACAAAGCCGGCGACCTCTACGTCAATGTTCACAGCGATGCGAACAAAGGCGGCGAGATCCGCGGGCAGTTGAAGCCGTAACCGGCGTTACGGTCGCTCCCTCCTTCCAGCTCGGTCCCTGACCCCCGGTCCCCGGTATCGTTTTACCGGGGACTTCCCGTTGCAATGCCCCCAGTGCGGTGGGCAAATGCGCCTCATCTCTGGGACCAGGCCGCCGAGCCCGTGCCAGACTGGGATGACTCCCCTGCGCCCGTGCCCGAGTTCGTCTTCGACCCGCCCCTGAGCTGGTAACCCGCCACCGTTTCACCCGGGCCATTCCGAGCCGCTGTGCAACGGCTCGATGATCCCGGCTTGCCGGGTTCGGCGAGTCCTACGCGGACAACGCCTACTTCAAGGATACCTTCAACGAAGTGCGGCGCCTTGGCGACATCAAGGAAATCTTCTCGCGCATGTTCCGGCAGGTCGCCGATCCGCGTTTCCTCGTGAAGGAGCATGTCGGGGATATGCGCGGGCTGTTCCTGGTCTGGGACATGAGTTTCCGCATGAAGTCCTGACGGCCGCGCGAAACGCAGATCATCCGCGGCGTCAGTCACCTGCGTTTCGGGCCCGACGGCAAAGTGGTGTACCACCGCGACTACTGCGACACCGGGGAAGAGCTCTACGCCAAACTGCCTTTGCTCGGCGGCGGCGTGCGCTTCCTGCGCCGGCTGATCGGTTGAGGTCCGGTGGCGGCGTGAGGCGCTACGACGTGGTATTGGCATGGTTTCGCCGCGATCTGCGCAGCCATGATCACGCCGCGCTTTACCGCGCCCTTAAGGAGGCGCGGCAGGTCCATTGCGTCTTTGTCTTCGACACCGAAATCCTCGATCAGCTTGGGGATCGCGAAGACCGGCGCGTCGAGTTCATCTGGTGGAGTGTGGCGGAACTGCAACGCTCGCTCGAGGAAATGGGCGGCGGCCTGCACGTGCTGCATGGCCGGGCACGCGATCTGATTCCGCAACTGGCGCATTCGCTCGGTGCACAGGCGGTATACGCGAATCACGATTACGAACCGCAGGCCAACGATCGCGACGCCACGGTTGCGCGCGAACTCGCGCCCGAAGGCCGCGCCCTGCACACCTGCAAAGACCAGGTGATCTTCGAGAAAAACGAAGTGCTGACCCGGGACGGCCGGCCGTTCACGGTATTCACGCCTTACAAGCGCGTCTGGCTTGCAAAGTTCGAGCCGTTCCATGCCAAAGGCTACCCTGTGGACCGGTATCGCGACTCGCTGGCACGAGGCGATGGACGGAAACTTCCGGCGCTGGAAGAACTCGGGTTTCGACCGACCAACCTGCGGCAGATGAGGCTGCCGACCGGGATGTCCGTCGCCGATCGTGGACCACGAAGCGGCCAGGAAGCGAACGCTGGAACTCTACAGGACGGTCAGAAAGAGTTGACCGGCCGTGGCCAAAATGAAAAAAGCCCCTTGCGGGGCTTTCTTCATTCCTGGTTTCCCGGAATCTCAGTCGATGTACTCGAAAACCTTGAGCACTCTCTGCGCGCCGCTGGTGGTGGCGGCGGTCTGTGCCGCGGACTCGGCTTCGGCCCGGGTCACAAGCCCCATGAGAAACGCGGTGCCGTTCTCGGTCACAACTTTCACATGGTTGGCACTGACGTCCTTGTTCTGCGTCAGCCGCCCCTTGATGCGGGTGGTCAGCAGTGCATCGCTGCTGCGGGAAGTGAACGAGCTATTGCCGGCCACGATCACTTCATTCTGCACGTTGCGCACGTTCTGCACTTCCAGTGCAACGATGGTCAGATCCTGCTTGATCTCCTCGGTGGGAGCTTCGCCGGTGAGCAGCACGAAGCGGTTGAAGCTGGTGATGCTGACGTGATGCTGATCCTCGTACTTCTCGTTGATGCGGTTCTTGATCTTGAGTTCGATGGTCTGGTCCTCGAGAACCGTGGCGCTGGTACGGCGGTCATCGGCCATCATGAAGCCGACGCCCACGCCGGCGCCGACGATCAGCGGCAAGCAAGACTGCAAGAGGGGAGAAAGGGCAAGGATCGTTGCGATCAATCGGATGGATAGTTTCATTCATTCCACTCCTAACAACAAACAATCGATGGCGTCGCACATGCAGTGCAGGCACAACAGGTGGACTTCCTGGATGCGCGCCGTTCTGTCCGCCGGCACGCAGATATACACGTCGTTCGGGCCGAGCACTCCGGCCATCTTGCCGCCTTTCTTGCCGGTCAGTGCAATCACGCCCATCTGCCGGTCGTGCGCGGCATGTATCGCCTCGATGACATTGGCTGAATTGCCGCTGGTGGAAATCGCCAGCAACAGGTCCCCGGATTGGCCGAGCGCGCGCACCTGCTTCGAGAACACGTCGTTGTAGCTGTAGTCGTTGGCGATCGAGGTGAGCGTGGAAGTGTCGGTGGAAAGCGCCATCGCCGCCAGAGGCGGGCGCTCTATCTCGAAGCGGTTTAGCAACTCGGCCGCGAAGTGCTGGGCATCGGCGGCGGAGCCGCCGTTGCCGCAGGATAGAATCTTGCCTTCGCTCATCAGGCACTGCGCCATGCGCTCGGAGGCGCGCGCAAGCGGATCGGCAAGCAACTCCATCGCCTGCAGTTTCAAATGGGCGCTGTCGGTGAAGTGTTTGTTGATCCGGCTCTTGAGGTCCATCCTGGAAATAGGCTGCATTCCCGTTACAGGCGAATTATTGCACAAAGAACGTGCGGACCTGGTGCATATGATGCTCATTCGCCGAATGCGTTCACGACCCAGTCGACCTCGGGAGTGTCGCCGTTCAGCAACACTGCGTCGAAACGGCAGGCCGGGAACTCGCCGTGTGCCGCCATGTAATGTCGCGCCGCCCGCAGGAGTTTTTTGCGCTTGCTCGTGGTAATGCTCTCGCCGGCCCCGCCGAAGGAGTGGCTCCTGCGGTATCGCACTTCGACGAAAACCAGTGTCCTGGCATCGCGCAGCACCAGATCGATTTCGCCGAAACGACAGCGGTAGTTGCGCTCCAGAAGCTTGAGACCGCGCTTTACCAGGAAAGCCGCAGCGGCATCTTCGGCCCAGGTCCCGCGATTGCTCATCGCATCAGGGGCGCTTCGAGGGGTTTGGCGCGGCCCTGGGAAAACTGTGCCGGCACCAGTGAGCGGGTAAATTGCTGGGTGTCGGTGGGCGTTATCGTGCCGGTCACGCCGTCCAGCGAAACCATCGGCTCGTAAGGGCGCAACAATTCCTGCACGATCCGGTATGCGTCTATTCCGAGCGCGTAGAACCGTTCCTGATCGAGCGCCGAGCTTTGTGCGTCAGGCCTCAGATAGCTCATCACTGCAGGATGGTCCGGCTGCAGCAGCCAGGGCATGTCGAGGAAGCGCACGCCCTCAAGATCGAAAATGGCCAACGTGTCGGCGTTGGACACGAACACCAGCGAGGTGGCATAGATCGGCAGACTGCCTCCCAGAAATGAGCGAATGAAGCGTACGCGCGTTGCTCCCATGGTCAGGAAGACTGCATCGGCCTTGGATGCCGGGAGTTGGCTGCGTAGCTTGGCAAGTGCGGACGGTTCCGTCGTGTAGCTGAACTTGCCCGCGACTTCTCCTTTTAGCCTGCTCCACTCCCCGAGAAAGGCCTGCGCAATTCGACTGTCCAGAGAAGTCTCGCCGGCAACAACGAAGGCTCTGCGCCCGCCGTGACTGAATGCGAGCTGCGCAACCTGGCGCGCCTCCGACTCGATCTGCAACCCGAACGCGTACAGGTCGCGAGGCATCAGTATGTCGCCGTCGGGAATATTGAGTGCGAGCGTGGGCACGCTCACCACGCCGCTCAGAGCGAGCGCGGTGACGCCGTTGCGTGTAAGCGGCCCGATCACCGCGCGCGCGCCGCGCGACACTGCGCGCTGATATGCG
This sequence comes from Pseudomonadota bacterium, assembly GCA_038040175.1. Classification (GTDB taxonomy): domain Bacteria; phylum Pseudomonadota; class Gammaproteobacteria; order Burkholderiales; family JACQAP01; genus JACQAP01. Next base: position 38,270 of record JBBPIT010000021.1, on the reverse strand, counting down.
GTGAGGATCTGGTCCGTGTCCTCCGTGGTGGCGTACACGGTTACTCCCAGTCCGTTTCCCTGCATCAGCCCGGCGGCGGCGAGAATTCCAAGACGCACCGAGTCGGCGTGCTTGCCGAAAGAGGCGGACTGTAGCGGCAGTATTACCGCGATGTGCGCCTGCGCGGGCGGGGCGCCGGCGTTCTCGGTTTCCTGCGCGAAAACCGGGCCGGTGGATAAGGCGATGAGCGCCCAGTATAGTAACGCCGGTACCAACAGCGAAAAGGCCGGGCGAAGTTGCATAGTGAAGACACCAAACTGACTGAGCCCACATTATATGTGGTGGCCACACCGATCGGGAACCTGCGCGATATCACGCTGCGCGCGCTCGAGGTGCTGAAGTCCGTGGACAGCGTTGCTGCCGAAGACACGCGAGTCACGCAGAAATTGCTTAGCCACCATGGCATCCATGCGAAGCTGTTTGCGCTGCACGAACACAACGAGCACGATGCGGCCAGGCGCCTGATCGCGCTGCTCTCGGAGGGAAAATCGGCGGCGTTGGTATCCGATGCCGGCACACCAGGAATCAGCGATCCGGGAACGGTAGCAGTGGCACAAGTGCGCGAAGCAGGCTTTCGCGTGGTGCCGATCCCCGGCCCGAACGCGGCCATCGCCGCGATCGCGGCATCGGGAATGCGGGCGGCGACGTTCTGTTTTCACGGTTTCCTGCCGGCCAGGAAGGGCGATCGCGAAATTGCGCTGGCGGGGCTCAGCCGCCAAACCGGCCTGCTGGTGTTCTACGAGGCCCCGCACCGGATCGTGGGCTCGGTGGAGAGCATGGTGGCCGTGTTCGGCGGTGAGCGTCGCATCGGCATCGCACGCGAGCTAACCAAGCTCTTCGAACAGGTTCACGTCTGCCGGCTTGCCGAGGCCAGCGCCTGGCTGCAACAGGACGAGGACCACCGCCGCGGCGAGTTCGTGCTTCTGGTGGAAGGTTGCGCCGAAGACGCCGCGCAGCCGGAGGACGATTCGCAGCGCGTGCTGGAACTTCTGCTCGACGAGCTGCCGTTGAAGCAGGCGGTGAAGCTCGCCGCAGAAATCACCGGTGCGAGGAAGAACGCGCTCTACCAGCGCGCGCTTGAACTCAAGAAGGAATAAAACAGGGATTCTTCCCGGCCACCAGCCACTGACGTCATGCAGATCACCATCACCAAACCCGACGACTGGCACCTGCATCTGCGCGACGGCGACGCGATGAAGGCGGTGCTGCCGGACACGGCGCGGCGCTTCGCCCGCGCCATCGTCATGCCTAACCTCAGACCCCCGGTGACGACGACCGCCGCGGCCGGCGCATATCGCGACCGCATCCTCGGCGCTTTGCCTGCAGGCAGCAGTTTCTTGCCATTGATGACGCTGTATCTCACCGACAATACCCGGCCGCAGGAGATCCGCGCCGCGAAGTCAGGCGGGTTCGTGCACGCGGTGAAGTACTACCCGGCTGGCGCAACGACCAATTCGGATGCAGGCGTGACCGACATCCGGAAGTGCTTCGACACCTTGGAGGTCATGGCCGAAGTCGGAATGCCGTTGCTGATACACGGCGAAACGACCGACGCGGACGTCGACGTGTTCGACCGGGAGAAGGTCTTCATCGAGCGTACTCTGATCGCGCTGGTGCAGCGTTTTCCGCGACTGAAGATCGTCGTCGAGCACATTACCACCGCCAACGCGGTGAAGTTCGTGCTCAGCGCGCCGGATACCGTGGCGGCTACCATCACGGCGCATCATCTTCTGCTTAACCGCAATGACATATTTCGCGGCGGGATCCGCCCGCATCACTACTGCCTTCCGGTGCTCAAGCGCGAAGAGCACCGCCAGGCGTTGGTGAAAGCGGCAACTTCCGGCAATCCCAGGTTTTTTCTTGGTACCGACAGCGCGCCACATGCGCGTCACGCAAAAGAAACTGGTTGCGGCTGCGCCGGAATCTACACCGCTCACGGCGGCATCGAGTTGTACGCGGAGGCCTTCGAGGCGGCCGGAACGCTGGACAAGCTGGAGGGCTTTGCCGCTTTCTTCGGCGCAGACTTCTACGGCCTGCCGCGCAACCGCGAGCGCATCACACTGAGCAAAAAAGCCTGGCCGGTGCCCGAGGAATTGCGCTATGGGGCCGACACACTGGTGCCGTTGCGAAGCGGCGCGTCGATCGCCTGGCAGATCGCGTAACGCGAAGATCTTGAAGGCGCTGCCGGTTGCGGCGCGCGAACGGATCAGGAAGGAACCGGAGAAATATCGCGCGTCGCGGTCGCCATGACAGGTGGTGCTAGTGTCCTGTTCCGCTGATTCGTGGGATAACTCGCGAACCTTGGAAGCCAGTCCCGTAATCTATTTGACAGCAATCCATCATCGATCGGAAAACCCGCGAAATCGGCGTCAGGCAAGGCGCGAGTCCTTGACAGTGGCGGGGGCCGGTGGAACGTGGAGAAGGGATCGCCGGAGAGCGGAAGAGGGGCCCCGAACGTTTTCCGTTTGGGGATCTGACCTCGGAGGCGATCGAGGGCGGCGGGCGATCCCTTGTGCGTCTGATCTCAGGTCGCATCCCCAAATAAAGTTGGGGCCCCTGCTCCGCCTCGACAGCCGCCCCGCTTGCGGGGATGCGACCGTGTAACCGGCCAATAGCGTGTCGACACCGGCCTTACGCGTGTCTCCGCGGTCAGATCCCCAGAGGGAACCCTCTTCCGCGCTCCGACACGCACGGCCAGGACTCGTAACACAGCATGGCGCCGATTCTCGTCGGGTTTTCAGCCATGAATTAGCGGAACAGGACACTAGGGTGCACGCCGCGAGTCGTGGATAATGTAGCAGGGTGTGAGGAGGCATCGAGGGAGGCAAGAACAATGCCCGTGCGGTTGCATCAACACTCGTGGTGCATTGCCGCGAAAGTCTCGCTCAATGCGTGTGTGCGTTGACTGGATGGCGACCATATCCTAAGCTTCCGGTCGCTGTACGTTTAGATGACAGGGGGATAAATGAATAAGGCAGAACTCGTCGAAGCGATAGCAAGAAAAACAGGCGCCAGCAAAGCCATGGCAGACACCATGATCGATGCATTCATAGACGCCGTAACCGTATCTCTGAAGAAAGGCGAAAGCGTGACCCTGGTTGGCTTCGGAACCTTCTCCCAGGGCAAGCGTGCTGCACGCACGGGCCGCAATCCTCAAACCGGTGCAGCGATCAAGATTCCAGCAGCAAAGACGGCGAAGTTTGCGGCGGGCGCAAAACTCAAGGCAGCGGTCAACGGCAGGAAATAAGTTCCTACAAGCAAGAAAGAGAAACCGGACACCCGAGGGGCGAAACGCCCCTCTTTTTTTGTCTGCCCGTCGGGCAATGCTGCGTTGCAGTTAAAGCAGACAGATCGAAGCCTCCGTTGCGCGTGGGCTTCGATGGAAGCGCTGTCCGGTGGGCGGCTGATAAGAGCGGAACGTTTTCCGATTCCGAGGTTGCCCCAATGGAAACGATCAGGGAAACGCCGGTATGGTCGGCTCCGTACCGCCGGACACGGCTTCCGGGTGCCGCCGCCGGACCAAATCCACGATCTCCTGGGACCGGCTGAACGGCACATCAACCATCATCAGGATCTTTATGCGCAGAATATGGAACAAGCCTGGCCGGGCAGTGGCTGCGCAATTTGCTTGCGCAGAGGACAACTTCGCGGGAGGCCGCCGCACGGCGGCCGCGAGCGATGTTGCTGTGAAGGCTGACTCTTAGCCGCGCAGCGGATCAAAGTCATGCCGCAACTAAAGTCCGGGGACCCCGGCTTTCCGATGCGATAATCCATTCCGAAGCTGGCCGGGCAGTCGCTGCGCAATTCGCTTGCGCAGAGGAAAGTCCGGGCTCCGCAGAGCAGGATGCCGGTTAACTGCCGGACGCCGCGAGGCGATGGAAAGTGGCACAGAGAACAGACTGCCGATGGCCGACGCCCGGCTTTGCGGCCGCAAGGTCGCAAAGTCTCGCTCTTGTAGCGAGAAGGACGTCGGATCAGGCGATGGTGAAACGGTGTGCGCTCCGCAAGGAGCGTGGGCGGTCGCGAGACTGTCGGGTAAGAGCCCACCGCGGACGTGGCAACACGGACGGCACGCCAAACCCCATCCGGAGCAAGACCAAATAGGGGAGCGACAGCGTGGCTCGCGCTGCTCCCGGGTAGGTCGCTCGAGCCGGCAGGCAACTGCCGGCCCAGATGAATGACTGCCGGGGCGCCGCAGGGCGCTCCACAGAACCCGGCTTACAGGCCAGCTTCACTCTTTCCCGCGCTTCGGTTTCCTGCCAGGAAATTGTTTCCCGGATTCTATCCTTGGGGCCCGCCGCCAACGCATCGAAAGAACTTTAAATATATGTCGTAACTATATTGATTTTAGAGCGTAATTGCCCTTGATCCGACGTGAATTCAAGAGTTGCTTGTAAGTCTTTGTCGTAACTGAAAAAAGCTGGCGGGTTCTCCTTGACCTGCTATTTTTTTTCCACTAGAGTGGGGAAAAGTAGGGTTTTGTGGGAAAACCTGGAAATTCCAATACTTCCGGTGGAATAACAAATGTTTCAGGGGGCGACAGCACTAAACCTCGATGCCAAGGGCCGCCTTGCCGTTCCAACACGGCATCGCGACGGCCTGCAAGCAGGGATTGGCAGTAAGCAAGTACTTACTACACACCCGCATCGCTGCCTCTTGCTCTACCCCGCTCCCGAGTGGGAGCCGATCCGCGCCCAGATCATGAGTTTCTCCAGCTTCGATCCCCAGACCAGTTTGTGGAAGCGGCTTCTGGTCGGTTTTGCCGAGGAAGTCGAACTGGATGCCTCCGGGCGGCTGCTGGTTTCGCCGGAATTGCGCAAATTCGCCGGTCTGGAGAAGCAAGTGATGATGGTCGGGCAGGGTAGTCACTTCGAAATCTGGAGCCAGAGCAGCTGGGAGAAGCAGCTCGAACAGCTTGCAGCAGGCGGCGACAAGCTGCCCCCGGGAATGGAGAACTTCGCGCTGTGAGATCGAGCAGATCACCACTTGCGCTCACATCAGACGGTACTGCTTGAGGAAGCGGTCGAGGCACTGCGCGTCAAGGCCGATGGCATCTACGTGGATGGAACCTTCGGCCGCGGCGGACACAGCCGCGCGATTCTGGCGCGGCTGGGCAGCTTGGGGAAGCTGATCGCCCTGGATCGCGATGCCATGGCGATCGCCGCGGCAATGGAAATACCCGATCCGCGCCTTGCCGTATTTCATGCGCAATTCGGCGCGTTGCGGGAGGTGGTTCGCCGGGCGGGTGTCGCGCATGTCGACGGCGTGTTGCTCGACCTCGGCATGTCCTCGCCGCAGCTTGACGAGGCGGACAGGGGGTTCAGCTTCCGCTTCGACGGGCCGCTGGACATGCGAATGGATACGACCCGGGGCCAAACCGCGGCGCAATGGCTGGAGCAGTCTTCGGAACAGGAGATCGGGGAGGTCATCAGGCGCTATGGCGAAGAACGGTTTGCTAAACAGATTGCAAGAGCGATTGTTGCGGTTCGATCGCGCGGGCCTGTCGACCGCACACGGCAACTTGCCGAGATCGTGGCAAAAGCCGTTCCCACGCGCGAGCCACATCAGGACCCGGCGACGCGCACCTTCCAAGCTATACGGATTCACGTCAATCAGGAGCTTGAAGAGTTGGCGGTGATGCTGCCTCAGTGCCTCGAGGTGCTCAATGACGGCGGCCGACTGGTGGTGATCAGTTTCCACTCGCTCGAAGACCGCATCGTCAAGCAGTTCATGCGCACGCATTCACAGCCCGGCGCGCTGCCGGCGCGTCTGCCGCTGCGTGCGCGCGAATTGCCGAAGCCACGCCTGAGGCTGATTGGCAAACCGGTCTTCCCCTCCGAGTCCGAGATTGCCGCCAACCCGCGCACCCGCAGTGCGGTGATGCGGGTCGCCGAAAGGATCGAGGCGTGATCAAGCTCAATCTCGTGCTGTCGGGAATCCTGGTTGTTTGCGCGCTGGCGCTGGTGACTTCGCAGCACAAGGCGCGAAAGCTTTTCGTGGAGTTGCAGAAACAGCAGGAAGTCGTCATGCAGCTCGAAGTCGAGTATGGCCAGTTGCAGCTGGAACAAAGCACCTGGGCAATGCATTCCCGCGTCGAGAAGATCGCGGCCAACAATCTGCACATGCGTGTACCGCCGGCGGCACGCGTGCATCTCGTTCCTCCCCCTCCCGCGCCGTCCAACCCATGAGACCCTCCCTGAATCCAGCGCTCTCGGTGCGCCTGCCCGTGTGGCGGGCGCGGCTGCTGTTGCTGCTGGTTTTCTGCGGGTTCATGGTGTTGGCGGCGCGGGCTTTTTATTTGCAAGGGCTGCATAACGATTTTCTGCAGCAGAAAGGCGAAACCCGCTATGCGCGCGTGGTCGAGATTTCCGCGCATCGCGGCATGGTGACCGACCGCAATGGCGAACCGCTGGCGGTGAGCACGCCTGTGGAATCGGTGTGGGCATCTCCCGCGGACGCCAACCTCAGCACCGAGCAAAGAGTGAAGCTCGCGCGCCTGCTCGGCACGGATGCAGCGGAACTGAGGAGACGCCTTGCCGACAGTGGGCGCGAGTTCGTGTATCTCAAGCGGCAGTTGCCCCCGGAGCAGGCGACGAAAGTCGTGCAGCTCAATCTTCCCGGCGTATTCCTGCAGCGCGAGTACCGCCGTTACTACCCCGCAGCGGAAGTGACTGCGCACGTGGTCGGCTTTACCGGGGTGGACGACAACGGGCAGGAAGGCATCGAGCTGGCGTACCAGGAATGGCTCGCCGGAAAGCGCGGCAGCCGGCGCGTAATCAAGGACAGGCTCGGGCGGATCATCGAGGACGTGGAGAGCATTCGCGCGCCCCAGCAGGGCCGCGAGCTGGCGCTCTCCATCGATCAGCGCATCCAGTATCTCGCCTTCAGGGAGCTGAAGAGCGCAGTCGCCGAGCACGAGGCCAAGGCGGGTAGCATCGTGGTGCTTGACGCGACATCGGGCGAAGTGCTGGCGCTGGCGAACTGGCCCACCTACAACCCGAACAACCGCGACACCCTCAAGATGGCCCGATCGCGCAACCGCGCGGTGGTGGACCTGTTCGAGCCCGGTTCGACCCTGAAGCCGTTCACAGCCGCCGCCGCATTGGAGTCCGGATTGGTGGGTCCGGGCAGCGTCATCGACACCGAGCACGGTCGCTTAACCATCGGCAAGCGCACGATTCGCGACCTTCATCCCGAGGGCTTTCTCACCGTCTCCCAGGTGATCCAGAAGTCATCGAACGTGGGCTCGGCGAAGATCGCGCTGGCGATGGCACCGCAGAAGCTCTGGGCAATCTTTTCCGCAGTCGGCTTCGGCACCCAGACCAGAGTGGGATTTCCCGGAGAAGCAACCGGGCGGTTGCGCGCCTATCAGAGCTGGAAGCCGATCGAACACGCCACCATGTCTTATGGCCACGGCGTCTCCGTCAGCCTGTTGCAACTGGCGCGCGCCTACTCGGTATTCGCCACCGACGGCGAACTGAAGCAACTGACCTTGATTCGTCGCGACCAGCCGGTCGAGGGCAAGCGGGTGGTATCGCGGCGCACCGCGCAGGCGGTGCGCAAGATGCTGGAGATGGTGACCCAGCCCGGCGGAACCGCGACGCGCGCCCAGGTCGCCGGCTACCGCGTTGCCGGCAAGACCGGTACTGCGCATAAGCTCGACGGTGCAACGTATGCGGCGGATCGCTACGTTTCCTCGTTCGTCGGTTTCGCGCCCGCCTCGAACCCGCGCCTGGTCATTGCCGTGATGATCGACGAGCCGGGTGGCAAGCATTACTACGGCGGCGAAGTGGCCGCACCGGTATTCAGCAACGTGATGGCGGGCGCATTGCGGCTGCTCGGAGTCACGCCCGACGCGCCGCCCGACAATGTGATTCCTCCCGAGTCTGCACCGCTGATCGGGGAGGAAGTATGAACGCTGCAGCGCGCTCGCCGCGGCCGGGCCAGCGCGCCTTCGACGTGCGTGAAATCGGCGCGCTCGGCGTGCCCGTCACCGGCCTGGCGGTGGACAGCCGCAAGGTAAAGCCCGGCGACCTGTTTCTCGCCTACCCGGGCGAGCATGCCGACGGCCGCCGCTTCATCGACCAGGCAATCGGCGCCGGTGCCGCCGCAGTGTTGTGGGACAGCCGCGGTTTCCAGTGGGACTCCGCATGGAAGCTGCCCAACCTGGGCGTGCCCGAGCTGCGTGCGCACATCGGAGACATCGCCAGCCATTTTCACGGGCATCCGTCCCGTCACCTGTGGGTCGCTGGCGTGACCGGCACCAACGGCAAGACCTCCTGCTCGCACTGGATCGCACAGTCGCTGTCACGCCTCGGGCGCAAGACCGCGGTGATCGGGACCATCGGCAGCGGCTTTCCCGGCGCGCTTGAACCGGCACTCAACACCACTCCCGACGCCGTGACGCTGCAAGCGCAGCTTGCGGATTTCCGCATGCGCGGCGCCGAGGCCTGCGCGATGGAAGTTTCTTCGCACGGCATCGAGCAGGGCCGGGTCGGCGGCGTGGAGTTCGACGCCGCGCTGTTCACCAACCTGTCGCGCGACCATCTCGACTATCACAAGACCATGGAGGACTACGCGGACGCCAAGGCGAAGCTCTTCCATTGGCCGCAACTCAAGCATGCGATCGTGAATCTGGACGACCGCTTCGGCCAGCAGCTTGCCGGTTCGATCGATCGCGCCCGCGTCAATGTCCTCGGTTACGGGCTGGGCAGGGGCGAGATCGCCGGACACCGGCTGGATCTGTCGACGCGCGGCCTCAAGCTGGAGATCACCACGCCGTGGGGCGCGGCCGAACTCGACAGCCCCATGATCGGCGGTTTCAACGCCTCCAATCTTCTGGGTGTGCTGGGCGTGCTGATCACTTCAGACGTGCCGCTGCGAGACGCGGTGGAGGCGCTTTCGCGGGTCGAACCTGTGCCGGGGCGGCTGCAAATGGTGCGCGAACCCGGCGCGCCGCTGGTGGTGGTGGATTACGCGCACACCCCGGATGCGCTGGAGAAGGCGCTGGAGACGCTGCGCTCCACTCTCTCGAGCGAAGGGAGGCTGCATTGCGTTTTCGGTTGCGGCGGTGACCGCGATCCGGGCAAACGCCCGCTGATGGGTGAAGTGGCGTCCCGTCTCGCCGACCGCGTCGTGATCACCAGCGACAACCCGAGGTCGGAGAATCCGCGCGCGATCATCGACGAAATCCTCGCCGGCGCGCACCCGAACTACGCGATCGAAGAGGATCGAGCAATGGCGATCCTGCAAGCGATCAGCGGTGCCGCGCCGCAGGACGTGGTGCTGATCGCCGGCAAAGGCCACGAAACCTATCAGGAAATCGGCGGCCGGCGGCTGCCTTTCGACGATGCCGAAGTCGCGCGCGAGATCCTGCAGCGGCTGCCGCGGCGGGTGGGCCATGCTTGACCTCGTCAGCGCAGCGCAGGCGCTCGGCGCCCGCCGAGTCGGCGGCAACGCGGAATTCATGCGCGTGACCACCGACAGCCGCGACATTCGTCCGGGCGATCTGTTCGTCGGCATTCGCGGCGAACGTTTCGACGGCCAGGCGTTCGCCGCGCAGGCACTCGCCGCCGGCGCGGTCGCGGCAATGGTGAGCGACGTTCCCCGGAACGCGGGCGCCGGCAGCAGGCTGCTCGTAGTTCCCGATACGCGCGTTGCGCTGGGCCAGCTCGCGGCTTACTGGCGCGCGCGCTTTGCGATGCCGCTGATCGCGATCACCGGCAGCAATGGCAAGACCGCGGTCAAGGAGATGCTTGCCGCGATCCTGCGCCAGTCGGCCGGCGAAAGCGGCGTGCTCGCCACAGTCGGCAATTTTAATAACGACATCGGCATGCCGCTGACATTGCTGCAGCTTCGCGCCCAGCATCGTTACGCCGTGGTCGAAATGGGGATGAACCACCTGGGCGAGATCGCCTACCTGTCGCGGCTGGCCAAGCCTACCGCGGCGCTGATCAACAACGCCGGAACCGCGCATATCGGCGAACTCGGTTCCACCGAGGCCATTGCCCGCGCCAAGGGCGAAATATTCGAAGGTCTGGATACGGCCGGGGCCGCGATCATCAACAGCGACGATGCATTTGCCGATTTCTGGCGCGGCCTGGCGAAACCCCGGCGCGTGTTGGATTTCGGCCTGGACAGGAAGGCCGCCGTTTCGGCGCGCTACGAGCTCGCCGAGGCGGGCAGTCTGGTTACCATCGTGACTCCGGAAAGCCAGTTCGTCGCCACGCTCAACGTGCCCGGTCTCCACAACGTCAAGAACGCCTTGGCGGCGGCAACCGCAGCCTACGCGCTCGGGATCGAACCGAAGGCCATCGCCGCAGGCATTGCGGCCTATCGCGGCGTGAAGGGCAGGCTGCAGCGCAAACGGCTCCCATCCGGCGCCACGCTGATCGACGACACCTACAACGCCAATCCAGAATCGATGAAGGCGGCGATTGCGGTTCTGGCGGTGCATGCCGGCCGCAAGGTTTTCGTAATGGGCGACATGGGTGAACTCGGCGATTCGGCTTCCGCGATGCATGCGGCAATCGGCGTGTTCGCCAAGCGCGCCGGCGTGGAGCGCCTGTTCGCGCTCGGAGACCTGAGCGCGGAGGCGGTACGCGGCTTCGGCGACGGCGGCGCCCACTTCGCGACCATCGAAGATCTGGTCGCGGCAATCACCGGCGTGCTCGGCCGCGATACGACATTGTTGATCAAGGGCTCACGTTTCATGCGCATGGAGTGCGTGGTCGAGGCGCTGGGCGCCGTGAACGGGGAACAGACCGCGAAAGGAGGCGCCTGATGCTGCTGCTGCTCACCCAGTGGTTAGCCGAGGACATACGTGCCTTCAACGTCTTCAACTACATCACGCTGCGTGCGGTGCTGGCCACGCTGACCGCGTTGCTGATTTCTTTCGTCGTCGGTCCGGCGATGATCCGCAAGCTCACGGCCTACAAAATCGGCCAGTTGGTGCGCGACGACGGACCGAAGACCCATCTGAGCAAGGCCGGCACGCCGACCATGGGCGGCGCGTTGATCCTGGTTTCGATCACCATCACCACGCTGTTGTGGGCGGACCTGCGCAACCGCTACGTGTGGGTGGTGCTCGCGGTGACGCTGGGCTTTGGCATGGTCGGCTGGGTGGATGACTACCGCAAGGTCGTGCATCGGGACCCCAAGGGGCTGCCGGCGCGCGGCAAATTATTCTGGCAATCGCTGATCGGGCTTGCCGCGGCCATCTACCTGGCAACATCGGCTACGCTGCCCGCGCAAACGGAGCTGATCGTTCCCTTCTTCAAGCAGGTCGCGTATCCGCTGGGGATCATCGGTTTCGTGGTAATGACCTACTTCGTCATCGTCGGCACCAGCAACGCGGTGAACCTGACCGACGGACTGGATGGGCTGGCGATCCTGCCCACTGTGATGGTCGGCAGCGCGCTCGGCGTGTTCGCCTACGTCGCAGGCAACGCGGTGTTCTCGAAATATCTCGGATTCCCTTCCATTCCCGGCGCCGGCGAACTCACGGTGATCTGCGCGGCGCTGGCGGGAGCAGGGCTCGCCTTCCTCTGGTTCAACGCCTACCCGGCGGAAGTGTTCATGGGCGACGTCGGTGCGCTGGCACTCGGCGCCGCGCTCGGCACCATCGCGGTGGTGGTCAGGCAGGAGATCGTGCTGTTCATCATGGGCGGGGTGTTCGTGGTGGAAACGTTGTCGGTGATGCTGCAGGTCGCCTCCTTCAAGTTCACCGGCAAGCGCATCTTTCGAATGGCGCCGCTGCATCACCACTACGAACTGAAAGGCTGGAAGGAGAACCAGGTTGTCGTCCGCTTCTGGATCATCACCATGATGCTGGTACTGGTGGGTTTATCAACTTTGAAACTGAGGTAACACATGAGTAGCCGTCTGCAATTCGAGTTGTTCATGCGGGAAATGCGCGCGCAAGCCGCCAATAAACGGCCGATACAACTGCCGCTCGCCAACCTGCATCCCGAAGAGACCGAGGACGTCGGCGCCGTGCGCCTGTCCCGAATCGAGGCTGCGATGAAGGAGACGCGTGCCGCTCGAGCTGGAAAATAGGCGCGTACTGGTGCTCGGTCTGGGCTTAAGCGGAATGTCGATGGCGCGCTGGCTGGCGGGCCGCGCCGCGCGCGTGCGCGTCGCCGACAGCCGCGCCGCGCCGCCGAATGCCGAACAGCTGCGCGCGGAGCTGCCGGGCGTCGAACTGCACACGGGAGCGTTTCGCCCCGAAAGTTTCGCCGATGCGGTGCTGATTGCGATCAGCCCCGGCGTGCCGCTCGCCGAACCGCTGGTACAGGCGGCACTCGCCCGTGGCGTGGAAGTGATCGGAGACATCGAGCTGTTCGCCCGCGTGCGCGACGAATTCCCCGGCGCCAGGGTCATCGGCATCACCGGTTCGAACGGCAAGAGCACGGTAACCGAGATGGTCGGCGCGATGGTGCGCGCCGCCAGGACGAGGACGCTGGTGGCAGGAAACATTGGCCTGCCGATCCTGGAGGCGCTTTCGGAAATCGAAGCCGGACGCCGGCGGCACCCGGATGTGTTCGTGCTCGAGCTGTCCAGTTTTCAGCTGGAGACCACGGAGAGCCTCAACGTCGACGCCGGCGCGGTCCTGAACCTGAGCGAAGACCACCTGGACCGCTATGCGGGCATGCGCGAATACGCACAGGCGAAGGCGCGCATCTTCTTCGGCAACGGCGCGCAGGTGATCAACCGCGAGGATGCCTGGGCGCGCGAAATGGCCGGGTCCGGCAGGCGCGTATTTACTTTCGGACTCGACGAACCGCACGAAGAGGGCGCGTGGGGATTGCGCAACCTGGGCGGCGAACTCTGGCTCGCAGAAGGGCGGGCCAACCTGATGAAGGTTTCCGAGCTGAAGGTGACGGGCCTGCATAACGCCGCGAACGCGCTGGCGGCGCTGGCGCTGTGCCGCGCGATCGGGCTTCCCTACGAACCGTTGCTCGATGCGCTCTTCAGCTTCAGCGGCCTGCCGCACCGCGTTCAACGGGTTGCCGAAATCAACGGCGTGGCTTTCTTCGACGATTCCAAGGGCACCAACGTGGGCGCGACGGTCGCCGCGCTCGAGGGTATGGGCCGGAAAGTGGTGCTCATCGCCGGCGGCGACGGCAAAGGCCAGGATTTCTCGCCTCTTCGGGATGCGGTTGCGCGGCACGCCCGTGCGGTGGTGCTGATCGGGCGCGACCGCGACAGGATTGCCGCCGCGATCGAGTCCACGGGAGTGGTGCCGGTGCGCGCCAGCGACATGCACGAGGCGGTGCGCGCGAGCCTTGCCCTGGCGCACGCCGGGGATGCCGTGCTGCTGTCGCCGGCGTGCGCCAGCTTCGACATGTTTCGCAACTACGAGCACCGCGCGCAGGTGTTTGTCGACGAGGTCAGGGCCTTGGAAGGAGCGCAATGAACGGCGTCCTGGGCCACGTGGCGGACCGGCCGGCGCCGATCGCCGAACTCGACTACGCGGTCGTCAGCCTGGCGGCGTTACTGCTCGGAATCGGGTTGGTGATGGTGTATTCCTCGTCCATCGCCATTGCCGAGGCAGGCCACTACACCGGCAACCAGCCGGCGTACTTCCTCATTCGCCACAGCGTGTTCGTTTTCGTCGGGGTGATGGCCGGTTTCATGTGCTTCCAGTTCCCGATGCGCCTATGGCAGCAGGCCGCACCCTACCTGTTCATGCTCGGTGTGCTGCTGCTGTTGGTGGTGTTGATTCCCGGCATCGGCAAGGAGGTCAACGGCAGCCAGCGCTGGCTCTCGCTGGGGATGTTCAACCTTCAGCCTTCTGAACTGATAAAACTGCTCGTGGTGTTGTACGCCGCCGATTACACGGTGCGCAAGGCGGCGTTGATGCACAGTTTCCGCAAGGGCTTCCTGCCGATGCTGATGGTGATGCTGCTGGTCGGAGGACTGTTGCTGCGCGAACCGGACTTCGGCGCATTCGTGGTCATCACGGCGATCGCGATGGGTGTCCTGTTCCTGGGGGGGATGAACTGGAAGCTGTTCGCCGCCCTGATCATGCTGCTGATCATCGGCTTCGTGCTGCTGATCTGGTCTTCGCCTTACCGCCTGCAGCGCGTCATGGGCTTCATGGATCCCTGGTCCGACCCGTTCGGCAAGGGCTATCAGCTGTCGCACGCGCTCATCGCCTTCGGTCGCGGCGAGTGGTTCGGCGTGGGCCTGGGCGCCAGTGTCGAGAAACTGTTCTACCTACCGGAAGCGCATACCGACTTTCTGCTGGCGGTGATCGCCGAAGAGCTGGGATTTGCCGGGGTGATCGCGGTGATCGTGCTGTTCGCCTGGCTGACCTGGCGCGCCTTTGCAATCGGTAATCAGGCGGCGCGGCTGGAGCGCTACTTCTCGGCGCTGTTTGCGCAGGGTGTCGGGCTGTGGATCGGCGCACAGGCGGCCATCAACATGGGCGTGAACATGGGCGTGCTGCCGACCAAGGGGCTCACCTTGCCGCTGCTCTCGTTCGGCGGCAGCGGCATCGTCGCCAATTGCTGCGCGCTGGCGATCCTGCTCAGAGTCGATTACGAGAACCGCCAGATGATGAAAGGCCTTTCTTTGTGAGCGGGATGCGTGATTCAGGCACCGCGCGCACCATCCTCGTGATGGCCGGCGGGACCGGCGGCCACATCTATCCGGCTCTTGCGGTAGCCGATTACCTGCGCGACCGCGGCTGGAAAGTGGTGTGGCTGGGCGCGCGCAGCGGGATGGAAGCGGCGCTGGTGCCGCAGCACGGTTATGCGGTCGAGTGGATCCGGTTTTCCGGTCTGCGCGGCAAAGGCATCGTGCGTTTGGCGCTGCTGCCGTTGAATCTCCTGATCGCGTTCTGGCAAAGCGCCCGCGCCATCTTCCGGGTGCGTCCCGACGTGGTGCTGGGCATGGGTGGCTACATCGCATTTCCGGGCGGAATGATGGCTGCGTTTCTCGACCGGCCGCTGGTACTGCATGAGCAGAACTCGATCGCCGGCCTTGCCAACAAGGTGCTGGCGCAGGTTGCCGACCGCATCCTGGTGGCGTTTCCGGGCGCGCTGAAGAAGTCCGAGTGGACGGGCAATCCCGTGCGCCGCGAAATCGCCGAACTGCCAGCGCCCGAGCAGCGATTCCGCGACCGCAGCGGCAATCTCAAAGTGCTGGTGGTGGGCGGCAGTCTCGGTGCGCAGATATTGAATGACACGGTGCCGCGGGCGCTGGCGCTGATACCCGAGAACCGGCGGCCCGACCTCACGCATCAGGCCGGCGAGAAGCACATCGCAGCGCTCGAGAAGAACTATCGCGATGCCGGGGTGAACGCGACTTCACTTGCTTTCATTCACGACATGGCGGGCGCCTACGCCGACGCCGATCTGGTCATCTGCCGCGCAGGCGCCTTGACGGTGGCGGAACTCGCCGCCGCGGGCGTGGCCAGCGTGCTGGTGCCGCTCCCGCACGCGGTAGACGACCACCAGGCCCGCAACGCCCGTTTCCTGTCCGACAAATCGGCGGCGGTGCTGCTGCCGCAGAACGAACTGACGCCGCGCAAGCTCGCCGATCTGCTGCTCGGCTTCACCCGCGAAAGACTCCTGGTGATGGCAAGACTGGCGCGTTCGCTCGGAAAACCGGACGCCACCCGTGCGGTCGCCGAGCATTGCATGGCTGCCGCGGGATGAAAAGTCCAAACATGAACCGCCAAGACGCCAAGGCGCAAAGAGAGAACCCGCAAAGACGTTCTGTTTCGCTTCTTTGCGTTTTCTTCGCGTCTTTGCGTCTTTGCGGTGGGTTTCACGCATGAAACATAAAGTCAAACACGTGCACTTCGTCGGCATCGGCGGCGCCGGGATGTGCGGCATCGCCGAGGTGATGCTCAACCTGGGTTTCGAGGTGAGCGGTTCCGACATCGCCGACAGCGCCGCGACCCAGCGGCTCAAGACGCTGGGCGCGAAAGTGCACATCGGCCACGCCGATGCCAATGTCAGCGGCGCAAACGCGGTCGTTACTTCCACCGCCGTCAAGCCGGACAACCCGGAAGTGGCTGCCGCGCGCGCCAGGCGTATCCCGGTAGTGCCGCGCGCGATGATGCTGGCGGAACTGATGCGGCTCAAGCAGGGCATCGCGGTTGCCGGCACGCACGGCAAGACCACGACCACCAGCCTGATCGCGAGCGTGCTTGCCGAGGCGGACATGGATCCGACTTTCGTGATCGGCGGCCGACTCGAAGCAGCCGGTTCCCACGCCAAGCTCGGCAGCGGCGAGTTCATCGTCGTGGAGGCCGACGAGTCCGACGCTTCCTTTCTCTACCTGCAGCCGGTGCTGGCAGTGGTCACCAATATCGACGCGGACCACATGGAGACCTACGGACATGACTTCGGAAAGCTGCGCCAGGCCTTCCTCGAATTCATCGAACACCTGCCCTTTTACGGGATGGCGGTGCTGTGCATCGACGACGCCAACGTCCGCAGCCTGACGCCGCTCATCACCCGGCCGGTCACCACCTATGGCCTGACCGACGGCGCGCAGATTCGCGCGGTGGACGTGGAGGCGGCGGCGGGGCAGATGCGGTTTCGCGTGGTGCGCAAGATCGGCTTCAACGGGCAGGCGCAGGCGGCGCCCGAACTGAGAATCACGCTCAATCTGCCAGGCCTGCACAACGTGCAGAACGCGCTCGCCGCGATCGCGGTGGGTATGGAAATCGGTGCACCCGACGCCGCGATCGTCAAGGCGCTGGCGGAGTTTCGCGGCGTCGGACGGCGCTTCCAGCTTTACGGCGACGTGGCGCTGGGCAAAAGCGGCCGCTTCACGCTGATCGACGATTACGGGCATCACCCGGTGGAGATGGCGGCGACCATCGCCGCAGCCCGCGGCGCCTTTCCCGGCCGGCGCCTGGTGCTGGCATTTCAGCCGCATCGCTACACCAGGACGCGTGACTGCTTCGAGGACTTCGTGAAGGTGCTGTCCTCGGTGGACGCGCTGCTGCTTACCGAAGTCTATCCGGCCGGCGAGGCGCCGATCGTTGCCGCAGACGGCCGGGCGCTGGCGCGCGCGGTGCGCGTCGCCGGAAAGGTCGAGCCGGTGTTCGTCGAACACGTGAACGAACTGGGGGCAGCAATCCTGGCGTCCGTCCAACCCGGGGACGTGGTGATCACGATGGGTGCCGGCTCGATAGGCGGCGTGCCGGGAAAAGTGGCAAGGATGAAGGATGAGGGATGAAGGCTGACGGAAATGCCGACTGCCGCCTTTGCTGACAGATATGGATATGTCTGAACAGGAGCAATTAGGGACACGCGCGCTTCGCGGAGAACTGCGGCGCGATGAGCCGATGCGCACGCACACCAGTTGGCGCGCCGGCGGGACCGCGGATCGCGCCTACCTGCCCGCCGATCTTGAGGACTTGTGCGTGTTCCTCCGGGGCTTGCCGAGCACGGAGCCGGTTTTCTTCGCCGGTCTGGGCAGCAACCTGCTGGTGCGGGACGGCGGCATCCGCGGCACGGTGGTGTTCACGCATGCAGCGCTGCGGCGATTCTTCCTCGACCAGGGGGCCGGCGCGGCGGAGATCTACGCCGAGGCCGGCGTGGCCAGTCCGAAAGTGGCCCGCTTCGCAGCCGTCCACAACCTCGAAGGTGCAGAGTTTCTCGCCGGCATACCCGGCACCGTCGGCGGAGCGCTGGCGATGAATGCCGGATGTTACGGGGCGGAGACCTGGGATGTGGTGGCGCGGGTGCGCACGGTCGATCGCAGCGGACGATTGCAGATCCGTTCGCCGGGCGAATACTCCATCGGCTACCGCCGCGTCATTCCGGTGCAGGCGCAGGACGAGTTCTTCGTCGCAGCCTGGTTCCGCTTCCGTCACGGCGACGGAGGCCGCGCCCGACAGACGATTACGGATCTTCTGTCGCGCCGCATCGCCAGCCAGCCGCTCAATGAACCCAACGCGGGCTCGGTGTTCCGCAACCCGCCCGGCGATCACGCCGCGCGCCTGATCGAATCCTGCGGACTCAAGGGAAAGCGCATCGGCGCCGCCGAGGTGTCGCACAAGCACGCCAACTTCATCGTCAACGAGGGCGATGCCACCGCGAAGGACATCGAAGAACTGATCACCTTGGTGCAGGAAACCGTGAAGCGCAGAACCGGCGTCGAGCTGGAGCGCGAAGTGCAGATAGTCGGTGAGGCGAGAGGCGAGAGGCGAGAGGCGTGAAGGTAAAGAGTTTCGGAAAGGTGGCCGTATTGATGGGCGGCCGCTCCGCCGAGCGGGAGATTTCTCTCATGAGCGGGAACGCCGTGCTTGCCGCGCTCAAGCGCAAGGGCGTGGACGCGCATGCCTTCGACACCCGCGACCGCGATCTTCACGAGCTGCGCAGCCAGGGATTCGTCCGCGTGTTCATCGCGCTGCATGGACGCTATGGCGAAGATGGCACGGTCCAGGGCGCGCTCGAGCTGATGGGCATCCCGTACACCGGCAGCGGCGTGATGGCGAGCAGCCTGGCAATGGACAAGTGGCGCACCAAGCTGGTCTGGATCGCCGCCGGCATTCCTACGCCGCGGTTCGTGATGCTGGAGGCGGGTTCCGACTTCAAGGCGGTGCCGAATGATCTCGGGCTGCCGCTGATTGTGAAGCCTTCGCGCGAGGGCTCGACCATCGGCTTGACCAAGGTCACCCGCGCCCAGGACATGGAAGCGGCGTACCGAAAGGCGGCGAAGTACGACGACATGGTGTTGGCCGAGGAATTCATCGCGGGCGCGGAAGTTACGGCCTCGATCCTGGGAGAGCAGGCGTTGCCGCTGATCCGCATCGAAGCGCCGGGCGGCAGCTACGACTACCAGGCGAAGTATTTCTCCGACGAGACCCGCTACTTCTGTCCGTCTGGATTGCCGCCTGTGCAGGAGAGCCGCATTCAGGCGCTCGCCCTCAAGGCATCCCGCATCCTCGACTGCCGAGGCTGGGGGAGGGTGGACGTGATGCTCAATGCCAAAGGCGAGCCTTACCTGCTGGAGGCGAACACGGTGCCGGGAATGACCGGTCACAGCCTGGTGCCGATGGCGGCAAAGGTGGCAGGTATCCCGTTCGACGATCTGGTCGTGCGAATACTGGAGGACGCGCATGTGGGATAACGCGACCGCGCTGAACCGGGCAGCCGGTTTGCTCTACGGCGCAGCCGCGCTGCTGATCGTTTACGGCTGCATCCACTACGTGGTGCATCTGCCGGTGTTCCCGTTGCATGAAATACGCGTCAGCGGCGACGTGGGTCACGTGACCAACGAACAGGTCGCGGCGGTGATAGCGCGCGAACTGCGAGGCAATTTCTTCACCGTCGACCTGGCACAGGCGCGCGAAGCGTTCGAGAAACTGCCTTGGGTGCGCAAGGTCAACGTGCGCAGGCAATGGCCGGATCGCCTGGAGGTCGCGGTGGAAGAGCACCAGCCGCTGGCGCGCTGGGGTTCGACCGCGCTGGTGAACGCGCACGGCGAGGTGTTCGAAGCCGCTATCAGCAGCACGCTGCCGGTATTTTTCGGACCAGAGGGCACGGCCGCAGAAGTCGTGGCCCGCTACAGCGAGTTCGATCGTTTGCTCGCGCCGATCGGCAGGAAAGTGGTGCTGATCACGCTTTCCGCGCGGCGTGCGTGGCAACTGCGTCTGGACGACGGAATGGTGCTGCAGCTTGGGCGCGAAAACCTGGAGGCGCGGCTCGCGGGCTTTGTATCGGCATACCAGCGCACCGTGGCACGGCTGCCGCAGCCGCCTTCGCACGTGGACCTGCGCTACAGCAATGGATTTGCCGTGCGCACCCCGGGACTGATATGGGACGCCAGGAAAGCCTGATGAAACGGTGATACGAGACTAATGGCACTGAGTGGAAGGAAGGAAAGCAAGAATCTGATCGTGGGGCTGGATATCGGCACCTCGAAGATCGCCGCCATCGTCGCGGAGATGAAGCCGGAAGGCGGCTTCGAGGTGATCGGCATGGGCAGCTCGCCTTCGCGCGGCCTGAAGAAGGGCGTGGTGGTGAACATCGAATCCACCGTCAACGCGATTCAGCGCGCGCTGGAGGAGGCGGAGCTGATGGCCGACTGCAAGATACGCGAGGTCTGGACCGGCATTGCCGGCAGCCACATCCGCAGTTTCAACTCCCACGGCATGGTGGCGATCAAGGACCGCGAGGTCGCGCAGGCGGACGTGGATCGCGTGGTGGAGACCGCAAAGGCGATCCCGATCCCGACCGATCAGCAGATCCTGCACGTGCTCAACCAGGAGTTCGTGATCGACGGCCAGGAGGACGTGCGCGAGCCGCTGGGCATGAGCGGCGTGCGGCTGGAGGTGAAGGTACACATCATCACCGGTGCGGTCTCGGCGGCGCAGAACATCATGAAATGCGTGCGCCGCTGCGGGCTCGAGGTCAACGACCTGATCCTGCAGCCGCTCGCGTCGTCTATGGCGGTGTTGTCCGAGGACGAGCGCGACCTGGGCGTGTGCCTGGTGGACATCGGCGGCGGCACCTCCGACATCGCGGTGTTCACCCAGGGCGCGATCCGCCACACCGCGGTGATCCCGATTGCGGGTGACCAGATCACCAACGACATCGCGATGGCGCTGCGCACCCCCACCAAGGAGGCCGAGGAAATCAAGCGCCGCTACGGCTGCGCGCTGAGAGAACTCGCGGATGCGCAGGAGATGGTGGAAGTACCCGGCGTGGGCGACCGGGAGCCCAAGAAGATGTCGCGGCAGACGCTGGCCGAGGTGATCGAGCCGCGAGTGGAGGAACTCTACTCGCTGGTGCAGGCGGAACTGCGCCGGAGCGGCTTCGAAGAACTGCTCTCTTCGGGAATCGTGATTACCGGCGGAAGCAGTTCGATGCAGGGCATGGTGGAACTGGGAGAAGAGGTGTTCCACATGCCGGTGCGGCTGGGGCTGCCGGGCTACGCCGGCGGTCTGTCGGAAGTGATTCGCAACCCGCGCTACTCGACCGGCGTGGGTTTGCTGATGGCTGGGCTGAGCCAGCACCAGCGCCATCAGATAGAGAAGATGCAGAGCGGCTCGTTCAAGCAGATTTTCGGGCGCATGAAGAAATGGTTCGAGACGAATTTTTAGAGGACGGGATTCAAAGGGAGAGTTTGGTTTCGGTTTTTCATGATCATTCACAGAGGAGATGAGAAATGTTTGAAATCGTGGATACGCAACCCCAGGAAGCGGTGATCAAGGTGGTGGGCGTGGGCGGCTGCGGCGGCAACGCGGTCGATCACATGATCAATGAAGGCGTGGAAGGCGTGGAGTTCATCTGCGCCAACACCGATGCGCAGGCGCTCAAGCGCAACAAGGCGAAGACCCTGCTGCAACTCGGGCCGAATGTGACCAAGGGCCTGGGCGCCGGCGCCAATCCCGACATCGGCCGCGAGGCGGCGATGGAAGATCGCGAGCGCATCATCGAGCTGATCGAGGGCGCCGACATGCTGTTCCTGACCGCCGGCATGGGAGGCGGCACCGGTACCGGTGCGGCGCCCATCGTGGCTGAAGCGGCGCGCGAGCTCGGAATTCTCACGGTCGCGGTGGTGACCAAGCCCTTCGCATTCGAAGGCAAGCGCCAGAAGATCGCGCAGCAGGGGCTGGACGAGCTGTGCCGGCACGTCGATTCGCTGATCGTGATCCCCAACGACAAACTGATGCAGGTTTTGGGCGAGGATGTCAGCATGCTGGATGCGTTCAAGGCAGCGAACACGGTGTTGCACGGCGCGGTGGCCGGCATTGCCGAGGTGATCAAGTGCCCTGGACTGGTGAACGTTGATTTCGCCGACGTTCGCACCGTCATGTCCGAAATGGGCATGGCGATGATAGGTTCGGCGATGGCCGCGGGTGCGGACCGCGCGCACTGCGCCGCGGAGCAGGCGGTGGCGAGCCCGCTGCTCGAGGACGTGAATCTTGCGGGTGCGCGCGGCGTGCTGGTGAATATTACCGCCGGCACCAGTCTGAAGATGAAGGAAGTGCACGAAGTGATGAACACCATCAAGGGTTTCACCGCCGAGGATGCCACGGTTATTGTCGGTACCGTGATCGACGAAGCCATGAATGACCGGCTGCGCGTCACCATGGTGGCGACCGGCCTGGGCGGGGCCGCTGCGGTCAACCGCCACTACCAGAAGCCGTTGACGGTGGTGAAAACCGGTACCGATGCCGGCCCGCTGGCGGTGAATTACGGGGAGCTCGAGGCCCCGGCGGTGATGCGCCGGCGTTCGCGCGACGCGGCGGTGGAGGCGATGAAGCAATCGGGCGTGGACATGCTCGACATCCCGGCGTTTCTGCGCAAACAGGCCGACTAGAATCCGGCTTGGGTGAAGCTCTTTTGCAACGCGGCAATCGTCGCTGCCCCGCTGGTACGTGGTGCGGTACTATGGTAATCTAATCAACCGTTTATATTTGACAGCAGGTGACGGCTCACAAGGCCGCGCCGCGAGAAGCATCGACATGATCAAGCAACGCACGCTGAAGAACATGGTTCGCGCCACCGGGGTCGGCCTGCATACCGGTGAAAAGGTCCACCTTACGCTGCGCCCCGCTGCTCCCAACACCGGTATCGTGTTCCGGCGCGTGGACCTCGAGCCGGTGGTGGACATCAAGGCCGATCCTTACGCCGTGGGGGACACCCGCCTGTCGTCCTGCCTGGAGCGGGGCGGTGCCCGGGTCCAAACCGTCGAGCACCTGATGTCCGCACTCGCAGGCCTGGGGATCGACAACGTCTATGTCGATCTGACCGCCGGCGAAGTGCCGATCATGGACGGCTCCGCCTCTCCGTTCGTGTTCCTGCTGCAGTCGGCGGGGATCGACGAACAGGCCGCCGCCAAGAAATTCATCCGCATCAAGAAGCCGGTCGAATTGAAGCAGGGCGACAAGTGGGTCCGGTTCGAGCCTTACAACGGTTTCCGGGTCGATTTCAGCATCGATTTCAAACACCCGGTGTTCGCCAGTTCCAACAAGCGCGTGGTCGTGGACTTCGAACACACGTCATATATAAAGGAAGTCAGCCGGGCCCGGACTTTCGGATTCATGCAGGACGTCGAGAACATGCGCGCACAGGGGCTGGCCCTGGGTGGCAGCCTCGACAACGCCATCGTCATGGACGAATACCGGGTGCTGAACGCGGACGGCCTGCGCTACGAGGACGAATTCGTCAAACACAAGGCTCTGGACGCGATCGGCGACCTCTACTTGCTGGGACATCCGCTGATCGGGGCCTACTCGGCCTACAAGTCCGGCCATGCGCTGAACAACGGGCTGCTGCGCCGGCTGATGGAAGACGCCACGGCGTGGGAGTTCGTCAGCTTCCTCCGAACCGAAGAGGCCCCCGCTTTCCTGAGGCTGCAGATCCAGGCTGCCTGATCCGGCGGCCGGCCTTCCGATCCGGTTGGTTTTTTTGGCCGCACCGCTGCGGACAGCCGGACAGCCGAATACCATGTTGGTCCTGAGAATCTTCGGCGCGCTGCTGGTGATTACCTTGGGCGTATCCTTGGTTGGATATGTCGTGACCAGAGATCGCCGGTGGCTGCGCTTCACCGCCCGCGCGCTCGTAATCGGATTCGTTATCGCATTGATTTCTATGATTTTATATGCTCTTGAACGGTTAGTCGTGGTGGTCTGACAAGGGCGTCTTGCGACGGCCGAGGCGCTCAAGGGCAGATTTGAGCGGCGACGCGTCGAGCGTTGCAGACAATTCGGAGATCGCTTGGCGAGCCGTCGGGCTTAAAGAAATTTGTTTTTGTGGCAATGGGTTATGACGGATCCTTACTTGCACTTGTACACGAATTGCGGTAACCTCATGTCCCCGTTGTCGGAAAAAGATCAGGATTCGCGGCGCGAGTTGTTTCAGTTTGGCAGCGGCGGCGCCGTTGTCAGCGAACAGAACCAGGTCATCGGCAACTGAAAGAGCCACCGTGGTCGAAGAGGCCAGGCTGTCGGGCAGCACTTCAGTCAATATGTCTTGCAGGGCAAGAAGCCGGCGAACCTGGCGGTTGAGGCCCTGCAATTGCGGAAGTCTGTCGATGAGCAGGCCGATGCGTTCGCTGGTCACGGCTGGTTGAGTCCTTGAAGGCACAGAAGGGGAACGGATGAATATTATTCTGGTTTCCAACAAATTCACGCAGGCGCGCAGCTTCGCCGTCAGCACGCCCCAGGTCATCTTCCTCGGGCTCTTGCTCTGTCTTCTGGTGGTGTCGCTGGCCGTCCTGATGAATTACTTCTCGCTGCGTTATGCAGTCACCAACCAGAGCCCGTACCTGCAGTCCCTGCTGGAGGCGGTACAGGCCGAACAGACCCGCAAGACCCAGTCCTACCTGCGCGAAAGCCTGAATACCATGGCCGCACGGCTGGGGGAAATGCAGGCGAAGCTGCAACGGCTCGACACGCTGGGCGAGCGCCTCACCAAGCTTGCCGGTATCAAGCCGCAGGAATTCATGTTCGACCAGGTGCCGGCGCGCGGTGGCGCGGTGTCCACCATCCCGTCGAAGGAACTCTCGATGGGCGAGCTTGGCGAAAATCTGGACCGATTGGCGCAACAGGTCGATGATCGAACCGACAAGCTCGGTGTCCTGGAATCGATGTTGACGCTGGTGCACGCGAAACAGCAGTTGCTGCCGACCCAGCTTCCGGTCAACACCGGCTGGTACTCCTCGAACTTCGGCTGGCGCATCGACCCGTTCACCGGATGGAACGCCTTCCACGAAGGAATGGACTTCATGGCGCAGGAAGGCGAGGCGGTCACTTCTGCTGCCGGCGGCGTCGTGGTGTTTTCGGACCCGCATCCTCAGTATGGTAATATGATTGAGATCGATCACGGCAACGGTTTGATCACGCGCTACGCTCATGCGTCCAAGCTGATTGCAAAAGTCGGAGACGTGGTTCTGCGCGGCCAGAAAATTGCCGAGGTCGGCAATAGCGGCCGGTCGACCGGAACGCATCTGCATTTCGAAGTGCGTCAATGGGGAGCCCCACAGAATCCCGCGCGCTTCCTTCAAGTGCCGGGCTGAGCGAACTGTAAGACGATTTCAGCGGAGGGGTGGGGGCAGGCGTCCCCACCCCTCTTGCTTTGAGGAAGCTCTGTTGAATGTTCACGAACCCTCTCAAGAAAATATTCGGTAGCCGCAACGACAGGCTGCTGCGCAAGTATGCGCACGCCGTACAGGCGATCAACGCGCTCGAACCCGGCCTGCGCGATATGAGCGATGCCGACCTGCGCGCGCGCACCGACGTATTCAAGCAACGCGTGCAGAACGGCGAAACGCTCGACGATCTCCTCGTGGAAGTGTTTGCGACCGTGCGCGAAGCCAGCCGGCGCGTGCTCAACATGCGCCACTTCGACGTGCAGTTGCTCGGAGGCATCGCGCTTCACAACGGCAAGATCGCGGAGATGCGCACCGGCGAAGGCAAGACGCTGGTGGCAACCCTGCCGGCCTATCTCAACGCGCTCTCAGGCCGCGGCGTCCACGTGGTCACGGTCAACGACTACCTGGCCAACCGCGATGCCGAGTGGATGGGGCGCGTGTACCGCTTCCTTGGCCTGACCGTCGGCGTCAACCTGTCGCAGATGGAGCACGAACTGAAGCAGCAGGCCTATGCCGCCGACATCATCTACGGCACCAACAGCGAGTTCGGCTTCGACTATCTGCGCGACAACATGGTGTTCCAGGCCAGCGAGCGGGTGCAGCGGGGCCTGACCTATGCGATCGTCGACGAGGTTGACTCGATCCTGATCGATGAAGCAAGAACGCCGCTCATCATTTCCGGCCAGGCGGACGACAGCACCGACCTGTATTACCGGATGAACGAGATCGTTCCCAAGCTCACCCGGGTCAAGGAGGAGAACGGCCCCGGCGACTTCACCGTGGACGAAAAGGCGCATCAGGTGCTGTTGACCGAGGCCGGTCACGAGCGCGCCGAAGACCTGCTGACCAAGGCCGGCCTGCTGCCGGAGAACGGCAGCCTGTACGACGCCGCCAACATCGCCCTCATGCACCATCTGTACGCCGGATTGCGGGCGCACTCGCTGTTCCATCGCGACCAGCACTACGTGGCGCAGAACGACGAGATCATCATCGTCGATGAATTCACCGGACGATTGACGCCCGGGCGGCGCTGGTCCGATGGCCTGCACCAGGCGATCGAGGCCAAGGAGGGCGTGCGCATCCAGCGCGAGAATCAGACGCTCGCCTCGATCACGTACCAGAATTATTTCCGGATGTACAAAAAGCTGGCGGGCATGACCGGCACCGCCGACACGGAAGCCTACGAATTCCAGCAGATCTACGGGCTGGAAACGGTGATCATCCCCACCCACATGCCGATGATCCGCGAAGACCGCATGGACCAGGTCTACCGGACTGCGCGCGAGAAGTACCAGGCGGTGATCAACGACATCAAAGACAGTTATGAGCGCGGCCAGCCGGTTCTGGTCGGCACCACGTCGATCGAGAACTCGGAACTGCTGGCCACACAACTCGAAAAAACCAAGCTGCCGCACCAGGTACTGAACGCCAAGCAGCACGCACGCGAAGCGGAGATCATCGCCCAGGCTGGCCGGCCCAAGATGGTCACCATCGCCACCAATATGGCGGGCCGCGGAACCGACATCGTGCTGGGGGGAAATCCCGAACCCGAGATCAATAAGGTCCGCAACGACGCCAGCCTTCCGGATCAGGAAAAGGAAAAGCGCGTCGCCGAGATGCGCGACCAATGGCAGAAGCTGCATCAGCAGGTGGTTGGTGCCGGCGGCCTGCACATCATCGGCACCGAGCGGCACGAGTCGCGGCGAGTCGACAACCAGTTGCGCGGGCGGTCGGGCCGTCAGGGCGACCCGGGCTCGAGCCGCTTCTACCTGTCCCTCGAGGATCCGCTGCTGCGCATCTTTGCCTCGGACCGGGTGGCGGCGATCATGGACCGGCTGAAAATGCCCGACGGCGAGGCAATCGAGCATCCCTGGGTCACTCGTGCGATCGAGAACGCGCAGCGCAAGGTCGAAGCGCGCAACTTCGACATCCGCAAGCAGTTGCTGGAATACGATGACGTCTCCAACGACCAGCGCAAGGTGATCTACCAGCAGCGCAACGAACTGCTCGAAGCGACCGACATTTCGGAAACCATCCGCTCGATGCGCGAAGGCACGGTTGAATCGCTCATATTGCAGCATATTCCGCCGGAGAGCGTCGAGGAGCAGTGGGATGTTCCCGGCCTCGAGAGGACGCTTGCCGGCGAGCTGAGCCTGGAACTGCCGTTGCAGCAGTGGTTGAAGCAGGACGAGAGCCTCGACGAGGAAAGTCTGCGCGCCCGCATCGTCGTGGCCGCCAACAAGCACTACGAGGATAAGTTCGGCAATGTGGATGCGGAAGCCGTGCATCACTACGAGCGCGCGATCATGCTGGACCGGCTGGACAGTCACTGGCGCGAGCACCTCGCCGCGCTGGATCACCTGCGCCAGGGAATCCATCTGCGGGGCTATGCGCAGAAGAATCCGAAGCAGGAGTACAAGCGCGAGGCCTTCGAGCTGTTTTCGCTGATGCTCGAAACCGTGCGTACCGAGGTCACCCGCATCCTGATGACCGTGAAGATCAGGACTGCCGAGGAGGCGCAGGCCGTCGCCGAGAAGGAACAGGTCGAACTCAAGAACGTGCAGTACCAGCATGCCGATCACGACGAGGCGCTGGAAAGGGCAAACGCCGAAACCAAAGTTCAGCCGTTCGTGCGCGGCGGCCAGAAGGTCGGGCGCAACGACCCCTGTCCGTGCGGGTCCGGCAAGAAGTACAAGCAGTGCCACGGTAAGCTCGGCTAAGCGAAGCGGATGCGCGAGGGTCGAGCCACCGTGCGCGGCGCGCCGGCAAATACCGAGAGCGGACAGGCCGGAGCCGGCAAATGGCAGTAAATCTGTCCGCTCCTGATCCTGCGACGCTGCTGCCGGTGAAGGGCGTGCGCCTCGGCATCGCCGAAGCCGGTATCCGCAAGGCCAATCGCAAGGACCTGATGCTGATGACCCTGTCCAAGGGGACGCGGGTTGCCGGCGTATTCACACGCAACCGCTTCTGCGCCGCACCGGTCACGGTGGCGAAGGCGCATCTGCAGACCGGCTCGATTCAGGCGCTGGTCGTCAATACCGGCTGCGCCAACGCCGGCACCGGTGAGGACGGTCTGGCGCGTGCCAGGCAGACCTGCAACGAGGTCGCATCGCTGCTCGGTTGCACACCGGAACAGGTGCTGCCGTTTTCCACCGGCGTCATCATGGAGCCGCTTCCGGTCGATCGCATCGCCGCCGGGCTGCCGCGCTGTATCGCCGCGCTCGCGGAGACAAACTGGGCGGCGGCGGCGCAGGCGATCATGACCACCGACACCGTGCCGAAGGCGTACTCGAAGCGTATCGACATCGGCGGCCATGGCGTAACCGTAACGGGTATCGCCAAGGGTTCGGGAATGATCCGGCCGAACATGGCGACCATGTTGGGCTTCGTGGCTACTGATGTAGCGGTTGACCAGACGCTGCTGCAGCAGGCGACCGCCTACGCCGCGGAACGCTCGTTCAACTGCGTGACCGTCGATGGAGATACCTCCACCAACGACGCTTTCATTCTGGCGGCCACCGGCCGGTCCGGCGCGCCGGAGATCGCCAGCTCCGACTCGCAGGAATTCAAGCTGTTCCTCGATGCAGTGACCGAAGTGGCGGGTTTTCTGGCGCAGGCGCTGGTGCGCGACGGCGAAGGCGCAACCAAGTTCATCACCATCCGCGTCGAAGGCGGAATGAACGAGACCGAATGCCGCAAGGTCGGCTACTCCATTGCCCACTCGCCGCTGGTAAAGACGGCGTTCTTCGCTTCAGATCCCAATCTCGGCCGCATACTCGCGGCGATCGGCTACGCCGGCATCGACGATCTCGACGTTGCCAAAGTCGAACTGTACCTCGACGATGTGATGGTGGCGCATGGCGGCAGCCGCGCACCGGCCTACCGCGAAGAAGATGGCAAGCGGGTGATGAAACAGCAGGAGATCACGGTGCGCGTGGGGCTCAACCGCGGGGCTTCGGCGGCCACGGTGTGGACCTGCGATCTGTCGCACGATTACGTGAGCATCAACGCCGACTACCGCAGCTGAGCGATGAGTGATATCGACCGACTGATCAAGCGCGCCGAACAGGTGCTGGAGCGCCTCGAGGCCATACTGCCGCCCAAGCTGCCGGCACCAGACTGGAAGGCGGCGTTAGCGTACCGCTGGCGCAAGCGCAACGGCCGCGGCTTCCTGCAGCCGGTGACGCATCCGCACAAGATCCGGCTCACCGACCTGCAGGGGATCGACGAGCAGATCCGGCTGGTCGAACAGAATACTCGGCAGTTCCTCGAAGGGCTGACCGCGAACGACGTGCTGCTCACCGGCGCGCGCGGCACCGGCAAGTCCTCGCTGGTAAAGGCCATTCTCAACAAATTCTCGACGAAGGGCTTGCGCCTGATCGAGGTGGAGAAACAGGATCTGATGGATCTACCGGACATCGTCGACCTGGTCGCTGATGCGCCGTACAAATTCATCCTGTTCTGCGACGACCTGTCCTTTGACGCCGACGAGCCGGGTTACAAGGCGCTGAAAGTCATCCTCGACGGCTCGATCTCGGCGACTTCGGAAAATCTGCTGATCTACGCCACTTCGAACCGCCGCCATCTGATGCCTGAGTACATGCAGGAGAACCTCGAAACCAAGTATCTTGGCGAGGAAATCCATCCCGGCGAGAGTGTCGAGGAAAAAATTTCGCTGTCTGAGCGTTTCGGTCTGTGGGTTTCCTTCTATCCATTCGACCAGGACGAGTACCTGGTGATCGTGGACTACTGGCTCGGGCAACTCGGCGTGGGTGAACGCGAGCGCGCGAAGGCCCGTCACGAGGCCTTGCAATGGGCGCTCACCCGCGGCTCGCGCAGCGGGCGCGTGGCGTGGCATTTCGCGCGCGACTGGGCGGCAAAACTAAGGATGAAGGGTGAAGGCGGAAGACGGAAGTAAGCGATCCAACCCCAAGGCCGGGGATTCCCCTCATCATTCATCCTTCAACCTTCATCCTTCGGAGGTGGTGGACGTTGCGGCCGCGGTGATCGAGCGCGACGACGGCAGCTTTCTCCTGGCGCAGAGACCGCAGGGAAAGGCCTACGCCGGCTACTGGGAGTTTCCCGGCGGCAAGGTCGAAGCCGGTGAGCCTGTCGCCGAGGCGCTTAGACGCGAACTCCACGAGGAACTGGGCATCGACCTGGTGCAGGGCTATCCCTGGATTACCCGCGTTTATAGCTACCCGCACGCGACCGTGCGCCTGCACTTTCATCGCGTGCTGAAATGGCAGGGCGAGCCGCATCCGCACGAGGAGCAGGCGCTGGCCTGGCAACGCTGCGGAGCGTTGTCGGTCGCGCCGATGCTTCCGGCCAATGCGCCGGTCCTGAAAGCATTGTCGCTGCCTATCGTTTACGCCATCACCCATGCCTGGGAAACAGGGGTCGGGCGAGCGCTTGTGCAGCTCGATGACGCACTCGCGAAGGGCCTGCGTCTGGTGCAGATCAGGGAAGGAAAACTCGAACGACCGGCGCGCGAGGCTTTCGCTGCACAAGTCGCGCAGCGCGTGCATGCATTGGGGGGCATTGTCCTGGTAAATAGCGACGAACGACTGGCCGGACGGATTAGTGCCGATGGCGTACACCTGCCCGCGCAAGCGTTGATGGCGGCTCGGCAGCGACCGCAATTCGAATGGTGCGGCGCCTCCTGTCACGATGCGGCCGAACTGGCGCGCGCAGCGGAACTCGGCGTCGATTTCGCGGTGCTCGGCCCGGTCCTGGAAAAGCCCGGTCAGCCGGACCTGCCCGGAATCGGCCTGCAGCGCTTCGGCGATCTCGCAGGCGGGCGCCCGCTGCCGGTGTTTGCGCTAGGCGGGATGCGATTGTCCGATCTCGACAGCGCGCGTGCGCGCGGTGCGCACGGGGTGGCCATGATCCGCGGCGCCTGGTAGGCGGCCACGCGCGGCGCGGCTAACGCTCCTCGCCTTCAGACTTGCCGGCGTCTGCTTCCTCCTGGGGAATACGGTAGCCCTCGGTGGCCCACTGGCCCAGGTCGATCAGCTTGCAGCGCTCGGAACAGAACGGCCGGTAGGCGTTGGCCTCACTCCACGGCGTGGCGGTCCCGCACCGCGGGCAGTTCACCATCCGCGTTTTCTTCGCTTCGGCTTTCATCGCAGTCGGGCATTCATCACAGGTTGCAGAACGTCAATTCGAATTTCACGTCGTCGACGCTGGTGCGCCGCTGAGTGCCGATGGCGGTGGTGAAGCGCACATTGAGCGCGTACTTGTTGGCGCTGATTTCCGGTACGCAGTCGTATGCGCTGTCCAGGCGGATGCGCAGCATCTGCGCCAGCCGGCCCGCCATGGTCTGCTGGTATACCCCCTGATGCGCGAGTTGGCTGGTGGTCTTGCCGTTTTCCCGCAGCAATTTCAGTATGATCTGCACGCCGTTGCGGATCGGCAGGAAGGGCGCGAGCCATTCGCCCAGATCGAGACGGCGCGCTTCGGCCCTTTGATTGAGCCAGAAGTGATACGAAGGCAGATCGAACTGGCACACGCCGCCGGGTATGGCGGAGCGCTGCTTGATGCTCATCAACCAGTCGTTCTCGCGCAACTCCTGACCGGTTTTTCCCGATGAGAGAAACATGTCGGAAATCGCTTTCTCCATGTCGGCAAGCACCGATGTCAAGGCTTCCTGGGAGATGGCGGGATTGTGGCGAAGCGTGTCGAGGTGTTGTTTCTGGCGTTCCAGTTCCTGCATGAGGTCGGACTTGAGATCGGCGCGGCCTCCGACATCGAGGATCTCGAACAGCGACGTCAGCGCAACGTGATGTTCCTCCGGATCGCTTTTTGAGGCGAAATAGTGGGCGCGCCTGTACAGATCCTCCAAGCGCAGCAGGGTGCGAATCCTCTCGTTTAGCGGGAACTCGTAGCTGATCACAATGCGGGCGCGGCTACCAGAGTAAGGGCAAGTATTCCCGAAAAGCCTGTAAAAATAAAGCTGAATGCACGAAAGCTGTACTCCGGCGATGCCCGCATGCGGCGCTGTCGCTAGCCTTCTGCGGCGAGATCCAGGTATTTGCGATGCAAAGTGGCGACTTGCGCCCCCAGGGCTGCAAGGTCGCCGTCGTTGCGAATCACGTCGTCGGCGCGGCGCAGGCGCTCGGCCTGCCCGACCTGGGACGCCATGATCGCCAGAATTTCTTCGCGCGGCAGGTTGTTGCGTCGCCTGACGCGCTCGATCCGTGTCTCCTGATCGCTGTCCACAACCAACACGCGCCGCACCAGCTTCTGATAAGCGCCGGATTCGAACAGCAGCGGTACCACCAGGATGACGTAGGGTGCAGTCGAATTGGCGACCCGGCGCTCGGCTTCGCGCCGGATCAGCGGATGCAGGATGGACTCCAGGTCCTTCTTCGCCCGTGCATCCTCGAATGCCAGTTTGCGCATGCGCGCGCGGTCCAGGGCGCCGTCTGCCGTTACGTACTGCGGACCAAAGCGCCGCGCAATCTCGCCCACCGCCGCTTGGCCCGGTCCGGTCAGCGCGCGCGCGATCTCGTCGGTGTCCACCACGCCGGCACCGAGTTCCGCGAACAGTTCGGCAACCATGGTCTTCCCCGAGCCGATCCCTCCGGTGAGACCGACGGCAAAAGGCATCGTCAGAACAACTGCAGGTAAGTCCGGTTGATCGTCTCGCCCCAGAACAGCGCGATCAATCCCGCCGCGGCAATGTACGGCCCGAACGGAATCGGCGTGTTGCGGCCATGGCGGGCGAAAACGATCAGGCCGATGCCGACGGCCGCGCCCACCAGGGAGGAGAGCAGGATCACCACCGGCAACATTTTCCAGCCCAGCCACGCGCCGATCGCGGCGAGCAACTTGAAGTCGCCGTAACCCATCCCCTCCTTGCCGGTGGCGAGCTTGAACAGCCAGTACACGGCCCACAACGACAAGTAGCCGGCAACCGCGCCGATGACCGCGCCCTGCAGCGGCACGAAGGTGCCGTTCAGGTTCACCAGCAGTCCGAGCCAGATCAGCGGCAGCGTGATGTCGTCCGGCAGCAACTGCGTATCGATGTCGATGACCGTCAGTGCGATCAGCGACCACGTCAGGAACAGGGCGCCCACCGTCGCCAGCGTCAGCCCGTAGCGCCAGCCGATATAGCCGGAGAGGATGCCGCTGAGCGCCTCGACGATCGGGTAGCGGATGCTGATCGGCGCCCTACACGCCGAGCAACGTGCACGCAGGAACAGATAACTCAGGATCGGAATGTTTTCCCAGGCGCGGATGCGGTGGCCGCAGCGCGGGCAGGTCGAGGGCGGCATGACCAGGTTGTAGCGCACGGTGGCGCCCGTGCTTCTCAACTTTGCCGCTGCATCGGCAGAACCTTTCTGCTCCAGAAGTTCGGCCGCCTGCGCGTCCCATTCACGCTCGAGCATTTTTGGCAGCCGGTGGATGACCACGTTCAGAAAACTCCCGACCACCAGTCCGAGCAGGGTGCAGACCAGCGTCACGATTACCGGTTCATTCATGATGTCTATGAAGTTCATGTTTCAGTGGTGGCCGTGTATGCGCATCGTGTCGTGCCGGGATCGAAAGTGCCGGTATTGGGGCCTGCAGTTGTGCATACGGTTTCCGGCATCGCAGGCGCGTTGCGCCTCCGGCTGTTCGACGACGCCGGGCTGATAAAAAAAGCGCCCGAGCTCGTCGGGCGCAATTGGTCGAATCGGTCGCCGCTTATACGGCCTGGCCCATCTTGAAGATCGGCAGGTACATGGCGATCACCATGCCGCCGATGAGCACGCCCAGAACCACCATGATCATCGGTTCCATCAGGCTGGACAAGGCTTCGACCGCATCGTCCACTTCCTGCTCGAAAAAGTCGGCGACCTTGCTGAGCATCCCGTCCAGCGCGCCCGACTCCTCGCCGATCGACACCATCTGCAGAACCATGTTCGGAAAGACGTTCACGTTGGTCATCGCGTTGGTGAGACTTACGCCGGTACTGACGTCCTGCTGGATTTTCTTGGTGGCCTCGTAATACACGTGGTTGCCTGCGGCGCCCGCTACCGAATCGAGCGCCTCCACCAGCGGCACGCCGGCTGCGAACATGGTGGACAACGTGCGGGTCCAGCGCGCTATGGTCGCCTTGCGGATCAGCGGGCCGAAAACCGGAATCTTGAGGAACAACCGGTCCATCACCATCTGCATCTTCACCGAGCGCTTCCAGGTGTAGAAGAAGAACCATACGCCGAAGCCCACGCCGCCGAATATTGCCCACCACCATTTTACGAAGACATCCGAAATCGCCATCACGAACAGTGTGGGCGCGGGGAGGTCGGCGCCGAAGTTCGAAAACAGATCCTTGAACGCCGGGATTACGAAAATCATGATGATCGCGGTGATGATGAATGCCACCACGATGATCGACACGGGATAGAACAGCGCGGCCTTGATCTTGCTCTTGATTGCGAGGATCTTTTCCTTGTAAGTCGCCAGGCGGTCCAGCAGGCTGTCGAGAATACCGGCCTGCTCGCCGGCGCCCACCAGGTTGCAGAACAGCGCG
This sequence comes from Pseudomonadota bacterium, assembly GCA_038040175.1. Lineage (GTDB taxonomy): Bacteria > Pseudomonadota > Gammaproteobacteria > Burkholderiales > JACQAP01 > JACQAP01. Next base: position 3,637 of record JBBPIT010000021.1, on the reverse strand, counting down.
TCGAAATGCAGCGGATACTTGCGGAAAGCGGCGTTCAGGCTGTTGCCGGTTTCCACTTCATTCTTGATGTCCATCAGCAGCCTGGCCACCGCGGGATTGGAGTGCCCCTTGCCGACGATATCGAAGGCCTGCAGCAAAGGCACGCCCGACTTCATCATGGTCGCCAGCTGGCGGGTGAAGAACGTGATGTCCTTGTCGCTGACCCTGCCGCCCATCCCCATCTTCAGCCGCTTGATCTTCAGAATGGTGACGCCCTGGCGGCGCAGTACCGAATTGACCACCGCTTCACCGCCGGCGCGCATCTCGCCTTTTACCACCCGGCCGCTCTTGTCCTTGCCTTCCCAGAGGTAGGTGTATTCCTTGATCCTGTCGCGTACTGCCCCTGCAGCCGTAGCCATAGCGTTACCTCGTCAAGTGTTATTCGTTGGTGCAGGCTTCGACTTCTTCGAGCGAAGTCACGCCCTGCCGCACCTTCAGTAATCCCGATTGGCGCAGGTCGCGTATACCCTCGCGCTGCGCCTGCTCGGCAATGTCGATGGCGTTGCCGTTGGTCATGATGATGCGGTTCAATTCGTCGCTGATCTTCATGACCTGGTAAATGCCGACCCGGCCCTTGTAGCCGGTGCCCTTGCACACGTCGCAGCCGACCGCCTTGTACGGTGTCCAGCTGCCGTCCAGATCGCTCTTCTTGAACCCCGCCCGCAGCAGCGCCTCCTTGGGAATGTCGGCGGGCTGCTTGCACTCCTTGCACAGCCGCCGCGCCAGGCGTTGCGCCGAGATCAGGATTACCGAACTGGCGATGTTGAAAGGGGCCACCCCCATGTTCAACAGCCGCGTCAGCGTGGTCGGTGCGTCGTTGGTGTGCAGCGTCGACAGCACCAGATGACCGGTCTGCGCCGCTTTCACCGCAATTTCCGCCGTTTCCAGATCGCGGATTTCGCCGACCATGATGATGTCCGGGTCCTGGCGCAGGAACGACTTCAACGCCGCAGCGAAAGTCAGCCCCGCCTTGTCGTTGACGTTGACCTGGTTGATGCCCGCCAGATTGATTTCGGCCGGATCCTCGGCGGTGGCGATGTTGATGCCGGGCTCGTTCAGCATGTTCAGGCAGGTGTACAGCGACACCGTCTTGCCTGAACCGGTCGGACCGGTCACCAGGATCATTCCGTAGGGCCGGTTGATCGCCCACAGCAGCGCGTCCTTCTGGTCCGGCTCGTAGCCCAGCGCCTCGATGCCCAGCGTCGCGCTCGACGGATCGAGAATGCGCATCACGATCTTTTCCCCGTGCAGCGTCGGCAGGCTGCTGACACGAAAATCGATGGCGCGGTTCTTGGACAGGGTCAATTTCATCCGGCCGTCCTGCGGAATCCGCTTCTCGGCGATATCCAGACGCGAAATGACCTTGATCCGGGAGGCGATCTTTTCCTTGAGCGACAGCGGTGGTTGGGCGATTTCGTAGAGTATGCCGTCCATCCGGTAACGGATGCGGTAGAACTTTTCGTAGGGCTCGAAGTGGATGTCGGAGGCGCCGCTGCCGATCGCGTCCAGCAGGATCTTGTGGATGTAGCGCACGATCGGCGCGTCATCGACCTCGTTTGCGGCATCCGCCGGCGGCTCCTCCTCGGGCGCGGCCTCGGCGAGCAAATCGGCGCCGACGTCCTCGCCCACCAGGTTCTGCAGCGAGGTATCGTTGGCCTTTAGAAGCTTATGTATCAGCGTGCCGAGCTTGGCGTCCTCGACGACGATCGGCTCGATCTGCAGCCCGGTCTGGAATTTCAGCTCGTGCAGTACGGCGCGGTTGGTCGGGTCCGACATCCCGACGTACAGCTTGTTGCCGCGCTGAAACAGCGGCACCGCGCGGCGGCTTTGCAGGAATTTGTCATCCACCGCCTTGAGCGGCATCTGCTCGGCGTCGATGGCGGCAAGGTCGAGCAGAGGAAGGCCGAACGTAGTCGCCGCAAATGCGGCGATCTCGGTCTCCTTGAGCTTCTTGCCGAGGATGAGCTGTTCGACGAATCCGATCCCGGCGGTTTTCGCCTGGGACTGGATCGCCGCCGCGTCGCGCTCGGGCAGGAGGCCCCGCTGCACCATTGCGCGGCCGAGGCCGGACAGCGTGCCTTCTAGCGTTGCTGCAACCATCTTTATAGCCAGCGGTGGAAAACACCCGAATGATGCACCCAGCGCTCCTTAAAGTAAAGACGGAAGTCCTTGATTAATGGTCCTGATTAATTGTCTTTTTCGGGTGGCAGCAAGCGCACCGAGCGGATCACCCGGTCCTGGGTCTGGAGCACCTCCATCGGGTATCCGGCCAGCTTGAGGCTGGTCCCCGGCTCCGGGATGTCCTGCAGGTGCTCGAGGATCAGGCCGTTCAGGGTCTTGGGGCCATCGAGGGGAAAGCGGTAGCCGAGCTTGCGGTTCAGTTCCCGCAGCAGGCTGCCGCCCTCCACGATGATGCTGCCGTCTTCCATGCGGCGGAAGCGCGCGGTTTGCAGCGGAGAATGCGTGGTGAATTCGCCGATAATCTCCTCGAGGATGTCCTCGAGCGTAAGCAGCCCCTTCAGTTCCCCATACTCGTCCACCACCAGCGCCGTCCGGTCCTGCTGTTCCTGGAAATTCTGCAATTGGGTGAGCAGCGGGGTATCCAGGGGAATGAAATACGGTTCGCGCATGATTTCCTTGAGAGTCTCGGCGCTGATCTGTTCGCCCTCGGAAAGGTTCAGCACCTTGCGCACGTGCACGATGCCGACGATGTCGTCCAGCCGCCCGCGATAGACCGGCAGCCGCGTGTGGTTGCTGGTAGCGATCTGGCGGCGGATCTCGTCGGGAGTCGATTCGATGTCGACGGCTTCGATCTGGTTACGCGGGGTCATCGCGTCCTCGACGGTGATCGACTCGAGGTCGAACAGGTTGAGGAGGATGTTCTGGTGCTTTTGCGGCAGGAAATTGGCGCCTTCCAGCACCAGGGTGCGCAATTCCTCCATGCTCAGCGTGTGCGTCTGGCTGTTCCGCGGCTTCAGCCGCAGCAGCCACAGCAGCCCGCGGACGAAAAGGTTGATGAACCAGACGATCGGATAAACCAGCTTGAGCAGCGGTGAGAGCACATAGGCCGCCGGAAAGGCGATGCGTTCCGGGTAGGTCGCCCCCATCACCTTGGGCGTGATCTCGCTGAAGATGAGGATTGCAAAAGTGACCGCAAGCGTTCCCAGCGTGAGCGCCAGTTCGCTTTCGCCGAACAGTCTGAAAGTGATGACCGTGACCAGCGCTGCGGCGGCGGCATTGACCAGGTTATTGCCGAGCAGCACCACGCCGAGCAGGCGGTCGGTTCGGGAAAGCAACTGGGCAGTGAGGCGGGCACCGCGGTGGCCGGTCCTGGCGAGATGCCTCAACCGGTAGCGGTTGAGCGCCATCATGCTGGTTTCGGAAATGGAAAAAAAAGCGGAGACGATGAGCAGGACTACAAATGCGATCAGCAGCGTATGGAGCGGAATTTCGTCCAAGTGCGGTCACCACCGGGTCGTAAAGTCGAAATCAGTATCGGCAGCGGGACAAACAGTGTCAAGGCAGTCGCCGCTGCGATTACCTCTAGGGAAGCTCTGCATAAGTCCCGCATGCGCGACCGAGGCGATTCGGGTCGAGG
>JBBPIT010000020.1:0-59246 GCA_038040175.1 Pseudomonadota bacterium | reverse complement strand
TGGGGCAACTGCCGGGCGCATCACGCACGATCTCCGGGTGCATTGGGCAGGTATATTTACTTCCCTGCGCAGGGGAGGGTTCCTTGGACGCTATGGCCGTATGCGTCCGGTACTCGCTGTGCGCATGCACCGGTTCCGACTTGTTTGCGAAATTGACGGGATCGGCTTCGAAATCCGCTCTGCATTTTTCGGAGCAGAAGTAGTAGTTCCGTCCGCCAAATGCCGCGGTGCCCGCGGCCGAGCGCTCATCCACCATCATGCCGCAAACAGGATCGGTTGCCATGTTGTTCTCCCTAACAATCACCGGCGTTGAATCCACCATGCCCTGCACGCAGCATATCGGCGTGTGCCGCGCCGCATTTCAGTTCCACCATGCCGCGCAGCGTCGCCTCTTCAGCGACAAAAATCGCAACGGCTTGCGGATCGAACTGAGTGCCGGACTGGCGAACGATTTCGGCGCGCGCGGCGTCGGCCATGAACGAAGCGCTCGACACGATGCGGTGCCCGATGTCGGGATGGGTGCGCATGATTTGCCATTCGCTTTCGGTGAGCTCTCCGTCTTTAAGCAGAATGGCATCGGGGATACCGATCTTGCCGATATCGTGCAGCAGCGCGCCCCAGTAGACCTGGCGCAGTTGCCTCGCGTCCGTGGTGAAGTGCTTCGCCAGCACCAGGGTATCGCAGGCAACGCGTTTCGAGTGCAATCCGGTCTCACGCTCGCGCGCATCAAGCGCGGCTGCCAGTGCTTCCACCAGAGCAAGCTGTGCCTCATCAGCTCCGGCCGCGACAGAGCGTTGCTTGCGGGCATTGAGAAAACAGCCATCGCGAGCCCGACGTCGCGCCAATAGAGCTTACCCATGATGATGTCCTCCGTGCTGATGCCCGCCTTGCGTGGAAGCGCCGATATATTGCTCCGGCGCCTGCTCGAATTTGTCGCGGCACGAGGCGGAGCAGAAGTAATAAGTACTGCCGCCGCGCACCGCAGCAGCAGCGGCGTTCTTCGGATCAACCGTCATGCCGCAAACGGGGTCTTTGACGTCACCACCCGGCGCTGCATTACCGTGCCCGCCGTGGTTGTGGCCGCCCATCATGTGTGCGCCGCAGCCGTAGCGCATCATGAGGTAGAAAAGGCCGCCCAAAACGATAAGCCAGGTGAGGCTTTTCAGGCTTTCTGCATCCATCGTTTATCTCCTTTTTGTCCCGGTGTCTCGCGTCCCTTAATGCTGTGCGCCCGTGTCTTGTCCCGGCGTCACGCCTTGAGGCTCGCGCAGACCCGCTGCAGAAGTGCCCGTACTTCCTTGCCAAGGGCATGCACTTCCGGTTTGTCGACCAACTGCAACACGGCCTCGGGATCCATGAACGCAACCGTTATGGTTCCATCGGCTTCTTCGCGCACGACCACGTTGCACGGTAGTAACAAACCGATGTCGGGGTCCGCCTCGATCGCGCGGTGTGCGAGCGGGGGGTTGCATGCGCCGAGTATGCGATACGGCCGGCGTTCGATATTGAGCTTGGCTTTCAGCGTCGCCTTGACATCGATATCGGTGAGCACGCCGAATCCTTCCTTTTTCAGGGCCTCGGTGACTTTCGCGACGGCGGTATCGAACGGTACCTTTAGCTGAGTGCTGAATCCGTACATGAATCGATTCCTTTTAAGTGGTGGAACTATAGGTTGGGCGCTGCGATTTCATTTGAGTTGCCAGCGGAATGAACGCGGCGCGTCTTCTCCGGCGCGCGTAATTTGAGAGATAAAAGGGGTCAGGTTCGATATATATTCGTGAAGTTATCGAGCCTGGCTCCTTTAATTTGCACTGATTAGCTGGCCATCTTGCGGCAAGCCTCGGCGCAACGACGGCACGCCTTGGCGCAGCGCTTACACTGATCCATGTCATGCGCGTCGCATTCTTTCGCACACCAGTCGCTGATGTCCGCGCACAGCTTGCAAATCTGCTTGGCGAACGGACTGTTGCGGGCGATCGCATCGGCGCATAACCGGCAGATCGCCGCGCACTCGATGCAGCAGGCCGGACAGTTATTTTTGCTGTCCTTGCCGACCATGTGCGCGAAACAGTTGCCGCACTCGGTCGCGCAGTCGTTTAAGGCGGCGATGCAGTCCTTGGCGCTCTGGTCCAGAGGATGACTCATGTTGTGTTCCATGTTGTGTTTCCTTTAGTTGAGATCGGGCGATATTGGCGCGCCCGTAACGCCTGCGCTGTCAAGCAGCGGTCATTTCCCATGCTGGGCATCGTATTCGCTCCTTAATCAAACGCAGAATCAAAGTTCGCAGTTATTTGGCGGGCACGGACTCCGTCATCTGGTCATGCTGCAGATCGGGTCCTTCGCCATTTTCCTGGCGCCTTGGGTGCCGCCGGATTGGCCGAAGCAATCGAAGCCGATGCCGGAGGCGTCGGCTGATCCGCGGCGCTCGCTGCGGTTGCAGCGAAGGGTTCGGGGTTCGCCTTGAATACCCGCAGGCAGTTCTCCGAGCAGAAGAAGTAATCCTTGCCACCGTAGGCAAAAGAGCCGGCCGCGGTGTCTTCCGCAACCGACATTCCGCACACAGGGTCGATGGGACTTCCGACGGAGGAGGCCACGTCGTGGGCGTGCCCGTGTCGAGCGTCGCGGGTTTCGACCGTCACGATTGACCCCACCGGCGATGCAGCCAGTTATACACCGGGCAGAAAACCAATCCCGCATAGACACCGTAAAGGAAACTTTCAGCCAGGCCGAGCAGGAACCCCCACCAGGTCAGCCATTTGAACGCGGGCAGGAGTTGCTCGAGGATCTCGTGCATGTGCAGGCTTTCGGGTGTCACCAGTCCGTAGACGACGCAGACGACAAACGTGATGGCACTCCAGATGCCAAGAGCCCACGAAACCAGCTTGGTGTTCAACATGGCGTCACCTCAATGATGTTGTTGTTAACTGCCGTCTTTCTTTCTCTCTTTGCTGGCGTCAGGACGTTCCTGTCGCTGGCTATGCCCGCTATGTCCGCCATGGCCGCCATGACCGAATAGGTGCATCGCGATAAACGCGACGAAAATCAGAACCGCAAACCAGTTTTGCGACAGCCATTCCATGGTATCCCTCCGGTTTCTCCGCGTTTCCAACCGGTGGTCAGGACTGGGCCTGCGATTCGGTCCGATCCTTGGTCAACCGTGCCTTGCGCTCCTCGTATTCCTCGGTCGAAATCTCGCCTGCGGCGTAGCGCCGCTGTAACACTTCGAGAGGCGTTTCCCGCACGCGCCGCCTCGGCACGGGAGTCACCAGTGAGAAGAAGGCGACGAACAGAACGATCCAGAACAGCCACCAAAATAGGTGCATTCCCCAGAATCCCCAGCTACCGTCATGCATGACCAGTCTCCTTGCGGTTGCGTTCCCCGAACACGAAAGTACCGCTGCTTCTCAATGTGATTGAAGAGATTCGAGCTTCTGATTTACTTCCGCTTCGGCTGCCAGCCAATCGTCCAGTTCGAAGCCTTCACAGAACCCACGGTGCTCGGCGATGTAGTAGGCGGCTTCCTCGATCATGCGATGATGCCGCTCCTTGTCAAAGTTGAAGGTCGGAGGGCTGGAGGCCTGGCTATCGCTCGGGCCTGGTTGTGCAGTCAGAGGCATAGCCCGTGCCACGGAGTAGTTCGTTTCGCGCTGCTTCCGGGATGTACGGGTGCCGGTTCCCATAATTGCTCCTTTCGGTTGTTATGTTCCGTTTCGGTTCACTCGTAGAGGTCGCGCCGCGTCAGCGGCACCGGCCACAGTCCGCCGGCTTTCTTCGAGGCCAGAATCTGATGTACGCCTACTTCTCCGCTCTCGAACTCGATCGCGCACGCGGCCATGTACAGTCGCCAGACGCGATAGACCGCCACGGTTACCTGCTGCAGAGCTTCTTCCCTTCTCGCTTCAAGTCTCCTGACCCACTCGCGCAGGGTCAGCGCGTAATGGGGGCGCAGCCCTTCCACGTCGTGGATTTCGAAGCCTTCCTGCTCTATCACACGCAGGACGTTGCTCACCGTGTCGAGTTCGCCGTCCGGGAACACGTAGCGGTTGATGAATTCGGTGGACATCGTCTTGCGCCAACCAGGCTGGTCATGGGTGATGCCGTGGTTGAGAAAGAGCCCGCCCGGTTTAAGCAACCGGTGCGCAGTCCGGAAATACAGCGGTAGATTCTTGAGCCCCACGTGTTCGAACATGCCGACGCTGACGATCTTGTCGAACACCGATCCGCCTTTTTGGAGTGCTTCCGGAAGAACGGCGAGCGCAGCCACCGTACGCCCGACGGCACGTCCTTTTGGACGGCCTCGTCGTCGGGCTTGCGCAGCTTCAAGGCGGCGCCGGCCAGCGCGGCCTTGTCGAAAGCCGACAGGGTCAGCGACTGCAAGTGGTCTTTGACAGAGAGCACCCGATAGATGTCGCCCTCGAAATCCACGCAATCCGAGAAGTAAGCCTCCGCGAGCTGCAGCGGATCCTGCGACAGAACCAGGTCGCGTATCACGCCCGGGTGCTTGAAAACCAGCGTGAACTCGGGAGCATGCGCGCCAAGCGTGAGCGTGGCGCCGCTCGGAAGACGCACCGCGAGACCACCGGGATAGCGGTGAAACAGTCGTCGAAGGATCTTCTCTTCGTGCGCTGCCGTGGTGGGTGACGGCACCAGTTGATGCTCGAAGTCGTCTCTTTTCATTTCGGTTGCGTCGACGGAAAAGCTGAGTAACTCATACCGTTTCGGTCAGGTGGAATCCGCTATACAAAAACAGTTTAAAACCTGTGAGCGGCTCGCAAGTCAAACGACGAGTGCATGCGCGACGAAGCGAGGGGAAAGGACCGGTAGTAAGGGTGCCGGCAACAAACGTTAGTCGGTAAGCGTCACAAAGGATGGGCCCTCGGGTCGAGTGGTTAGCATTCTTCTTTCTGCCCGATTGATGGGCTGCTATCAAAGGCGATTAGTAGGATTCTGTGGGTTCTGCACCCCCGAGCGTTACCCGCTCGACCTCGCATCCTATGACCCAGACGGCCTTCTCGAACTGTTCCGGGATCGCCTTGTGCGCATCGAAGCGTACGTTTGCCTGCCTGGATTCGAGCGACACCTCGACATTTATGACTCAAATCGCAGAATCATCCTTTGACCAGGATCAAACTTCGTGTGCCATCACGGCCAGAATTGGCTGATGTCGCCAGAGCGTGCATCACTCAAATCGATGGTGTTTGATGGATGAGAAACGGTACTGAAAGTGACCACGCGCGCCACGCCGGCGGCGAGCAGATCCGATAGGCATTGCGCGCAAACACCACGCGCACCGTTCATCGAGGTGGGGCGGTTCATTCCGTTGATTTCCAATATTGCTGTGTCCATTGCACACTCCTTCATCTATGAGCGCCGCAGCAGCATGTCTGCGTTGCGGTCCAACACAAAATAAAGCCTAAAACCTGAGTGTAGGGCACAAGCCAAGGGAGCTCGTTCCGCGGTGCTGCTGGCCGCTGGGGCCTGTATCGCTGCGTGGTCGTCGCCGTAAGAAAGTGAACGGCAGGTTTCACGTCTCTCGCTCTTGCGCGATGCCGCATCATTGATGGGACGCCGCCTGTTACCATTTTGTGCTGCGGATACCCAAGCGATACGCGACGTGGTTCACTACAACGTCACCCGCAAAGGTCATCCCAAGAATAGCGACAACATCCAGCCAATCTAGACGGATCCAGTGTGAGAGCAGCAAGAGGGCGCCGATGGGGAAGTCCAATTGATCGGCCGGGATCCACGATTGCCCGGGTGCGATTCCTCTGCGTCGCTTAAAGAAGCTTTTGAGGGTGTCGCCACCCATCGCCCCAAAACCCTGCGCCAGGCCCACGGCGAGCCAGTCCGAAGGTGTGAAGAGGGTCCGGGACCAGTCGATCCTGGACTGAACGTATGTTGCGAGCACGCCAACCAGCACGCCGAGCGCGAAGCCGATCACGGTCTTGTGGTCGCCCAGCCACGTGCGGCTGATGGGGCGGTTCCAACCGCGCCAGTACTTGACCAACGGCGGCGCCATGTTCGCGAGGTACGCCGGCAACATGAGGTAGACAAGTTCGACCAACCTGCTCGCTGTCATCTTTTTACCCCTTTAAGCCAGTCCAACAAAGCCAACTGAACGGTACCCAGTCAGCACCCAGCAGCAATCCACCCAAGACCCAGAGGGAGCGGGATTCGGGCTTTGCCGGATCAAGAAGTATGGAAATTAAGCGCCACGAGAACGCGCCTTTGCCCAGCGCGGCCCGGTCGATCCGCGTCCTCAGCAGCGGGACTGCGTACGCAAGACGCGGCTGCAGCCAAGCGACGGCGCTACGGTTCATGCGCCCCCCCAGCCCGCGGCAACGCCACCGCCACAGCGTCGTCGACGATTGCCTGCGCCGCATCCACGATTCGGCGCAGATGGTCCTGTCCGCGAAAGCTCTCCGCATAGATCTTATAAATGTTCTCGGTGCCTGAGGGACGCGCAGCGAACCAGCCACTTTCGGTAATCACCTTCAACCCGCCGATGGGCGCGCCGTTGCCGGGCGCATGGCTGAGGATGACCTGGATTTTTTCGCCAGCCAGGTCTGTGGATCGAACCTGCTGCGGCGAGAGTCTTGACAGCATCTCTTTTTGCGCCGGAGTGGCGGGCGCCTCGACCCGGTCGTAGGCAGGCTCGCCGAACTCGCGCGTCAGCTCGCGGTAGATCTCGCCGGGATCGCGGCCCATGCGCGCAGTGATTTCCGCGGAGAGCAAAGCCGGGACGATTCCGTCTTTGTCCGTCGTCCAGACGGTGCCGTCAAGGCGCAGGAAGGATGCGCCCGCGCTCTCTTCGCCGCCGAAGCCAAGCGAACCGTCGAGCAGGCCGTCGACGAACCACTTGAAGCCGACCGGCGTCTCATACAATTTCCGGCCCAGCTTCGCGGTCACGCGATCGATCATCTGGCTGCTCACGACGGTTTTTCCCACCGCCGCTTGCGTGCGCCACTTTGGCCGATGCTGGAACAGGTAGTGGATGGCGACTGAAAGATAGTGATTGGGTGGGAGCAAACCCGTGCTCCGGGTAACGATCCCGTGCCGGTCGTGGTCGGTGTCGCAGGCGAAGGCGATGTCGAAGCGATCCTTCAGGCCGATCAAATTCCGCATGGCATGGGGCGAGGACGGGTCCATGCGAATACGGCCATCCCAGTCGACAGGCATGAAACGGAATGTCGGGTCGACGGCATCGTTAACGACCGTGAGGCTCAGGCCGTAGCGCTCGGCAATCGCGGCCCAGTAGTGGACGCCTGCGCCGCCGAGCGGATCGACGCCCATGCCGATGTTGGCGCCGCGAATCGCATCCATGTCGATCACATTGCCGAGATCGCTCACGTAAGCGTTGAGGTAGTCGTGCCGGTGCGTCGTGGCGGTGCGCAGCGCCTTTTCGAAAGGGATTCTTTTCACGCCCTGGAGGCCATCTTTCAGAAACTCGTTGGCCTTGGCTTCGATCCAGCCGGTGACGCCGGTATCCGCCGGCCCGCCGTTGGGCGGGTTGTACTTGAAACCGCCATTGTCGGGTGGGTTGTGCGACGGCGTGATGACAATGCCGTCCGCCAGTCCTTTATCGCGTCCGCGGTTGTAAGCGAGTATTGCGTGCGAAACCGCGGGGGTGGGCGTGTATTCGTCGTTCTCGGCAAGCATGACTTCCACGCCGTTTGCCGCCAGCACTTCGAGCGCACTGGCAAAGGCGGGCACGGACAGCGCGTGCGTGTCGACGCCGAGGAACAGCGGGCCATCGATGCCCTGCTGTGTGCGGTACAGGCAAATGGCCTGCCCGATGGCGAGCACATGCCCTTCGTTGAAGGTCTTTTCGAACGAGGAACCGCGATGTCCCGAAGTGCCGAACGCGACCCGTTGCGTGGGCGCCGAGAAGTCAGGCATGTCGGCATAGTAGGCCGTCACCAGTTTTGGGATGTTGGCCAGCATCGCCGGAGGGGCGGGTTTCCCTGCCAAAGGATTTACTTTGATTGCGGTCAACCCCCGTCCTGGTCGCGGAGCAGCATGACGACGGCCCTGCCCGGCACTCGATAATGCAACGACTGCAAGGGGCTTTCGTTGCCGGGTTCGAGAAAGTCGAACGGGCTTTCGAGGCTGGTATCGACCACTCGCCGCCACGCGTTCGTTGCGCCCTCCTGTATCTGAAAAGTCAGTTCCTCCCAATAGGCGTTGATCATCACGTAGATGTCGATGTCCTGTTGCGATCCGCCGTGCAGGGCAAAGGCGAGGCTGCGGGAATCGTATGCAAGGTCGGTGTCGTGGCCTACCCCGTACCAACGGACATCCTCGCGCCAGAACCGGCTCCTCGCCAGTGACGGATGCGCCATGCGAAACGCGATCATGCGTTTGAAGAAGCGGAACATGTCCGGGTTTGCGTGCAGCCGGCCCCAATCGATCCAACCGACCTCGTTGTCCTGATTGTAAGGATTGTTGTTTCCGGCCTGCGTGTGCATGAACTCGTCCCCGGCGCGGAGCATGGGCGTCCCGTTGGAAAGGAATAGCAGGCAACAGAAATTCTTGATCTGTTGCTTGCGCAGTTTCACGACCTCCGGCGGCGCGCCCTCGTCCCCTTCCCAGCCGCAGTTCCAACTGTGGTTTTCCGCCATGCCGTCCGTGTTGCCGTGGCCGTTGGGCCAGTTCCGCTTCTGGTTGTAGGCAACCAGATCGTAGAGGGTGAATCCGTCGTGAGAGGCGATGTAATTGACGCTCTGATGGGGGTGATAGGCGTTCATCCGATCGTCGGGGAACAGATCGTCGCTGCCGTACAGGCGGCGCATCAGGGCCGGCGCCATGCCGGGATCTCCCTTTACGAAGCGTCGGAGATCATCCCGGTATCTGCCGTTCCACTGGCAAGCCATGATCCCCGGAAACGCCCGGCCCAGTTGATACACCCCGGCGGCGTCCCAGGGCTCGGCAATCAGACGCAGGTGCGCCAGATCCGGGTCGGAGGCCAAGTCGCTGAGCAGCGGCACGTCGCTTACATTGATCGATCCGTCCGGGTTTCGGGTAAAGAGGGAAGCGAGGTCGAAGCGAAATCCGTCGACATGCATCTCGTGCGCCCAATGGCGAACGCTGTCCATGATCATCTTGCGGACGTAGCGGTTCACACAATGGAGTGTGTTGCCGGTGCCGGAGAAATTTTCGTAGGGCGCGCCCGGCCGGTCCGCCATCAGATAGTAGGTGCTGTTGTCGATCCCCTTGTAGCTATAGACCGGGCCCGTGTGATCGCCCTCGCACGTGTGATTGTAGACAACGTCGAGGACCACCTCGATATTCGCCTGGTGCAGCGCCTTGATCATTTCGCGAAACTCGTTGTGTTGCGCCTTGACCGTGTGGTCGCTGAGATAGCCATGGTGGGGGGAGAAGAAGTTCAGCGGCATGTAGCCCCAGTAGTTGCCTTCGGAAGGGTCGTATTGGAACACCGGCATCAACTCCACCACGGTGACGCCAAGGTCCTTCAAGTACGGGATTTTCTCGACCAAGCCCGCAAACGTTCCGCGCGCTTCGTCCTTGACGCCGGAGTTGGGATTCTTGGTAAATCCTCCGACGTGCAGCTCGTAGATGACGGTATCGGCCTCGTGCCGGGGGCGATGGTCGCCTTGCCAGTCGAAGCGCTCGCTGTCGCCCGTAAGGACACTCAGGGGCGCCTTGCCCGCGTTCGAACCAGGCCGGGCGGCGGCGAGCCGGTCGAAAGCCGGGGGAAAGAACACGGACTTTGCATAGGGGTCGAGCAAGATTTTGTCGCGATCGAACCAGTGCCACTCGAACCGGCCATTGGGCTTGGGTCCCTCGACGCTGTACGCGTAGTAGGACGCGCCCCGCATTGACACAAGAGGGATGCGGCAATGCCAGATCCTGCCCGTTTTGTTCTTGAGGTAATCGAACCGATAGGCCAATACCGGATTGACGATGTCGCTCTCGGTGTAGAGCAACAACGTGACGCTTTCCGCGTGCTTCGAGTAAAGCGCGAAGTTGTAGGCGTCTTTTTCTTCTATCCTGGTCGGGCCCAGGGGGAACGGAAGCCCTTCCGTAGCCGCCCACCGAGGCGGTGCTGTGCCTTCTAACGGCATATTCGCTCCGATATCATTTTCTCTGTCGGCGATGACTGGTAGCGCCATCATTGTCGCGCGTCATTCCACAGGTGGATGACCGGCTCATCCAGGTCATGGTCATAACCGGGAATACTCAGGGATGCCGTCGTGAGATCGCTGGTGCGGGTGTCCCTGCCAGAGGGCTTACTTTCATTCGTTCTCCATCGCGGCTGTGTATTTGCCTTGCGCAGCCGCGCTATTTAAGCGCGCTCGCTTGTATAGCCCTTGCTGTGCAATCGGCTTGTTCGCGGCCTCGCCGCGCCAAGCCCGGAGCACGGATGCCTGCAACGCGCGCCCGTACGAAAAGCTCAAGACCCACGGCTGCTTCTCAACAGTGGCGTTCAAGGCATGGAGGTTGGCGGTGGCCGTGGCCTCGCTCTGCCCGCCGGAAAGGAAATTGATTCCGGGCACCGCTGCTGGCACCGTGCGCCGCAGGCAGACAAGCGTTGCTTGCGCCACCTGTTGCGGCGTGGCGGGCTCCGCGCATGCGCGGCCAGGCTCGACCATATTGGGTTTCAAAATCATGTACTCCAGCGCAACGCGTTGCAGGTGCAGCGCGTGAAATACCGCATGTAAAACTTCCTCCGTGACGCGTGCGGAAGTCGCAAGCGTGTGATCGCCGTCCATTAATACCTCGGGCTCCACGATAGGCACCAACTCTTGTTCCTGGCAAATGGCCGCGTAGCGCGCCAGCGCATGCGCATTGCTTGCAATCGCCTGCGGCGTTGGGATGCCCGCGCCGATGTTAATCACCGCGCGCCATTTGGCGAAACGCGCACCGAGTTGCTTATACTCGCTCAGCCGCTGCGCCAGACCATCCAAGCCCTGCGTCACTGTCTCTCCGGGAAAGTTAGGCAGCAGCACCGTGCCTTTATCCACCTTGATGCCGGGCACTATGCCCTGCGCTTTCAGTAACTCTGGCAAAGGCACGCCGGCTGCACTTTTCTGTTTGAGGGTCTCCTCGAACAGAATGACGCCGCTAATAAAACCGCCGAGGCCGGGCGTGGAAAATAACAGCTCGCGGTAATCGCGCCGGGTCTCGTCCGTGCACGCCACGTTCACCGCCTTGAAGCGTTTCTCTATAGTGCCGGAACTCTCGTCGGCCGCGAGAATTCCCTTGCCGGGCGCCGTTAGTTCGGCCACTGTTTTTTCCAGTTCTTGTACGGATATCGACATCGAACCTCCATGAGTTATCACTCGCTAGATATTTTTGCACCGCCTCAACAGCGCCGCCCACCGAGACGATGCCGTCACTCTCAAAGTCATGTTCGCTCCTAGAGCATTTCCTTTGCCCTTTGATGAACGATAGCGCTATGGATGTCGCGCGTCATTCAACATGCGGATGACTGGCTCATCCAGGTCATGGTCGTAACCCAGAACGCTCAAGGAAGCTGTCTCAAGATACAAGCGGCGGGCTTCGAGAGCGGGCAGTGCAACCCAGCGCGCGGCGAGGATGCGCAATATGTCTCGGTGGGCGAAGAGCAGCACGTCGCCTCCCAGCGCACGAACCCGAGCAATGACACGATCCGCGCGCGTACTCACCGCCACCAGCGTTTCCCCGCCGGGGCAACCGTCCTCGAACAGACGCTAGCCGGGGCGCTCGGCGCTGATGTCTGACGTGCGCCGGCCTTCGTACGCGCCGTAGTCCCACTCCATCAGATCGGGTTCAGCTTGCGCGCATTCGGCGAAACCCGCCAGCTCACCAGTCCGCCGCGCCCGTTGCGGCGGGCTGGTGAGCACTTTGGTGAAGCTCATGCCTTTCAGCCGCGCGCTCAACGCTTGCGCCTCGCGTTCGCCCCGCTCGGTAAGTGGAATGTCCGTGCGGCCGGTGTGCTGTCTGCTGATCGTCCAGGCGGTCTCGCCGTGGCGAACCAGATACACCTGCGGAAGGGCGCCGCTCATTTGCGCGCGGGGCCTGTCTTCCGCGTGTTCCTGGCACCCCATTTCCAATCTCGGATTTCCGGCATGTCCTCACCGTGTTGCCGGATGTAGCGCTGGTGGTCGATCAGCTTGTCTCGAATGATTTGGGCGAGATAAGCAGCGCGCGGGCCCAAACTCGACACCCGATCGACGACGTCTTTGACTAAATGAAAGCGGTCGATGTCATTGCGCACCGCCATGTCGAAGGGCGTGGTGGTGGTTCCTTCTTCCTTGTACCCACGAACGTGCAGGTTGTGATGGTTGGTTCGCCGATACGTCAGTTGATGGATCAGCGAAGGATATCCGTGGTAGGCGAAGACGATGGGTTTGTCCTTGGTGAACAGGACATCGAAGTCCTTGTCGCTCAAGCCCTGAGGATGCTCACTCTGTGGCTGCAGCGCCACCAAATCGATGAAGCCGGGGTCCTGGTGAGTGAGGCCGTTTTGATCCTGACGCCACACGTGCGAAGACAGCAGGTAGTTCAGGGAAGCAATGGGCCGCCGCCACGGAATCTGGCGGGTCACGTCCAGCCACTTGGCGTGCTGGTTGAACATCGAATCTATGATGTGAATGAACGCTTCGTAACTTGAGAAAAAGCCGTGTCGGCCGGTCAGGAGGTAACCTTCGAGCCAACCTTCGCACTGATGCTCGCTCAACATCTCCATCACCCGGCCATCGGGCGCGATGTGATCGTCACTGGGGATGATTTCCGCTGTCGAGCTGCGGTTCGTCACCTCCAGCACGGCGCTCCAGCGGTTCGAAACGGTTTCGTCCGGGCTGAAAACGCGGAAATTGCGTGCGTCGGCGTTGAGCTTGAACACGTCGCGGATGAACTGGCCCTGCACGCTCGTCGCTTCGGCTTCCCCGACGCCGGGCTTCGCCACCTTGACCGCGTAGTCGCGGAAGTCCGGCATTTTCAGATCCCGCAGCAGTAGCCCGCCATTGGCATGAGGATTCGCTCCCATTCGCCGCTCGCCCTTCGGTGCCAGTTCAGCCAGTTCCGCAAGGAGCCTGCCGTTCTTGTCGAATAATTCCTGGGGCCGGTAACTCTTCATCCACTGTTCGAGAATTTTCAGGTGCCCGGGCTTGGTCGCCAGCTGCGCCAAACGCGTGCGCCAGCGACTAGCCGAGTTCGCCGCCTTCGTTGATTGAGCCCGGGGTTTCCGGGGCCACGTGACTAGGTATGCCCCCGGGAAAAGAAAACTGCGTGAACAGCTTCTTCATACCTTGTTCGTCCTGGGAGATATTTGGATACAACTCGCTGTAGGTGCCCTCCAGATACGTGTTGGCCACCAGGGCCGGTCCGCCATGTCCGGGGCCGGTGATATAAATCACATTGAGGTCATATTGATTGATGACCCGGTTGAGATGAACATAGATGAAGTTCAAGCCCGGCGTCGTGCCCCAGTGCCCCAGCAGCCGCGGCTTCACATGTTCCAGTTTCAACGGCTTCTTCAGCAGCGGATTGTCGTACAAATAAATCTGGCCGACGGACAGATAGTTGGCGGCCCGCCAATAGGCGTGCATCTTCTGCAAGACTTTCGAAGATAGTGGATTGTTCATACGCCTATTCCTCGGGGTGAATGTGAGTGGTTCTCGTACGATCCAGAATCCGGCCAACCGCCTTCACGATCATCACCTCTTCGTCGGTACGGATGACGCGCACCTGGGCGCCGCTCGCATCGGCCGAAATGACCGGCTCGCCGGCTGCGTTCTTGGTCTCGTCGAGCTGGATGCCGAGAAAACCGAGGCCTTGGCAGATGCGCGAACGTATGACGGATGAGTTCTCGCCAATGCCGCCCGCGAACACGAGCGAGTCCAGTCCGCGGAGCGCGGCGGCAAAGGCTCCTATCCATTTTTTGATCTGGTAGCAGAACAACGCAACGGCTTCGGCAGCCCGAATATCGGTTGCTTCCCTGGCAAGCAGATCCCGCAGATCGGAGTTCGTTTCGGAAATGCCCAGCAATCCCGACTCATGGTTGACCATGTGATGAAACTGCTCCGCGGTCATGTGCTCGGTTTGCGCCAGGTACCAAACCAGCCCTGGATCGAGATCGCCGGAGCGAGTGCCCATCGGCACGCCTGCGGCCGGCGTGAATCCCATGCTGGTGTCGATACTTTTGCCGCCACGAACCGCCGCCAAGCTCGCCCCATTTCCGAGGTGGGACAGGATCACCCGTCCTTGCGCGGGCTCGGCACCGGCTACGCGAGCGAGTTCTTCCATGAGGAACGAATAGGACAGGCCGTGAAAACCGTAGCGCTCGACGCCCTGCGCCTGGAAGCGCCGAGGAATGGGCAAGATCTTGGCGACCCGCGGCATATCGCGATGAAAGGCGGTGTCGAAGCACACTACCTGCGGCAGACCCGGAACCCGCTCGCGAAACAAATCGATCAGCGCAATCTCGGAAGGCAGATGCTCCGGCGCGTAGGCGCTGATGCGGCGCAGCGCATCGAGCAACTCCTGGGTAACGCGTTGCGGCTCGTTGTAGTGGGCGCCACCGTTGACGACGCGGTGGCCTACGGCCTCGATCGAAGTGAGACCGATTTGTTTGTCGAGCCAATCGATCAGAAAGTTCGCCGCCGACCGGTGATCGAAGTCGCCGATGATGCGGCTGTCGTGCTGATTGCGCTCCAGGTCGTCAAACGTCAGCGCGGTGCCGCGCGAACCGATGCGGTCGACTTTGCCATGCAGCCGTCGCTGCGGCGAGTCACCCATCCGATACAACGTAAACTTGATGCTCGACGAGCCGCCATTCATCGCCAGCACGTACGGCTTTTCTTGCTTCACGAGATGATCGCTCCTTTATTCAAGTGGGTCATTTTCAGCACGCAAAATATTTTCTTTCACGGTGGTTCCGCGGTCACGGCATCTCGCTCGTAAATGCCCTGTTCCCGCTGTAGTTGGGAATATCGTCTTACAGTGCGATCTCCATCGAGAAATAGGCGATCCGCGATTGATGCAGGAATTCTTCAAGCATGTTGGTGGCGCCTCAGCCCAGATCCACCGTCTCCAGGTAATCGGGAATACGGCAACGCCAGCCTTTCTGCTCCTCGATCCGGTGCCGCAATGCGTCGGCAGCGACGGGCTCGCCGTGGGTGATGAAGGTTTGCTGCGGTGGTGAATCGAACCCACCCAGCCAGCCCATGATTTCCGCGTAATCGGCGTGGGCCGACAAGTTCGACAACGCCGCAACCTCGGCGCGAACCGGCACGTACTCGCCATGGATCTTGATGCTTTCAGTCCCGGCGAGCATGGCTGCCCCCCGCGTGCCGGCGGCCTGGAAACCGCCGAACAGAATCGTGTTGCGGGCATCGGGGGCGAAGGCCTTGAGGTGATGAACCACGCGCCCGCCGGTGGCCATGCCGCTGGCGGCGAGAATGACCATCGGGCCGGACCGGGTGTTGAGCTGCTTGGATTCCTCGACGCTGTTAACAATCTTGGCGGCGTGGCACATGTCCTCGCATTGCTGATGCGTGAGGCGATGCTCTCCCGGGTGTTCATGGAATATTCGCGTGGCGTCCACCGCCATCGGGCTGTTCAGATAGATCGGGATGTCCGGAATCGCTCGAGATGCCTTGAGCAGGTGAACGTAGTACAGCAACTCCTGTGCACGGCCGACGGCGAACGTCGGGACGACGACCACGCCGCCGCGTTGCACGGTCCGGTTGATGATGTCCGTCAGTTGCGCTTCGGGGTTCGCGGCGCCATGGAGGCGATCGCCATAGGTGGATTCCAGGACGAGATAGTCGGCTTTCGCGACGCGGACCGGAGGTTTCATCACGATGTCGTTGGGGCGGCCGAGGTCTCCGGTGAACACGATCGTCCTGCCTTCGTGCGTAAGCCGGACGAAGCAGGAGCCTAGGATGTGTCCGGAATGCGAGAAGCGCAGGCTGATGCCGTCGCCGAGATCGATGTCGCGATCGAGGTCGAACGGCACCAGCAGTGTCAGGCAGCGCTCGGCGTCCTCCTGCGTGTATAGAGGCAGCGCGGGAGAATGCTTGGAGAACCCCTTGCGGTTGGCGTATTCCGCCTCTTCTTCCTGCAGATGCCCCGAGTCAGGCAGCAGGATCTCGCACAGGTCGCGCGTCGCGCGGCTGCAGTACACCGTGCCGGAGAATCCTTTCTTTGACAGCAGCGGCAGATAGCCGCTGTGGTCGATATGTGCATGCGTGAGGATGACCGCGTCGATCTTTTTTGGGTCGATCGGAAGCGGCTCCCAATTTCTCAGGCGGAGCTGCTTCAGGCCCTGGAACAGGCCACAGTCCACCAGTATTCGCTTGGGGCCGACGGTGATCAGGTACTTGGACCCGGTTACGGTCCCCGTTGCGCCAAGAAAAGTAAGGTGCAAATTAGTCATTCTTCTGCTTGTTAGAGACGGCAATCGTTGGACAGTCTCAGCGTTCTCCCACGTCATGTCGGCGCGCTGCTTCCCGCCGACGGACCGGGCGAGTCAACGTATTGGCGGATTGTTTGCTTTGCTCCCGAGACGAGGAAAGAAAGCCGGCGTGCGTGCTGCATAGCGCGTGTACTCCTCACCGAAGCGGGCCCGGGCATCGCGTTCCTCGTTGAAATAGAGGCGCGCATACACCAGCAACAGGATCGGGAACATGATCAACGTGAGCAGCGTGGGCCATTGCAGCAGAAAGCCGAACATGATGAGCACAAACGCGACGTACTGAGGATGACGGATGGTGGCGTAGGGGCCGCTGGTCGCCAATGTTCCGGCGCGTTGCGCCTTGAAAAGGACATCCCACGCCGAGGCGAGCAGGATGAACCCGCCGCCGATGAAGACGAAGCTCAGCAGGTGGAATGGGCCGAAGTGCGGATTGCCGCGCCATCCGAACAGCGTCTCGAACAGGTGGCCGGCGTCGTGGGTCAGGAAGTCGATACCGGGATAACGACTGCCGAGCCAGCCCGACAGCAGATAGACGGTGAGCGGAAACCCGTACATCTCGGTGAACAGTGCCACGATGAAGGCGGAAAACGCCCCGAGCGAGCGCCAGTCGCGCGCACTTTGCGGCTTTGCGAAGCTGAAGGCGAAAATGATGAAGACGAGCGAGTTGACGATAACCAGCCACCACAAACCGTATGCCTGAGTAGGCTCCGTGTTCATCGCTTGTCTCCCGCTTGATTTCCATGATCGTGGCCTGCGGACGGGGAGTCGTCGCCGTGCCTTCCGTGGCCGCGATGCATGAACACGTGCAACAGCGGGCACGCGAGCAGAATCAGAAAGGGAAGCAGGCCGAATACATGGGCCTTGTGTTCGGTAATGAGGTAGAAGCCCGCAATTGCCAGAAATGCCAGCAGGACCCAGTTCGATCTCGAGTTTAACCATCCCTTTCGGTTTTCGCTGTGGTGTTCGTATTCCATGTTTGTTCTCCCGAAGCTCCGGTGTACGGAAATTACTTTTGTGGGTGCCGATAAATGAAGACCGCGTGCGACCATTTCTTCTCGCCTTTCACGCGCCAGTCCAGCTCGATGCTGTACGGCCCGGGTTTGGGCATCGAGAAAAAGTTGCCGTAGGTGACTGTGCCGGCGATCTGCATCGGCTCGAGCGGCTTCTTAACCACGGACAGACCGACTTCACCCACCCGCACCTGCACCTCCATGTTCTCCAGGCGTGTGCCTTCGGCATCGAACAGCGCGATCAGCACATGGTGCTCGCCGCGGCGGCCCGAGGGCCCGCCATGCATCGAGGCTTCGGGATGGGCGGCAGGGTGTCCTCGGATCATCTCACTGGGCAGTATGCCCAGATAGACCGTTACTCCCTCCACGACGCCGGAGTTTGCCGAAAACGCAGTTGTGGGCGGCGCAGCCGCGATCCATCCCGGGAAAACCGCAAGCCAAAAGACGGCGAAAAGTCGTGCGGTTCGCGAAGCGTCATTCGTTGTCATGCGAACCTCCCGCTGCTTCGATGAGCGCGCAAATCGCATTCCCGTCGGGCGCTTGATCGGGCATCGTTTCCCACAACGCCAGCGCCCGTTTCATGCGCTCGCGTAATGCCAGCACAGCATCCAGCCGTCCGGTGGTCTCTTCGATTCTGCGCCTGATGATTTCCCGCACCATCGGGCAAGGCGTTTGCCGCCGGGCGCTTCGGCGAAAAATCTCCCCGATTTCGGACAGCGTGAAACCCAGGCTCCGCGCCGTCATGATGAACTCCAGCCGCGCAATATCCGGCTCCGTGAACTTCTTGTACCTGCTCCGAGGGTCGCGCTGAGGCTTCAATAGTCCCAAGCGCGCGTAATAGCGGACCGTGTGCGGGGTGACGCCGACCTTACGAGCGACTTCGCTGACATTCATGGCTTTTCCTCCAGCACTTATCCAACCAGAAGACTCGACTTTCCGCGGCGCGTTCTCAATTACCGCTCGGTGGGGCCGACGGACCAATACCAATGCGAAGTAATCACGAGACGGGATGTTGTTTACCAGGCAGTCGGTCGTGTGACCGGTCCGGCTGACCGGTACTGCAGATTGGTCTGCTAAGCGCGCGGCCCGACCCGATAAAGGACAAAGGCCAGATTCCCGTCCGTGGACGAGGGACGGCTAATTCAATAGCCGAAGGTGGAGGAGAAAAAGAGGAGTTCGCTGTCGTGGTGGTGGCCGGCTGTCCGCGCGCACCAGTTGCAGAGCGGGAAATGGAGGTGAAAGTCCGTCCTGTAGTGCCGGGCCCGGCTGGACCTTACTGCGACTTTCGGAAGGCGGAGAAGCATTGTGCCCGACCGCCGCAAATCCGGCAGTGAGCTTGACACAGCAACAAGAGTCCGCCCCCTTGTCATCGGAAGTGTTTTTGCCGTGTTCATGTGTGCCGCGGTGACCTTCGCCGTGATCGTCGTGCTCGGAAACAACGCTGCGCTCCACGGCCCCGTGGGTGCCATCGACAAAGTTCTTGCAGTCGTCGGCAAAGGCGTTGGCGGTCCAGATCAATGGCCAGAGGACGGCCAGAACCCGAGCTATCCGCGAATAAAAAAACTTGTCCAATTTTCTCTCGACAATAGTCAGTGCTTTTTCTGGGCCATACCGGGGTCTGAGTGGGGCGGTTAAGAAGATCGAACCACCATCAAGCGAACGATGACGGTTTTTTGGCCCACTATTTCTCCTCGGCCTCTTCGTGCTCCATCAATTGCTCCATCATCATCTGCATCATGTCCATGCGGTCTTCCATCATCTTGTGGTGCTTCATCATCATGCCCATCGGCATGCCGCCCTTTTCCCCCGAACCCTCCATCATGGAATCGGCTTTTGCTTTCTTGCCCATCATCCCGCCGCCCATCATCTTCATTCCTTCTCGCATGGACTGCATGTGCTCCTTCATAAGCTTCTGGTGTTCCTGCGGATCCTTGGTGGAATGAATCCTTTCCATCTGCTCCTGCATCTTTTTCATCTGCTCCTGCATCTTGTCCATCTTTCCGGCTGTCTCCTGCTCACCAGGCTGGGCGGGCGCTGCTTGCACGCCCTCGGGATGGTGGGCAGTGTGGTCTTCAGCGGCACCATAGGCGACCGGCAATATGATTGCCGAAGCCAGAATCATCAAAGCCGCTAACTTTTTCTTCACGACAATATCCTTCAGTGGTTGGTAGAAAAACAAAAAAAGTTGGTATCACCGGTCCGTTAACGAGGGGACCGGCCGGGATGGACAACCGCACCGTCCAATGGCCCTCCGCGATCCGGTCTCGGCCTACTTCTTGGTTTCCGGCTTGCCCTCGGGGTAGACGTCCTTCTTGCCCATCTCCTCGTGCTTCTTCATCATCTCTTTGTCCATTGCGGCGCTCCGCTTCTTTTTGATCGCGTGCGGCGTCACCCCTTTGGTGCCTTCCTCCATGTGGCGCTTCTTGGCTTCCTCGCGTTCCTTGGCGCTGAGCTGCTTGTCCTTGTCTTTCATCATTTCGGGGGTGACACCCTTTTTCCCCATTTCCTCGTGCTCTTTCATTGCTTTCTCGTCGGCAGCCGCAAAGCCGGCCGTCGCCGCGAGTACGCCCGATAACACAATCGCCATGAAATTTCGCATTTTTTTACTCCTCTTGGGGTGTCTATGAAAACCTGTCGCAATTCTTACCTTCGAGCTCTTCCGGACGTGGGAAACATAACCCCAAATTCCTCGTAGGCGATTGACGCACGTCAAGTCTTCGCATGCCCCGCAGCAACCTGTGTGCTGCTGTCATGTTTGCCGCCAACGCTTCTTCCCTACGGTTTGGTGACTTGCACCCTCACCAGCATCCCCGCCTCGTAACTTCCTGCGACGTGACAGGCGAGTTCCACGACCGGATCGTCGCCAAATTGCCATACGAGCGTCGCGATCTTTCCCGGCGCCACGATCACGCTGTTCGGGCTGCTGTGTTCCCACCCGGGCATGCGCTTGAGCATTTCGGCGTGTTCCTGCTGGTATTGGTGGTCGCCGATGCGCAACTCGTGAGGCCGTTTGCCTGCGTTGTGAACTTCGAATTGCACGGTCTCGCCAGGCGCAACGCGCAGGCTGTCGGGCACGAAATGGGCCTCGTCGTGAGCATCGATGCGCACCGTCCGGCCCGCCTGTCCTGGCTGGCCTGGTTGTCCGAAGGAGAACATCGGCGGGGTGCCGCTGCCCTGGGCAGGGTGATATTTCTGGTGGTGTTCCATTTCACTTCCGGGTTTAAGCATATGGGCCGGCATGCCTGGCAAGCCGCCCATGCGGTGCTCCATTTCTGCGAAGACGAGCTGAACCGGATATGTACAGACCGCCACTGCAATGACAATGAGGCGAACGGAACTCATCTGGGTCTCCTTTGCCGTTGCTGACCGGATCAGAGTTCCAAAATGACGGCAATCAGGGCTAACGACCAACTACAACCTGACTTTTCATGCCGGCTTCGTAATGCCCCGGGATGTGGCACGCCACTTCCAGTGCGCCGGCCTTGGTGAATTGCCAGACCAGGCTTTTCGTTTCCCCGGGTTCGAGAGTGAGCGTGTTCGCGTCCTCATGCACCATGTCCGGCATCTGCTTCATCATTTCCGCGTGCTCGCGTTGCTTCTCAATGTCTCCGATCATGAACTCGTGCCGCAACTTGCCGGTGTTGGTGACGACGAACTTGATGGTCTCGCCTGCCTTGACCTGGATTTCGGGCTTGTCGTATTTGATGTCCAGCGCGGTGATCCTGATCGTGCGGCTGATCTTCTTGGGATTGCCGGGTCGCCCGGCCGCGGAGTCGCCGTGGCTGTGTGCGCCGTCATGAGTGTGATGAGAGTCTTTCATGGCAGTCGAGTCATTGCCGTGTTTATGTTCTTCATCGGCGGCGATGATCGTTGCGGTTGTCGCGAGAAGCAGGGCGGCGAAAGCGGTTTGAATCAGGACTTTCACGCTGTACCTTTCCTGAATCCTGAATTGGTTGTCGGCGTTTCAAGTTCCGGTCGCAGACTGCGGGCCGGTTGTGCGGCCAGCAGTCTGGTTCATCGAGCAGCATCGCTCATTTGGTGGACGGCGAGATCTTCATGATGAGGTAGCCGGCGCCCATTTTCATGAGTTCGAAGTCCACATGAATGCCGGGTTTGAGGTCCTTCAACATTGCCGGATCGTGCGCCTTGAAGTCCATGGTCATCTTCGGCCATTTGAGGCCCTTGATCGCGTCATGAGCCAGCTTGACCGTTCCCGCTTGAATGTCGACGGAAATGACCTTGCCGCGGCCGGCATGGGTCGCGGCCGCAGTTGACGTCGCCTTGTGGGCGTCGCCAGGCGCGTCCTGTTCGTCTCCCGCCATTGCCGGTGGCAGGGCGGTCATGCTCAGTGCAAGTGACGCGGCGAGGAAAGCTGTTTTCATGTGAATTCCCATCTGGTTGTCAATGTCAAAAACAAATGCCATCTGCCTTGATGCGTCAGGCAACGGCGTAGCTCCTCGAACCTTGCGTGCACCCGCGGTTTTGTGGTGCAGGCCGCCAGCAGAAGTTTGTGCCGGCATGCGGGGCGTATTGCGTGAAATGGGCTTCATCGAATTCCTCGATTTGTTCGCGGTCGGGCGCGCCGCTCCCGACAAGGGGGTGCAGACGCCCGGACACGACGTTTCGCATGAGGGCCGTAAAGGTACGGCGGGTGCTTCTCGCGGGAGGAAAGAACCGCCCCGGCAGATGTACCGGGCGGTCAGTGGTTCAACCCGCGCTCAGAGGAGCGCGGAGAGAGGGGGACGCTGAAGTTGCTCGGGGTAGAAAAAGTGCGGTGAATCGGCGGGGGACGGCTCGAGAACGGAATCGCCGATCAACACTGCGACAGGCGCAATCGCCGAGATTGCCGGAGAGCATGCCAGATGACAGGCGCCGCAATTGTTGCAAGCCAAACCGCTGCTGGCATCGCTGCCGCCGTGTTCAGCATGAGAAATTCCTGCCGCGTCGCTTGGCGAATCGTTATGGGCCATGTGACCCGCGTGAGCGTCGTGGTGCTCCTGGGATGAGTCCGCAGGCCCGGTGCCGGCCGCGGCCGTGCCGTGTTGCTGGCAAAACGGCATGGCGACCGCGCCGTAGCCTTGCACGGGCAGCCACAGCGAAATCAACGCGACTAGTACTGTCTTCCAACGATTCATGATGCGCTCAAGTATACGCAGCCGGCAGCGAAGAGGGCAAACCTGGGATTACGCCGATCGCGGCAAGTTCCCGCGGTATCAGCGTTTGAGCGCCGATTCGAGGCGCTCGCAGATGGTCTTCAGCACCTTGATCCGGGCGTAGAGCTTGTCGTTGGCTTCCACCAGCGTCCATGGCGCGACCGCAGTCGAGGTGCGGTCCACCATGTCGCAAACCGCCTGTTCGTAGGCTTCCCATTTCTTGCGGTTGCGCCAGTCTTCGGGCGTGATCTTGAAGCGCTTGAACGCGGTCTGCTGGCGTTCCCTGAAGCGGCGGTGCTGCTCGTCCTTGCTGATTGCCAGCCAGAATTTGATCACGATGGCGCCGTTTCCGGCGAGCTGCTGTTCGAAATCGTTGATCTCGGGATAGGCGCGCGCCCAGTCGAACTCGCTGGCGAGGCCCTCGACCCGTTCCACCAGCACGCGCCCGTACCAGGAGCGGTCGAACAGGGCAAACCGGTCGAGCCGCGGAACGTGCCGCCAGAAACGCCAGAGGTAGGGCTGGGCACGCTCCTCTTCGGTCGGTGCGGCCACCGGAATGACGCGGTAATAGCGGGCGTCGAGCGCAGCCGCAACGCGGCGGATGGCGCCGCCCTTGCCCGCGGCGTCGTTGCCCTCGAACACCAGGATCGCCGCGCGCTTGCGAAACCTGGGGTTGCGCGACAGCAGATTGAGCTGGCCCTGGTACAGCGCGCGTAGTTCCGTGTATCTCTTGCGGTCGAGTTTCAGCGTAAGGTCGAGCGCGCCCAGAATGTGGCGGTTGTCGATCGCAGGCGAGATCGGCGGGATGCGGTCCGCGGCCGGCTTTGCCGGCTTCTGGTCGAGACGTTCCCGCATTGCCGCCAGCAGCGCGCGGCCGACGGTCAGATTGCGGTAACGCGCATCCTCTCCTTCGACCACGATCCACGGCGCGGACACCGAGCCGGTTTGGCGCAGCGCCAGCTCGCTGACCTTGCGAAACTTGTCGTAGAGCTTGTAATGCCGCCAGTCGGTTTCGGTCACCCGCCAGCGCGTCTCCGGATCTTTTTCCAGCGCTTTGAGCCGTTTCTTCTGTTTCTCCTTCGACAGATGAAACCAGAACTTGAGGAGGAGCGCGCCTTCGTCGGTGAGCATCTTCTCGAAGCGCACGATCTCCTCGATGCTCTGGATCAACTGCGACTGTTTGGATTTGCGATAGACGCGATCGAGGATGGGATCGGTGTACCAGTGCCCGAACAGGATGCCGATCTTTCCTTTCGGCGGCAGTTCCCGACAGTAGCGCCACATCGGCGGGCGTTCGCGTTCCTCGTCCGACGGCTCGCCGAACGCGGCGACGCGGATGTGGCGCGGATCCATCCACTCGTTCAGCAGATTGACGGTTTCGCCCTTGCCGGCCCCGTCCACGCCGGCGATCAGGACCATCACCGGAAAGCGGCCGTCCTGGAACAGGTCGTACTGCGCATCCAGCAGCGCTTCGCGCAGCTTCGGCACCTCGCGCGCGTAACTGCGCTTGGAAATCGAATGTCCCAACTCTGCCGATTCGAACACTTACGCCCCTTTCAAACCGCAAGACTCACCACGAAGACACGAAGAACACGAAGTGACACAAAGTAGAGACAGGCCGAAAAAGAAAACTTCTCAACGCAAAGGTGCAAAGAGCGCAAAGGAACGCAAAGAAAATCAACATACGTTCTGTCTTCGTATTTCTTCGTGTTCCTTTGAGTTCTTCGTGCTTTCGTGGTGAGATTTGGAGTCGCCATTACCTAAAGCAGATCGGGCGACATCACCGCGCGCAGCACGACTTGCGGATGCTCGCCGCGCACGCGGTGGCTCAACCACCAGATCGCGCCTTTCTTGATGCTCCACGGCATCGGCTCGCCGGCGATCAGCAGCGCCGCCGCCATTCCGAGAGTGGGCTGATGGCCGACGACCACGACGGCACCCCTGTGCTCTGGCCAGCCGGCTGCGGCCAGCACCGCGGTCGGCGGCGCGCCGGGCGCGAGCTGGCGGTCGATTTCGAATTCGTCGGTGAGCGCCGCGGCGGTCTGTTGCGTGCGCTCGGCCGGGCTGACGATGATCCGGGTCTGCCTGGGCAGGCGCGAACTCAACCATTGCGCGATTGCTTTTGCCTGCTTCACCCCCTTGGGCGTGAGTTCGCGCGCAAGATCGGGCTGGCCGTCCACGGCTTCGGCGTGGCGCCAAAGTATCAGATCCATGTTGCCATCCTCACACAATCCTCCGGGGCGTCAATCCTGCACCCACCATGGCTGCGTTTTCATGAACTGCTTCCACGCTTCGGGAAGCTGGTTGCGGCAGCGTTCGGCCTCGGCGGCGCTCCAGCCGCGCACGTATCCCACCGCCTGCTGGTATGCCGGCGACGATTCCTCCGCGCCCAGGGTGTCGAGCAGCCGCCACGCAACCGCATTGTCATTGAGCCTTCCCAGCAAATCCTGCAACTCGGAGAGTGCGCGAACATAGTTTCGCGCTTTCTTCGGCGCCAGCGGAATAAAAAACTCGGCGATGTAACGCAGCCGTTTGACCGCGATGCGCAACCGGTGCAAATCCTGGAACGCCAGCTTCTCGATGCGGCGGCCCCGCTTCACCACCCGTGAGTGCTGGCGGGCCATCGCGGCGTCGGCGAACTGCGGCAGCGCGGCCGCGGCGCGTGCGCCGTCGCCGCGCCAGCTCCCGGCATTCAGTGTTGCCGATAGACGCAACAGCATGCCGGTGTACGCTGGCGCAGCGACCGCGTTGCGTGCCGCCTGGCCCGTGCGGCGGCGTGCCGCCTGCGCACGTTTTCTCAGATCAGCAATCCCGGGATGATCGGTTACCTCGCGCGCCGAACGCATCAGCATCTCGGTGACGAACACGTCCCAATCCCGCGCAGCGCCCAGCGTTTGCCCGAGTGCCTTGAGTTGTTCCAGCAGTGTCACAAAGGGCTCCCGGGGCACGGCAGTGCCGAACACGCGAAACACCGAGCGCAGACGCCGCAGCCCCACTCTGGCCTGGTGCAGATACTCTGGGTCGCGGCCCTGCAACAGGCCGTCTTCGTTCGCCTGCATATGCGCGAGACACTGCGAGACGAGTGCGACGAAAGCCTCCTCCACCGTCATCTGCGCCGTCAATGCCGCCGGCGCAGCCTTGACCGGCGACGGCTTCGAATTCGCGGCGAGCGCATAGCCGCGTTCCGCCTTGCTGCGGTTGTCGAGGCGCACCGGCAGGTCAGCGGCGATTTCCAGGGCAAGATCGAACAGGCATCGCGGGGTTCCGGACTTGAGTTCCAGCTCGATCTCGCAAATCGGCTCGCGCCGGTCGCCGGCTGCGATCACACCCCGGTCGAGACTCACCTCGACAACCTTGCCGGCCGCGGGCCTGAGCAGAGTCGAAGTGCGGTTGAACTCGGTGGTGAACGCGACGGTGAGCGCTTCGCGCAGGCGTCTGTCGGCGACCAGATCGCCCAGACCGGCCTTGGCAATGGCCGGGAAGCTCGGCAGTTGCGCAGCCAGTTCGACTTCGTGCTCGGCGCGCTGATGCAACCCGCCTGCGGCCTTCCCCTCGCTCTTCACGGTCTGGATCCAACGCCCGCCCTGGCGCCGCAGGCGCAATGCCGCGCCGGCCGTCTTCAGAGCGCGCTCCGGGGTGTCGTAATACGCCGAGAACAGCCGATGCGTGACCGGTTTGTCATGCGGATGGCGCGCGAGCACTTCCCAGAGCCGGAGCGCGTGCTCCTCGGGAACCGACAGCTTGATCTCGATTTCCTGGGACATGTCTGCGAATGCGTCGGTTGCGAACGCGCCGCCGCCCGAGCGCCTCAGCTCGCACTGGAGGCGAGTTTCTCCAGCAGCGCGGCCTGTGCCGCCACGCCCTTGCCGCGTTCCGGTTTCCTGCGTTTGAAGCGGCCGTCACCGTCCATTTCCCAGGCCTGGACATTGTCGGCGAGATAGGTCTTCAGCGATTCGTCGATCACGCGTTTCTTCAGCTTGTCGTCGAGAACCGGAAAGCACACCTCGATGCGGCGGAAGAAGTTGCGGTCCATCCAGTCGGCGCTGGAAAGGAACACCTCGTTCGAGCTCCTGAAGTAGAAAACGCGATGGTGCTCGAGAAAGCGGCCGATGATCGAGCGCACCCGGATGTTGTCCGAAAGCCCGGGAATGCCGGGGCGCAACGCGCAGACGCCTCGCACGATCAGGTCCACCTGCACGCCGGCCATCGAAGCCTCGTAAAGCGCGGCGATGATCTCGGGCTCCAGCAGCGCGTTCATCTTGGCGATGATGCCGGCGGTCTTTCCGGCGCGCGCCTGCTCGGCTTCGTGCCGGATCGTGCTCAGCACCTGCGAATGCAGCGTGAAGGGCGACTGCCAGAGATGCCTGAGCTTTCCGGCCTTGCCCAGGCCGGTGAGCTGCATGAATACGTCGTTGACGTCCGCACAGATCTCTTCATGGCAGGTAAACAAGCCGAAATCGGTGTACTGCATCGCGGTGCGCGCGTGGTAGTTGCCCGTGCCCAGGTGCACGTAACGGCGCAGCCTGTCGTCCTCGCGGCGCACCACCATCGCCATTTTCGCGTGGGTCTTGAGTCCGACCACGCCGTACACCACGTGCGCGCCGACCTCCTCCAGGCGCGCGGCCCAGTTGATGTTGGCCTCCTCGTCGAAACGCGCCATCAGCTCTACCACCACGGTGACCTCCTTGCCGCTGCGCGCCGCGTCGATCAGTGTCTGCATGAGCTCGGAGGTGGCGCCGGTGCGATACACGGTCTGCTTGATCGCCACCACATGCGGATCGGCGGCAGCCTGCTGGATGAAGTTGATGACCGGCTTGAACGACTGGAAGGGATGATGCAGCAGGATGTCGCCCCTTCTGATCGCGGCAAAGATGTCCGGACGCCTGGTGAGCGCGCCCGGAATGCCGGGAACGAAAGGCGGGAACTTCAGGTCCGGCCGGTCCACCCAGTCGGGCACCTGCATCAGCCGCACCAGATTCACCGGGCCGTTGACCTGGTACAGATCGTCGCGACTGAGGTTGAACTGGGCCAGCAGAAAGTCCGAGATTTCCGGCGAGCACAGGTCCGCGACTTCGAGCCGCACCGCGTCGCCGAAGTGGCGCTGCGGCAGTTCGCCCTGCAGCGCCAGTCGCAGGTTCTTCACTTCTTCCTCGTCCACGAACAGATCGCTGTTGCGGGTGACGCGGAACTGGTAGCAGCCCTGCACCTCCATGCCGGTGAACAGCTCGCCGACGTGCGCGTGGATGACCGAGGACAGGAATACGAACCCGAAATCGCGGCCGGCGATCTCGTGCGGAAGCCGGATCACCCGCGGCAGCACGCGCGGCGCCTGCACCAGGGCGAATCCGGAATTGCGGCCGAACGCGTCCTTACCGGACAACTGCACGGCGAAATTGAGGCTCTTGTTGAGGATACGCGGGAATGGATGCGCCGGATCCAGTCCGATCGGCGTCATCATCGGCATGATCTCCCTGAGGAAGAACGCCTTGATCCAGGTCTTCTGCGCGTCGGTCCAGTCGCGCCGGCGCAGGAAGCGGATGCCTTCGCGCGCGAGTTGCGGCAGCAGTTCCTCGTTCCACAGCTGGTACTGGCGTGCGACCAGCTCGTGGGTGCGCGAGGACACTTCCTTGAAAGCCTGCGAAGGGGTCGCGCCGTCGGGTCCGGTGGTATCGGCGCCGAGTTCGATCTGCGCCTTCAGGCCCGCCACGCGAATCTCGAAAAATTCGTCCAGGTTGTTGCTGACGATGCACAGGAAGCGCAGCCGCTCCAGCAGCGGCACGTCCGCATCTTCGGCCTGCGCCAGCACTCTCCTGTTGAACTCGAGCTGCGCCAGTTCCCGATTCAGGTAAAGCTGCGGATTGGAGCGCTTGGTCTTGCCCGACTTGTCGGCGGCCAGCGCGGCGCGCTTCTTCGCGGCCTTTTCCGGCGCGAGCGTGGCCGCGCGGTCGGCGGACTCGGCCTTGATGTGCGCACCTTTGCTAATTTTCGGCTCCCAGGCGGTCGGCGGCGAACAGGGAAGGGCTGCGCCGCGCCTGCCGGCCGGCGCATTACAAAGTTGCTACCCCTTCGAGGGCGGAACGTAACCCGCGGCGGCGTCAGCGCCGGCACCGAAAAAGTACTTTTCGGTCTGCTCCAGAAGATACTTGCGCGCTTTCGGGTCGGCGAGGCTGAGCCGGTTCTCGTTCACTGTTCTTGTCATGTTTTTGGTATCAACAGGTTATAGCTTCTTCCGGGCGATGTGGTTACAGCCATGTGACAGCCTCATCGCGGAAGATTCCCGGTGATTATATGCCCCGCCCTGGGAAGCGGCTGCATGACGTCGGGCGACAGACGTCAGATCGACTTGACCAGAACCTTGGAACGCCGCTGGTAGTTGTACAACGCCTGCTTCTGCTTCGGCAGCTTGTCGACGCTGGCCTCTGCAAAGCCGTGCTCGATGAACCAGTGCGCGGCGCGGGTGGTGAGCACGAACAGGCGTTTGATCCGCTGTTTCTTCGCCTTGTCCTCGATCCACTTCAGCAATTGCTCACCGGCGCCGGCGTCGCGATAGTCCGGATGCACGACCACGCAGGCGAGCTCCGCCGACTTCTCGTCGGGAAAAGGGTAGAGCGCGGCGCAGCCGACGATCACGTGATCGTGCTCGAGCACGCAGAAGCGGTTGATTTCCATTTCCAGCAGTTCACGCGGGCGCTTGATCAGCGTGCCATCGGCTTCGAGCGGCTCGATCAGCTTGAGAATTCCGCCCACGTCCTCGATGGTGGCATCGCGCAACTGCTCGAGCGGATCGCGAGTGACCATGCTGCCTACGCCGTCGTGGGTGAACACTTCCAGCAGCAACGCGCCGTCGGTGTGGCGGCTCACCAGGTGTACGCGCTCGGTCCCGCCTTTGCACGCCTTGATCGCATGCGGCAGGTACAGCCCGGCATCGTCCGACAGCAAGCGATCCTTGCGCAGCAGTTTTTCCGCATCCGACACGGTGAGTTCGCGCAACAGCTTGCCGCTCTTGCTCTTCAGTCCGGGCTCATCCATGAGGAACACGAGCTTTTCGGCGCCCAGCGCGATGGCGGTCTCGGCCGCCACGTCCTCCAGCGTTAGATTAAAGATCTCGCCCGTGGGCGAATAACCGAGCGGGGAGAGCAGCACCAGTTCGCCGTCGTCCAGGCGGGTGTTGATCGCGTCGGCGTTCACCTCGCGCACCTCGCCGGTGTAGAGCATGTCCACGCCGTCCACCACGCCGCGCGGGCGCGCCGTGACGAAGTTGCCGGAGGCCACGCGGATATCGGCGTTGGCCATCGGCGAGTTCGGCAGGCCCATGGACAGCAGCGCCTCGATCTCCACCCGCAGTTGACCGCTGGCCTGCTTTACGCAGGCCAGCGCCTTCTCCTCGGTGACGCGCATGCCGCGCACATACTGCGTCTTCAGTTTGGCGGCTTTGATCTGCGCGTCGATCTGCGGGCGCGCGCCGTGCACCAGCACCAGGCGCACTCCAAGGCTCGCCAGCAGATTCAGATCGTGTGAGAGCGCGATGAAGCGGCCGTCCGCCACCACTTCGCCGCCGAAGGCAATGACGAACGTGCGTCCGCCGAACGCGTGCACGTAAGGCGCGGCGGCGCGGAACCACTTCACGAACTGGGCTTGCTGGGCGGCCTGCATGGCGGGTGTGGCTGCGGACGGGATTTACTTCGGTTGCATCCGGATCGCGCCGTCCAGGCGGATCACTTCACCGTTGAGCATCTCGTTCTGAACGATATGCCCGACCAGCGCCGCGTACTCGCCCGGCCTTCCCAGCCGCGGCGGGAAAGGCACCATCTTGCCGAGTGCATCCTGTATTTCCTGCGGCATGCCTTTGAGCATCGGGGTCTCGAAAATGCCCGGCGCGATGGTGACCACGCGGATGCCGTTGCGCGACAGGTCGCGCGCGATCGGCAGCGTCATGCCGACGATGCCGCCCTTGGAGGCGGAGTACGCCGCCTGGCCGATCTGGCCGTCGAAGGCGGCAACCGATGCGGTGTTGACGATCACGCCGCGTTCCCCGGAAGCGTTCGGCTGGCCTTTCGACATCGCGTCCGCGGCAAGCCGGATCATGTTGAAAGTGCCGATCAGGTTGATGTTGATCACCTTGGTGAAGCTGGCGAGCGAATGCGGCCCTTCCTTGCCGACGGTCTTCTCGCCCACCGCGATGCCGGCGCAGTTCACCAGTCCGTGCAGGCCGCCGAACTCCTTGAGCGCAGCGTCCACCGCGGCCTTGCCGTGATCCTCGCGGGTGACGTCGCATTCGACGAAACGCGCGCGCTTGCCGAGTTTCGCGGCCAGCGCTTCGCCCTGCGCCCGCGATACGTCGGCGATGATCGCGTTGCCGCCGGCGGCAACGATCATTTCCACGGTGGCGCCGCCCAGACCCGAGGCTCCGCCGGTGACGATGAAGGTGCTGTTCCTGATTTCCATTGTTAATCCTGTTGCTGGTTATTGCTGGTTAAGTCGTGAAAGCCGCACAGTATAAAGGCTGGCGGCTTTTTCGCGAAAACCTCGACGCCGGGAAAACCGCAAATCTCACCACGAAGAACACGAAGAAACACGAAGAAAATATTTTATGGTCAACGAGGAGCAAGCGGACTCTCAGCCAACTCCAGATTATCGAAATGCCTCGGATATTCGCACTTGTCGTCGTCACACCCAAAAACACCAATATGTCGACCATGGTGAATTTGACGAGTCATTCACATTTGGCCCTTCTTCGTATTCTTCGTGTCTTCGTGGTGAGCCTTGTTTAGTTTGCGGGTAGGATCAGAAATCCCCCCACAGCGCCTGGAGCGCGGCCAGCGCGGCGAGCGCCGCGGTCTCGGTGCGCAGCACCCTCGGGCCGAGACGCACCGGCGTGAATCCGCGCGACTGCGCCGCCTGCGCTTCACCCGGGGCAAGCCCGCCTTCCGGGCCGGCGAGCAGAATCACCCGGCCGCGCGCCGGCGCGAGTTCGCGCAGCGACACAGCCGCATGCGGCGACAGCATCAGGCGCAGTTCGTCACGGGGCTGGGCCAGTTGCGCCAGCCACTCGCCGAGGCCCAGCAACGGCGCGACCGGCGGGACGCGGTTGCGGCCGCATTGCTCGCAGGCGGAGATCACCAGGTTTTGCCAGTGCTCGGCGCGCCGCGCCGCGCGCTCGTCGCGGAGCTTCACGACGCTGCGCTCGGTGGTGACCGGCTGGATCGCCGCGACTCCCAGTTCCACCGACTTCTGCAGCGTCAGGTCCATGCGATCCCCGCTCGAGAGCCCTTGCGCGAGCAGGATGTCGAGCGGCGTTTCGCGCTCGACGGTGAGGTGTGCGCCGGTCTTGATCGTCACCTCGCCCCGGTCCATGCGGGTGATGCGCGCCTCGAACTCGCCGCCGTGTCCGTCGAACAACGTGACCGGTTCGCCCACGGCAAGACGCAGCACCCGCGCCGCGTGATGCGCCGCTTCCGGAGGCAACCGCACTTCCGAGCCGTTGCCGAGCTTGCCGGGAAAGTAGAACCGGGCACCGGATTTCGCCGCAGGTTTCTTATGCAACTCCTTATTCATGTTAAGATTTTGCCATGCAACAAGGTTGTGGTCACAGGCTTTCTGCGCGGCATCCCGCAACGGGGCGGGCCAGCGCCGGCAATTCCTTGGAGGCGTAGGCGATGGGCGCTCAACCACCGGTGTGCGATTTCGGCTGGAAGGCGCCCGGCTTCGACCTGCCAGGCACCGACGGCAAACGCTACACGCTTGCCGAAGTACGCGGACCCAAGGGGCTGCTGGTGATGTTCATCTGCAACCATTGCCCCTACGTCAAGGCCGTGCGCGATCGCATCATCCGCGACTGTGCCGAACTCAAGGCGCTGGGCATCGGCTCGGTGGCGATCAGTTCGAACGCTCCCGACGATTATCCCGAGGACTCGTTCGAAAACATGCAGCGGGTTGCACGCGATCTCAAGTTCCCGTTTCCCTACCTCTTCGACGAGACCCAGGAAGTCGCGCACGCCTACGACGCGGTGTGCACGCCGGACTTTTTCGGTTTCAACAAGGACCCGGGACTTCAGTACCGGGGCAGGCTCGACGCCTCGCGCACCTCGCCGGTGGCGAACGCACGCCGCGAATTATTCGAGGCCATGAAGGCGGTGGCGGAAACCGGGCGCGGCCCGGCGGATCAAATCCCCAGTATGGGATGTTCGATCAAATGGAAGCGGCGCTGAAGAAACCGTCACCCGGGACGCTCGAGCGCGTGATCGCCACGGTGAAAGACGTGGCGAAGGAAGAGGTCATGCCGCGTTACCTGAAGGTGGCGCACCAGCGCAAATCGGACGGCAGCCTGTTCACCGAAGCCGATATCGCCGCCCAGGAGGCGCTGGCCCGCCGGCTTCCGGAAATCTATTCCGGGCCGATCGTTGCCGAGGAGATGACCCCCGAGCAACAAGCAGAATACTGGCTGGCCGGCGCCGAGGGCCTGTGGTGCGTCGACCCGATAGACGGCACCTCGAACTTCGTCAACGGCCTACCCTATTTCGCCGTGTCGGTGGCGTTGATGAAGAAGGGCAGGAGCGTGCTGGGCGTGGTCTACGATCCGGTCGCCGACGAGGTGTTTTACGCCGAGAAGGGTGGCGGCGCCTTCCTCAACGGCGAGCGCCTGCCGATCAAGGAGCACGTGCCGCACTTGCGCAACGCCATGGCGCAAGTGGACTTCAAGCGCCTGCCCGGGCGGCTTGCACGCGAACTGGTTGCGGCGCCGCCTTATTCCTCGCAGCGCAATATCGGCGCCAGCACGCTGGAATGGTGCTACGTCGCCGCGGGGCGCTTCGACGTCTATCTCCACGGCGGGCAGAAGCTCTGGGATTACGCCGCCGGTTCGCTGATCCTGGAGGAAGCCGGGGGGCTGATGTCCAGCCTCAACCAGGATGACTTCTGGGCCGACACGCTGTGGCAGCGTTCCGCGATCGCCGCGCGCGATCCCAGCCTGTTCGACGCCTGGAAGCGCTGGATCCGCGCCCGCCAGTAGTCCGGAACCAACTCGCCGGCCCCGTCGGGGCGATCCGATTGCGCTCCTGTTGCGGCGCGGGAACCCATCCTTGACCGGCCTTCACGTTGCCGGTATCTTCCCAGGTTTTCGCAGCAATTTTCTCCACTTAGGTGTTTCGATGGAATTGACCGCCGGCGTTACCACCGAATTGTCCGGTGCCGAAATCACGGTTCGATGTCTTCAGGAAGAGGGCGTCGAGTTCATTTTCGGCTATCCGGGCGGTGCCGTCCTTCCCCTGTACGACGAGCTGTTCAAGCAGGAAAAGGTCAAGCACATCCTGGTACGCCACGAGCAGGCGGCGGTGCACGGCGCCGATGCCTATGCCCGGTCCACCGGAAAAGTGGGCGTGGTGCTGGTGACTTCCGGCCCCGGCGTGACCAATGCGGTGACCGGCATTGCCACCGCTCACATGGATTCCATCCCGATGGTGATCGTCACCGGACAGGTGCCGACGCACGCCATCGGCCAGGACGCCTTCCAGGAAGTGGACACCGTCGGGATCACCCGTCCGTGCGTGAAGCACAACTTCCTGGTGAAGGACATCAAGGACCTCGCGGTCACCATGAAGAAGGCCTTTTATCTTGCCGCGACCGGTCGTCCCGGCCCGGTGCTGGTCGACATTCCCAAGGACGTGCAGACCACCAAAACCGCGTATTTCTATCCAAAGTCGGTGACGATGCGCTCCTACAACCCGGTGATCAAGGGGCACAGCGGGCAGATCAAGAAGGCGATCCAGCTACTCATGGAAGCCAAGCGGCCGATGATCTACACCGGCGGCGGCATCGTGCTCGGCAACGCGTCCGCCGAATTGACGCAATTGGTGCGAACACTCGGTTTCCCCTGCACCAACACCCTCATGGGCCTGGGCGGTTATCCCGCCAGCGATCCGCAGTTCGTCGGCATGCTCGGCATGCACGGCACCTACGAAGCCAACATGGCGATGCAGTATTGCGACGTGCTGCTTGCGATCGGCGCGCGCTTCGACGACCGCGTGATCGGCAACCCGAAGCATTTCTTCCAGGAAGACCGCAAGATCATCCACGTCGACATCGACCCCTCGTCGATCTCCAAGCGCGTGCGCGTGGACGTGCCGATCGTCGGCGACGTCAGGGAAGTGCTGCAGGAGATGAATCGCCAGCTCGCGGCCGCCAAGGAGCGCCCGGACCCGGCCGCGGTCAAGGCCTGGTGGACGCAGATCGAGCAGTGGAAGGGCCGCGATTGCCTGAAGTACGACCGCACCTCGAAAATCATCAAGCCGCAGTTCGTGATGGAAAAACTCTACGAACTGACCAAAGACATGGACCTGTTCCTGACCTCGGACGTGGGCCAGCATCAGATGTGGGCGGCGCAGTTCTACAAGTTCGAGAAGCCGCGCCGCTGGATCAATTCCGGAGGCCTGGGCACGATGGGTGTGGGGCTGCCGTACGCGCTCGGCGTGCAGCTCGCGTATCCGGACGCGACCGTGGCTTGCGTGACCGGCGAGGCCAGCATCCAGATGTGCATCCAGGAACTGTCCACCGCCAAGCAGTACCGCCTGCCGGTGAAGATCGTCAACCTCAACAACCGTTACATGGGCATGGTGCGCCAGTGGCAGCAGTTCTTCCACGGCAACCGCTACGCCGAGTCCTACATGGACGCGTTGCCGGACTTCGTCAAGCTGACCGAATCCTACGGCCACGTGGGCATGCGCATAGACAGGCCGGAGGACGTCGAGCCGGCGCTCAAAGAGGCGTTCAGCCGCAAGAACGACCTCGTTTTCATGGACTTCATCACCGACCAGACCGAGAACGTATTTCCGATGGTGCCCGGCGGCAAGGGCCTGTCGGAGATGATCCTGGTTTAATTCAAATGCGTCACATCATCTCCCTACTCATGGAAAACGAGCCGGGCGCGCTGTCTCGCGTGGCCGGCCTGTTCTCGGCGCGCGGCTACAACATCGAGTCGCTGACCGTCGCGCCCACCGAAGATCCGTCGCTGTCGCGCATGACCGTGGTCACCAGCGGTTCCGACGACGTCATCGAACAGATCACCAAGCAGCTCAACAAGCTGATTGATGTGGTCAAAGTGGTGGACCTGTCCGACGGCGACCACATCGAGCGCGAGCTGATGCTGGTCAAGGTGCGCGCCTCCGGCAAGGACCGCGAGGAGATGAAGCGCATGGCGGACATCTTCCGCGGCCGCATCGTCGATGTGACCGACAAGGCTTACACCATCGAGCTCACCGGCACAGGGAGCAAGCTCGATGCCTTCCTCGAAGCGCTCGAACAGGGCGTGATTCTGGAAACGGTGCGCACCGGCGCCTCGGGTATCGGCCGCGGCGAACGCATTCTCAAAGTCTCGTGAGGCGTGAGGGGGGAGGAGTGAGGAGGAAACGACGGCGGTATGCCCCTGGCCCTTCACCCTTCACCCTTCACCCTTCACGAATTTCTCACCAGAGGCGAACATGAAAGTCTTTTACGACAAGGACGCCGACCTGCGTCTGATCAAGGGAAAGAAGGTCACCATCCTGGGTTACGGCTCGCAAGGTCACGCCCACGCGCTCAATCTCAAGGACTCCGGCATCAAGGTTACCGTCGGCCTGCGCAAGGGCGGTGCTTCGTGGGACAAGGCCAGGAAAGCCGGGTTGGAAGTGAAGGACATCGCCGACGCGGTCAAGGCCGCGGATTTCGTCATGATCCTGTTGCCCGACGAGCACATCGCCGACGTCTATCGCAGCGAGGTCGAACCCCACATCAAGAAAGGCGCGGCGCTGGCTTTTGCCCACGGCTTCAACATCCACTTCGGCCAGGTCGTTCCCCGATCCGATCTGGACGTGGTGATGGTCGCGCCCAAGGCGCCCGGACATACCGTGCGCTCGACTTACGTGCAGGGCGGCGGCGTGCCGATGCTGATCGCGATTCATCAGGATCCGTCGAAGAAGGCACGCGACCTCGCCCTTTCTTACGCCGCGGCGATCGGCGGCGGCAAGGCCGGCATCATCGAAACCAATTTCCGCGAGGAAACCGAGACCGACCTGTTCGGCGAGCAGGTCGTGCTCTGCGGCGGCACCACGGCGCTCATCCAGGCCGGATTCGAGACGCTGGTGGAAGCCGGTTACGCACCGGAAATGGCCTACTTCGAGTGTCTGCACGAATTGAAGCTGATCGTGGACCTGATCTACGAGGGCGGCATCGCCAACATGCGTTACTCGATCTCGAACAACGCCGAGTACGGCGACTTCACCCGCGGCCCGCGCATCATCACCGAAGAAACCAAGAACGAGATGCGCAGGATCCTCAAGGAAATTCAGACCGGCGCCTATGCCCAGGAATTCCTGCTGGAGAACAAGACCGGCGCAACCAAGCTCGGCGCGATGCGCCGCATCGGCTGCGCGCACCAGATCGAGGTCGTGGGCGAGAAGCTGCGCGACATGATGCCGTGGATCAGGGCCAACCGCCTGGTCGACAAGTCCAAGAACTAGAAAGAGTGACGAGTGACAGGTGACAGGTGACAAGTGACGGGTAAAACCTTGACCGGCAATCGGCTCTCGGCGCAGTGGGTCCCCGCGCCGGCTGATACCGAGGGAGGGGCGGTGTTTTTTCTCGTCACACGTTACTCGTCACCGGTCACAGGGCGAACGTTGTGACGCCCTATCCCCACCCCATCATCGCCAAGGAAGGCTGGCCGTTCCTCGCCGCGGCAGTCGTCGCTGCGCTGTTCGTCGGGTACTTCTGGGGATGGTGGTCGGTTCCGTTCTGGCTGGCGGCGCTTTTCATCCTGCAGTTCTTCCGCGACCCGCCGCGCAACGTTCCGAACGATCCCGACGCCGTGGTCTCGCCCGCCGACGGCCGCATCGTCGCGGTGGAAAAATCCCGCGACCCCTACCTCGACCGCGATGCGCTGAAGATCAGCGTGTTCATGAACGTGTTCAACGTGCACTCCAACCGCAGCCCGGTGGATGGCGAGGTGAAGAAGGGCTGGTACTACGGCGGCAAGTTCCTCAATGCCGCGCTCGACAAGGCTTCACTCGAAAACGAACGCAATGCGCTGTGGATCCGTGCCGACCGGGGCGCGGACGTCACCTGCGTGCAGGTGGCCGGGCTCATCGCCCGCCGCATCCTGTGCTACGTCAAACCGCATGACCGGCTCATGCGCGGCCAGCGCTTCGGCTTCATCCGCTTCGGTTCGCGGGTGGATCTCTATCTGCCGCCCGGCGCGACCCCGCGTGCCGCGGTCGGCGACAAGGTATATGCTGGGGAAACCATTCTGGCTTGGTTTCCGGCCAACTAATCGGATATGAATGACCCGGCACCCAAACCGCAGTGGCTCAGTCGCACCGGCATTCGCCGCCGCGGCATCTACTGGCTACCCAACGCCATCACCACCTGCGGGTTGTTCGCCGGCTTTTACGCCATCGTGCAGGCGATGAACCTGCGCTTCGAGCTGGCCGCGGCAGGGGTGTTCGCCGCCATGGTGTTCGATGCGCTCGACGGCCGCGTTGCGCGGCTCACCCGCACGCAAAGCGAATTCGGTGCCGAGTACGACAGTCTTTCCGACATGGTGTCCTTCGGTGCGGCGCCCGCGCTGGTGATCTACGAGTGGTCGCTCAAGGGCATGGGCAGGCTCGGCTGGTTCGCGGCCTTCGTCTATTGCGCCTGTGCGGCGTTGCGGCTCGCGCGTTTCAACACCAACATCGACGTGGTGGACAAGCGCTACTTCCAGGGCCTGCCGAGCCCGGCCGCCGCGGGACTGGTGGCGGGACTGGTGTGGGCGATGGAAGCCTACGACGTGGCGCGTGCCGACGTGCCCTGGCTGGCGTGGGCACTCACGCTGTTCGCCGGCTTCACCATGGTGAGCAGCGTCCGCTTCTACAGCGGCAAAGACATCAACCTGCGCAAGAGCGTTTCCTTCGGGGTGGTGGTGATGATCGCGCTCGCCGTGGTGGCGCTGATGCAGGTCGCCGACAACCTGCCGGAGCTGCTGTTCAGCCTGTTCGCGATCTACGCCGCATCCGGCTATGCCATGTGGGCGTGGGAACGCCTGCGCAAGAAGCCGACCGCCCCGCCGCCTCCATCGTCAGGTTTGGACCTGTAGCCCCCGGGGCTCGCGGCCCCGCAAAAAACTCCGGGGCTTGCGGGCCCGCAAAAAACTCCTTATAGTCCGCGACATGCTTTACCAACAGCTCGGCCAAATCGCTTCCCTTCTTCCCGGCATTCTGCTGGGCGGCCTGCTGCTGCGCCCCGGGCGCTAAAAACTTACTTCCCCCAACAGTTTGTCGGGTTTCTGCAAAAAGCCCGAAGCAGGAAAAACAGGCACCAATACGCCCGCGTCCGGCAATCCGACAGCGAGGCGCCAGTCCGAAACGAATTCGCAGCGGAGAACGACAATGAAAGAACAATTGATCATTTTTGATACCACCATGCGCGACGGCGAGCAGAGTCCGGGAGCCTCGATGACCCGCGAGGAGAAGCTGCGCATCGGCCGGCAACTGGAGCGCATGCGCGTGAACGTCATCGAGGCCGGCTTCCCCGCCGCGAGCAACGGCGACTTCGAGTCGGTGAAGGCGGTTGCGCAGGTTGTGAAAGACAGCATCGTGTGCGGCCTGGCGCGCGCCACCGACAACGACATCCGCCGCGCCGCCGAGGCGGTCAAGCCCGCCAATGCCCCGCGCATCCATACCTTCATCGCCACCTCGCCGATTCACATGCAGAAGAAGCTGCGCATGCAGCCTGAACAGGTGATCGAACAGGCGGTGAAGTCGGTCAAGCTCGCGCGATCGTTGTGCGAGGATGTGGAGTTCTCACCCGAGGACGCCGGGCGTTCCGAGATCGATTTCCTGTGCCGCATAGTGGAGAAGGCGATCGATGCCGGTGCCCGAACCATCAACATTCCGGACACGGTGGGCTACACCATGCCGGAGCAGTTCTCTGACATGATTCGGCAGCTCCGCGAGCGCATTCCCAATGCCGACAAAGTGGTGTGGTCGGTGCACTGCCACAACGACCTCGGATTGGCGGTGGCGAACTCGCTGTCGGCGGTGATGGCCGGCG
The DNA here is from genome assembly GCA_038040175.1 of Pseudomonadota bacterium. GTDB lineage: Bacteria > Pseudomonadota > Gammaproteobacteria > Burkholderiales > JACQAP01 > JACQAP01. The sequence goes on along the minus strand of JBBPIT010000020.1, from coordinate 19,602 downwards.
CGCGCCAGGTCGAGTGCACCATCAACGGCCTGGGCGAGCGTGCCGGCAATGCCTCGCTGGAAGAAGTGGTGATGGCGGTGCGCACCCGCCAGGATTTCTTCAACTGCGACACCCGCATCGATGCCACCCAGATCGTACCGGCGAGCAAGATGGTCGCGGCGATCACCGGCTTCGCGGTGCAGCCGAACAAGGCCATCGTCGGCGCGAACGCCTTTGCGCACGAATCCGGAATTCACCAGGACGGCGTCCTCAAGAGCCGCGAGACCTACGAAATCATGCGCGCCGAGGACGTGGGCTGGAGCACCAACAAGCTGGTGCTGGGCAAGCACTCCGGGCGCAACGCCTTCAAGAGCCGCCTGCAGCAACTGGGAATCGAACTCAAGTCCGAAGAGGCGCTCAATGCCGCGTTCATGCGCTTCAAGGAACTCGCCGACAAGAAACACGAGATCTTCGATGACGACCTGCTGATGCTCGCTTCCGACGAAGCCATGACCCAGGAGCAGGAGCATTTCAAGCTGGTGTCGCTGCTGGCGCATTCCGAGACCGGCGAAATACCGGTTGCCCGCATCGTGGTTTCCGAGGATGGCAGGGAAAAGCAGGCCGAATCCCGCGGCAGCGGTCCGGTGGACGCGACGTTCAAGGCGATCGAAAGCATCGTCGCCAGCGGCGCGGATCTGCAATTGTTCTCGGTGAACAACATCACCAGCGGCACCGACTCGCAGGGCGAGGTCAGCGTGCGGCTGTCCAAGTCGGGCCGCATCGTCAACGGCCAGGGCGCGGACACCGACATCGTCGTGGCCTCGGCGAAGGCCTATTTGAATGCGCTCAACAAGCTGCATTCCAAGCTGGAGCGCCTGAACCCGCAGGTGTGACGTCCAGCACTGTTGCCAAGCCCGCTCGATGAGCGGGCTTGTTTTTTTAGGGTTCTTTTAAGGCAGTCCGCGGAACATCCCGCTAAACTCCCGTCTGTCGAGGGACGGGCTCACATCAACCCGCGGATAATTTCCCGATGGTCGCAACGACAACCGAACAAAAACAAAGCGAAGGCGGGTTGCACAACATCGTCATCGCCGGCGGCGGCGCCGGCGGGCTCGAGTTGGCGACGGGTCTGGGCCGGACGCTGGGCAAGCGCAAACAGGCGCACATTACGCTCGTGGACCGCTCGCGCACGCACCTGTGGAAGCCGCTCCTGCATCAGGTCGCCGCAGGCAGCATGGATATGAACGATCACGCGCTGGACTATCTCTACCAGGCGCGCTGGCACCATTTCCAGTTCCAGCTGGGGTGCATGGACGGGCTGAACCGCGCGAAAAAGCAAATCCATCTGGCGCCGACCGTGGACGAGGACGGACGGGAAGTCATCCCCGCCCGGTCCATTGCCTACGGCACTCTGGTGATGGCGGTAGGCAGCACGACCAACGACTTCGGAACCCCCGGTGCCCGGGAGCACGCGATCTCGCTGGACAACCCGCAGCAGGCCGTGCTGTTTCACTCGCGGCTGCTCAACGCCTGCCTGCGCGCCAATGCGCAGCAGGAACCGCTGCAACCGGGCCAACTGCACATCGCCATCATCGGCGCAGGTGCCACCGGCGTGGAGCTGGCTGCGGAACTGCACAACACCATCCGCGAGTTCGTTTCCTTCGGCCTCGATCGCATCAATCCCGAACGCGACATCAAGATCGCCATCATCGAAGCCGCACCGAAGATCCTGCCGGCGCTGCCCGAACGTCTGTCGGTCGCGGTGCTCGGCCTGCTGAAAAAACTCAAAGTCGAGGTGCTGACCGGCGAAAAAGTCACCGAAGTTTCGGCGCGGGGGGTGAAGACCGCGAACGGCAGGGAAATACCGGCCGAGCTGGTGGTATGGGCTGCCGGCATCAAGGCGCCGGATTTTCTCAGGGATCTCGATGGGCTGGAGACCAACCGCATCAACCAGCTGGTGGTGACGCAGATGCTCCAGACCACGCGCGATCCGAATGTGTTTGCCTTCGGCGATTGCGCGAGCTGCCCGTGGCCGGAGAAGAATGGATGGATTCCGCCGCGTGCCCAGTGCGCGCACCAGCAGGCCTCGCACCTGTACAAGATGCTTCCCAGGCGGCTGCGCGGCGAAGCGCTCCAGCCTTTCGTTTACCGCGACTTCGGCTCGCTGGTTTCGCTGGGCAAGTTCAGCACCGTGGGCAGCCTCATGGGTGCGATCACGCGCGGCAGCATCATGGTGGAGGGCTATTTCGCCAAGATCATGTATCTGTCGCTGTACAAGATGCACGAGCTGGCGTTGCACGGATTCACCAAGGTGTTCCTCGACACCCTGGCGCGGATCATCACACGGCGTACCGAGCCGCACATCAAGCTGCACTAGGTTCGTCGATGCCGTCACGGAGGGTACAGCGAAGCTGGCTTTGGATAGCTGTCACGATTACGGTGGCCGCCTGTTCGAGCCTGCCTTATTCACCGCGGCCGCTGGATCCCGAGGCGACCGCTCCCGAGTACGCGCAGCGCTCGGGGAACGCCGACGGGCTCAAGCGCTTCGCCGTCGCCAACGGGTACTCGGAGTCCGCATGGCCGCCGGGGAAATGGGGATTGCGCGAGCTGACGCTGGCGGCGCTGTACTTTCATCCCGACATCCGCACTGCCCGGGCGCGTGCACAGGTCGCGCGCGCAGAACTTTCTTCGGTCAGGCAGCCGCAGGCGCTGTCCGCGCGGGTAAAGCCCGAGTACCACAGCCGCGCGCTTTCCGAGGACAGCGGACCGTGGAGCCTCGGCCTCGAGCTGGAAATCCCGCTGGTGGCGCAGGGCAAGCGCGCCGCGCGCGTCGAGCGCGGTGCTTTTCTCGCCGATGCCGCCGACGTCGACATTGCCGCCGCGGGCTGGCAGGTGCGCGCCAGGGTGCGCGACCGGTTGCTCGATCTGCAGGCTAGCCGAGCCAATCTCGAGCTGGTCGAGGCACAGCTCGCGGCGCGCAGGGAGATGCTCGCCCTGGTGGCGCGCCGGATGGAGGCGGGATTGCTGTCGGCACGCGATCTCGGTGCCGAACGCGTCGCCGTCGCGCAACTCGAAGGGGCGCGGGATGAGGGGGCGTCGCGCCATCAGCGCGCGCTCGGCGAGCTGGCCTCGGCACTGGGCCTGCCCCTGGACGTGGTGCGCGACATGAGGCTGAGTTTCCCCGTCGTCGAGACTGCCGTGTTCGCATCGAGCGACGGCGAATTGCGCGGGCTGGCGTTGCGCAACCGGCTCGACGTGCATCGCAAGCTTCTCGAGTTCGGTGCTGCGGATGCCGACGTGAAACTGGCGGTTGCGGCACAGAACCCCGACATCGTGCTTGGACCGGGTTACGCCTGGGATCAGGGCGACAATGTCTGGTCGCTGGCAGTGAGGCTGTCGGTTCGGTCCGCGGCGCGAGCGACAGCGGCGATACGGGAGGCGGAGGCAAGGCGCGAACTGGCGGCACAATTGTTCATGGCGGTGCAGACTGGGGCCATCGCAGATACGGAACGGGCGGCAGCGCAGTATCGGTTGGCGCGCGACCGCGTAGCCGCGGCGCTTCAGCAGGCCCGGATTCAGCAGGAGCAGGAAGCCCGGGTCGCGCGGCAGTTCGATGCGGGAGCCGCCGATCGCCTGCAGCGCGTGGCGGCGAAGCTCGAAACCCTGGCGACGCGGGCCGCCCTCTACGCTGCACAGGCGGAAGTACGGCAGTCGCTGGCACAGCTCGAGGACGCGGTGCAAAGGCCGTTTTTCGGCGATTTCGAGTCGTTGCCAGGCGCGCGTGCGTCGCCTTCACCAGAGGTCTCCAGACAATGAGATTCACTGCAAGTCACGCGATCATCGCGGTGATGGCGGTCATCATCGCGGTGCTGTTGTGGACCCTGATCTACTTTGCGCGCGACGAATTGCGCGGCGAACCGGCGGGCCACGAAGTTGAGATCGAGACCACGTCGGCCGCGGGTATCGCCGGCGGCCGCGCGGTGGTGCGCGTCCCGACGGAAAGCCAGAAGGCGAGCGGCATCGCAACGCAGGCGCTGAAAGCCGGCAGCAGCGAAGCGGCGATCGAGGTATACGGGATGGTCATGAACCTGCAGCCGCTGGCGGAGCTGCGCGGACGTTATCTTGCCGCCGCCGCGGAGGCGCGGGCGCTGCCCGCGGCGGTGGCTGCGGCCGAATCCGAGTACCAGCGCATGGAAATGCTGTACCGGGACGACCGCAACGTTTCGGAACAGGCGCTGAAGTCGGCCGAGGCACGCTACCGCACCGAGCTTGCGCGCCAGGCGGCGGCAGAGCAGGGTGCGGCCAGCATCCGCGACGCGATGCGAAGCGCCTGGGGCGACGCGATCACGGGATGGGCGACCCATCCCGACTCGCCAATGCTCGAAGCGCAGCTGCAGCAACGCGCTTTCCTGGTCCAGCTGGTGCTTCCCTACGATCTGCCGAAATCGGCAGCGCGGGGAAAGATTTCAGTCGCGCCGGCGATGGCGCGTGAGACTGCCCGTGTTGCACGGTTCGTCGCCGACTCGCCGCAGGTGGACCCGGGGCTGCCCGGGGAAACCTATTTTTATGTGGTGGACGGCGGCGGCTTCCGCGCCGGCATGCGGGTGGCGGCGCGGGTCGGCCTGGGCGGGGCGCCTGTTGCCGGCGTTATCGTCCCGGCACAGGCGGTGGTCTGGCACGCCGGCAAGGCCTGGGCGTACCTGAAGCAGGACGAACAGACCTTCGCGCGCTTTGAAGTGTCCGCTGCGGAAGAGGTCGACGGCGGCTGGTTCAACGCCGGCGGCTTCCAGGCTGGCGACGAGGTCGTGGTCAGCGGCGCGCAATTGCTGCTGTCCGAGGAACTCAAGTACCAGATCAGAAACGAAAACGAAGATTGAGAACCTCAACGCAAAGACGCAAAGACCGCAAAGGTTCGCAAAGGAAAGCCTGTTCAAACCAACAACCACGGACCATGAAGGAATTTCATTCTTGCGTTCTCCTTGTACAGATTTTCTTTGCGCCCTTTCTTGTTTTTCCTCTGCGCCCACTGCGTCAACGCTTTTGACTTTCTTTAAACCTTGATCTCCTTCATCGTCCGTCAGTCCATCCGTTACCCCGGCGTGATCGTCGCGCTGGCGCTGACCATCGTCGCCTACGGACTGTTCACGCTGTCGCGCGCGCATCTGGACGTGTTCCCCGAGTTTTCGCCGGCGCAAGTGGTGATCCAGACCGAAGCGCCGGGCCTGTCGGCCGAGCTGGTCGAGACCCAGGTCTCGCAGCCGATCGAGAACGCGTTGTCCGGCGCGTCGGGGCTGGAAAGCCTGCGCTCCCAGTCGATCCCCGGATTGTCCGTGGTGCACGTGTTCTTCCGGGACGGTTCGGATGTCTACCTCAACCGGCAGGTGGTCGGCGAGCGCCTCGCCTCGCTCGCCGCCCAGTTGCCGAAAGGGGTCGCGCCGACGATGACGCCGCTCACCTCTTCCGCCAGCACCGTGCTCGGCATCGGCGTGACCTCGGAGCGGCGCAGCCTGATGGAACTGCGCACACTGGTGGACTGGACCATCCGGCCGCATCTGCTGGCGGTGCGCGGTGTCGCGGAAGTCAACGTGTTCGGCGGCGACGTGCTGCAATGGCAGATCCAGGTCGATCCGGACCGGTTGCGGCGCTATGGCCTGGCGTTGGAAGACGTGGTCGCGGCGGCGCGCACGGCCACGGGCGTTGCCGGCACAGGTTTCATAAAGACGCCGAACCAGCACATCATGGTGCAGACCGATGCGCAGCCCGATGCATTGTCGGAAGTCGCGCGCACGGTCCTGTCCTATCGCGACGGGCGCGCGATCCGAATCGGCGACGTGGCGCAGGTTGCCGAGGGTGCGGCGCCCTCGATCGGCGCTGCCGCGATCGACGGCACGCCCGGCGTGTTCCTGATGATCCAGGGCCAGCTCGGCGCCAACACCCATGCGGTCACCCAGGATCTGGAAGCGGCGCTGGCGGAACTGAAACCGCTGCTGGACGCCGAGCAGGTGCGGTTGCATCCGAACCTGTTCCGGCCCGCCAACTTCATCGAAACCGCGGTGCGCAATGTCCAGCGCGACATCATCATCGGCTCGACTCTGGTGATCGTGGTGTTGTTCCTGTTCCTGTTCAACGGCCGCACCGCTTTCATCTGCGCCACGGCGATCCCGGTATCGCTGCTCACCGCGGTGCTGGTGCTCGACTATTTCGGCATCGGCCTCAACATCATGGTGATGGGCGGGTTGGCCATTGCCCTGGGTGAAGTGGTGGATGACGCCATCATCGACACCGAGAACATCTTCCGGCGTCTGCGCCTGAACCGCACGGCCTCGAAGCCGCGGCCGGTGTGGGAAGTGGTGCTGGGCGCCTCGGTGGAAGTGCGCAGTTCCGTGGTTTACGCCACGTTCATCGTCGCGCTGGTATTCGTGCCCTTGCTCACGCTGGGCGGGGTCGCCGGAAAGCTGTTCGCCCCGCTCGGGCTGGCCTACATCCTCTCCATCCTCGCCTCGCTGGTGGTGGCGGTGACGCTCACCCCCGCGCTGTGCTATCTGCTGCTGGCGCGCGCGGAACTCAAATCCGACGATCCGCCGTTCGTGAAATGGCTCAAGCCGCGCTATCTCGGCGTCCTGCGGCGTATCGAGCGCTACCCCGGCCGGGTGATCGGCGTCACCGGCGTGGTGATCGCGATCGGCATCGGCATGCTGCCGCTGTTCTCGGGAGAATTCATCCCGGCGCTGCGCGAAGGCCACTACATCATGCACATGTCCGCGGTGCCGGGCACTTCGGAAGCGGAGTCGCTGCGCATCGGCCAAAAGGTGTCGCAGGCGATCGGGTCGATCGAAGGCGTGCAGTCGGTGGCGCAGTGGGTCGGCCGCTCGAAGAACGGCGCCGACACCTTCGGTACCCACTACAGCGAGTTTGAAGTCGAAATCGGTGCGCTGCCCGGCGAGGACCAGGCGCGCATCCTGCGCGAAATCCGCGCAACGCTTTCCGGCGAACGCAGCGGAGCCTTCCCCGGCGTGACCTTCGCGGTAAACACTTTTCTCACCGAGCGCATCGAGGAAACCATCACCGGCTATGCCGCGCCCTTCGTGGTGAATCTTTACGGTTCGTCGCTGGACGCTCTGGACCGGGACGCGCTGGCGATCGCCACTGCGCTGGCGTCGGTGCCGGGTGCGCACGACGTGCAGATTCAGGCGCCACCCGGCACGCCGCAGTTGTCGGTGCGGCTGCATCACGAGCGCGTTGCCGCGGTGGGATTGCAGCCGCTGACCGTGCTGGAAGCGGTGCAGGCGGCGTACGAAGGCGCGCGTGTCGCGCAGATCTATCACGGCAGCCAGGTGGTGGACCTGGTGGTGCTGCTGGATCCGCAGCATCGCAACCGCATCAACGAAGCCGGTGCGCTGCCCTTGCGCAACCCGGACGGGCGCCTGATCAGGCTTGCGGACGTGGCCACAATCGAAATGACCGGCGGGCGCTACAAGGTGCTGCACTCCGGAGGGCGCCGAATCCAGACCGTGACCGCCAATGTGGTGGGCCGCGACATCGCGGAGTTCGAGCGCGATGCGCGCGCCCATATCGAATCGCAGGTGAAACTGTCCGAGGGCAATTATGCGGCGTATACCGGCACCGCCCGGGCGCAGGCGCAGGCCCGGTCCGACCTGATCGTGCATTCTGCGCTGGCGGGTGTGGGCATTTTTTTGCTGCTTTACATCGCTTTCAACAAACTACACAACCTGCTGCTCACCTTCGTCAATCTGCCTTTTGCACTGATCGGCGGCGTGATCGCGGTGTTTGCCAGCGGCGGCTGGATGTCGTTGGGTTCGCTGGTGGGGTTCGTCACGCTGTTCGGCATCACGCTGCGCAACTCGATCATGCTGGTATCGCACTATCAACACCTGGTCGAGGTCGAGCGGCTGCCATGGAACCTGGAAACCGCCTTGCGCGGCGCCGGCGAGCGCCTGCCCTCGATCCTGATGACCGCGCTGGTCACCGCACTGGGACTGATGCCGCTGGCTCTAGGCAGCGGGGAGCCGGGACGGGAAATCGAGGGCCCGATGGCGACCATCATCGTCGGCGGGCTCGCCACCTCGACCCTCTTGAATCTGCTGGTCCTGCCCACCATCTTGCTTCAATTCGGCAGGTTCGCACCGCGCGAAGATGCGAGTGAGCGCTGATCGGCGCGACCCGGCTTTTGGCAGGTTAACGAAGCGGATAGACTGGCGGGCAAGGAGTGCCTATTCATGGCCACCATGGCATTGACCAAAGACAACTTCGAGCAGGTGGTGACCGGTAACGACGCGGTGATCGTGGACTTCTGGGCGCCGTGGTGCGGCCCATGCCGCGCCTTCGCGCCGACTTTCGAGGCCACCTCCGAGAAATACCCCGGCATCGTGTTCGCTAAGGTGAACACCGAGGACGAGCCCGAGCTGGCCGGGCAGTTCGACATTCGCTCGATCCCGACGCTGATGGTGTTCCGCGAGAAGGTGATGCTGTTTTCGCAGCCCGGCGCGCTGCCCGCTTCGGCGCTGGAATCCATCATCAAGAAGGTGCAGGAACTCGACATGGCGGAAGTGCACCGGGAAATCGCCGCCAGCGAGGCCGCCGAGGCCGGCAATCCCGCCGCCTGAGTGCCGTACGGCGACGCCGGCCTGCGTCGCCGTCAAGTCGAGGGGTAAGTCCCCGCTTCACCCAGTACGTACTGCTGCACCCGTTTGTCGCGCAGGCGCTCGAGGAACCATTTGAGCGCCTTGCCGGCCTGGCGCGGGTGCCAGGCCAGATACACATTGGTCAGAGACTTCGTTCCCTCCACCTGTTTTCGTACCAGCCGCCCGCCGGCAATGTGCGGCGCGGCCCATGCTAGCGGCAGGTAACCTGCGCCCAGGCCGGCGATGTGCGCGGCCATCTTCGCGCGCATGTTGGGAACGGTCAGCGCGTCCTGCCCGTCCAGCAATCCCGAGGTGCGCGGCGGCAGTTTGCGCGAGGTGTCGGCCGCGGACACCGCGCGGAACTGCATGATGTCCTGCGAGGACAGCGGCTCGGGCGCGGCCGCGAGCGGGTGGTCGGGAGCGGCAACGAAGATGAACTCGAACTGCCCCATCGGCTCAACCGCCAGCGACCCTTCGGGCGGCGCTTCCCCGGGCGCGCCGATTACCAGGTCGGCACGGCCGGTCATCAGCGCGTCCCAGCAACCACCGAGAATTTCGGCCGTCAGTTTGATGCGCGTGCCGGAACCTTCGCGGTAAAAATCCTTCAGCAATGGAAACAGGCGCTCGGTGGGAATGATGTCGTCCACGGCGATGCGCAATTCAGTTTCCCAGCCGGTGGCGACGCGCTTGACCCGGCACTCCAGGTCGGTGGCGGTGCGCAGCAGGTGGCGGCCTTCGCGCAGCAGTTCCTCTCCAGCTTCCGTCAACTTGGCGCGGTGGCCGCTGCGGTCGAAAAGCTTCACCTCCAGGTCCTGCTCGAGTTTCTGGATGGTGTAGGTGATCGCCGAGGGAACGCGGTGCAGTTCCTCGCCCGCGGCGGCGAAACTGCCGTTGCGCGCGATCGAGTCCAGGACCAGCAGAGCGTCAAGCGAGATTCTCATGGTGGGGGCAATAAAACTCGGTTATGATGTTGCGAAATAAATGACCCGTCGGTCAGCAAAATAAAGCCGCCAGCGGGCGCCCCATTTTAAAAATAGCCGCTCAGCGGCCCGTTGCCAGCGAGGATTCCCCGCTGGCGATATTTTTTCTCCACCAGTCGAAGCCGGCCGTTTCGCGCCCTCGACCAGAGTTTAGAGGTAAGCAAGTGCATACGCCGATCATCCGTAATGTAGCCATTCTCACGGCGCTGGTCACTGCAGCACTGACCGCCGCCGGTTGCAATTCCAAGAACGACGCGAGCGCAGTTCAAAAGCCCGATGCGGCCAAGCCGGCCGCCCAGGCAGCAAAGCCGATGGGCTTGCCGGTGAGAGCGGTGCCGGTCGAAGTCGGCAAAGTGTCGGATGAAGTGACGGCGGTCGGGTCGCTGCTTGCCGAGGAATCCGTGATCATCCGTCCCGAGATCGACGGTCGGATCATCGGCCTGCATTTCCAGGAAGGCCATGCGGTCACCGCCGGCACACGGCTGGTCACCATCGACAGCACCGAATATGAAGCGCAGGCCGCCGCGGTACGTGCCGATCTCAAGACCGAAGAACAGCGCCTTGTCCGCACCAAGGAACTGCACCAGCAGAATTTCATCAGCAAGGATGCCCTTGACGTTCAACTTGGCGCCGTTGACCGACTCAAGGCGCATCTTGCCGAAGCGGAGTCGCGCGTAGCGAAGACCGTGATCCGCGCGCCTTTCTCGGGCACCGTCGGCTTGCGCATGATCAGCCCGGGTGCCTACGTGAAAGCGGGCACAGACATCGTCCGCCTCGAGAGCATCGGCACCATCAAGGCGGATTTCCGTATTCCCGAGTTGTACATGTCCAAGCTGGGCTCCAATCAGGAAATTGCCATCCGGCTCGACGCTTATCCGGGCGAGGAGTTCCGCGGACGCATCTATGCGGTGGAGCCAGTGGTCGACGAACAGACCCGGACCATCCTCATGCGTGCCCGCATCCCGAACAAGGGTAACAAACTGAAACCCGGCATGTTCGTGCGCGTGGCAGTTACGCTCGCGAACAGGCCGAACGCGATCATCGTTCCTGAACAGGCGATCTGGCCGCAAGGTCAGGACAACTTTGTCTTCCGCGTCGTAGACGGCAAGGCGGCCTTGACCAAGATCCAGATCGGCAATCGCCAGCCTGGACGGGTGGAGATCATCCAGGGGCTCAACGCCACTGATACCGTCGTAACCGAAGGTCAGATAAAGCTGCGCGATGGTGCCCCGGTAATGGTGATGGGCGCGCCCGCGGCGGCGCCGGCCGGCCAAGGTGGCGCGCCGGCGCAGCAACAGGCGCCGGGTGAAAAGAAGTCCGGTTAACCCGCCGCATACTTAGCCGAGGTTTCGTCATGGTCTTATCCGATATTTCGATCAGGCGCCCCGTGCTCGCCACGGTGATGAGCCTGCTCATCGTCCTGCTAGGGGTCATTGCGTTCGACCGTCTCTCGGTGCGCGAATATCCGAAGATCGATCCGCCGATCGTTTCGGTGCGCACCGTCCTGAAAGGCGCCACGGCCCAGGTGGTCGAGAGCACGATCACGACCCCGGTCGAGGACGCGCTGTCCGGCATCGAAGGCGTCAAGACCATCAAGTCGCAGAGCCGCGAAGAGGTGAGCCAGGTCACGGTCACCTTCGTCACCGACCGCGATGTCGAAGCGGCGGCCAACGATGTGCGCGATCGCGTTTCGCGCGTGCGGTCGTTGTTGCCGGATCAGGCCGACGATCCGGTAGTCAACAAGATCGAGGCGGACGCCTTTCCGGTGATGTGGGTCGCTGTTACCAGCGACCGGCATACGCCGATGGAACTGACCGACTACGCGGACCGCTACCTTACCGATCCCATGAAGGCGGTTCCCGGGGTCGCGACTGTCATCATCGGCGGCGAGCGCAGGTACGCGATGCGCGTGTGGCTCGACCGCGAGCGGCTCGCCGCGCACGGCATGACCGCCCAGGATGTCGAGGAGGCGCTCCGCCGGCAGAACCTCGATTCGCCGGGCGGGCGCATAGAAAGCACTCAGCGAGAGTTGACGGTGCTCGCCGAGACCGATCTGCAGAGCCCCGAGGCGTTCAACAACATGATCATCCGCGAGGTGGCCGGTTATCCGATCCGCCTCAAGGATGTGGGTCGCGCCGCGCCCGGGCCGTACGAGAACCGCAAGATCGTGCGCGTGAGCGGCAACGAGGCCATCGGCCTCGGCGTGGTTAAACAGTCAACCGGCAACACGCTCGCGATCGCGGCAGGGATTCGGGAGCTGGTGCCGCGCCTGAAGGAAAGTCTGCCGGAAGGCATGACCATGAAAGTGGCAGTTGACACCTCCCAGTTCATCGAGGCCGCGATCAACTCGGTGTACGTGGTGATGGCCGAGGCGCTTGCGCTCGTTGTGCTGGTGATTTTCCTGTTCCTCCGCAGTTTCCGGGCGACGCTGATTCCGGCGGTTACGATTCCGGTCTCCCTGATCGGCGCGTTCTTCTTTCTTTACGTGATGGGGTTCTCGATCAACGTGCTGACGCTGCTGGGCATCGTACTCGCCGTCGGCCTGGTGGTGGACGATGCCATCGTGATGCTGGAGAACATTCACCGGCACATCGAAGCAGGCCTGCCGCCTTACAAGGCGGCGATCAAGGGTGCCAAGGAGATCGGCTTTGCAGTGGTGGCGATGACCATCACGCTTGCTGCGGTGTTTACGCCGCTGGTGTTCATGACTGGCCGCGTTGGCCAGCTATTCATCGAATTTGCGATGACGGTGGTGGCGGCTGTTCTGGTCTCGGGCTTCGTGGCGCTGACGCTCACGCCAATGATGTGTTCGAAGGTTCTCAAGGAGCACGAATCGAACTGGCTCTATGACCACACCAAAGGTTTCTTCGAGGGGATGAACCGCGGTTATCGATGGGCGCTACACCGAACGCTGCGTGTCCGATGGGCAGCCATCCCTGTCTATCTGGTGGTGCTTGCCGCAATGGCCTGGCTGTTCCTGCAGCTCAAGTCCGAACTTTCCCCCGTCGAGGATCGTGGCTTCTTCATGGCTTTTGTGGTGGCGCCCGAAGGGTCCACCATGCAGTACACCGACAACTACATGCGCGGCGTCGGTGAGATCCTCAAATCGGTGCCGGAGATCGAGACTCTGTTCGAGGTCGTGGCACCGGGTCTGGATCGGCCCAACCCGGTAAACCTGGGCATCGGCTTCGCGGTGCTGAAACACTGGGACGAGCGCGACCGCAACCAGATTCAGATCGCCCAGGAAATCTCTCCGAAACTCTACGCTGGATTGCCCGGCGTCCTCAGCTTCGCGGTGAACGCGCCCTCGCTTGGGGGCAGTTTCCTGTCCAAGCAGATCGAGTACGTCATCTACGGCAACAGTTACGAAGAGTTGCAGGGATACATAAACAAGGTCATGGCCAAACTGCGGGATTTCCCCGGCATTACCGGATTGGATACCGACCTGAAGCTCAACAAGCCGCAGCTCCGGGTGGAGATCGATCGCGACAAGGCCGCAGCCCTCGGTGTGTCGATGGCAACGATCGGCAGCACGCTGGAAACGCTGCTCGGTGGGCGCGACGTCACGCGCTATAAGCGCGAAGGCAAGCAATACGATGTCGTCGTGCAGGTGGAGGACGACAAGCGCCGGCGTCCGGATGACCTCACTTCGATTTATGTCCGCGGAACACGGGGCGATCTGGTGCAACTCTCCAATCTCGTTCAGCTCAGGGAAACGGTGGCGCCGAAAGAGCTCAACCACTTCAACAAGTTCAGGGCGGCGGTCATCAACGGCAACGTGGGTCCGGGCGGCAGCCTCGGTGACGTGCTCGCTAAAATCGACAATGTCGTTGCCGAAGAGTTGCCGAAAAACGTGAATACCGACCTGGATGGCCAATCCCGCGAATTCCGCGAGACCGGCATGGAACTCTATGTAACCCTGGCACTCGCGTTGATCTTCATTTACCTCGTGCTCGCTGCCCAGTTCGAAAGCTTCGTCGGACCGCTGGTGATTATGCTGACCGTGCCGCTCGCGGCGACGGGCGCGTTGCTGGCGATGTGGATCAACGCCAAGCTCGGCAACGGCGGTACGCTCAACGTGTACAGCCAGATCGGTCTGGTGATGTTGGTCGGGTTGATCACCAAGAACGGCATTCTGATCGTGGATTTCGCCAACCAGCAGCGCCGGCAGGGCCTGGCTTTGTTCGATGCCGTGGTCGAGGCCTCGACATTGCGCCTGCGCCCGATCCTGATGACGACGCTTGCCACCGTTTTGGGCTCGCTTCCTCTCGCCATCTCCTCCGGTGCCGGCTCTGAGGCCCGTCAGGCGATCGGTTGGGTGGTGGTGGGCGGCATGTCCCTGGGAACGCTGCTGACGTTGTTCGTGATCCCCGCCTTCTACACGCTTATCGTGCGCCGAATCCACTTGATCCCCGAAGAGCGGGAGGCGCTGGCGGCCGCCGGCGGTGCCGGCCCATTGACGGTTCCTCACGACAAGCAGCGCTGAGCGAATCCGGTACGGCACTCGCAAAAGAAGCGGCAAGTGTTCACGCACTTGCCGCTTTTTTGTCGTTATAGTCGATAGAAACAAGGGTGAAGGGTGAAGGGTGAAGGCGGTGAGCGCGAAACGTGCGGCATGCTGCCGCTTCAGGCCCTGACTTCGTTCGAGGAGTGACACAAATATGAACCGCACGCTCAATATCGGCGTGGCGCAAAAAATCGGCACTTACAGCGATGGCGTCGCGGTGCCCGCAGATGCGAAATGGGTGTTCGTATCGGGCACTCCGGGAATGATGCCGGACGGAACTTTTCCAAAGGGAATCACCGCTCAGGCGGAGCAGGCATGGAAGAATGTGCTGGCGATCCTTGCGGAAGCAGGGATGGGCGTGAAAGACCTCGTCAAGGTCACGCACTATCTGGTGCGACAGGAAGACATCAAGGACTACGTCGTGGTGCGCGCGCGCTATCTCGGCGACGCGCGTCCGGCCTCGATGTTGTTGGTGGTCACGGGACTGGTGAAGCCGGAAATTCTCGTCGAGATCGAGGCCTACGCGGCGAAATCAGGCTAAATTTTCCAGGCGAGAGGCGAGAGGCGAGAGGCGAGAGCAGGAAGCACCAATCCAATTGCCCGGTACCTTCAGCCTTGCCGCCATCTCTGCCAAAACAGACAAAACCGAATGTCAATGAAAGTGAAGTTTAGATGACATCCCAACCAAGCTGGCGTACCCCCGTCCTCATATTGGTCTGCGGCGCGATCATCCTCACGCTGGGATTGGGCATCCGTGCGAGCTTCGGCCTGTTCCTGCAACCGATGAGCACGGATCTCGGCTGGGGTCGCAGCCACTTCTCCTTCGCCATGGCGCTGTCGAATCTGATCTGGGGGCTGGCGCAGCCGTTCTTTGGCGCCTGGGCCGACAAGAAGGGCGCCGGGCGCGTGGTCGTTGTTTCCGGTTTGTTGTATGCCGGCGGCCTGGCGCTGATGCCGTTTTCCACGACGCCGCTGATGCTCGATGCGAGCGCCGGACTGATGGTGGGCCTGGGGCTGAGCGGGGTGAGTTTCGGCGTCATCCTCGGCGTGGTGGGCCGCGCGTTTTCGCCGGAGCGGCGCAGCCTCGCGCTCGGCATCGCGTCTTCCGGCGGGTCTTTCGGGCAGTTTCTGATGCTGCCATTGGGGCAGCTCCTGATTTCCACGCTGGGCTGGCAAACTGCGTTGCTGGTATTGGCCGGGACCATCATGGCGACGGTTCCGCTGGCTGCGGCGATGATGGAAGGTCGACGCCCGGTCGCCGCCGGCGCCCAGCAGTCGCTGGGTCAGGCATTGCGCGAAGCCGGTGCTCATTCCGGCTTCTGGTATTTGACTGCAGGATTCTTCGTATGCGGCTTTCAGGTGGCTTTCATCTCGGTGCACCTGCCGGCGTACCTGCTGGACGTAAAGATGACGCCCGCCGTGGGCGCGGCTGCTTTGGCCCTGATCGGGTTGTTCAACATCGCCGGCTCGTTTGTTGCCGGTTATCTGGGTGGGCGCTTCAGCAAGAAGTACCTGCTCTCCGGCATCTACATTCTTCGCGCCGTGATCATCGCGCTGTTCCTGATATTGCCGGTGTCGCCGGTGACCGTCTATCTGTTCGCGGCCGGAATCGGTTTCCTGTGGCTGGGCACGGTGCCGCTCACCAACGGCCTGGTCGCGCAAATCTTCGGCGTACGCTTCGTGTCCATGCTGTTCGGCATCGTCTTCCTCAGCCATCAGATCGGCAGCTTCGCCGGCGTGTGGCTGGGCGGTTACCTGTTCGATGCCACCGGCTCGTACCATCTGGTGTGGATCGGCAGCATCGCCCTGGGCGTGATCGCGGCGATACTCAATCTGCCCATCGACGAGCGGCCCGTCGAGCGTATGGAGGGGCGCCCCGCGTGATCGTTCCGGGTTGGCGCGCTGCACTCTGGTGGATCGCGCTCGCGCTCGTCTGCCTGGCTCTAGTCACGTTCGCGCTGCAGGGCTATCTGTCTCCGTCGGCGATGATCGACTTCGCCAACATGAAGCTTTGCGCGCTCGCTGCGCCGGTCGCCTGACCGCCGGGACTGGCTCGGTATCACTTCTTCACGCTCGACGTATTCACCGCCGGCCGTTCGTGTCGGCGGCCGCTCGGTGCTGATGTCGGAAGGCTGGATCAACCTGGATTGATCATCATTACCGCAGTTCACGAAGAGTTGTTCAAAAATTTTGATAGAATGAGTCTAATTGTTCCGCTAACAATTCCGGTACTTAGCCCCTATATTCGGATGTATCGACGCCTGGACCGGGAAAGTTGTACAGGCAGGAAAGGAAAACGCATGATCGCACTCAGGAAAAGCAGCGAACGCGGCTATGCCGATCACGGCTGGCTGAAAAGTTTTCACACCTTCTCGTTCGCCGGTTATCACGACCCAAAGCACATGGGGTTCGGCCCGCTTCGGGTGATTAATGAAGACCGGGTCGCAGCCGGGCAAGGCTTTGGCACCCACCCGCACCGTGACATGGAAATCATCAGTTATGTGCTGGGCGGGGAACTGGAACACAAGGACAGCATGGGCACGGGTTCCGTGATCCGGCCGGGCGATGTACAGCGAATGAGTGCCGGTACCGGCGTGTTCCACAGCGAGTACAACCCGTCGCGACAGAATCCCGTGCATTTCCTGCAGATCTGGATCGAGCCGGCAGTGACGGGTATCGAGCCGAGCTACGAGCAGAAATTCTTCGCTCCCGAGGAGAAGCGCGGCAAACTGCGCTTGGTTGCTTCGCCCGATGGGCGCGACGGCTCGGTCCTGGTTCACCAGGATGCGAAATTCTATGCCGCGTTGCTCGATGGCGATGACATGGTTTCGCACAAGCTTGCCGATGGCCGCAAGGGCTACGTGCATGTCGCGCGAGGTGCAGCGACGGTGAACGGCCAACCGCTGGGAGCGGGCGACGCGCTCAAGGCAAGCGGAGAATCGGAAATCGTCATCGATAACGGTGACAAGGCCGAAGTGCTGTTGTTCGATATGGCGTGAGCGCCGGACAGGAGATTGCAATGACCACCGCTGTGAAAATGGATACACGGTTGGAGCCGCGCAGCGCGCTGCGCGTGATCGATAGCCACTACGCCGAGCCGGCGCCGGGGTTGCGTGTGTTGCGCCCGTTTCCGGGACCGGATCTGGACTACGCCAGCCCTTTTCTGATGCTCGATCACTTCGGGCCCGAACGCATCCGTCCGGGCGATGAAGGCGGGCTCAATCCGCACCCGCACCGCGGCTTCGAAACGGTGACTTTCCTGTTTCAGGGCGCGATGGAGCACCATGATTCGTCCGGCGGGCACGGCCACTTGCGCGCCGGCGGCGTGCAGTGGATGACCGCCGGTTCCGGCATCGTCCACGCGGAGTACCGCGAAAAGGAATTCGCGCGGACCGGCGGCGTGCTGGAAGGGGTGCAACTCTGGGTGAACCTGCCGCGCAAGTTCAAGATGGAAGTGCCGCACTATCAGGATCTGCCTGCCGAGAAGTTCGCAGTCGCGAAATTTCCCGGCGGCGAGGCGCGCGTAGTGGCGGGCGAACTGCTTGGCGTGCGCGGTCCGGCGGTGACTTATACGCCGATCGTCGCCGCACATGTGAAGCTCGAGGCGGGCGCCAGCGTAGAACTGCCGATCCCGGCCAGTTTCAACGCCTACGTTTATGCCGTTCGCGGCAGCGGCCGCTCTTCGACCGTCGGCTTCGCGGCCAACCAACTGGTCGAGTATCGCGGCGACGGCGGCAGCGTGCAGGTGACGGCATCGGACGCTCTCGATTTCCTGCTGCTGGCCGGCGAGCCGATCGACGAGCCGGTGGTGTCGTGGGGGCCTTTCGTGATGAATACCCGCGAAGAGATCATCCAGGCACGCGACGATTACATGGCCGGCCGAATGGGCCGGCTTGCCGAGCGCGAGTGATCGTGTATGGCTCCGGTCCGCTGAGCGTCGCAAAGACCGGATAGTTTCCCGCGCCGGACATTTCGGCGGGCGAGGACGATGGTCCTCGCCCGTTTTTCTTCAATTCAGCTTCACGTACTCGTAGTCCACCGGCAGGTTGTTGATGCCGCGGTCCGGCGGGGCGATCCAGCCTGCCATCTTCCCGGGCTCCACCACGCGCTGCATCAGGCTCATCACGAACGCGCGGTCGCCTTCGCTCGGAATCCATCCCGGCACGTCGCGCTCGAATTCCTCGCGGCTGATGGCCTTGCCCTGCGGATCTGTCGGCGCGTTGGCCCAAATGCCGATGGCGCGGCGGAAGCGCGGGCTGGGAAGCCGTAGCTGAAAGTCGAAGCCCGCGCGGCTGATCTGCATGTTCCAGCGCTTGACGCCGATCTCGCAGTCCTTGATGTAGGCGTTGCGCAACACCTCGTTCATTGCGTTGCGCAGGCTCACCGATTCCCTTCCCTGCGGCGTCTCCAGCTCGTAGCTCGCTTCGTTGCAAATATGATCCTGGTCCTGCGCTTCGTCCGGCCGGCCCTTGATGCCGTTGGCAAACGAGCTTGCGGCGTTGGACGATACCTCGGAGCCGAACAGATCGAGCGAGGAGGTGAACCAGAAGTTCATGTAGCGCTGGATCGTCGGCAGGTCGATCACGCCCTGGCGGCGTACCGCTTCCGGATCGTCGGTGCCGAGTTCCTTCATGACCTCCAGCGTGCGCTTCACCACGCGACCCACACCGGTCTCGCCGACGATCATGTGGTGCGCCTCTTCGGTGAGCATGAAGCGGCAGGTGCGCGCCAGCGGATCGAGACCCGATTCGGCGAGGCTCTTGAGCTGGAACTTGCCGACGCGGTCGGTGAAGTACGTGAACATGAAGAACGACATCCAGTCGCTGATCGGCTCGTTGAACGTGCCGAGGATGCGCGGCTTGTCGGCGTCCCCCGAATGCCGGGCCAGCAGTTCCTCGGCCTCCTCGCGTCCATCGCGGCCAAAATAGGCATGCAGCAGATAGACCATCGCCCACAGGTGCCGGCCTTCCTCGACGTTGACCTGAAACAGGTTCCTCAGGTCGTAGAGGGACGGACAGGTGAGACCCAGCAAGTGCTGCTGTTCCACGGAGGCCGGCTCGGTGTCGCCCTGCGTCACGATGATGCGGCGAAACTGCGAACGCAGCTCGCCCGGCACCTGCTGCCAGGCGGGCTGGCCGTAGTTGTTGCCGAAGCCGATGGTGCGCTCCGGCACCGGCTCGGCCAGAAAGATCCCCCAGCGGTAGTCGGGCATCTTCACCGAGCCATACGTGGCCCAGCCCTGGGCATCCACGCCGGTGGCGGTGCGCAGGTAGACGTCCGCCGAGGAAAACGCCTTCGGCCCCATCTCCCGCCACCAGTCGAGGAACCTCGGCTGCCAGTGCTCGAGCGCGCGCTGCAGCGTGCGATCGTTGGCGAGATTGACGTTGTTGGGAATCTTGGCGGTGTAGTCGATGGTCATGGTCCGCTCCGCGGAGTGAATGGGTGAAGGGTGAAGGGTGAAGGGTGAAGGGTGAAGGGTGAAGGGTGAAGGGTG
>JBBPIT010000019.1:0-61150 GCA_038040175.1 Pseudomonadota bacterium | reverse complement strand
AGACCCCAGGACCGGGCGATAACCCACCAACCCCACGCAAGCGCCCCACCACACGGAGCACCCACACGCATCGGCTGTTTGATTTTTTAAAGAGCAGGTTGGTTGCGGGGGCAGGATTTGAACCTACGACCTTCGGGTTATGAGCCCGACGAGCTGCCAGACTGCTCCACCCCGCGACCGGATTGAAACCCGAAAAATCGAGTCCCAAGAAACGGAATGATAGCAATGTAACGAGATGCGCGTCAACCGAAGAGCGGGATCAGATCGCTTGGCGCCGGCTTTTCAGTCCTCTTCCAACCAATCCAGCAAAGGCTGCCACTGCTCGAGGTCTCGCGCGCTCACGTAATCGGGCAAGTCGAACACGCTGAGACCGTTGAAAGCCGCGTTCACATAGACCTGCGTGTCGCGCAAATAGGTCAACACGGGCAATTTGAACTGGGCAAGAAAGGCTTCGAGAGTCGCCGCAGCCTTTGTCCTTGGATCCACGCGCATGCCAACGATGCCCACAAAGGTCTTGTGCTTTCGTATCGCCTTCTCTTCCATCAAGGTTTGCAGGAAAGTACTCGTTGCCGCCATGTCGAAAACCGATGGCTGGACCGGAACCAGCACTTTCTGGGCGAGTTTCAGTGCATGCGCGAGGTTCTTGCCATGCAGCCCGGCTGCGGAGTCCAGAATGAGCCAGCTCGAGCCGCGCGGCATGGAAGTTTCGTCGTCATCTCGCGCGTCCAGCTTGTGAATCGCCGGCCGGTCTGCCGGACGGATCGTCAGCCAGTTCAGCGACGACTGCTGGCGATCGAGATCCCACAGATAGACCCTCTCCCCGCGCGCTGCCAGAGACCCCGCAAGGTTGGTCGCAAGTGTGGTCTTGCCGGATCCGCCTTTGGGATTGGCAACAAGAACGGCTTTCATGTTGTTCTCCAGAACGGCACCGGCGTTGACCGCTGCCGGATGGCGGCCATTCAAGCCGGATTGGCTTGTGTCTCCGCGGACTTCTCCTCCTCATTCTGAGCCGCGCCGGCTGCACCTTCTGTAGATTCCTCGAACCGTTGCGTCTGCACAGCCAGTTGTTCCGTCTCGACCAGCGAGCCGAGATCCTCCAGCGGCGGCAGTTCATCCAGCGAGCGCAGGTTCAGATCGTCCAGAAACGTCCGCGTGGTGGAGTAAAGCACCGGCCGGCCAGGTACTTCGCGGTGACCGACCTCGTCGATCCAGCCTCGCGCCTCGAGCGCCTTGAGTATGCCGCTGGATACCGTAACTCCCCGAATTGCCTCGATATCTCCGCGCGTGACCGGCTGCCGGTAGGCGATAATGGCGAGCGTCTCCAGCACCGCCCTCGAGTACTTTGGCGGTTTCTGGGGATTCAGCCGGTCCAGGAACTTCTGATAATCCGGGCGGACCTGAAAACGCCACCCGCTGGCGACATTCACCAGTTCCGCGCCTTTCTCAGCCCATTCAGTGCGCAGTTCTTCCAGCATGCGGCGAATGACATCGGGACCGACATCCTCGTCGAACATCTTTCTGAGATCGGCCACGGGCAAGGGTTCGGCGCTGCTCAACAACGCGGCTTCCAGCACGCATTTGATCTGGGCCGGATCAGACAGAGGTAATTCCATGATTCAACTTCACATAAATAGGTGAAAACGCACCCTGCTGGGTGACCTGTACAAGGCTCTCGCGGGCCAATTCGAGTATGGCGAGGAAACTGACCACCAGGACGGGCACGCCTGCCGTTGCATCGAAAAGGTCCTCGAAGCGGACAAATCGCAAGTGCTGCAGGCTACGCAAAATGCGGCTCATGTGCTCGCGGACCGACAGCTGCTCGCGGGTGATCCTGTGGTGGCGCGTCACGCGCGCCCGCGCGATCAGTCCCAGCCATGCGTTGCGCAAGTCCTCGGGATTGACGTCCGGCAGCCTTTGCTCGACCTCCCGGTCGAGCCAGACCTGCACCAGAGCGAAATCCCGTCCGGCCTGCGGCAACTCATTGAGCTGCTGGCCCGCGAGCTTCATGCGCTCGTATTCCAGCAACCGGCGCACCAGTTCTGCGCGTGGATCTTCCTCCTCCGGGCTCACCTGGGGCGGCCGCGGCAGCAGCATGCGCGACTTGATCTCGATCAACAGCGCAGCCATCAGCAGATACTCGGCCGCCAGTTCGAGCTGATGCTGCCGCATCACCTCGACATACTCCATGTACTGGCGGGTAAGGCTCGCCATGGGGATGTCGAGCACATCGAGGTTGTGCTTGCGGATCAGATAGAGCAGCAGGTCAAGCGGACCCTCGAAGGTCTCGAGAAAAACGCGCAGCGCGTCCGGCGGAATGTAGAGATCGCCGGGCAGCTCGTGCACCGGTTCGCCGCGGAATAAGGCAAGCGGCTCGGCGGGGGTTTCGACGGTCATGTTCTTCTATGGTGGGAGGCCGCCGGAATCCTCTGCATTCCCGATGCGAAAGCGCAACATTGCCGCTCACGCTCGCAGAGGACCGGCACGTTTCAAGGCACGAATTATCGGTCAAAACCACGGCTCTATCCAGCCGCTAACGAATATTCGGCTCGCGCCGGCCGCCTAGACCGCTTACTTTCCCTTTTCGATGCGGATCTTGCCTCCCACCGAAGTAACGCGAATTACATCCTTGGGAGCGAACCGCCCTTCGAGGATTTCCTTTGCCAGCGGATTCTCGATCGTCGACTGGATCGCGCGCTTCAATGGACGGGCACCAAACACCGGATCGAAGCCGATGTGGGCCAGTTCGGACAACACGGCATCGTCCACTTCCAGCTTCATGTCCATCGCAGCGAGGCGTCTTTCCAGATGGGCGAGCTGGATCCTCGCGATCGACCGGATGTGCTTCTCATCAAGTGCGTGGAATACCACCACTTCGTCGATGCGGTTGATGAACTCCGGCCGGAAATAAGACTTGACCTCGCCCATCACTGCCAGTTTGATCACCTGGTAGTCGTTGCCCGCCATCTGCTGGATCATCTGGCTGCCCAGATTCGAAGTCATGACGATCACCGTGTTCTTGAAATCCACGGTGCGGCCCTGACCGTCGGTCATGCGGCCGTCGTCCAGCACCTGCAACAGAACGTTGAACACGTCCGGGTGCGCCTTCTCCACCTCATCGAGCAGGATCACCGAATAGGGCTTGCGGCGTACCGCCTCGGTCAGATAACCGCCCTCCTCGTAGCCGACATAGCCGGGCGGCGCGCCGATCAGGCGGGCCACCGAGTGCTTTTCCATGAACTCGGACATGTCGATGCGGATCAGGTGATCCTGCAAATCGAACAGGAATCCGGCCAGCGCCTTGCACAGTTCGGTCTTGCCGACGCCGGTCGGCCCGAGGAACAGGAAGGAACCATAAGGCCGATTCGGATCGGCCAGCCCCGCACGCGAGCGCCGGATTGCGTCCGACACCATGCGCACCGCCTCGTCCTGTCCGACCACGCGCTCGTGCAGCCGCTCCTCCATGTGCAGCAGCTTCTCGCGTTCACCCTGCATCATCTTGGAAACCGGTATCCCGGTTGCGCGCGATACCACTTCAGCGATTTCTTCGGCGCTAACCTGGGTGCGCAGCAGCTTGAATTTCGGCTGATCGGTCGAGGTTTCCGCCTTCTTGAGTTGCGATTCCAGCTGCGGGATCTTGCCGTACTGGAGCTCGGAGACTTTCTGCCAATCGCCCTTGCGTTTGGCGGCCTCCATTTCCAGCTTTAGCTTCTCCAATTCTTCCTTGATGTGCTGCGAACCCTGAACCTGGGCTTTTTCTGCTTTCCAGATTTCTTCCAGGTCCGAGTATTCCTTCTCCAGCCGCTTGATCTCCTCCTCGAGAGCCATAAGGCGCTTGCGCGAGGCTTCGTCCTTCTCCTTTTTTACCGCCTCGCGTTCGATCTTGAGTTGGATCAAGCGGCGCTCGAGTTTGTCCATTTGCTCGGGCTTGGAATCGATTTCCATTTTGATGCGTGCGGCCGCCTCGTCGATCAGGTCGATCGCCTTGTCCGGAAGGAAGCGGTCCGTGATGTAACGATGCGAAAGCTCCGCCGCGGCAACAATGGCCGGGTCGGTAATTTCCACGCCGTGATGCACCTCGTACTTCTCCTGCAGTCCGCGCAGGATGGCGATGGTGCTTTCCACGCTGGGCTCTTCGACCAGCACCCTCTGGAAGCGGCGCTCGAGTGCCGCGTCCTTCTCGATGTACTTGCGGTATTCGCCCAGCGTAGTCGCGCCGACACAATGCAGTTCGCCGCGTGCCAAAGCGGGTTTGAGCATGTTGCCGGCGTCGATCGCGCCTTCCGCCTTGCCGGCGCCGACCACGGTGTGCAGCTCGTCGATGAAGACGATGGTGCGGCCCTCGTCCTGCGCCAGCTCCTTGAGCACGGATTTGAGCCGTTCCTCGAACTCGCCGCGGTATTTGGCTCCCGCCAGCAACGCCGCCATGTCGAGACTGAGGACGCGCTTGTTCTTCAGCGTTTCCGGCACCTCCTCATTGACGATGCGCTGCGCCAAACCTTCGACGATCGCGGTTTTTCCCACTCCCGGCTCACCGATCAACACCGGATTGTTCTTGGTCCGGCGCTGGAGGATCTGGATCACCCTGCGGATCTCGTCGTCGCGGCCGATCACCGGGTCGAGTTTGCCGATGCGGGCGCGCTCGGTCAGGTCCAGGGTGTACTTCTTGAGCGCTTCGCGCTGGCCTTCCGCCTCCTGGCTCTGCACGCCCTCGCCGCCGCGCACCGCGTTGATGGCCTGTTCGAGCGCCTTGCGATTGACCCCGTGGCTCTTCAGCAGCTTGCCGGTTTCCCCCTTGTCGTCCGCCAGCGCCAGAAGAAATAACTCGGAGGCGATGAACTGGTCGCCGCGCTTCTGCGCTTCCTTGTCGGTAAGATTCAACAGGCCCGTCAGTTCGCGCGAAACGCTGATCTCTCCGCCGTGCCCTTCCACCTTGGGCAGCCGGCCAATGCTGGCCTTGAGGGCTTCCTTGAGCGGCGGCACATTGGCTCCGGCACGGGCGAGCAGCGACGCCGTACCGCCGTCGTCCTGCTCGATCAGCGCAAGCAGCAGGTGCTGAGGCTCGATGTACGGATTATCATGGCCGACCGCCATGCTCTGGGCATCGGCCAGCGCCTGTTGGAATCGGGTCGTGAGTTTGTCAAAGCGCATTGCAGTTCCTTGGTTTCAGGTATCGCCGCATAGATTGGGCGGTAACCAATCAATTTCAACGGGTTGGATTCAGCCGAAATGAACTATCCGGTCGCTCAACGTCGCCGGCCAACCGTAAAACTGGCAGATTTAGCTGAGAGTTGCTTCCCAGGACTCCGCGAATACATGAAGAACTTCCGACTGGTCCCGATACTGCTGCTGGGCGCGCTGGTCCCACCGGCCACGGCCGACGACTTGATCGTCGCCGCGCGCGCGACCGCGTCCGACCTGATCCAGCGGCTCGGCGCCGTGTTGAAAAAAGAAATGGCTGCCGGCGGGCCGGACAATGCCATCGCGGTTTGTCGGGATATTGCTCCGGGACTTGCAGGGGAGCTATCCAGAAAGACGGGGGCCCGCGTCTCCCGTGTCAGCCTGAAGACCCGCAACCCCCTGCTTGGCCAGCCTGATGCCTGGGAACAACAGGTGCTGACGGAGTTCGACCAGCAGGCGGCGCAGGGAGCCAAGCCCGAGACCCTGGAGCGCTCCGAGGTCGTGACCGAGCCGCAGGGCCGTTTCTTCCGCTACATGAAGGCAATCCCAGTGCAGCCCTTGTGCCTGACCTGCCACGGGACGACGGACTCCATTCCCGACCCGGTGAAGACCAGGCTGGCTGCCGACTATCCGCATGACCGCGCCACCGGTTATGCCCTCGGCCAGATTCGCGGCGCCGTAACCATCAAACAGTCCATGGAAGACGCCAGATGATCTTCCGGCTCGAAACCCATATTCCCGCCGACCATGTCACCGGGGCCCGGGCGCTGAAGGAGGCGACGGGTGCAGTCACGGCGGTGAGCCAGCACTGCGGCGCCAGCGGATTCGACCGGCTGCTCGACGACGGCGTCACCATCCGGTTTGGCGACGAAACAGTGCACGCCATCTCCACTCCCGGTCACACTCCCGGGAGCATCTGTTATCTGTGGCGCGATCGCCTGCGCGGCGGAGCAGGCTAGTGGGTTCGCCTCCCCAGTTGAAAGCGCTGGTCTTCGATGCCTACGGGACATTGTTCGACGTGCATTCGGTGATTACCGAGTGCGAAGCATTGTTTCCGGGCAAGGGCGCGTCGCTTTCCCAGCTCTGGCGCGGGAAACAGCTCGAATACACCTGGCTGCGCAGTCTGATGGGCCGCTACGCCGATTTTTCCGCGATCACCCGTGGCGCGCTGACGACCGCGTGCAACATGCTGCGGCTGGAACTGAGCGAAGCCGCGGCCAGACGCCTGATGGACGCTTACCTGGTATTGAAGGTCTTCCCGGATGTCATGGACGCGCTAAGCCGGCTCCACGGACGCAAGCTCGCCATTCTCTCCAATGGGTCACCGGCGATGCTGAACGCCGTGGTTCGCCACGCCAGGCTCGACCAACTGCTCGACGCCGTGCTCAGCGTCGATGCGTTGAGGATCTTCAAGCCCCATCCGAGCGTCTACGCCTACGCCGCGGAAAGATTGCAGGCGCCGGCAGGCGCAATCGGTTTCGTGTCCTCGAACTTCTTCGATGTGGCTGGCGCCACATCGTTCGGATTCCGCACCTTCTGGATCAACCGCACGGGAGCAACGCCCGAGGACCTCGGCTACCAGCCGGCCGCGGTGCTGTCCCAACTCACCGACCTGCCCGCCCTGCTCAAGTGACGGTCTGGACCACCG
This sequence comes from Pseudomonadota bacterium, assembly GCA_038040175.1. Classification (GTDB taxonomy): domain Bacteria; phylum Pseudomonadota; class Gammaproteobacteria; order Burkholderiales; family JACQAP01; genus JACQAP01. The sequence goes on along the minus strand of JBBPIT010000019.1, from coordinate 54,324 downwards.
ACTGCCTGAACTCCTGCTTCGTCTTCGGATAGGGATAGAGCATGCTGAAGGCCACGCTGTGCCCCGCGGATTCGACGATGCGCACGTGTTCGCGCCGCAACTCGCGCGCATGCCGGCAGCCGCAGGAATGCGCGATCATGTCGACCTCCTTGTTCATGTTGATCGCGTAGTTCGCCACCCGCAGATACTTCTCCTCCACCACCAGCCCGCGCTGCAGCCGCCTGTTTTGCGTCGTGACGTCGGTCGGGCAGGTATTGGTGTGGCAGCGTAGCGCCTGGATGCAGCCGAGCGCGAACATGAAGCCGCGCGCGGTGTTGACGAAGTCCGCTCCCACGCCGCCTCCCGATCCCATACGAGAGCACACCCATAACGCCCGACATCAACGCCTCCCGCGATAGAATGCCGCCTTCAGTTTATGGGAATCCCATGGATTTGGCACCGGTGATCAGGAGCGACGTAGCGCGAGCACTGGCCGAAGACATCGGCAGCGGCGACGTTACCGCCCGCCTGGTGCCCCAGAACGAGGCTGCCCATGCACACGTTGTCGCCCGCGAAGCGGCGGTGTTGTGCGGCAGCGCGTGGTTCGATGAAGTGTTTCGCCAGATCGACCCTGAGACGCGGGTGAACTGGCACGCAAAAGACGGCGACCGTGTGTCCCCGAATCAGGTGCTGTGTGAAATTGACGGCCGCGCCCGCAGCCTGCTCACCGGCGAACGCACTGCGCTCAATTTCCTGCAAACCCTGTCCGGCGTGTCCACCCGCACGCGGACATTCGTGGATGCAGTTGCGGGAACGAAAGCAACCATCCTCGATACCCGCAAGACGCTCCCGGGGCTGCGCCAGGCGCTCAAGTACGCGGTGCGCTGCGGCGGCGCCAGCAATCACCGCATGGGTCTCTACGACGGGGTTCTGATCAAGGAAAACCACATCGCCGCAGCCGGAGGAATCGGCCCGGCGCTCCGGCAGGCCAGGCAGGTTGCCGGTAATGGCCCGATCCAGATCGAGGTGGAATCGATCGCTCAGTTGAACGCGGCGATCGAAGCGGGCGCCAAGCTCATTCTGCTCGACAACTTCGATCTCGCGGGCCTGCGGGAAGCCGTGGAGGTGACCGCCGGACGCGCGGCGCTGGAGGCTTCGGGTGGGGTGAATCTCGACACCGTGCGGGCCATCGCGGAGACCGGAGTAGATCGCATTTCCATCGGCTCGCTGACCAAGGACGTGCGCGCAGTGGATCTGTCGATGCGTTTTGCGTCCGCTTGATCAGCCTCGCGCTTCGCGCAAAAGGACGGGAAACCATTTGGAAACTACCGAGGCAAATTCTCACTGATCACGCGTTCTATCGCCGCACGCGTGGCGTCCACTACGACAGGCTTGGTGCTCTGAGCGATCGCGCTGTCGGGGTCTTTCAGTCCGTGGCCAGTCAATGTGCAGACAATTGTCGTGCCTTCGCCAATCACACCGATTTCCAGGTCCTTTAGCACACCGGCAACCGAAGCCCCTGCGGCCGGCTCGCAGAAAATTCCTTCTGTTTCGGCCAGGAGTTTCTGTGCCCGAAGGATCTCTTCGTCGGTGCATTCGTTGAACCAGCCGCCGGATTCGCTCTTTGCCGCCCACGCGAGTTTCCACGATACCGGGTGGCCGATGCGGATTGCGGTGGCAATGGTCTCGGGCTCATCCACCATCGCACCGCGCAGAAACGGCGCGGCGCCCGCGGCCTGGTAGCCGAGCATGATCGGCCGTTGGGTGGCGATGGGCTTGGCCAGGTACTTGCAATCGCCGCCGCAGTGCGAGCAACTCACGGTGTTCTTGCCCACCGCCTCGCTGTAGCCCATCCAGTGCGCCGAGATGTTGCCGGCGTTGCCGACCGGCAGCGCGTGATAATCCGGCGCGTTGCCCAGCGCCTCGATCACCTCGAAGGCGATGGTTTTCTGGCCCTGCAGCCGATAGGGGTTGATCGAGTTGACGATGTTCACCGGCATGCTCTGCGCCACTTCCTGCACCAGCCGCATGCCGTCGTCGAAATTGCCGCGGATCTGGATGACGACGGATCCATGCATCATCGCCTGCGAGAGCTTCCCGAGCGCGATCTTGCCTTCCGGGATCAATACATAACAGGTGATGCCTGCGCGAGCGGCATAAGCAGCGGCAGCTGCCGACGTATTGCCGGTGGAAGCACAGATGATCGCCCGCGCACCCGCTTCGACTGCCTTCGTCACCGCCATGGTCATGCCGCGGTCCTTGAACGAGCCGGTCGGATTCAGCCCCTCGAACTTGCAGAAGATGCGTACGTCCTTCCTGATGATCTTCGGCAGATTGACCAGTTCGATCAACGGCGTGTTGCCTTCGTTGAGCGTAATGACGGGCGTGTTCGGTCCGATCGGGAGGCGGTCGCGGTAGCGGTTGATGAGGCCGGTGTAGTGGTTTGTCATGGTCATATTGAATTTTTTGAACCGCCAAGACGCCAAGAGCGCCAAGAAAACCCGGAATCTCCCCAAAAAAAACATAAACGCTTGATGCGAGAGTACCTGAGTAGATGTTCTTTGAGCTATTAGGTCTCTTTGTCTCGTTCTTCCTTGGCGCTCTTGGCGTCTTGGCGGTTTATTGTCGTTTAGTTCCTGTCGAGTTGTTCGAGCCGGATTCGGGTGACCTTGCCGGACACCACCGGCAGCGATTCGATGCGCTTGATCGCAGAGTTGACGTTTTTTTCCTGGGTCAGGTGGGTCAACATAATGATGTCCACCTGCTCCTCGCCCTCGCTCGGTTCCTTCTGCACCATCGCATCTATCGAGATCGACATGTCGGCGAGGATGCGGGTGATGTCGGCGAGCACACCCGGGCGATCCAGCACCCGCAGCCGCAGGTAATAGGAGGTCTCGACTTCCTCCATCGCCAGGATCGGCGTATCGGACATCCGGTCCGGCTGGAACGCCAGATGCGGTACCCGGTGCTCCGGATCGGCGGTATGCATCCGGGTCACGTCCACCAGATCGGCCACCACCGCTGAGGCGGTCGGCTCGGCACCGGCGCCGGCGCCGTAATACAGCGTGGCCCCGACCGCGTCTCCCTTGACCAGGATGGCGTTCATGACCCCTTCCACATTGGCGATCAGCCGCCGCGACGGGATCAGCGTCGGATGCACCCGCAATTCGATTCCGGCCGACGTGCGCCGGGTGATGCCGAGCAACTTGATCCGGTAGCCGAGTTCCTCGGCGTAGCGGATGTCCTCCTTGGTAAGTTTGGAAATGCCCTCCGTATAGGCCTTGTCGAACTGCATCGGGATGCCGTAGGCGATCGCCGCCATGATGGTGAGTTTGTGCGCGGTATCCACACCCTCGACGTCGAACGTCGGATCGGCTTCCGCATAGCCCAGGCGCTGCGCCTCGGCCAGCACGTCTTTGAAGCTCGAACCCTTCTCGCGCATCTCCGACAGGATGAAGTTCGAGGTGCCGTTGATGATTCCGGCGATCCACTCGATGCGGTTGGCGGTCAGGCCTTCGCGCAGCGCCTTGATGATCGGCACACCGCCGGCAACCGCCGCTTCGAAGGCGACCATGACCCCTTTCTTTTGCGCGGCAAGGAAAATCTCGTTGCCGTGTGTCGCCAGCAAGGCCTTGTTGGCGGTTACGACATGCTTGCCGTTGTCGATCGCCGCCAGGATCAGGTCCTTCGCGACTTTGGTGCCCCCGATCAATTCGACCACGATGTCGATATCGGGGTTGCCTACCACCTTGTGAGCGTCATCGGTGATCTCGGCGGCATCGCCAACCAGCTTGCGCGCCCGGCCAAGGTCCTTGTCGGCGACCATCTTGATGACGATGCCGCGGCCGGCCCGCCGGGTGATCTCTTCCTGGTTGCGGCGAAGCACGGCGAAAGTTCCGCCACCCACGGTGCCGATGCCGAGCAGGCCCACGTGTATCGGTTTCATTGAAAATCTTTTCTGAACGAAAATGAGGTGATGAAGAATCCCTCGCGGAAGTAAAAACGGTGCGCGCGGGTGCGGTGCGTCCCCGATTCTAGATCCAGTCCCGGGCAGCCGCGTTCGCGGGCGGCCTGTTGCAGATATGCCATCAGCGCCCGCCCGACTCCGGAGGAACGCTCGCTTTCATCAGTCACCAGATCATCGACGTAGAACCGGCGGCCGGCATGGGTGTTTTCGAACTCGCGGTAGACCGCCACGCCGACCACTTTCTTGTTTCTCACAGCGACACACATCTCGCCCCCGTCGCGGAATATCCGTTCCATTTTGGCGGAATAATCCCCAGGCAATTGCGGACGCAGTTGCCGATGCACTGCCTCAGCGCCGGCGAGCCACTCGCGCTCCAGCACTTCGCCATTCTTCCCGGTGATCTGCACGATACGCAAAGCGTCGGCTGCCATGATCAATCTCTGCACAAAAAGATCGGGCGACGCGCGCCCGATCGAATCGGAAACCTGAAAAATTCGGCCCGCCGTGTGCAACGTTACGCTGCCCGGCGCGTATGCCTATGCGGAAACGAGGCGCGGGCCCGCTACCAGCAATCCGTCGCGACGGAACATTTCCTTGATCCCCCGCACGGCCTGGCGGGTGCGCGCTTCGTTCTCGATCAGGGCGAAGCGCACATGACCGTCACCGTACTCGCCGAAGCCGATGCCGGGGGAAACTGCCACCTTGGCGTCCGCCAGCAGTTTTTTGGCAAACTCGAGCGATCCCATCTCTTTGTAAGGCGCCGGAATCTCGGCCCAGATGTACATCGAAGCCTTCGGCACCTGCACCATCCACCCGGCTTCATGCAGACCCCGCGCGAGCACGTCGCGGCGTTTCTGATATTTCTCGCAGATCTCGCGCACGCAGTCCTGGGGGCCTTCGAGCGCGGCGATGGATGCCACCTGGATGGGGGTGAAACTGCCGTAGTCATGATAGCTCTTGATGCGCGCCAGTGCGGACACCAGTTCCCTGTTGCCGACCATGAAGCCGACCCGCCAGCCGGCCATGTTGTAGCTCTTGCTCATGGTGAAGAATTCGACCGCGACTTCGCGGGCGCCGGGCACCTGCATGATCGATGGCGCCTTCCAGCCGTCGAAGCAGATGTCGGCATATGCCAGATCGTGCACCACCAGGATGCCGTAATCCTTCGCCAGCGCCACGACGCGCTCGAAGAAATCGAGCTCCACGCATTGTGCGGTCGGGTTGCTCGGGAAACCCAGGATCATCATCTTCGGTTTGGGGATGGATTCCCGGATCGCCCGCTGCAGTTCCTGGATGAAATCGATTCCCGGCGTCATGCGCACCGAGCGGATATCCGCGCCGGCGATCACCGCGCCGTAAATATGAATGGGGTAGCTCGGATTCGGCACCAGCACGGTATCACCGTGATCCAGCGTGGCGAGCATCAGATGCGCGAGCCCTTCCTTCGAGCCGATCGTGACGATGGCCTCTGAATCCGGGTCCAGCGTCACGCCGAAACGGGACTGGTACCAGTTGCAGATCGCGCGCCGCAACCGCGGGATGCCCTTGGAAACCGAGTAGCCGTGGGTATCGATGCGCTGCGACGCCTCTACCAGCTTGTCCACGATGTGCCTGGGCGTTACCCCGTCCGGGTTGCCCATGCTCATGTCGATGATGTCCTCGCCGCGGCTCCGTGCCGCCGCCTTCAACTCGCCGGTGATGTTGAAGACGTAGGGAGGCAGGCGTCTGATACGGGGAAAATCTTTCATGGGCATGGATTCGGACCGGCGCTGGCGTCGGCTCGTAACCGACTGTTGGAGCGATGGAAGTTGGGGCGATTGAAAAGTTATAATCCTACCGGATCAGCCGCATTGCAGCAAAGAACCTCCGCGCCTTGAAACTTCACCTTGCCAGAAGCGACAACCAGAATACCTTCACCGGTTACGGCGAGGGCTACGTGATGGTGAACGCGGTGCGTTATGAGCGCAGTCTCGTGGTCCTGCCCGATCGACCGGTCGAGGCTTGGGCTGTGGAAGGAGTAGATACGCTGCGGGAAGAGGATGTGGAGTATCTGGCCGGTCTCAGCGTGGAAATCGTGCTGCTTGGCACCGGGGAAAGCCTGCGCTTCCTCCACCCCCGCCTTCTGCAATCGCTGGCGCGGGCCCGCGTCGGCGTCGAAGTCATGGATACGCGCGCGGCCTGCCGGACTTACAACATCCTGGTGGCTGAAGGCCGGAAGGTCGCTGCGGCGTTAATTCTCTAAGTCTGTCGAACCTTTCATTTACCGGACACGAATCGGAAAACATCCCGGTCGGCCCAGCCCGGGATTTTCTTCACAGACCACTCAGCACGCGAATATGCTCGGCGACGCTGCGTGCCAGCGCGGTCAATTCGTAGCCGCCTTCCAGAGTCGAAACCATCCGCCCTTTGCCGTGTTGTTCGGCAATTTCCTTGATGCGCCCGGTCACCCAGGCGTAATCGCTTTCCACCAGGCTCAACGACGCCATGTCGTCGTCCCGGTGGGCATCGAACCCGGCAGAAACGAATATCATCTCTGGCTTGAAGCGACCCAACGCAGGCAGCCAGTGCTTTTCGACCGCTTCGCGAAACTGCCGGCCACCGCTGTATGCCGCAAGCGGAATGTTCACCATGCGCTCGGAACGCCCCTCCACACCGCTGTACGGGTAGAACGGATGCTGGAAAGTAGAGACCATCATCACCCGGGGTTCATCGCGAAAGATATCCTCGGTGCCGTTGCCGTGGTGCACGTCGAAGTCCACGATCGCCACGCGCTCCAGACCGTGCTTTTCCAGCGCATGGGCTGCGCCCACCGCGACGTTGTTGAAAAAGCAGAAACCCATCGCGCGCGCGCGTTCGGCATGATGCCCCGGTGGCCGCACGTTGCAAAAGGCGTTCTCGACCTCACCGCTCATCACCATGTCGCTTGCCTTTACCACCGCCCCTGCCGCGCGCAGGGCGGCATGATACGAGTGCGGGTTCATCGCGGTATCGGGATCGAGGTGGATCAGTCCGCGCTCCGGGACGCTGGCTTCGATCGCATCCACATAGCCCGGATCGTGCACCCGCAGCAGTTGCTCGCGCGTCGCCGGCGGCGCGTCCACATCCACCAAATGCTCCAGAATACCGGTGGCGAGCAGGTGATCTTCGATCGCGGCTATCCGCGCCGGGCACTCGGGGTGATGGGAACCCATGTCGTGCAGCGTGCAGTCTCGATGGTGGACAAGGGCAGTCGACATAATTTGGCGGGCGGTGACGGGACCCTGGGCCTCGCCACATCTTATTCAGGGCCACCGCGCTTGTCCATGATGCGCGATTTGCCGACGCTGAAACTTGGGCTAACCTTTGCGAATGAACCCGCTCCCGTCCGCACGTGGCTGAGAAGCTTCCCTACCCCGTTGAACTGGTGCAGAGCTGGACGCTGCGCGACGGCACCCGTATCGTCATGCGTCCGATTCGGCCGGAGGATCGCCAGATCGAGAAGGACTTTGTGCGCAATCTTTCCGACGAATCGCGCTATTTCCGCTTTTTCAATGCTGTTCGGGACCTCAGCGAAACAGCGCTCACCCGCTTCACGCAGGTCGACTACGACAGGGAGATGGCGCTGATCGCGGTCATCAGCGAGAACGGCCGCGAAACGGAAATCGGCGTAGCCCGTTACTCCATCAACCCGGACGGCAGGAGCGGCGAGTTCGCAATCGTCGTTGCCGATGCCTGGCAGCGCAAGGGCATAGGCTCGAAACTGATGTACAGCCTGATGGACGCCGCCCGCAGCCGTGGGCTGGAAACCATGGAAGGCTGGGTCCTGTCAGGCAACGCCAGGATGCTGGCCCTGATGGATGGGCTTGGTTTCACCATCGACGCGAACGCAGGCGATCCGTCGCTGCGGCATGTGGTCAAGAATCTGGCGACGCGCGACATTCCGACCGGAACGGCGGCGAACCGGGAAACAACCTGAGGTAAACTAGCTGTTCCGGGAACTCCGGACCGGCCGCACTTTCCCAAGCGAGCATGGCTTCGCCGAATTCGCATCCAGAAACCCATCCAAAACGCATGCCCAATCCGCTCGATCCCGTTGTCGTTCAGGTCGGTCGAATCATCCTCGGCAAGGAACGCCAGATCCGCCTCACGCTTGCCTGCCTGCTCGCACGCGGGCATCTGCTGATCGAAGATCTGCCTGGCGTAGGCAAAACAACGCTTGCGCACGCGCTGGCCAAGACCCTGGGCCTCGATTTCCAGCGCATCCAGTTCACCAGCGATCTTTTGCCCGCAGACATCCTCGGCGTATCGGTGTTCCATCGCGAAAGCTCGACCTTCAAGTTCCATCCCGGCCCGGTATTCTCGCAGGTGATCCTCGCCGACGAGATCAACCGCGCCACCCCGAAAGCACAAAGCGCCCTGCTGGAGGCGATGGAAGAGCATCAGGTCACCACCGACGGCCAGACCCGGCCGCTGCCCGAACCGTTTTTCGTGATTGCCACCCAGAACCCCTCGCACCAGGTCGGGACGTTTCCGTTACCGGAGTCGCAGCTCGACCGTTTTCTGATGCGCATTCATCTGGGATATCCGGACGGCGCGGCCGAGCGCACGCTGCTGGAAGGACGCGAGCGCCGCGACATGATTTCCGACCTGGCGCCGGCGTTCACAGTGTCGGAACTGCTCACGCTGCAGAAAAAAGTGCGCGACATCCTCACTGCGCCGGCGCTGCTGGATTACGTACAGGCGCTGATCGCCTATACCCGCCAGTCCCCCGATTTCGTCAACGGTCTGTCGCCGCGCGCGGGGTTGTTCCTGCTGAACGCCGCCCGCGCCTGGGCATTCATGGACGGACGCCGCGAAGTCATTCCGGAAGACGTGCAGGCAGTGCTGCCGGGCGTGGCCGGTCACCGGCTCTACCCGGTCAACGGTTACGCTTCGCTCGGCAGCACGCAACTCGCCGAGCGGCTGATTGCGGAAGTGGCTATTCCGTGAGGCGCGAGGCGTGAGGCGTAGCAAACCTGCTGCAGGCACCTTGTTCGGCGCATTGCCCTTCGCCTCACGCCTTACGCCTCACGCCTCTCGGCTCCCCATACGCGACAGGATCGGCGACTGGATATTCCCGCCCAAGGGTCCGGAAGCGGGGCCGGTGGTGCTCGGCCAACGGCGCGTCTACATTCTGCCGACCAGCGCCGGACTCATGTTTGCCGTCACCCTGGTGTTGCTGCTGGTCGGCTCGATCAATTACAACCTGAGCCTCGGATACATCCTCACCTTCCTGCTCGCCGGCATCGGCGTGGTGTCGATCCTGCATACCTGGCGCAACCTGGCGCGGGTCGCGCTGCGCCCCGCCAAGACGCGACCGGTTTTCGCCGGAGATTCCGCCCGCTTTCATATCGTGGTCGAGAATCCGGGCGCGCATCAGCGGCTGAGCCTGGCGATCGAGCTGGCTGGCCAGAGCGCGGTGTACTTCGACGTGGCGCCGCGTGATGCGCAGGACGTGGAAGCAGCGATGCCCACCGCAAGACGCGGCGTGCTGCAGCCCGGGCGTTTTCGCATTTTCACTGTCTATCCGGTCGGCCTGTTCTATGCGTGGGCCAACGTCGAACTCGACTTGCACTGCCTGGTGTACGCGCGCCCCGAGCCCGGCCATGTTCCGCTGCCGCCGGCGCAGGCGGCCAGCGGGCAAGGCGGAGCCAGCGGAGCCGGCGAAGAGGATTTTGCCGGCCTGCGCACCTACCATCCCGGCGACTCTCCACGCCGTATCGCCTGGAAGGCGTTCGCGCGCAGCGACGTAATTCTCACCAAGCAGTTTTCCGGAAGCGCGGCCTCGGAATTGTGGCTGAATCTCGCCGACATTCCGGAAACGCTGGGTCTGGAAGCAAGACTTTCCCGGCTCACCCGCTGGGTGATCGAGGCGGAAACCGCGGGTCAGCGTTTCGGGCTGCGCCTGCCCGGAATCGAGTTCGAGCGCGAGTTCGGCGCATCGCATCGCGACCGTTGCCTGCAGGCGATTGCGTTGTACAAGCCGGCGCGCGGATGACATGTCGAGCGCCGCCGGCCTGAGCCCGATCAACCTCGCCGCGCTGCTGTTCTCGCTGGGGCTGGTTATTGCGCCGCATGCGCAACATCTGCCGGTTTGGATTCCGGCTTTCGGCGCCATGGTGCTGCTGGCGCGCTTCTATCTGGGCTACCGGCGCAAACCGCTGCCCAATCGCTGGCTGCTGCTTGCGGCTGCACTGGCCGCCGTCGCCGGCGTGGCACTGTCGTATCGGACGCTGTACGGCCGGGACGTGAGCGTCGCGCTGCTGACCGTGATGGCGGCGCTGAAACTGATGGAAATGTCGAAGCCTCGCGACACCATGGTGGTGGTGCTGCTCGCCTACTTCCTGGTCATCACCAACTTTTTCTACTCGCAGTCGATTCCCACCGCGTTGTACATGCTGGTCATCGTCTGGCTCATCACCGCGACCATGATCAGCCTTCAGCACCAGGCAGGCCCGCCCAGGCCGGCCGCGGTGCTGCGCCAGGCCGCCAGTCTGATCGCGCAAGGCATTCCCATCATGCTGGCGCTGTTCCTGCTTTTTCCTCGGGTGGATGGCCCGCTCTGGGGATTGCCGCAGGTCAACTACGGCGCCAAGTCGGGATTGTCGGACGTCATGTCTCCCGGCGACGTGAGCGCGCTCAGCCTGTCCGACGATGTTGCCTTCCGTGTGTTGTTCGAAACACCGCCGGAAAAACCTTCGCAGCTCTACTGGCGCGGGCCGGTGCTGTGGGATTTCGACGGCCGCGCCTGGCGCGCCGGCCAGATCTACACCGCCGATTCGATCGAATATGAGGCGCTGGGTCCGCCACTGAACTATACGGTGACCCTGGAACCTCACGACCAGCGCTGGATGTTCGCCATAGACCTGCCGTCGCGCGCCGCGCCCAACAGCTATTTTTCCGTGGACTACCAGATGCTGGCGCGACGGCCGGTGCGCCAACGCATCCGCTACGACATGAAGTCGGTGCCAACCTACCGTGTGGGGGTCAACGAACATCGGATGCACTTGCGTCGCGCGCTGCGGCTTCCGGATGGCGCGGCTCCGCGGGCGCAGGCGCTGGCCGCCTCGTGGCGCGCTGAACTGTCCGGCGACCGCGACATCATGTTACGGGCGCTGACGATGTTCCGGGAACAGCCTTTTATTTACACCCTGGCGCCGCCGGAACTTGGTAACAATCCTGTCGATCAGTTCCTGTTCGAAACCCGCAGCGGTTTCTGTGAGCATTACGCTTCGGCATTCACCTACCTGATGCGTGCCGCCGACGTTCCTGCGCGCGTGGTAACCGGCTACCTGGGCGGCGAGATGAATCCCGTAGACGGTTACCTCATCGTGCGCCAGTCCGAGGCGCACGCATGGACCGAGGTTTGGCTGCCCGGTGAGGGTTGGGTGCGGGTGGACCCGACCGCGGCGGTTTCACCGTTGCGCATCGAACTCGGACTGGCCGCGGCAGTGCCGGAAACCGATCAGGCATCGCTGCGGGCGCGCAATCGTCTCGAATGGCTGCGTCAGGCCAGCTTCGCCTGGGATGCCGTCGCCAACTCGTGGAACCAGTGGGTGCTGGGCTACAACCCGGAAAGGCAGGTGCGTTTCCTGTCGCAGGTCGGCTTAGCACAGGCAACCTGGCAAAACATGGTGATCGCGCTCATTGCCACCAGCGGCATCATCCTGCTGGTGCTGGCGTTGCTGCTGCTTGTGCGGCTCACCGCGCTGCGCATGGATCCGGTGCAACGCGCATATGCCAGATTCTGCCAGGCGATGGCCCGGCGCGGCGCACCACGCAAGTCCAGCGAAGGACCACGTGACTTCGCGGCCAGGGTATCGCTGCAGTTTCCGCAGCTGAAGGAGACGGTTCAGCGCATCGCTGCGCTGTACGTGGCGCTGCGTTACGGTGGCGAAAAGAATCCGCGTGTTCTGGAGGAATTCCGCCAGGCGGTGAACAGCCTGAGATGAAATGCAGTCGGGCGTGACTGGGTCCCTAGAGTAGCGTTTCCCTCGACATTCCGCTGCGGCGCAGAATCTTGCGCAGCGAGGCGAGTGCCTCGATCTGGATCTGGCGCACTCTTTCCCTGGTCAGGTTCAGGCTCTGCGCCAGCTGTTCGAGGGTGTGGATCTCCGAGCCGTTGAGCCCGTAGCGCTGCTCGATCACGCTGCGCTGGCGTTCGTTCAACTGACTCAGCCGCTCGCGCACGTAAGTCTCGATCTCTGCGTTCTCCAGCCTGATGTCCGGCTGCGGGGTGTTTTCGTCGGCGATCGACTCGCCGACCGAAAGCATGGGATCAATTTCCAGGGGCGCATCCAGCGACGTCATGCGCTCGTTGAGCGACAGCAGGCGGCGCACGTCCTCGACCCGGAAGTCCACCAGATGCGCAACGTCATCCGGGCTGGGGTCGCACTCGGAATGGGTCTCGAGATGGCGCATCGCCCGCAGCACGGTGTTCAGTTCCTTGATCACGTGCACGGGCAGGCGGATGGTGCGCGACTGGTACATGATGGCGCGTTCGATGCTCTGGCGGATCCACCAGGTGGCATAGGTGGAGAAGCGGAAGCCGCGTTCGGGATCGAATTTCTCGAGCGCGTGGATCAGGCCGAGGTTGCCTTCTTCGATCAGGTCCAGCAGCTGCAGCCCGCGGCCGGCGTAGTGCTTGGCGATGTTCACCACCAGCCGCAGATTGTGTTCGATCATCTTCTGGCGTGACAGGAAATCCCCCTGCTTGACCAGTCGCGCGTACCTGACCTCTTCCTCTACCGAGAGCAACGCGTTCTGCCCGATGTCGTTGAAATAGAGCTGGGTGACGTCGCTGAGGATGTCGGTGCCGAAATAGTCATCGACAGCGGGTTCTTCGACGGGCGCGAGTTCCTCGACGCCGTCTTTCTGTGAAGAATAATTCTCCTCGTTCATGAATTCCGCTCAGGCAGATACTGCAGCGGGTCGATCGGTTTGCCGAGCCGGCGGATCTCGAAATGCAGGGCAACCCGGTCACTGTCGGAATTGCCCATTTCCGCGATCTTCTGGCCCTTGGCCACCGATTGCCCTTCCTTCACCAGGATCTGGCTGTTGTGTGCGTACACGCTCAGGTACGACGTATTATGCTTGATGATGATCAGTTTGCCGTAACCGCGCAGACCCCTGCCGCTGTACACGACCTTTCCGGGCGCACTCGCGAGCACCGCCTGCCCGGACCGGCCTTCGATTCCGACACCCTTCTGGTTCGTTCCTTCCCCGAAACCGTAGATCACTTTTCCCTGGGTCGGCCACTCCCAAACCAGCCTCACGTCCGCGCTTCCGGCTTCTTTGGGCGCCGGCGTTGCCGGCGCCTTGACTGCCGGCTTGGCGGGAGGCGCTGCCGTGGGCGGTGGAAACGGCGCTGTCGCGGGCGCTGACGCTGGCTTCGGCGTTGCCGCTTTCAACTGCGCCAGCGCCTGTTCCGAGTAAGGCAGCTTGCGTGCTTTCGGCTCGGTCTTGACCGGTACCGCAACCGGCGCGGGCGGGATCTCCACAGGCAGCGGCACGGCCTGCGGCAGCGCCAGTTCTCCGACGCTGTCCGGCGGGAACAGGCGCAAGCGTTGATCCAAACGAATCAACGCCAGATCCGCCAGGTTGTTCCAGGCCGCCAGTTCACGGTAATCCTGTCCGTAATCCAGCGCGATGCTGTAGAGCGTGTCGCCTTTCTTGACGACGTGGAATTCCGGGCGCCAATCGCCTTCACGGTAGGGCTTGATGATCGGCTCTTCCGTGCTCGCGGAAACCGGTGTCTCGGCTTTCTGGACAGTCGATGCGGCTGGCGCACCTGCATACGGGGGCGCGGCCGCCTGACGTGTGGTGGCAGCAGGGGCGGTGGCGACGGGTGCGGCTGTGGTGGGTGCGGTGGACGGAGGTGCGGCCGGCGCGGTCCGGGGCGCATTCGGTGAACGCTCGATCACCGGAGCCGCGGTAGGCGTGGATGCGCAACCCACTGCGAGCGCTGCGACCAATGCTGCGAGCATGAGCGGCCGCGAAATTTCCTCGCAACGGAAAACGATGTTCAAGTCGATACCCCCGCAATCAGCGGGACGAAATTGACGTCGTCCAGCACCGATTGGCTGAATCCGTCGTGGCCGCGCTCGACCAGCACCAGGCGCTGCTCGCGCGTGCCCAGCGGCAGAACCAGGCGCCCGCCTTCCACCAATTGCGCAGCCAGCGCCTCGGGTATGTGCGTCGCCGCCGCCGCCATCACGATGGCGTCGAAGGGGCCGCCGTCCTTCAGTCCGAGATGGCCGTCGCCATGCCTGAGTTTGATGTTGCGGATTCCAAGTTCGCGCAATCTCACCCGCGCTTTGGATAACAGGCGGGCGAGACGCTCGATCGAATAGACTTCGCGCGCCACCCGCGACAATATCGCCGCCTGGTAACCGCAGCCGGTGCCGATCTCGAGCACTTTGCCGAGCGCGCGGCCGGCGCGCGCCAGTTCGACCATGCGGGCGACGGTGAACGGATTGGAGATGGTCTGACCGAAGCCGATGGGCAGGGAAACGTCGTCGTAGGCACGGCTCGCCAGCGCCTCGTCAACGAACATGTGGCGCGGCACATCCGCCATCGCACCCAGCACCACCTCGTCCTTTACGCCCTGGTCGCGCAGGCGTTCCACCATGCGCATGCGGGTGCGCTGGGAAGTCATGCCGATGCCGCTGATCCTGCTGTTCATGTTGTATCGAAATGACCGTCGCGCCAGTATTTTAGGGAAGCTCTGATTCAGAGCTTCCCTAGGTAAGTGCCGGTTCTTTCAGCCAGTCGCGCACGCTTTCGAGCCTCGCGTACTGCGTGAGATCGATCTGCAGCGGCGTCACCGAGACCATCCGGTTCGCAACCGCGTGAAAATCCGTGCCCTCGCCCGCATCCTCCGCGTCGCCGGCTGCACCGATCCAGTACACCGTTTCGCCGCGCGGGTTGGTGGACTTGATCACCGGCTCGGACTTGTGGCGCCGTCCCAGCCTGGTCACTGCCGTTCCCGCCAGTTGATCGGCGGGCACATCCGGGACATTGACGTTGAGCAGCACCGGAAACGCAATTGGCCGGCGGTGAAAACGCTCGACCATGTCGCACACCGCCTGCGCCGCGGCCGGATAGTTGCCCGCCGCCTTGCTCGCCAGCGACACCGCAATCGAGGGGATGCCCAGGAGAAAACCTTCTGTCGCCGCCGCCACCGTTCCGGAGTATATGGTGTCGTCGCCCATGTTGGCACCGTGATTGATGCCCGAAATCACCATGTCCGGGAGCCGGTCCAGCATGCCGGTCACGGCGAGGTGTACGCAGTCGGTGGGCGTGCCGTTGACGTAGTGAAAGCCATTGTGCGAGCGCCTGACCTGAAGCGGGCGATCGAGGGTGAGCGAATTGCTGGCGCCGCTGTGGTCGCGCTCGGGCGCGACCACGACGATCTCGGCATGTTTTGACAGCGCCTCGGCGAGCACAGCGAGGCCGGGTGCGAAGTACCCGTCGTCGTTGCTCAGGAGAATGCGCATCGGAGAGAAGGACTGCGAACCAGGCTACGGTCGAGGGCGCCCCGCGAAACAACAGACCTGGAAACTGGATCTTCCCGTCCGCGCATCTTTCTCGCGAGCCCGCCGGCCCCTCGTCTGTACCGCGAAAATTTGGTCGGGGCGAGAGGATTTGAACCTCCGACCACCTGCACCCCATGCAGGTACGCTACCAGGCTGCGCTACGCCCCGAATCGAGAGCGGATTATAGCAGAGGCCCCGCGCCCGGAACGTGTCAGGCGCGCAGGATGTCGAGGAGACTCTGGATTTCCCGGCGCAACAGTGCGGGATTGAATGTGGAGGAAGACGTTTTGAGTTGCACTGCAGCCTCGTCCAGCCGCGCCCGCGCGCCGCTGATGGTGAATCCCTGCTCGTACAGCAGCTCGCGGATGCGCCGGATCAGCAGCACTTCGTGGTGCTGATAATAGCGCCGGTTGCCGCGCCGCTTCACCGGCTTCAACTGGGTGAATTCCTGCTCCCAGTAGCGAAGCACGTGCGGCTTGACCCCGCATAGCTCGCTGACTTCACCGATGGTGAAGTAGCGTTTTGCGGGGATCGGGGGCAGCGGGGTCTTAGGACTGCTGCTGTTGCGGTTGCTGCTGTCCACCGTAGTTCTTTTCCACCATCGCCTTCAGTTTCTGGCTGGCATGAAAGGTCACGACCCGACGCGCCGTAATCGGGATTTCCTCGCCGGTCTTGGGGTTGCGGCCCGGCCGCTGCGGCTTGTCGCGCAACTGGAAATTGCCGAAACCGGACAGCTTCACGCCCTCCCCGGCCTCGAGTGCAATGCGCACTTCCTCGAAGAAGGACTCCACCATGTCTTTGGCTTCGCGCTTGTTCAATCCGACTTTCTCGAACAACAGATCCGCCAGGTCTGCTTTGGTCAGTGTCATGACTTCACCTTATTGTCTCAGCTTGGCACCGTATTCTTGTTCCAGGACCTTGCGCAGACCCGCAATCGCGGCGTCCACCTCGGCATCCGTCAGAGTTTTTTGAGTATCTTGCAATAACACACGGAAAGCAAGACCTTTTTCCCCGTTTTCGATGCCCTTGCCACGGTACACATCGAAGACCCGGACCTCGTGAACGATGGCCGGTTTCGCCCGCAAAAGCCCGTCCAGAATGGATTGCACCGGGGTGGCCTCGTCCACGGTTACCGCCAGGTCGCGGCGCACCGGGGGGAATCTGGAAACCTCGCGATACTGCGGCAGCGGTAGCCGCAGCAGCGGTTCGGCATCGATTTCGAAGGCAACCAGCGGCTCAGGCAACTCGTATTTCTTCTGCCATTTCGGGTGCAATTCGCCGATCCAGCCTATGACCACGTCATCCAGGATGACCCGGGCCCCACGCCCGGGGTGCAATGCCGGGTGGGTAACCGGCTCGAAGCGCGCCCGCCTGGGCGCGATCAGCGTTTCCAGGTCGTTCTTGACGTCGAAGAAATCGATGCCGCGCGCCGCAACACCCCACTTTTCCTCGATCGCAGTGCCATACGCAACGGCCGCCACGCGCATCGGCTGGCGGATCCCGGCGACATCCAGTTCGCCGTCCCTGACGGCGGGATCGCGCAGGAACGCCCGCCCCACCTCGAACGCACGCACCCGCTCCAGTTTGCGGTTCAGATTGTAGGCAACGTTCGCCACCAGCCCGCCGATCAACGTGGAACGCATGACCGCCATCTGGCTGGCGATCGGGTTGAGCAACCGGATCGGATCGGCATTACCGGCAAAATCCGCCTCCCAGGAGGCGTCCACGAAACTGTAGTTGACCACTTCCTGGTATTCGGCGGTCGCCATCTGCAGCCGCAGGTCGTGCAGCGAGCGCTGGCACTCGGAAAGCGGCAACATCGCGCTCGACGCCACCGGGGGCTGCGCGGGAATGCGTTCGAAGCCATACACCCGTGCCACTTCCTCGATCAGGTCTTCCTCGATTTCGATGTCGAAGCGGTACGAAGGCGGGGTGACCAGAAAGACCTCCTCGGCGCCCGCGCCCTCGCGCCGGAACGCGAGGTTCAGACGCCTGAAGATGTCGGCCATATCCTCCGCGCCGACCGGCACGCCGATGACCTTGCGCGCGCGCGCCACCCGCAAACGCACCGGGCGGCGCTGCGGCAACTGCGACACGGTGTCGTCCACCGGCCCGGACTCTCCGCCGCAAATGTCGAGGATCAGCCGGGTGGCACGCTCGATGCCGTCGATATTGTTGTTGAAGTCGACGCCGCGTTCGAAATGATGCGAGGCGTCGCTGACGAAGTTGTAGCGCCGCGCCCGTCCGGCGATCGCATCCGGAAAGAAGAACGCGGCCTCCAGGAAGACGTTGCGGGTTTCCAGGTCGGTCTTGGTGCTGTCCCCGCCCATGATGCCTGCCAGCCCGATCGGCCCGCTGGCATCGGTGATCGCCAGCACGCTCTCGTCGATCTCTACGACCTGCTCGTTGAGCAGTTTGAGTTTCTCGCCCTTGCGGCCGAAGCGCACGTCGATACCGCCGCTGAGCTTGTCAAGGTCGTAGACGTGCAGCGGCCGGCCCAGTTCGAGCATCACGTAATTGGTGGCGTCCACCAGCGCCGAAATCGAACGCTGCCCGGCGCGCTCCAGCCGCTGCTTCATCCACTCCGGCGTGGGCGCTTTCGCGTTGACGTTGCGGATCACCCGCCCGGTGAAGCGTCCGCATCCGTTGGGATCGGAAATCCGCACCGGAAACCTGGCGTCGTTCGTTGCGGGTACGGGATGCGCGTCCGGACGGTTCAGCGGCGCAGCGGTAAGCGCCGCCACTTCGCGCGCCACGCCAAGCACCGACAGGCAGTCGGCGCGGTTGGGCGTGAGCTTGATCGTCAGCACCTTGTCATCCAGAGCCAGCACCTTGCGCACGTCGCTTCCAGGCGCTGCATCCCCGGCAATCACCAGCAGACCGCTGTGATCCTCCGACAGCCCGAGTTCACGTGCCGAGCACAGCATGCCGCGGCTTTCCACTCCGCGCGTGGTCGCGGCTTTGATTTCGAGCGGTTTGTCCGCCGATGCACCCGGCAGCCTCGCGCCGACCAGCGCACACGGCGCTTTCATCCCCGCGACCACGTTGGGCGCGCCGCAGACGATGGCGAGCGGCTGTCCGCTGCCGACGTCGACCCGGCACACCGTCAGCTTGTCCGCGTTCGGGTGTTTCTCGACGCTGAGCACCCGGCCCACCACCACTCCGGTGAAGGGCGGCGCCACGCTAACGCACTGCTCCACCTCCAGGCCCGACATGGTCAGCAGATGCGCGAGCGCGTCCGTGGTCAACGGCGGATCGACCAGCGTGCGCAACCATTTTTCTGAGAACTGCATTTTTGTCTTTTAATGGATCTTCTTGGCGTTCCTGGCGTCTTGGCGGTTCAATTGAATTGCTTGAGGAACCGCAGATCGTTTTCGAAGAACAGCCGCAGGTCGTTGATGCCATAGCGCAGCATCGTCAGCCGTTCGAGCCCGCTGCCGAAGGCGAATCCGATGTAGCGCTCCGGGTCGAGGCCGAAGTTGCGCACGACGTTGGGATGCACCTGCCCGGCTCCGGAAATTTCCAGCCAGCGGCCCTCGAGCGGCCCGTTTGGAAAAGCCATGTCGATCTCGGCGGAGGGCTCGGTAAACGGAAAGAACGAGGGGCGGAAGCGCACCTGCAGGTCGTCGGTCTCAAAGAAGCGGCGCAGGAAATCGGTGTAAACGCCCTTCAAATCCGCAAAACTGATGTGTTCGTCTATCCACAGCCCCTCGACCTGGTGAAACATCGGCGAGTGGGTCGCATCCGAATCCACGCGGTAGGTGCGTCCCGGCGCAATCACCTTGATCGGCGGCTTGTGCGCACGCGCGTAACGCACCTGGATCGGGCTGGTGTGGGTACGCAGCAGCAATCCTCCCTCGACGTAAAAGGTGTCATGCATCGAGCGGGCGGGATGGTTCTCGGGTTGATTGAGCGCGGTGAAGTTGTACCAGTCGGTTTCGATTTCCGGGCCGTCGGCGACGTCGAATCCCGCCGAACGAAAAATGCCTTCGATGCGCTGCCAGGTACGGATTACCGGGTGAATGCCGCCGCGGCCGCGGCCTCGCCCCGGCAGCGTGACATCGAGGGCTTCCTGCGCCAGGCGGGCTTCGAGCGACTGCGCCTGGATGGCCTCGCGGCGCGCGGCAAGAAGCGCCTCAACCTTCTCCTTTGCCTGATTGATCAGCGCACCGGCGCTTGGGCGTTCCCCGGCGGGCAGCTTGCCGAGACCTTTCAGTTGTTCGGTGAGCGCGCCGGTCTTTCCCAGGAAGCGCGCCTTCGCCTGCTCCAGTCGTGCGAGATCGGCAACCCGCTCGAACGCGGATTTGGCATCGGCGACGATCTTTTCCAGGTTGTCCATGGGTCATTGCCGTCCGGTGAATAAAAAAAGGAGGCCCTGAAGCCTCCTTTTTCGCTGCTTGTCCGAATCAGGCACCGAGGCTGGCTTTCGCCTGACTCGCAATCCTTTCAAAAGCCTGTTTGTCGAACACGGCAATGTCGGCGAGCACCTTGCGGTCCACCTCGACCGATGCCTTCTTCAGGCCATTGATCAGCGCGCTGTAGGTCAAGCCGAATTCGCGTGCCGCGGCATTGATCCGCACGATCCACAGCGCGCGGAAATCACGCTTTTTCTGGCGGCGATCACGGTAGGCATACTGCCCGGCCCGCATCACCGCCTGTTTGGCGATACGGTAGACGTTGCCGCGGCGGCCGCGGAAACCCTTGGCTTTGGCGAGGACCTTCTTGTGCCGCGCGTGCGCGGTTACTCCGCGTTTGACTCTTGGCATGGCTGTCCCCGTTACGCGTACGGAAGCATGGCACGGATATGCCCGTGGTCCGATGCGTTCACGGCAGTCGTGCCGCGCAGATGGCGCTTGCGCTTGGTCGACTTCTTGGTAAGGATGTGGCGCAGGTTCGCCTGCGAGCGTTTGAAGCGGCCGTTACCCAGCGCGCGGAAGCGCTTGGCTGCAGCGCTTTTGGTCTTCATCTTGGGCATGAATCAACTCCTTTGTTTTAGCCTGACGCCGGGTGGCCGCAGGCGGCGCTTTGGGACCCGGACATCACTTGTTAAATGCGGTGACCAGCAAGAACCACCGCAGTATCCGACCGGTTACCTGTTAGTGGTCACCAGTCACTTCTTTTTCGGGGAGAGCACCATGACCATCTGCCGGCCCTCCATCTTCGGAAACTGCTCGACTGCGCCGTAGGGCTCGAGATCTGCCTTCACGCGCTCCAGCAGTTTGACGCCGAATTCCTGATGCGCCATTTCGCGGCCGCGAAAGCGCAACGTCACCTTGGTCTTGTCGCCTTCTTCGAGGAAACGGATCAGGTTGCGCAGCTTGATCTTGTAATCGCCTTCGTCCGTGCCGGGCCGGAACTTCACTTCCTTGACCTGGATCTGTTTCTGCTTGAGCTTTGCCTCGTGCCTTTTCTTGGCTTCGCTGTACTTGAACTTGCCGAAATCCATTAGCCGGGCAACCGGCGGTTTGGCGGTAGGTGCGATTTCCACCAGGTCGATTTCCAGTTCCTCCGCCATGGCATTCGCCTGGGCGAGGCTGACAATCCCGATTGGCTCACCCTTGATGCCGATGAGCCGGACCTCCGGCGCAGTGATCTCGCCGTTGATCCTGACGTCCTTGTCCTGAGCTATGAGCAGACCTCCATCAAAAAATTAAGCCGTACTTCCCGTATGGGGCAGCTCGGATCTCAGCCGTGCGACAAAGGCGTCGAACGACATCTGGCCGAGATCAGCACCCTCCCGGGTACGCACGGCAACGGCGTTTGCAGCGACCTCCCTATCCCCGACGATCACCTGATAAGGCAGCTTCTGTAAACTATGTTCGCGAATTTTATAGGTAATTTTCTCGTTTCTCAAGTCCGCAAAGGCGCGTAGCCCAGCCGCCTTGAGGCGCTCGGCCACCGCGCCGGCATATTCGGCCTGGTGTTCGGAGATGTTCATGACCACCACCTGCTGCGGAGCCAGCCATAGCGGCATCGCCCCGGCGTGGTTCTCGATCAGAATACCGATGAAGCGCTCCAGCGATCCCAAAATCGCCCGGTGGAGCATAACCGGCGTCTTCCTGCTGTTATCTTCGGCGATGTACTCGGCGCCCAGCCGGTTCGGGAGCGCAAAATCGAGCTGCAGGGTGCCGCACTGCCACGCCCTGCCGATCGAGTCCTTAAGCGAAAACTCGATCTTCGGACCATAGAACGCTCCCTCGCCGGGGTTGAGGTCCCATTTGAGGCCCTTGGCGTCCAGCGCCGCCTTGAGCGCCGCTTCGGCCCGGTCCCAGGTCTCGTCCGAACCGATGCGTTTGGGCGGCCGGGTCGACAGCGTGATCAGGATCTCGTTGAAACCGAAGTCGGCGTACACCTTCTGCAGCAACTCGATGAACGCCGATGCCTCTTCCTGTACCTGGTCCTCGGTACAGAATATATGGGCGTCGTCCTGGGTGAATCCGCGCACCCGCATGATCCCGTGCAAGGCCCCGGACGGCTCGTTTCGATGGCAGGCGCCGAACTCGGCGAGCCGCAGCGGCAGGTCGCGGTAGCTCTTGATGCCCTGGTTGAAGATCTGCACGTGCCCCGGGCAGTTCATCGGCTTCACCGCGTAGTCCCGCTTTTCCGACTCGGTGGTGAACATCAGCTCGCGATAGTTCTCCCAGTGCCCGGATTTTTCCCAGAGCACGCGGTCCATCACCTGCGGGGTGCGCACTTCCCGGTAGCCGTGCCGCGACAGCGTTTCGCGCATGTACTGCTCGACCTGCTGCCAGATGGCCCAGCCCTTGGGGTGCCAGTACACCATACCGGGCGCCTCGTCCTGGAGGTGGAACAGGTCGAGTTGCCTGCCGAGCTTGCGGTGGTCGCGTTTTCCCGCCTCCTCGATCCGGAACAGATAGGCGTCGAGATCTTCCTTCTTCGCCCAGGCGGTGCCGTAGACCCGCTGCAGCATTTCGTTCTTCGAGTCGCCGCGCCAGTATGCCCCGGCGATCTTGAGCAGCTTGAAGACCTTGAGCTTGCCGGTGGAAGGCACGTGCGGGCCGCGGCACAGGTCGGTGAAGTTCGCCTGGGTATAGAGGGAAATCGCCTCTTCACCGGGGATCGCCTCGATGATCTGCGCCTTGTAGTGTTCGCCCTGGTTCTTGAAAAAGCTGATCGCCTCGGAGCGATCCCATACCCGCCGCTCGACCTTGATGTCGCGCTTGGCGATTTCCGCCATGCGCTTTTCGATCGCGGCAAGGTCCTCGGGGGTGAAGGGGCGCTTGTAGGCGAAATCGTAGTAGAAGCCGTCCTCGATGACCGGGCCGATGGTGACCTGGGCATCGGGATAGAGTTCCTTGACCGCGTGGGCCAGCAGGTGCGCGGTCGAGTGGCGCAGGATCTCCAGCCCGTCGGGATCCTTGTCGGTGACCACCGCGAGGTCGGCGTCCCGGTCTATCAGGTACGAGGTGTCGACCAGCTTGCCGTCGACGCGGCCGGCGAGCGCGGCACGCGCCAGTCCCGCGCCGATCGAAGCCGCCGCTTCGGCGACCGTGACCGGCTTGTCGAAAGTCTTTTGCGAACCGTCTGGTAATCGGACGATGGGCATGGTTGGTGGTCTGGCTCGGTTTAAAAAAAAAGTGCGGCCGAACCGCACTTTTTCGTTAAGGGAAAAACAGGTTCAGCGACGATACTGCATCGGCCCGGTCGTGCAAGTTCGGATACCCACTTTTCCTCTGCTCCCCGCGGAAGTTGGTAGGCGCGATTGGACTCGAACCAACGACCCCCACCATGTCAAGGTGATGCTCTAACCAGCTGAGCTACGCGCCTAATGAAGGGCGGATTCTAGCCGAAAGGATAATCCCGTTCAAACTTCTTATCGGCGCCGCGCCGACTCCACGCCGGGAACGTCCCCGACCAGCGCGAGCAGGCGCTTGAGTTGCGGCAAGCCCTCCACTTCCAGAGTGAACGCGATCCTGGCGTTGAGATCGTGGCACACCGAGCAGCAGCGTCGCTGCGATGGCTTCCCCATCGACGCGCGGCGCGCTGAGTATGCCGACGGCAGCGCGCACATGCCCGATCCAGCGCGTACCCGCAGGATGCAGGCTGTCGCCGTAGTACTCCTGCGCCCTGAGGTCGGCGTGCGTCACCCGTTCGCGCTCAGTCTGCGTCAGGCGGCCCATCACCACCTCCAGCCATTCGGCGGATGCGGTATCGCGGGTGATTTCCCTGACCTTGACCATGTACCGAAAACCGAAATCAACGACCTTGCCAGTAACGCCGTTCGAGCTGCCTCCAGCCCGACGTCTCGATCCCCGAACTGGTCATTCTGACCAGCACCGCCCCGGCCACATCGGTGCGAACCAGTTCACTGCCCTGTTCGCGGTAACGGCGCACCACGGCCGGGTGCGGATGCCCGAAACGGTTGCGGTATCCGACCGCAAAGACGACCAGCCGCGGCGCCACCGCGCGCACGAATTCCGGCGTGGAGGAAGTGCGGCTGCCATGATGGGGTGCGATCAGCACGTCGGCGGATAAACCCCCCGGGGAATTGCGCAGCAGCCTGTCTTCGCTGCGTCGTTCGATGTCGGCCGGCAGCAGCACGGCTCCGTAGGGCGAAACGATCCTGAGCACGCAACTGCGATCGTTGTCCTTGAGATCGAATTCATTATAACTTTCGGCATCGGGATGCAGCATTTCGAAGGCTACGCCGTCCCACTCCCAGCGCTCTCCGGCGCTGCACCGCCGTCGATGTGCCGCTGCTTCGCTGATTGGATGAACCTCGGACAGCGGGGAGGACAACCACTGCACCGGCATCGCCTGCAACACCGCCAGCGCCCCGCCGCTGTGGTCGAGATCGTCGTGACTGACGATGACGCCGTCCAGGTGGCGTACGCCGCTTGCGCGCAGATAAGGCACCACGATGCGTTCGCCGGCGTTCACCTGATCCGAAAATGCCGGCCCGGTGTCGTAGAGCAGCGCATGCCCCTGAGTGCGCGCCACCACCGCCAACCCCTGCCCGACATCGAGTACGGTCAGCCACAACTCGCCCGGCGAGGGCCGCGGCGGCAACGACAGGAACAGCGGCAGCATGAATCCGGCACCCACCCAGCGCGCCGGAATACCCCGGGGCAGCAGCATCCAGAGCGCGCCGAGCATCGCCAGCGGCACTGCCCAGGAAGGCGGTGCATGTTGCTGCCAGGCTGCGTCGGGTACACGGTCCAGCGTTTCCAGCACGCTCATGCAAAGCGCCATGACCGCGTGCGCGGCGTGCGCGAGCCAATCGAACGGCAGAACGGCGGCGAGCAGCGTGAGCGGCACCACGACCAGACTCACCAGCGGAATCGCAACCGCATTTGCGATCGGCGACACCAGCGAAACCTGCTGAAACATCCCCAGCAACAGCGGCACCAGTGCCAGCGTGACCGCCCACTGGGTCCGCGCCCACGCGCCCAGCCAGGAAAACCGGCCGATGCGGCCGCCACCGGCCAGCATGATCACCGCGACCGCGCCGAAAGACAGCCAGAACCCAGCGGAAATCACCGCCATGGGATCGACGACGATCACCAGCGCCGCCGCAGCTGCCAGCACCGCAAGCGGTCGCGTCATCCAACCCAGCCAGAGCGCCACTGCCACGATCGCCAGCATGAAAACGGTACGCTGCGCCGGCACCGCGAATCCCGACAGTGCCGCATAGGCAAGCGCGGCCGCAAGGCCGACGGTAACGGCTGCGCGTACTGCGGGCAGGCGTAGGGTCAGCGTTTCCGACCGGCGCCACAATCGCAACACCAGCAAATACGCCAGGCTCGCGACCATGGTGATGTGCAGCCCGGAAATGCTCATCAGATGATTGACGCCGGTGCGCGTGAAAACGCGCCACTGCGACGGCGGAATGGCGCGCTGGTCGCCCACCGCAAGGGCAACGATCACCCCGGCGTAAGGCCGCCCATCGAGCGCACGCAGCAGTCTGGCGCGCATCGCTTCGCGCGTGCGCTCCAGAACATATGCAGGACGGTTCACCCGCGCCACGATCAGGGCCGCCGGCGCATCGGCTCTCACGTATCCGACCGCGCGTATGCCGCGCTCCAGCATCCACGCCTCGAAATCGAATCCGCCCGGATTGGCGTTGCCATGGGGGCGTCGCAGGCGCGCGCTCAGGCGCCACCGTTGTCCCGGGTGCAGGTCTGGAACCTGCGCGGTGTCGCCCGACTGATACCAGGTGAGGGAAATCCGCGGGGGCACTTCGGCACCCGGCGTGTACACCTTTTCAACATCGAAGACGAAGCGCATGCCGCGCTCGGCAGGCTGGGTCATTGCGGCGACGACCCCCGACAACTCGATATCGCGTCCTTCCCATGATTCCGGCAGCGCGTGCGCAAGACTCCAGTGCCCCATCGCGGCCGACCAGAAAAAGCCGGCGATCGCGAAAGCAGCCACGGCAGCGGCGCGTGCCGCCATCGCTGCGGCTGCACCATTTCTGCGCGCAGCGAGCAGCCACAGCACCGCCAAAGGAACCAGTACCGCCGCGCCGGTCAAATCAGGGAGCAGGGGCTGCTGATGCAACCACCAAGCGCCCGCAATCAGGGCGGCAACGTTAACAATCATACGGAGCGGTTCCGGTACAATTCGCCACCTTCATGCCACGCAAGTTTTTCCGCAAGTACCTGCCGAGCCACGAAAGCGTCCGCCAAAACCGGCACTTTCGTTTTTTCGGCACGGCGTTGCATCACCCCAACCTGTGGCACCTGAACCGCAAGTCGGTTGCGGGCGGCACGGCCGTCGGACTGTTCTGCGGACTGGTGCCGGGACCGCTGCAAATGCTTTCGGCTGCGCTGCTCGCGATCCTGTTCCGCGTCAATCTGCCCGTGGCCGTGATCCTCACCTGGTACACCAACCCGTTCACCATCGTTCCGCTTTATTACATCGCCTACAAGCTCGGCATGTTCGTCACCGGCGGCAACGGCCATGTCCTTCCCGGCGGCGATCTGGATCTGCTCGGGCTGCCGATCGTGGAATGGATACCGGCGCTGCTCAACTGGCTGGCTGCGATGGGCAAGCCGTTTGTTCTTGGCCTGTTCCTCCTCGCCCTGATTCTCGCTGTTTCCGGCTATCTGCTGGTGATCGCCGCGTGGCGGGTGCACGTCATGCTGTCGTGGAAAAAGCGCCGGCGCATGCGTAGCTTCGCAGCGAGAAAATGACAGACGCGGCGCGTTCTGTTGCGTGCCGGGATTGGCGTGTATACTCGAATCAAGTACGTCCCTCCCCCAATGACGTCCGACTCGGCAGTTAGGGAAGCTCTGCATAAGTCCGACGACGCGCGTTGCGCCAGGTGCGGATGACTGCTAGGGACGCCGGAGCGCGGAAGAGGGGCCCCTCTGGGGATCTGACCGCGGAGGCACGCGTAAGGCCGGTGTCGACACGCTATTGGCCGGTTACACGGTCGCATCCCCGCAAGCGGGGCCCCTGCTCCACGTTCCACCGGCCCGTAACAACGCAGGCGCCGCACCCTGGCACAACCCAATGACATTTCGACTCTTTCGAGGGACCGGGCGATTCGGGCCAATGTCAGCGTCGGCTCCTCCTTATGTGCGCTCCGGACTCGGCGGGCGTAGCCTCGGGGCGGGCAGGAGCGCATGGAGGCTGTGTCAGTGATTGTAAACGGAGCGCTTATACGGCTACTCCCGCAAACGGGCGTACCGCTAACGAGTCACAGCCGTCCGGCTACACGGCGTCCTCGCCGTCTTGCCCTCGACCCGAATCGCCTCGGTCGCGCATACGGGACTTATGCAGAGCTTCCCTATGCGACCATCTGTTGAATCATGACGCCATCCTACTGGAATGATGCCACTCGCGATCTGGCGAGCCGCGATTCCGTTCTGAAAGTACTGATCCGCAACCATGAAGGGCCGCAGTTGCAGAGCCGCGGCGACGCCTTCATGACGCTGGCACGCTCCATCATCGGCCAGCAGATATCGGTGCAGGCGGCGGAAAGCGTTTGGCAGAAACTGCTGGAATCGGTCGGATCGCTCGGGCCGGCGACCATCGTGCGCATGGACCCGTCGAAACTGCGTGCCTGCGGATTGTCCAGCAAGAAGTCCACTTACCTGATCGACCTGGCCGAGCATTTTCTCGACGGCTCGCTGGAGATCGAGCGCTGGAGCGACCACGACGATGAGCATCTGATCGCCGAGCTCACCAGGGTCAAAGGAATCGGGCGCTGGACCGCGGAGATGTTCCTGATCTTTTTCATGATGCGCCCGAACATCCTGCCGGTGGACGACATCGGATTGCAGCGCGCCATGGGCCTGCACTACAACAACGGCAAGCCGCTCTCGAAGCTGAAGATGCGCCACATCGCCAACGAGTGGCAACCGTGGCGCACCGTGGCCACGTGGTATCTGTGGCGCTCGCTCGATCCGATACCGGTCGAATACTAGCCGGTGAGGCGATAGGCGTGAGGGGGAAAATCAGCATCACCAGCAAAAAAGATGGCAGTAGGCCCCGATAGATCTAGACTTTCTTCGCCTCACGCCTCACGCCTCACGCCTTACGCCTTACGCCTTACGCCTCACGAAGTTTTCCATCCTCCAGCCTCAGCGTTCGCTGCATCTTCGCCGCAATCGTCGGATCGTGAGTCACCACCACGAAACTGGTGGCGAAATCGCGATTCAGGTCGAGCATCAGGTCCAGCATGCCTTCCGCGGTGTGGCGGTCGAGGTTGCCGGTGGGCTCGTCGGCGAGCACGCAGGCCGGTTCGGTGACCAGTGCGCGCGCCAGTGCCGCGCGCTGGCGTTCGCCCCCGGAAAGTTCTCCCGGCGTGTGCGTTATGCGTGCGCCCAGGCCGACCCGCTGCAGAATCCCGGCTGCGCGCTTGCCGGCATCTGCCGGGTCAAGGCGCCGGATCAGCAGCGGCATCGCCACGTTCTCCAGCGCGGTGAACTCCGGCAACAGGTGGTGGAACTGATAGACAAAGCCGAGTGCGCGGTTGCGCAGCCTTCCCTTTTCCTTCTCGTTCAACGAGTCCAGCCGGTGGCCGAGCACGGTGACCTCTCCCGCGCTCGCAGCGTCGAGCCCGCCGAGCAGGTGCAGCAGCGTGCTTTTGCCTGAGCCCGACGCACCGACGATCGCCACCGTTTCGCCACGCGCGACGTCGATGTCGATGCCCAACAACACCGGCACCGCATACTCGCCCTGGCGGAAGGTCTTCTGCAGGTTGCGGCAGCAGAGAACGACCTCACTCATAGCGCAGGGCTTCGGCCGGATTCACACGCGATGCGCGCAGGCTGGGATAGATCGTCGCCAGCAGGCTCAGCGCGAACGATGTCAGGCCGATCACGACCACGTCTTGCAGATGCAGATCCGAGGGCAGGTCGCTGATGTAATACACGTCCTTGGCGAGAAACTGGATGCCCAGGACGCGCTCGATCGCCGGGACCACGACCTCGATGTTCGCCGCCAGCAGCACGCCGCAGATCACCCCGGCGATCATGCCGACTGCGCCGATCAACGCGCCCTGAATAATGAAGATCTGCATGATCTCCCCCGGTGCGGCCCCCAGCGTGCGCAGGATGGCGATGTCGGCGCGCTTGTCGGTGACCGCCATCACCAGCGTGGAAACGATGTTGAACGCCGCCACTGCGACGATGAGCACCAGGATGATGAACATCACCCGCTTTTCGATCTGAACCGCACGGAAGAAATTCGCGTGGCTACGCGTCCAGTCGGTGGCATAGACGTCGCCGCTCAGCGTGCGCATCAGGTCGCGCGCCACCAGCGGGGCCTTGAACAGGTCGTGGAGCTTGAGCCGCACTCCCGACACCTTGTCTTCCAGGCGATAGAGCTTCTGCGCGTCCTCGATGTGCATGAATGCGAGGCCGGCGTCGTATTCAGCCATGTCCACTTCGAAAATGCCGACCACTTCGAACTGCTTGAGCCGCGGCAGGATGCCCGCGGGCGTCACCTGTCCCTGCGGCGCGATCAGCACGATCTTGTCGCCAACACGGGCGCCCACGCTCATCGCCAGATCGATGCCGAGAACGATGCCGAAGCGCCCGGGCCTCAGATCGTCCATGCTGCCCGACCGCATGTGCTGGCCTACGTCGGCGACTTTTGCTTCGGCGGAGGGCAGAACTCCGCGTACCAGCGTGCCCTGCACGGTTCCGCGGTTGGAAATCAGCCCCTGCGCCGTGATGTACGGCGCAGCCGCAACCACGTCCGGATGGCTTTGCGTTTCCGCGGCGATTTTCCGCCAGTCCGACAGCTTGCCGTCCAGTCCCATGATCTGCACGTGCGATGCAACCCCCAGGATGCGCGTGCGCAGCTCCTTCTGGAATCCGTTCATCACCGAGAGCACGACGATCAATGCCGCGACGCCCAGCGCGACGCCCAGCATCGAGGTGATGGAAATGAAGGAGATGAAATGATTGCGCCGCTTGGCGCGCGTGTAGCGCAGCGCGACAAACAGCTCGTACGGCGTCAGCATGAAATTTTCAAATAAGCGGGGTGGCGTGGTCGCATGGCGACGCAAAGTCTGCCACATTCCGGCGCGGATGACTAAGCGGCCTGCCCTCCGTCAGCGGCGGCGCTGCCGATGTCGCGTGCTAAACTCGGCGCAGTTTCAGTCCCCTCTCCCGTGCGCACCGTCACCCTGTTTGTTCCTTCCCTGTTCTGGCCCGAAACGGGCGATACGGACTCCTATTCCGGACTGAGGCTGCCGGCGCTGGAAACGCTGCTCGGCCGCGGCAGCGCGGCCGACGGCGCATGTGAAAATGAGCCCGCCTGGCTCTGCGAGCGCTTCGGAGTGCAGAAGCAGATCGATTGGCCGGTCGCGCCGCTCGCCTTTGCCGGTGACGGCGGAGAACCCAGCGCCGATTATTGGTTGTGCGCCGACCCGGTGAATCTGCGCTTGCACAACGACGGGCTGATCCTGCTGGCCCCGGAAACCCTGGAGATCACCGAGGACGAATCGCACGATCTGACCGGGGCGCTCAATCGCCAGTTCGAGGCGGAGGGTTTTGTCTTTCACGCACCGCATCCGCGACGCTGGTACTTGAAGATGCCGCAAGCCCCGAAGATCCGCACCGTCACCCTGAAGCAGGCGATCGGCCGCGATGTCAACCGTCTGCTCCCCGAAGGCGAGGAGCGACTGCGCTGGCACCGGATTTTCAATGAAGTGCAGATGCTGCTGCACGCCGATCCGGTCAACGCAGCGCGCGAGGATCGCGGTGCGGCGGTGGTGAACAGTCTGTGGTTCTGGGGCGGCGGCACCCTGCCCGCCGCCAGCAGCACCTTCGATGCGATGCAGAGCAACGATCCTCTTGCCGTGGGTCTGGCAAGGCTCGCGGGCATCGTTTCTGCCCCGCTTCCCGTCGACGGCGGATTCGCCGCCGGGAACAACACGCTTGTCGAACTCAGGGATGCGGAGCGCGAATTCATGCGCGGCAACGTTGCCGGCTGGCGGCATGCGCTCGAAACACTGGAAACGCGGTGGTTCGCACCGAGTTTCGACTGGTTGCGATCAGGCAAGATCGGCAAGGCGGTAATCGCGACAGTCGCCGATGGCCGCAGCTACGAGTGGTCGGTCACGCGCGGCGCTCGCTGGCAGATATGGAAGAGGCCACGGCCGCTGGCTCACCATGCCCGCAATGTTCTGCACCGGCGCGACTCGGCACGGCTCGCATGAGCACTCCGCGTGTCGTCACCCGCAACGTGCCGCAAACAGCATTCGAGGCATTGCTCGCAGCCGGCGTGCACCCGGTGCTGGCGCGCGTCTATGCAGCGCGGGGCGTGAGCACTCCGCAGCAGCTCGATACCTCGTTCAATGGGCTGGCTCCGGTCGACCGCCTGAAAAACTGCGTCGCGATGGCGCGACTGCTTGCCGATGCGATCGCCGCGGGCCAGCGCCTGTTGATCGTCGCCGATTACGACGCCGACGGCGCCACGGCCTGTGCGCTGGGGATGATCGCTCTGCAAAGCCTCGGCGCGCAGGTGGAATACCTGGTGCCCAACCGCTTCGAGTACGGCTACGGCCTCACGCCGGAAATCGTTGCCCTGGCAGCCGCGCGCCGGCCCGACTTCCTGATCACGGTCGACAACGGCATCGCCAGCATCGACGGCGTCGAGGCAGCGCGCAAGCTCGGCATCCGGGTGCTCATCACCGATCACCATCTGCCCGCCGCGCAACTGCCCGCCGCGGCCTGCATCGTCAATCCGAATCAACCGGGCTGCGATTTCCCGAGCAGGAACCTGGCAGGGGTGGGCGTGATGTTCTACGTGCTGCTGGCGCTGCGCGCCGAGTTGCGCGCGCGCGGCTGGTTTGACGGCCGCGATGAACCGAACCTCGCAGACCTGCTGGACCTGGTTGCGCTCGGAACCGTCGCCGACGTGGTGCGGCTCGACGACAACAACCGCATCCTGGTGGACCAGGGCCTGAAGCGCATCCGCGCCGGCCGCGCCCGCCCCGGCATCGCCGCATTGTTGCGCGTGGCCGGCCGCGATCCGGCGCGCGTCTCGGCTTACGATCTCGGCTTCGTCCTCGGACCTCGGCTCAACGCCGCCGGCCGGCTCACCGACATGAGCGTCGGCATCGAGTGCCTGCTGGCACGCGATAGCGGCCGCGCCGCCGAGCTGGCGGCACAGCTCGACGCGCTCAACCGCGAGCGCCGCGACATCGAAGCCGGGATGCAGGAAACCGCGCTGGCGCTGATGGAGCGCATCGCGCCCGCGGACTCCTACAGCCTGAGCCTGTACGACGAGACCTGGCATCAGGGCGTGGTCGGGATCCTGGCCGCGCGCCTGCGTGAACGCTTCAATCGGCCGGTGATCGCGTTCGCGCCCGGCGGCGACGGCGAGGCAAAAGGTTCGGGCCGCTCGATACCGGGTCTGCACCTGCGCGACGCCCTCGATCTGGTGTCGAAGCGCCATCCCGGCCTGATCCTGCGCTTCGGCGGCCACGCCGCCGCCGCGGGGCTTACGGTGCGCAGCGCCGACATGAACGCGTTCGAGAATGCGTTCGAACAGACCGTACGCGAACTGCTGACGCCTGCCGACCTCGAGCGCGTGATCGAAACCGACGGCGGGCTGGAACCGGACGACGTCAGCCTGCCGTTTGCGGAGTTGCTCGCCGCGCAGGTCTGGGGCCAGGGATTCGCACCCCCGTCGTTCTTCGACGAGTTCGAGGTGTCGGAACAGAAAATCGTCGGCGGCCGGCACCTGAAGCTGCGTCTGCGCCGCAAGCCGGCCGAACCGGCGTTCAACGCCATCCTGTTCGGCCGCGAGGCACCCCTTCCCTCGCGCGTGTCCGCGGTTTACCGTGTGCAGGTCAACGAGTTCAACGGCATGCGCTCGGTGCAACTGGTGCTGGATCACTGGCAGCCGGGCAGCACCTAAGAAGAAACGCGTGGACTTTTATTGGCTGCAGGGCACGGAACTGGATTGGCCGCGGTCGCGGTTGGACTGGTCGTCGCCTTGTTGTTCACATGACGAACTGCCCGGTGCGCGACATCGGTTAAAATGACCCGCTACTTACCTTCGTCTCAACCCCCGGATCGGAATCCCAAATGGAAGCAGAACGACTCAACGCCATCGAAAAACAACTCGAGAACCTCGATACCCGGGCCAAGGAACTGCGGAGGTATCTTTGACTTCGATGGCAAACGCAACCGCCTGATCGAAGTCGTCAAGCTGACCGAAGACCCCGCCTTCTGGAACGACGCCAAGCGCGCCCAGGGTCTCGGGCGCGAGCGCAAGAATCTGGAATCGGTGGTCACGACCCTGGAAAGGCTCGACCAGGGGCTGAAGGATGCGCGCGAACTGTTCCAGATGGCGCGGTCGGAAAACGACGACGCCACTCTGAACGCCGTTGCCGACGACGTCGCCGGCATGGAGAAGATCGTGGCGGACATGGAGTTCCGCCGCATGTTCTCCAACCCCATGGATCCGAACAACTGCTTCCTGGACATCCAGTCCGGGTCGGGCGGAACCGAGGCCCAGGACTGGGCATCGATGCTGGAACGCATGTACCTCAAGTTCTGCGAGCGCCGCGGCTTCAAGGTCGAGGTGCTGGAAGAGTCCTCGGGAGAAGTCGCCGGGATCAAGAGCGCCACCCTCAAGGTCAACGGCGACTACGCCTACGGTACGCTGCGCACCGAAACCGGCGTGCACCGCCTGGTGCGCAAGTCCCCGTTCGACTCCAATGCGCGCCGCCATACCTCGTTCGCCAGCGTTTTCGTCTATCCGGAGGTGGACGACACCATCGAAATCGCGATCAACCCCGCGGACCTGCGCGTCGACACCTTTCGCGCCAGCGGCGCCGGCGGCCAGCACATCAACAAGACCGACTCGGCGATCCGCATCACCCATGCGCCGACCGGCATCGTCGTGCAGTGCCAGAACGACCGCTCGCAGCACCGCAACCGCGCCGAGGCCATGGCAATGCTGAAAGCGCGCCTGTATGAACTCGAACTGCGCAAGCGCAACGAAGAAAAGCAGGCCATGGAGGACTCCAAGACCGATATCGCCTGGGGACACCAGATCCGTTCTTACGTGCTCGACCAGTCGCGCATCAAGGACCTGCGCACCAACGTCGAGATCGGCAACACCCAGGCGGTGCTCGACGGTGCCCTCGATCCGTTCATCGAGGCCAGCCTGAAACAAGGCGTTTAAGACCGTGACTATCGTGACGATCGTGACCGACGTGACTCGCAACAAGCGAATCGTTGGCCGTGCCTTGTATCTGTGATAGTCACAACAGTTGCGACGGGCGCCCCAATGAAGACCTAAAGACATGGAAGACAAAAACCAACAGCCGGCAGTTGATACCAACCAGATCGTCGAGGAGCGTCGCGCCAAGCTGCGCGAGTTGCGTGCGCAAGGCAATGCCTTTCCCAACGATTTCCGCCGCCGCCACCTCGCCGCCGACCTGCATCGCGACTACGGCGCCAGGTCGAACGAAGACCTGGAGCCGCTGAAAGTTGAAGTGACGGTTGCCGGGCGGATGATGCTCAAGCGCGTGATGGGCAAGGCGAGCTTCGCCACCATCCAGGACATGTCCGGGCGCATCCAGATCTACGTCAC
The DNA here is from genome assembly GCA_038040175.1 of Pseudomonadota bacterium. Classification (GTDB taxonomy): domain Bacteria; phylum Pseudomonadota; class Gammaproteobacteria; order Burkholderiales; family JACQAP01; genus JACQAP01. The sequence continues at coordinate 19,791 of JBBPIT010000019.1, read as the reverse complement.
CAACGACGTGACCGGCGAAGCGGTGCACGCCGCATTCAAGCATTGGGACCTCGGCGACATCGTCGGCGCGACCGGAACGCTGTTCAAGACCAAGACCGGCGAACTCACCGTCAAGGCCAGCGGCATGCGCCTGCTCGCCAAGTCGCTGCGGCCGTTGCCGGAAAAGTTCCACGGTCTGGCCGACCAGGAGATCAAATACCGCCAGCGCTATCTCGATCTGATCACAAATCCCGAAGCGCAGCGAGTGTTCAAGACGCGTTCCCGGATGATTCAAGCGATGCGCGAATTCTTCGCCACGCGCGGTTATCTCGAAGTCGAAACGCCGATGATCCAGCCCATCCCCGGCGGTGCGGTGGCGCGGCCGTTCGTCACGCATCACAACGCGCTCGACATGGACCTCTACCTGCGCATCGCGCCCGAGCTTTACCTCAAGCGGCTGGTGGTGGGCGGAATCGAGAAGGTGTTCGAGATCAACCGCAATTTCCGCAACGAGGGCATCTCGACCCGGCATAACCCGGAGTTCACCATGCTGGAGTTCTACGAGGCCTACCAGGACTATAACTATCTGATGGACCTCACTGAAGAACTGTTGCGCCAGGTCGCGCAGCAGGTGCTCGGCAGGACCACGCTCAGCTATCAGGGCGAGACCATGGATCTGGGCGAACGCTTCGATCGGCTGACCATGGCCGAAGCCATCGCCAAGTACAACCCGAAATACCCGCTTGCCGAACTTGGCAACACCGCGTACCTGCGCGCAGCGCTCGATGCTTTCAAAGTCGAGGTCTTCCCTACCGACGGCCTGGGATTGCTGCAACTCAAGCTGTTCGAGCAGACCACGGAGGACAAGCTCATCCAGCCGACCTTCATCGTCGCCCATCCGACCGACGTCTCGCCCTTGGCCCGCCGCAACGACGCCAATCCGGCAGTCACCGACCGTTTCGAGCTGTTCATCACCGGACGCGAGATGGCGAACGGATTCTCGGAACTGAACGACCCGGAAGATCAGGCAGAGCGGTTCTCGGAGCAGGCCAGGGCCAAGGAGGCCGGCGACGAGGAAGCGATGTACTACGACGCCGATTACGTGCGCGCGCTCGAGTACGGCCTGCCGCCCACTGCGGGCGAAGGCATTGGCATCGATCGCCTGGTGATGCTGTTCACCGATAGTCCCTCGATCCGGGACGTGATCCTGTTCCCGCAAATGCGCCCTGAATAGAAAAAATCTCACCGCAAAGACGCAAAGGACGCAAAGAAGATCAAGAACAGGCAAATGTGACAATCGCACAGGCTGCGGATTCAGAATCATGGACAAATATCATTCTCGCTCGCATGTTCCTTGTATTTCACAATTTTCGTTTTCCTTTGCGTTCTTTGCGCCTTTGCGGTGAAAAGGTTTGATTTCCATGGCCACGACCCTAAACGCCCCTACAGTACTCTGGACACCCTCCGCAGAGCGAATCGCCAGGTCCAACATCACGCGCTTCATCCACATGGTTAACCAGCGCTGGAATGCCGGGGTCAGGGACTCGCAGCAGCTCTATGACTGGTCGGTGCGCGAACCGGAGCAATTCTGGACTGCAATCTGGGATTTCTGCGGCGTGGTGGCCGAGACTCGCGGCGAACGGGTTCTGGTCGATGGCGGCAAGATGCCGGGAGCAAAGTGGTTCCCGGATGCGCGGTTGAACTTTGCCGAGAACCTGCTGCGGCGGCGCGACGACGATACCGCGATGGTGTTCTGGGGCGAGGACAAGGTGCGCCGTCGCATGAGCTACGCTGAAGTGTACGACGCGGTTTCGCGCACCGCGCAGGCGTTGTCGGCCGCAGGCGTGAAGGAAGGCGACCGGGTCGCGGCCTTCATGCCGAACATGCCCGAGACCATCATCTTCATGCTTGCCACCACCAGCCTCGGTGCCATCTGGTCGTCGTGTTCGCCGGACTTCGGCGCGCAGGGCGTCCTCGACCGTTTCGCCCAGATCGGGCCCAAGGTGCTGTTCGCGGTCGAGGGCTACCACTACAACGGCAAGACCCACGATACCCTGCCGCGCATTGCCGAGATCGCAAGGAATCTGCCGACACTGGCGCGCACGGTGATCGTCTCCTACACCCGGGAGAAACCCGACATATCCGGAATCAGGAACGCGGTGCATCTCGCCGACTTCGTCGGACCGTACCGCGGCCGCGAAATCGCCTTCCGGCCCCTGCCGTTCAACCACCCGCTTTATATGCTCTACTCCTCCGGCACCACCGGCGTGCCCAAATGCATCGTGCACGGCGCCGGCGGCACGCTCCTGCAGCACCTCAAGGAGCATCAGCTGCACACCGATCTGAAACGCGGCGACCGCCTGTTCTACTTCACCACCTGCGGCTGGATGATGTGGAACTGGCTTGCTTCCGGCCTCGCCACCGGCGTGACGCTGCTTCTGTACGACGGCTCGCCTTTCCATCCCGGCCCGAGCGTACTGTTCGACTTCGCCGACCAAGAGCGCATGACCGTGTTCGGCACCTCCGCCAAATACATAGACGCGCTCAACAAGGCCGGCGCCAGGCCGATGGATACCCACCGGCTGGACTCGGTCGAGACCATCACCTCGACCGGCTCGCCGCTGGTGCCGGAGGGATTCGACTACGTTTATCGCGCGATCAAGAAAGACGTCCTGCTATCCTCGATTTCCGGAGGCACCGACATCGCCTCCTGCTTCGTGCTCGGCAACCCGACGGCTCCGGTGTACCGAGGTGAAATCCAGTGCCGCGGCTTCGGAATGAACGTGCAGGTTTTCGATGACGACGGCAACGCGGTCATCGGTGCAAAGGGCGAACTGGTGTGCACCGCGCCCTTCCCTTCGATGCCCATCTATTTCTGGAACGATCCCGACGGCGCCAAGTACCGCGCCGGGTACTTCGAGCGTTTCCCGGATACCTGGTGCCATGGCGATTACATGGAACTGACCCCGCGCGGCACCGCCATCATCTACGGACGCTCGGACGCCACGCTCAATCCCGGCGGCGTACGCATCGGCACCGCCGAGATCTATCGCCAGGTCGAGCAACTCGATGAAGTGGTGGAAAGCCTGGTGATCGGCCAGGACTGGGACAACAACGTCCGCGTGGTGCTGTTCGTGCGCCTGCGCGACGGACTGGCGCTCGACGACGCGCTGACGAAGAAAATCAGGGACCAAATCCGCGTCAACACCACGCCCCGCCACGTACCGGCGAAGATCGTCCAGGTGGGCGATATTCCGCGCACCAAGAGCGGCAAGATCGTCGAACTCGCGGTGCGCAACGTGGTGCACGGCAACCCTGTGAAGAACCTGGAGGCGCTCGCCAATCCCGAAGCGCTGGAGCAGTTCCGGAACAGGCCGGAACTCGGGAACTAGCGCCTCACCCTCATACCAGCCGCATCGAGGGGGGGTATGATGGGTACCCCACCCCGGTACTTGACTGGTACCCCCTCAGGGTACTAGAGTGTTCATGCCATGGACTCCCCGAACGTCCCCACCCTTGCACGCACCGTCGAGCTTGCCATCGACGGCATGACCTGCGGCGGCTGTGTGCGCAGCGTAAAGAACTTGCTGGAGAGCATCCATGGCGTAACCAGCGCCAAGGTGTCGCTGGAAAAGGCGCAGGCCACGGTGACCTATGACCCCGCGAAAGCCGATGTGAACAGGATGAAGGAGGCGGTGTCCGATGCCGGCTACCAGGTCGCCTGACAAGGCGAAGCACCAGCATACCGTCGAGCGCGCCAACAAGGCGGAGCTGTCGAAGCGCCTGAACCGCATCGAAGGCCAGGTGCGCGGCATCGCCAGGATGCTCGAAGAGGACCGTTACTGCCCGGACATCCTCACCCAGATCGCCGCGGTGCGCTCGGCGATGGATGCGTTGGCGTTGCAACTGCTCGAAGACCACTCGCACGGCTGCCTGCAGGACGCGATCCGTTCCGGCAAAGGCACGAAAGCAGTCGCCGAGTTGATGGACGTGGTCAAACGCTTCGCGCGATAATCGCCTGCCCGTGCGAGGCGCTCCGGCGTGACCATGAACCTCAGCCGCATTCTTTTCGTGGAAGACGAAAAAGACATCCGCGCCATCGGTCGCATGGCGCTGGAAATGGTCGGTAAGTTCACCGTGCACGCATGCGGCTCCGGGATCGCGTCGCTGCCGCATCATGCCAGCGTGCGGGATCTACTCGTCGTCGCCGACCAGGCGCTTTACCGCGCCAAGCGCGAGGGCAAGAACCGCATCGTGGTCGATGCGGAAGAGAGGCCCGGCGACTAAAAAGCCTTTGCGGCAACCTGACGCTTGGCCGCCCGTCGCATCACCAGAGTTTCCACCACGACTTGCTCTGACGGAGCTTGGCGCTGGATTCGGGAAAATTCGTATCCAGCGTTCGCTTGGCGTCGTCGCGCAGATCGGCAAGCCCCATCTCGTCGTAGGCCTTGACCAGCACCTTGAGGGCGCGTTCGATCGCCGGTGCCTCGGGGTAGTTGATCAGCGCGAACTGGGCGCGGTTGACGGCCGCGACATAGGCGCCGCGCCGCAGGTAATACTCGGCCACGTTCACCTCGGCTGAGGCCAGCGCATTCACCAGGTAGCTCATGCGCGCGCGCGCATCGGGCGCGTACCGGCTTTGCGGAAAGCGCGATACCAGTTCGCGAAACGCGTCGAACGCCTCCCTCGCCGCTTTCGGGTCGCGCTCGGTCATGTCTTTCTCGGCGAGATAGCCCATCAGTCCCAGGTCTTCGTTGAAGTTGATCCGCCCCTTCAGATAGTAGGCGTAATCCACGTTGGGATGATCAGGGTGCAATTTGATGAAGCGGTCGCAGGCCGCCAGCGCCTGGGCAACTTCGCCGTCCTTCCAGTAGGCGTAGGCGCTTTCGATCTGCGCCATCTGGGCGTAACGGCCGTACGGATAGCGTGACTCCAGCTTCTCGTAATAGCCGATCGCCTTCCGGTAATTCTTGCCGTCGAGTTCCTCCCGCGCGGCGCTGTATATCCGTTCCGGGCCCCAGTTCTTGGTTTCGTCGACCGGGTCCAGTGCGCATCCGGCGGCCAGCAACAAGGCAAGAATCGCTACACTACGTTTCATGACGGAATCCGCAACAAAATTGGCGAATTATATAGAAAACCCTTCGTCTGACCGGCATCATTGCCTCGCCGTTCCCGCGCAATGCGCAGGCATGCGCCTCGATCAGGCGCTGGTTCGGCTGCTGCCCGAGTACTCGCGCAACCGCCTTCAGGAATGGATTCGCAGCGGGCACGTCACCGTGAACGGCGCGCCCGCCCCCGCCAAGGCCAAGGTATGGGGCGGGGAAACCATCGTCGTTGCGCCGCAGCCCGCCCCCGGCGACGCGTCGCACCGCCCCGAGGACATCCCGCTGCAAGTGGTCTTCGAAGACGACCAGATCTTGGTCATCGACAAGTCCGCCGGTTTGGTCGTGCATCCCGGCAGCGGCAACTGGAGCGGCACGTTGTTGAACGCCCTGCTCCGCCACGCGCCGCAGCTCTCCGGCGTGCCGCGAGCCGGCATCGTACACCGACTCGACAAGGACACCAGCGGACTGCTGGTGGTGGCCAAGACAATTCCTGCACAGGTCGATCTGGTGCGGCAGCTGCAGGCACGCTCCGTTACCCGCGAATACTCTGCGGTGGTGCACGGCGTGGTGGCGCGCGACGGCGTCGTCGAGGCACCGATCGGCCGCCACCCGGTGAGCCGCACCAGGATGGCGGTCGTGGCCAGGGGCAAGGCGGCCACCACGCACTACGCCGTGCTCGAGCGCGGGCCGTCCTGGTCGCTGCTGCGCTGTCGCCTTGAAACCGGTCGCACGCATCAGATTCGCGTGCACTTGCACTCGATCGGACATCCGTTGATCGGGGATCCGGTGTATCGCCTCAACAATCGCAGCACGAAACTGCCCGCGGAGGCGCTGGATTTTCCCCGCCAAGCGCTGCACGCCGCCAGGCTCGCCCTCGTTCATCCGCAGACCGGCGAAACACTGACATGGCAGGCGCCGACGCCGCCGGACATCGCGCAATTGTTGTCGCTTCTGAGAAATGCTTGAGCCGCCTCGCGACTGGATCGTCCCCGACTGGCCGGCCCCGGCAAACGTGCGCGCGCTCATCACCACCCGCAGCGGCGGCGTAAGCACGGGTCCTTTCGCCAGCATGAACCTGGGGCAACGTATCGATGACGACATGCAATCGGTGCGGACCAACCGCGCATCGCTGCGGGATCTTCTTCCTGCCGAACCCAAGTGGCTGCTGCAGGTCCACGGCGCACGGGTGGTGGATGCCGACAGACTGCAGCAGCCGGTGGAAGCGGACGCCGCAGTCGCAAGGAATCCAGGCTCGGTGTGCACGGTCATGGTGGCGGACTGCCTGCCGGTGCTGCTCACCGATCGCACCGGCAGCGTGGTCGCGGCGGCCCACGCCGGGTGGCGCGGGCTGGCGGCGGGCGTACTGGAAAACACGGTACGCGCGATGGGTACCGCTCCCGATGAACTGCTCGCCTACCTCGGCCCTGCCATCGGCCCTTCCGCCTTCGAGGTCGGCGCCGACGTGCGCGACGCGTTTCTGGCGCGGAATGCGGATGCAGCCTCCGCATTCGTCGCCCACAAGCCGGGCAAATGGCTGGCCGACCTGTTCGCGCTCGCCCGGCAGCGTCTCCGGGCGAGCGGGGTGACGCAGATCTACGGCGGCGGCCTCTGTACTTACTCCGACCCGCGGCGCTTCTTCTCCCACCGGCGCGACAAAGTCACCGGTCGCATGGCCGCCCTGATCTGGCTCACCGACTGAGGGCTTGACAGCCCGGCTATACTGGCCGGCAGTCCATCTTTCATCCCTCGTCTTCATTCATGTCCACTCTTGCCTGGATTGTCGCCGCGACCATCGTCGGCGCGGTGCTGAGCCTGCTGGCTGCCGCTGCGTTCGCGCTGCGCACATCACCGGCACGCATCCCGATGCTGATCAGCTACGCCATCGGTGCGCTGCTCGGCGCGGTGTTCCTCGAAATCCTGCCGCACGCACTCGAGCAGGCCGCGAGCGTGCATACGCTCACTGCGGTGATCCTGTTCGGGATTCTCTTGTTTTTCGTGCTGGAGAAACTGGTGCTGTGGCGCCACTATCACGCCGAGGAGCGCGAAGCGCACGATCATCACGCCGATCCCAACGACCACGGCCGCAGCGGCATGATGATCATGGTTGGCGACACCATCCACAACTTCGTGGATGGCATCCTGATCGCCGCGGCGTTCATGGCCGACACCGGTCTGGGCATCGTCACCGCCGTGGCGATCATCGCCCACGAAATTCCGCAGGAAGTCGGCGATTTCCTGATCCTGCTGCACTCCGGTTTCAGCCGGACACGCGCCTTCGTCTTCAATCTAGTCTCCAGCCTCGCCACGCTGATCGGCGGTTTGCTCGCGTATTTCGCACTGCAGCCGCTGCAGCAGTGGATTCCGGTACTGCTCGGGCTGGCGGTGGCCAGCATGCTCTACGTTTCGGTGGCCGACCTGATCCCGGGGCTGCACAGGCGGCCGGAACTGCGCGCCACGCTCGAGCAGGTGTCGCTCATATCGTTGGGCATCGGCTCGATCGCGCTGGTGGGCTTCCTCGCAAGGGGTCACGGCTAGGAGCACGCTGCGTCCGAGCAGCGGCGTGTGCAACTTGACTTGAATGTGGGTGCGGTCAAGAATCCCAAACGTGCTGTGACCTCGATTCTTCCGGCGTCCACCGGGACATGAACTTACCTGCAGAATCCCTTCCCGGCGCCTATCAGGAACTCGCCAAAGCCAATCAGGCCCTGGTCGAAGATTTCCTGCGCCGGCTTCCCTCTTCCGGCCGCCTCGAGTTCGCCGAACTGATGCGCACGCTGGCATTCGGTTCGGATGCGCAGCGCGAGAAGCTGCGCTTGCTCCAGGAACGCCTCTATCGCGAGCACCTCGCGCTCTGGGGCAGCCTGCTCAGCGGCGGCAACGACGCTGCACAGGATGCCGCCGCTGCCGGCGATCACCGCTTCGATGCGCCGGAATGGAGCGAGCTGCCGTTCTTCCGCTACCTGCGGCAGGCCTACCTTCTGAACGCGCGTTTCCTCCACGAACTGGGCGAACTGGCGGAACTCGACGGTCACGCCAAGCGGCGGCTGCAATTTGTGCTGCGCCAGTTCGCGGACGCGATCGCGCCCACCAATTTCGCCGCGACCAATCCTGAAGTCATCAAACTCGCCAGCGAGAGCCGCGGCGAAAGCCTGTCGCAGGGGATGAAGCTGCTCGCCGCAGACCTCGCGCGCGGCCGCATTTCGATGACCGACGAGCGTGCCTTCGAAGTCGGCCGCAATCTCGCGGTCACACCCGGCGCGGTGGTGTTGGAGAACGAAGTGATGCAGCTGATCCAGTACGCACCGTCCACCGACCAGGTTTTCGAACGGCCGCTGCTCATCGTGCCGCCGTTCATCAACAAGTACTACATCCTCGACCTGCAGCCGGAGAATTCCTTCGTGCGCTACTGCGTCGAGCAGGGATTCACGACTTTCATCGTCTCCTGGCGCAACATCCCGCCGGAACTCGGATATCTCACCTGGGACGACTATGTCCGCGAGGGGGTATTGGCCCCGCTCGATGCGGTGCGCGCGATCACCGGCGCCGAAAAGGTCAACACGCTGGGTTTCTGCGTCGGCGGCACGCTGCTTGCAACCGCGCTCGCAGTCATGGCGCAGAAAAACGATGCCTCGGTTGCCTCGCTCACTTTGCTCGCCTCGATGCTGGATTTTTCCGAGACCGGTGACATCAGCGTCTTCGTGGACCGGGAATTCGTCGAGCGCGCCGAGCAGGAATTTCGCGAAAGCGGCTCGATGCCCGGAAGCCGGCTCGCCGCGACCTTTGCGACGCTGCGCGCGAACGACCTGGTGTGGCATTTCGTGATCAACAACTATCTGAAAGGCAGGGAACCGAAACCTTTCGACCTGCTCTACTGGAACGCCGACGGAGCCAACCTGCCGGGCCGTCTCTACACCTATTACCTGCGCAACATGTACCTGGAGAATAATCTGAGAATCCCCGGTAAACTCGATTCGTGCGGCGTGCCCGTGGACCTGGGCAGAATCGGAGTGCCGGCCTTCGTGCTTGCCACGCGCGAAGATCACATCGTTCCCTGGAAGACCGCGCATCTGAGCGCGGCATTGCTGGGCGGACGCACCGAGTTTGTGCTCGGCGCGAGCGGACACGTGGCAGGCATCGTCAACCCGGCATCGAAGAAGCGCCGCCACTATTGGACCAATTCCGCAGCAGCGCCGGACGCGGACGCTTGGTTTGCAGGTGCAGCGCAACAGGCCGGAAGTTGGTGGCCGCACTGGGCGAACTGGCTGCGCGAGAAGTCCGGCAACAAACGGCCTGCACCCGTTGCATCGGAGAACACGCGATTTCCCGTGATCGAGCCGGCACCCGGGCGGTACGTGAAAGAAAAGCTCCGTTGAGGGCGCGTGCGCAGCGGCGGAGATCAATCAAGAAAATATTGGGAGGAACACAGCCATGGCAAAGCGAAACGTCCTCGTGACCGGGGGCATGGGTGGCCTCGGCGAGTCCATCTGCACCAAGATGGCGGACCAGGGTTACACCGTCGTCACCACCTACTCGCCCGGCAACAAGACTGCGAAGGAATGGCTCGCGGGAATGAAGAACCGCGGGTACAGCTTTCAGGCGTATCCGGTGGATGTCACGGACTTCGATTCCTGTGCCGCCTGCGTCAGGCGCATCGAGGCCGAGGTCGGCCCGGTGGATGTGTTGGTCAACAATGCCGGCATTGCCCGCGACATGACCTTCAAGAAGATGACCAAGGCCGACTGGGATGCGGTAATCCACACCAACCTGGACAGCGTCTTCAACATGACCAAACAGGTGCTCGACGGAATGGTCGTGCGCAACTGGGGGCGCGTGATCAACGTGTCATCGGTGAACGGCCAAAAAGGCGCGTTCGGCCAGACCAATTACTCGGCGGCGAAGGCCGGCATGCACGGGTTCACCAAGTCGCTGGCGTACGAAGTCGCAAAAAAGGGCGTGACCGTGAACACCATCTCGCCAGGCTATATCGGCACCAAAATGGTGACCGCGATCCCGCAGGACATCCTCGAGTCGAAAATCCTGCCGCAGATTCCGTTGGGCCGACTGGGAAAGCCGGAGGAAGTGGCCGGCCTGATCATCTACCTGGCCTCGGATGAGGCCGCCTTCGTTACCGGCGCCAATATTTCGATTAATGGCGGACAGCACATGTCCTAGAGGCGGTGACGGGTGGCTAGTGGCTGGTAAGACTGGGACATCGGCAGGACGGACAGATCGTTGCTCCCCTAGTTTGACCGCGGGCCTGTCCACTTTTTGGATTCAAAGTGCCCCATAACCCTTCGTTTGAATAGGTTATTTTGAGCACTTTCGGCGTTGTTTGACCCTCGTTTGGACGCCTCCTTTGTGCCGTTCCGCGTCAATTTTCTGCCGTTTTTGCGCACCAGAAATGGGCAAAAAAAACCCCGGTGGAGTTACCCACCGGGGTGAACCTTTACCAAAGGAAAACCTTTAGATAAAGGGGGAGGAGCCTTGTATCCGTTACTTCGCGGCGCCCTTCACGGCTTCCGCCGTCGCCGTCGCGGCCGCCCTGACCTTGGCATCCGCGTATCCGGCCGCCTGCTTCGCGGCCTTCGAAATTCCTTCGATCATTACCTGGGCATTGGCCATCGCCGCCTTTGCTGCAGAAGCCGCGGCTTCCGACTGGCCAACCGGGGAGGATTTCAACGCCACCTCAACCCAGTCCCGTACTTCCTGACCTGATACAAGCAAACTCTGTTCCAGCAGTTCGCCGATATCGGCCTGGGCCTTGAATGCGATCTCGTACACGTTGCGCGAATACCCCAGAACCTTGTCGGCTGCGGCCCGCTCCTGGCTGTCGCGCCACTCGTTCAGCTGTTCGATGTCGGTCACGGAAGCCAGCGTCTTGGCGCTTGCGACACCCTCCTGGAACAGCATCTTCGCCGCCTCGATGTTGAGCCGGGTCAGCTTCTCGATGCTCCCGAACACGATCTGCGCCGCCTGAAACGCAGTCTCGACGTGCTTCTTGTTCAGTGCGGAAATTTTCTCGTCCACCATAACCACCTCTTAACGTTCTGTTTAATAGCTGGAAACCCTAACATCTAAGATTCCATTGAATCCTTATTGTTGCGTCGCACCAGTCGAATATTAAGGGCCGTCCGGCGTCCTGTCAATTTTTTTTACGGCACTGCATAAACATTGGAAAACCTAATTTTCAAAAGGTTATAATTTGGCTCTCGCGCGCCGCGGCAGAGCGGGCGCCGTCGTTAATCCGAACGCCTTCGGAGAATTTTCCGGACTGCACAAAAAAATGACTGAAGAGATCCGCCTGATAAAGAAATATCCGAATCGTCGGCTTTACGACACCGCCACCAGCAGCTACATCACGCTCGCCGACGTCAAGCAACTCGTTCTCGACCAGGTCGTCTTCAAGGTCATCGATGCCAAGAGCGAGGAAGATCTCACCCGCAGCATTCTGTTGCAGATCATTCTCGAGGAAGAAAACGCCGGCGCGCCGATGTTCTCTTCCGACATGCTGTCGCAGATCATTCGCTTCTACGGCAACGCGATGCAGGGAATGATGGGCAGTTATCTCGAGAAAAACATCCAGACCTTCATCGAAATCCAGCGCCGCCTGAAGGAACAGAGCATGCCCAAATTCGGGGACAACCCGATGCTCAACGCCGAAGCCTGGAGCCAGTTCGTAAAGATGCAAGGCCCGACGATCCAGGGACTGATGTCGAGTTACCTCGAGCAGAGCGCCAACACCTTCCTCGACATGCAGCAGCAACTCCAGAAACAGGCACGCTCCATCTTCGGCAACTTCCCCTTCGGCAACTTCGGCGCGCAGGCGGCAGACAGCAGGCCGGAAGCGCCCGTCTCCGACACCGACAGCTTCAAGCAACCGCAGAAGAAAACCGGCTGAAGCCCCAATTCATTGCGAAAGCGGCGCGGGGTCGATGATCCTGCGCCGTTTTTCATCCTACCCGACTCCTAATGACCGCCGTCAAGACCCCCAAGCCCACCGCTGAAACGCCCAGGATAGGCTTCGTTTCGCTCGGCTGTCCGAAGGCGCTGGTCGATTCCGAGCGCATCCTCACCCAGCTCCGTGCCGAGGGATATCTGATCTCCGGCAGCTACCGGGATGCCGATCTCGTCGTCGTCAATACCTGCGGCTTCATCGATGCCGCGGTGGAGGAATCGCTGGACGCGATTGGCGAGGCGCTCGCGGAAAACGGCAAGGTCATCGTCACCGGCTGCCTGGGCGTCAAGGGCAGCGTCGTCAAGGACGTGCACCCGCGGGTGCTGGCCGTCACCGGCCCGCATGCCACCGAGGAAGTGATGAGCGCGGTGCATTCGCACCTGCCCAAGCCGCACGATCCTTTCGTCGATCTCGTGCCGCCGCAGGGCATCAAGCTCACCCCGAAGCACTTCGCGTATCTGAAAATCGCCGAGGGCTGCAACCATCGTTGCACCTTCTGCATCATCCCCTCGATGCGCGGTGACCTGGTGAGCCGCTCTGTGGGCGAAGTCATGCAGGAAGCCGAGAACCTGGTAAAAGCCGGGGTGAAGGAACTGCTGGTGATCTCGCAGGACACCAGCGCCTACGGCGTGGACGTCCGCTACCGAACCGGGTTCTGGGGCGGGCGTCCGCTGAAAACGCGCATGACCGAACTGACCCGGGCGCTCGGCGATTTCGGCGTGTGGGTGCGGCTGCATTACGTCTACCCCTACCCGCACGTGGACGAAATCGTGCCGCTGATGGCGCAAGGCAAGGTGCTGCCCTATCTCGATGTGCCGTTCCAGCACGCCAGCCCGCGCATCCTCAAGCTCATGAAGCGCCCGGCCAACGCCGAGAACAATCTCGAACGCATCCGCGCGTGGCGCGAAATCTGCCCCGACATCACCATCCGCAGCACGTTCATCGCCGGTTTTCCGGGCGAAACCGAAGCGGAATTCGAAGAACTGCTGCAATTCCTGGAGGACGCGCAACTCGATCGCGTCGGCTGTTTCGCGTATTCGCCGGTGGACGGCGCCGCCGCCAACGCCCTGCCCGATCCAGTCCCGCAAGAGGTCAGGGAAGAACGCCGCGCCCGCTTCATGGCGGTCCAGGAGAAAATCAGCGCGCGCCGGTTGCAGCAGAAAATCGGCAAGATCCTTGCGGTCCTGATCGACGAGTCCGGCGAAAAAGGCGCGGTCGGCCGCTCCAGCGCCGATGCGCCCGAGATCGACGGCGTGGTGCACATCAAGAAAGCCAAGGGGCTCAATCCCGGCGAATTCGTGCAAGTGCGCATCACTCGCAGCGACGCCCACGACCTGTACGGCGAGATCGCCGCGTAGTCGTGATGCAGCGGCTGAAAAACTGGGCCGCCGCCCTCAAGCGCGAGGTCATGGCGCTGTGGTTCGCCTGCCGCGATCCGCGCACGCCGTGGTATGCCAGCGTGCTGACGATGCTGATCGTCGCCTACGCGCTGTCCCCAGTAGACCTGATCCCCGATTTTATTCCCGTGCTCGGCTATCTGGACGAACTGATCCTGCTGCCGGTCGGGATTTACCTGGTGCTGAAGCTGGTGCCCGCGCAAGCGTTGGCGGACGCACGCGCAAGGGCGCAGTCCTGGGTCAAATCGCGACAGCCGAAACCGCGCAACTGGATCGCCGCCGCGGTCATCATGCTGGTGTGGGTGGTGGTGCTGTGGGCGGCGTTTGTTCTCCTGATCTGGCCGACGTTCTTCCTGGACTGACTTGCGCGATCAGCGCGCCGCGGCCGCTTCGTTAGCGGCGATGCCCTTGTAGAAGTCGCGCACTTCGCCGAGATCCCGGGTGCGCTTCATCGGCGGCAGGCTGCGCCAGATGCGCTTGCCGTAGTGCTTGGAGATCAGGCGCGGGTCGCAGATCATCAGCACGCCGCGATCGTTCTCGTCACGGATCAATCTGCCTGAACCCTGCTTCAAGGTGATGACCGCCTGCGGAACCTGATATTCCATGAAAGCGTTTCGGCCCTCGCTGTTCATTTTCTCGATGCGCGCCGCGAGTACCGGATCGTCTGGAGGGGCGAACGGCAACCGATCGATGATCACCAGCGACAACGCTTCGCCTTTGACGTCCACGCCTTCCCAGAACGACGCGCTCCCCAGCAGCACCGCGTTGCCGAGCTTGCGGAAACGCTCCAGCAATTCGGTGCGCGAGCCCTCTCCCTGCATCAGCATCGGATACTCCATGCCCATGCGCTTCATTCCGGTCTCCAGCAATTCGCGCGCCTCTCGCATCGCCCTGAGGCTGGTGAAGAGGAAGAAGGTCCGCCCTTCCGCGGCCTCGATCACCGGCAGCGCCGCGTCCACGACCGCCCGGGTGTAGCCCTCCGAGTTCGGTTCCGGAAGTTTCTCGGGGACATAAAGGAGCGCCTGGTTCTGGTAGTCGAAAGGGCTTTCCCAGAATGCGGTGGCCGCCTCGTCCAGGCCCATCTCGCGCTGGTAATGAGAGAAATCGCCGCCCACCGATAACGTCGCGGAAGTAAAGATCCACGCGCGCGGATGGCCGCTGATCTGGCGATGGAAGATGTCCGCAATCGAGAGCGGCGTCGCGTTCAGGTGCACCGAATGGGCAAACACCTCGACCCAGCGCACCCGCTCGCGGTCCTCTTCCGCCTGCCAGCGGCCGAGGCAGTCCAGCATCTCCATCGCCCGCATCCAGCAGTTGCGCAGCCCCTCGGAGCGATCGGCCTGCGATTCCAGCACACCTGAAAGTTCGGTGAGCCGTGTCACCGCCACGTTCAATGCTTCGGTGAAGTCGCGGTTCGCGGCGGCCTGCGCATAAGGCTGGCGGCCAATGTCGTCGCGCACCTGCAGCTGCAGGTCGCGCGCGGCTTTTTCCAGTTGCGAAGCGGCATCCGGCAGCGCCGCATTGTCCTTCGCCGAAGTGGCGGCTTCCATCCGGGTGTCGCGCCCCAGTTCGATGAGCTGATGGGTGGAGACGGTTTCGCCGAAGAACAGACTGGCGGTTTCGGGCAGTTGGTGCGCCTCGTCGAAGATCACGGTGTTGCACGCGGGCAGCAGCTCCGCCACGCCCTCGTCGCGCAGAACCACGTCTGCGAAAAACAGATGATGGTTCACCACCACCACGTCCGCTTCCATCGCCTGCTTGCGCGCCTCCATGACGAAACACTGTTTGTAGTTTGGGCAATCGCCGCCGAGGCAATTTTCCCGGGTCGAGGTCACCTGCGGCCAGACGGTCGCGTCCTCCGGCACTTCGGCCAGTCCGCTGCGATCGCCGGTCTTGCTGGTCCTGGCATAGGACTCGATGCGCGCCAGGTACACCACGTCGTCGCGGTCCAGGAAGCGGCCGTCGTTCTTCGCGCGCTCCAAGTGGTAATGGCAGACATAGTTCGCCCGACCCTTTAGCAGCGCCACCGTCACCGGCGCCTGCAGCGCGTTGCGCACCATTGGGATGTCGCGGCTGAACAACTGGTCCTGCAGGGTCTTGGTGCCGGTGGAGATGATCACCTTGCCGCCCTTGGCGAGCGCCGGCACCAAGTAGGCAAACGTCTTGCCGGTGCCAGTGCCGGCCTCGGCGATCAGGACGCTGCGCTGTTCGATCGCCTGCTCGACCGCCTGCGCCATCTCCACTTGCTGCGGACGCAGGCGGTAGCTGGAGCTGGATTTCGCCAGCGGGCCGGAATCGGCGAAGAAGTTCTTCAGGTCTGAGCTCAAGATGGCCCGCAGTTTAGCGCGAGCCGCGAATCCGTTGGCGGAAGACGGGTTTTGCCCCCGCCCTTTCGAAGACCCTTACCCGAGAAAATCAGCAGTCGGCGTCCTCGGTGCCGCGTCGATTTTGATTCTCCTGCCCGATGCTGCGAGATTCGAGTTTTCAGATCAGCCGTGTATCCGGTGTACCAATTCGATTCGGCAGATCAGCCTATACCCAGCACGGCTCCAAGCGGGCTCTTCACTGCGAGTCCCCCGCGCTTCAACACATGGGTATAAATCTGTGTCGTGCGCACATCGGAATGCCCAAGCTGCTCTTGCACGGTGCGGATGTCTGCGCCACGCTCGAGCAGGTGCGTGGCGAAGGAGTGGCGCAGGGTATGGCAACTTGCCGGTTTGTGGATTCCTGAGTGGCGCAACGCCGCACGCACCGCTTTCTGTACACCGCTTTCGTCAACATGGTGACGTCGCCGGATTCCTGAGCGCGGATCCAAACTCACGCTGTCGGCGGCGAACACATACTGCCAGGCCCATTCCGATGGCGCGTTTGGATACTTGCGGGCAAGCGCGTAGGGCAGGTACACCGTGCCCACTCCTTGTGCGCAGTCGCGCTCGAACCCAGTCCGGCGGTTAGCCAAGTGCCGTTCAAGCGGTACCACCAGCTCATCGGGCAGCGTCACCACGCGATCCTTGCCACCCTTGCCATCCCTGACCAGGATGGCTCGATGGTCAAAGTCGAGATCTTTAATGCGCAGCCGAACGCTTTCCAGGAGCCGTAATCCCGAGCCGTACTGCAGACAGGCAATCAGCCAGTAGACCCCTTTCAGTTCCCGCAGCAGATCGGAAACTTCGGCTGGCGTGAGCACCACGGGTACCCGCTGCGGGCGCTTCGCCCGCACGATGCCCGCGCACTCCCCAAGCGGGCGCTCCAGAACGTTTCGATACAGGAACACCAGGGCATTGAGCGCTTGGTTCTGCGTGGAGGAAGCCACTTGCCCCTCCACTGCCAAATGCGAAAGGAAGGCCGCGACCTCGCGCTCGCCCATTTCCCCCGGATGGCGCTTGGCGTGGAAAAAGATGAAGCGCTTGATCCAATGCACGTAAGCCTCCTCGGTGCGGATGCTCAAATGGCGCACCCGGATGGCCTCTCGGACGCTTTGCAAAAAAGGTGATGGGTTCGTGGATGGCTGCATTGGCGCCCCCTTAACACTACTGATATTATGTCCAGTATACCGGTGAGACCGCCCGACGCAAGCCAAGTAGGGAATATGTCCGCCTATCACCGACGCCCAGCAACCGTCGCGTCATCGGTGCCCGGCGAACGTTGTTGGCAAGTCCTTGATTCGGTAGTAGCCTAATCGCTCGAAAGGAGGTTCTCCGCGGTGCAACACGGTTCTAAGGATTGCGAGATAGGCGGAACCTTGCCGTGGAATAACACGGAAATATTCCTTTGATTACATGTTAGCCCGCACAATCCGTATCCACCGATAGGAGCGACTATGCGTCTAGGCCACTCGGGAACATCCGTCAAATCGATCGCCCGCGCCGTGGTGATGACGGCCTTAATCCTAGCCCAGGGTTCAGTACGAGCCCAGCCAGACGCATGCTTTGACCAAGTTGGTACAACGGTCGCGACAAGCGTGTGGAAAGATATCGGGAGCTACTTCACCACTCTCTTCGTCAGCCCCGCGCAACGAAACAAGGCTCAACTCATTAGTCTGCGCGCGAGCATTGTGTACCTAGAAGTACAGAAGCAACGCCTCATTGAGATCGCCACAGCACACACGATTGACGAAGTCTCGGGTCTCACCGCCGCACGCAATCTTGCCGCTGATCAGATTCCAGAGATCTTGCAGCGGATCAGCGGCATTTCGACCAGGCTCAACGAGATGGCTCAAGAGGCCAACCTATTCGCTGCAGAGCCAGCATTTCGGCAGCTGGTGCTAACACTAGATTACAAGCGAGCAGTGACCTTGTGCTCGCTCTCTCGCGAAGCTGCAGGTGGCTTCGTCGACAGGGCGGCTTTACAACGCCTCATAGCGGAGCTTAAGTCCGAACTTGCAGCGATCATGAGTGCCGAGGACGCATTGGCAGCGTACATCCGGAAACTTCCATAGAGCCTCCGACATGCCGTTCACCGATCAATTGCTTGTCGCCGCGGGCAGCATACTCACGGCGATCGCTGCAAGTGTCGTGGCTTGGTACGCAAGTCGGACAAGGTCAGGGCGGCTTCTCCGGACCGTTGATCAAGTCACCAAGCTTTGCGATCTCACGGAACGATTAGTCAAATTGCAGGACAGCCTCACCACTCGCCCGATCGATGACCCCGCCCGACAACTTATCCAATCCTGCTTGGGCGCAGTGTCAGACGACTTCGAGCGCGAACGAAAACTGTTGCCCGAGTTTCATGGCTCGGCAACGTCCTTCCGCAAGGCGATGCTTCTGGTCATTCCAAGGAGCCGATGGCTTTGGCCGCTTCAGATTGCCTTCCACTCCATGCTTATCTTAGGGATCTTCGTCTTGTTACGAGCCATCCTGTATTCGGAGTGGCGATTTGCCGATACCGTTGCCATCGGTCTCGCAATGAGCTTCGCGCTCTTAACACGTGGGCTAGTGGCGCTAATGACTCGGGCGCGAGAAAGTGCGGCCTAACCAGGGGCTCGAGGGGAGCGCCGAACAGCGTCGCTGTTCGGTTCCCGTCGCGCTTCGCGCGCCGGCGCCCCCTCAGCCCCGGCGTTAGGCGCTAGGAATTTCCAGCGTGGGCGACCATAGGAAATTGGGCAGCTCGGTTAAGGAAGCACTGGGCCGCTATCTGGCTGAGAGGCGGGCTCGGGGTGAGCCACCCGAAGGGCGCGTTGGTGGATTGTGGATCCATCTCGCATTTGCATTCATCGTCATCACAATCCTGTACTTCTTGTTCGCTTGATGTCGCCACGATTCACGCACGTTTTTTCGCATGTTGCGCGCGCCTTGCGACAAAGAGCGCCTAACCGTGCGGTCGAAAATGACGCTCCGCGAGCGTCATTGCTCGCACGCGCATTTCACCGCCGACGTTAGACCTCACAGCATGGCTACCGAGCCGCCGCAAAAATTTGTGGGCACGACCGGGTGGGGCGAGCCCGCCAGTTACTACGAGGCCGAGATTGAGCGCGCGCTTCTCCGATCCAAAGACGATCTTGTCGTAGATTTCTCGTATGAAGGCCAGCGCTACACGGCCACGCTCAAGCGCACAGGCGGAAACGAATTTCGGGGGAAATACAACACGCAGTTCCAGGGCAAGCCTATGGAAGGAAATGCGTCGTGCCGTCTCTACCGG
Source organism: Pseudomonadota bacterium (assembly GCA_038040175.1). Classification (GTDB taxonomy): domain Bacteria; phylum Pseudomonadota; class Gammaproteobacteria; order Burkholderiales; family JACQAP01; genus JACQAP01. The sequence goes on along the minus strand of JBBPIT010000019.1, from coordinate 718 downwards.
TCTGAAGGCGGTGCCTTTCTCTTTGGCCGTTGGTATGAGGACGCGCAGAACTATGTGTGGTGGGCAGAACTGACTACAGTTGAGCGCTTTGAAGATGAAGGGCCGAACCGGTGAGGTCTAACCACGCAATCGACAGCGACACTTATTCAGCGCCGCTGCGCGCGCTGATCAGTGCGCGTCATTGCGAACGTTATGCGTCTCGAAATGCGTAGGTTCGGCATACTGCTCGCTGCAATTGCCTGCTCGAACTCTGGGGCGGCGCCCCTCTGTCATTGGGAGGTATCAGTGCTCGATGGAAAGTCACGAGAAGTACGAGTTTTCCATCCTGGCCCCAGCCCGATTGATCTTCCCTTGTCAGGATTAAAGGGCTTCAAGACCTGCCGCGTCCCTGCGGTCAAGGAGTACGAGGTTAATGGTGTAAAGGCCTCGCGCTTAGATTTCTGGTGTTTTACGAAGTCGGGCGACGCCGTAAATGTCGGAAGCGTGGCGTCAACGCGGTTTGGTACTGACGTCACGACGTTTCAGTTGGTCTCCGGCCCAGTGTCCCTCATGAGCAAAGGCGGTGGCACGGAGGTCAATGCAGCCGGGTTCGTCGAGATCACGGCGGTCTGCAAGTGACACAGACGCATAACCTTACGCTCAAGCGGACCTGCGCAAAAAGCAGCGCAACCCAACGGGGCGGAGTTAAGCGGCTTGAACCGGTGTTGTCCGGCGCTGC
>JBBPIT010000018.1:0-61440 GCA_038040175.1 Pseudomonadota bacterium | reverse complement strand
GGTTCGTGGTTCGTGGTTCGTGGTTCGTGGTTCGTGGTTCGTGGTTCGTGGTTCGGAGAGGCCCGGAACTGCGATGCAATGTGCTTGGGGCTTCCCCGTTTCACGTACCACGTATCACGGCCCTCATGGCCTTTACGGCCTTCTCGGCCTTTACGGCTTCACCATCTCTCCCGAATGCATCTTCGCCGAGACCTGCTTACGTCGAATCCCGAGAAAGGCAAAGATCTCTTTCCAGCGCTGCATGAAGACGCAATGAACGGCAAAGGTTGCCAGGAAACCGTAGGCAAGCACGTATTCCGGCACCTTGTAATACCAGCCGAAAAATCCGATCGCGCCGAAGAGTGCGGATTTGCCCAGAAGCAGCCAGAGCGTCCGGGTCTCGGAAAGCCCCATGAAAATCAGCGTGTGATGGACATGCCTGCGGTCGGGTGCGAACGGATTCTGGCCCAAGATAATCCGGCGCACCATCAGATACACGGTATCGATGATCGGCACACCAAGAACCCACACGGCGGAGATGGGGTAGAAATCACTCGGCCCGCCCTGCGTAATGTCCACGGTGAACCAGGTCAGAACAAACCCGAGGAACATGCTGCCGGCGTCCCCGAGAAATACCGCCGCGTGCCGTCTCCACGGATGCCGCAAATTGAACACCAGGAACCCGGCGACCGCCGCGGCCAGCATGAAAAGAAGCGCTGCATCCTTGAGCGGATGCTGAATTAGCGCGGCCACGCCCAGCCACACGGCCGCGATGGCCGCGATGCCGCCGGCGAGACCATCCAGCCCGTCGATCATGTTCATCGAGTTGGTCAGGCCGATGACGCAGAATATTGTGAACGGGATCCCCCAATTCCTCAGTACCACCTCGCCCGTGCCCCAGAGGTTGCCGAGATCGGTGAGGTACAGGTTCGCCCATGACGTCATCAGCACCGCCGCAATGACCTGCCCGACGAATTTGCTGCGAGCCGAAAATTCCTGCATGTCGTCGAACAACCCCGTCAACAGGATCACGAGACAACAAATGATGAGCGCGAGAAGGTACGGCTCGACCGAATACTGCGTGAGCGAAGTCAGGAGGAAAGCAATACCGATCGCAAGGCCCCCGATTACTGGGATCTCGCCGAGATGGGTCTTGCGGGGAGAAGGCGTGTCGACCAGCCCGACCCCGTGAGCGTGCTTGCGCAGCAGAAAAATCAGACACAGCGTTCCAAGGAACGCCACTATGGCGTACAGCATTTCTTATTTCCTCCCCTTACCGGGTCGCCATTCGCCTGAAAAGGCGCCGCCTCCCCGATACCGCATCATTTGCACTACGCCCCACAAATCACGCTCTTCTTCTGCTCTGGAACTCTTACAATCTGTCTAATTGATGCATTAGACTTTTCTTGTCAACTATGCCATGCCCTTGACACCCGGGCTACATTACCCCTGTTTTTCGTATTCGGCAACTCGCCTTAGTGTGCTGCTCTGTAGAGTCGGCTCAATCCGACGCATTCAGATCTGCCATAAACGCTTTAACCGACTCGAACGACCGCAGGTTGCCCCGGTGCGCTTCTTTCATCGCCTGTTCCGAATTACCGTTGCGATGGCGGTTTGCGCGACGTATGAAAAACGCGCAGGATTTCGATACGCTGACCGCGTACGCGATACGGGATCAGGTAACGCGTCTTGGCGACCGGCAATTCGCGGGTCCCAGGCACCCGGCCCGGTCGTCCCAGCCCGGGGCGGTGTCCCAGCAACTTAATTGCGTGAAAATACGTGTGACGACTTGTTGTGCGGCCTGCGGATTATCCTGGGCGATATAGGTGGCCTCTTCGTCAAGATTGAGCAGTGCCTTGCGCAGCCAGACGACTTCCAGGGGCTTTACGCTGCCTTGCGCCATTTGCCCAAAACTTTATTCACTTTGGATGGTTTGGCAAAGTCTCCCGCATCCGCTTCTTGCAGAGCAGCCTGAATCTCCCGAATCTGCCATTCATTGAGTTCGACGAAAGCGCGAATGGCTTCAGCAGCGAGGAAGGACTTGCTGCGATTGGTGGCGTCGGCCAGTTGGTCAAGACGCGCCTTCACGCCCACCTCCAAGCGGATGGATATCGTGGTGGATTGGGACATGATGGGCCTTTGTAACAGTATGTATACACTCTAGTACAACGCTATCGCGTATTCCAGACCAGATCGGACGTGTGCGAAGCCTGCTCTGATCTCGGCATGCCGTCCGTTCGAAGCGACGCGGTCTCCAACGGCAAAGTCTTCGACCCCAGCCCCCAGCCCCGCCACCACGCCCACGTTGCAATAGCCCAAGGTCAGCGGTTGGTCCAGCTTGTTTTTCACTGCCTCCAGCGTGGCCGCCAATCCGTCGGTGCGCACCTTCTCCAGCACCATGCGCACCGTGTCCGGGGGCTGGCGGGCCTTATCGATCCAGCCCGCTTTGCCGAACTCGACCAGCATGCGGTCGGTGCCTACCGAGACCAGCGTGCGGGTGGTGTGAATCAACAATTGCCCCGCACCGGTGCGGGGCGATGGAAGTTGGGCCACTTCGGTGACGCCAGTCTTGAGGTTCTGCAGGATCTGCTTCATGTCATGCACCAGACAACAATCGCTCCAGTTCCGCCACGATCCTGACGGCCGCCTTGCCATCCCATTTTTCTGATTGACTCCGTCACTACCCGGTTGATCTCCTCCGGCATGGTCCAGTCACCCGAGCGAATGCCTCCTTCCACATGCGCCACCGGCACTCCCAGCTTGCGGGCGGCGATGGAACAGGCCATGGTCGAATTCACATCGCCCACCACCAGGCACAAGTCACTACTCTGCTCCAGCAACACCTTTTCATAGCGCACCATGATGGCGGCGCTCTGCTCCGCCTGCGTGCCCGAACCCACCTCGAGGTTGACGTCCGGCTCCGGGATGCCGAGCTGCTCGAAGAAGCCAGCCGACATGGCGCGGTCATAGTGCTTACCTGTGTGGATCAGGCGATAGCGGAGCGAACTCCCATGCATCACGGCAGCCTTCAGCGCATCGATGATCGGCGCGATTTTCATGAAATTCGGGCGCGCGCCGGCGATGAGGTCGATGGTTTTCATACGGGCCGGCTTGCTTGCATCCGCTCATTGCAGCACCCGCCAGTAGCCGGTTTTCTTTGACCCGACCCTTTCAAGGCGGCCTGCTTGCTTGAGCTTTTGGATATTTCTTCTGACCGTCGCCTTAAATAACGGTCCGCTAGCCCAAACGGATGATTTGATTCAAGCGCTCACACACCTTCGCAAACAGGCCATCAGACAATTCCCCGAGCGGGTGGGGTTTGGCGCCGCGCAAACGCCAGTCGAAGGACTTGGGTTGGTGACAGAGCACATAGCTGGTCTGCCCTGTCTTGCGCCCCCTGGCCTGCCCGACTGCCACGGCAAAAGGGTTGTCGGCGTTGTATTCCGCCGTGGTCATGGGCAACCCGATGACCAGCGAAGTTTTCGCGTTAAAGATGCGCGGCGAGAGTACCAGAAAGGGATGAACGTCGCGCATTTCCTGCCCGACCTGTGGGTTACAGTCGATCCAGATAATGTCCTGGCGGTCTGGCATCCAGGGGCTACGTTTTCCCGGGGCCGATTGTTTTGTGGCTACCACCGTTCTGCCCCGATGGTTTTACTTGCCATGACTTCACCGCCGTGCCGCACCGGGTCAAAGCGCGCCAGTCGTTGCTCTAAGGTAAGTGGGGCATCGGTGACCGGCGTGATGACCACTTGCCCACCTTCCACCGAAACACGAACCCGTTGGTCGACGTGCAGATGCGCCTTACGGGCGACTGCCGCAGGCAACCGAACACCCAGGCTATTGCCCCACTGTTTGATATCGAGAACGGCTTCGGTCATGATTCACTCCTAAAATCGAGATGTATAAACACAGGTATAAACAATGCGGCATGCCACGTCAAATTTTTTTCACACAAAGACGTTTTTTCCCCGCGCTTCCGCCACCTTCATCGCATCGATAATCGGCGCGATCTTCATGAAATTCGGGCGTGCGCCGGCGATGAGGTCGATGGTTTTCATGCGGCTACGTGCTTTGAAAGTGACGAATGCCCTGCAGGCCGATGGCCGCAATCACCGTAAACGCAGCCTCATCATCCGACACACCTTCCGGCACCTCGGCGCAAAGGTTCTTCGGCACACAGACAACGTCGGCATGCTTGCCGTTTGAAGCGACGCGGTCTCCAACGGCAAAGCCTTCGACCCCAGCCCCCAGCCCCGCCACCACGCCCACGTTGCAATAGCCCAAGGTCAGCGGTTGGTCCAGCTTGTTTTTTACTGCCTCCAGCGCAGGCCCACCCCGTGCGCGAGCAGCGCCGCCATCGTCCCATAAAAGACAAAGTGCGCCGCCTTGTCGAACGGCGGGGGAAAAGCGACACATCTGCCGCCGTCTCCGCCCCGACGAAAAGAGTTACGGCCATAAAAAAGGCGGCCAAAACGCAGCCGCCCCTTACCCACTTACTGTTGATCATTCGTTCCGTTTTTTCGTCACGCCGTCACAGAATTTTCATGGACATTTCAAGCTCCCTCTCCGGCCTGGGGACAGGGCCGGGGTGAGGTGCTTCATCCTTCCGCCTTCATCCTTGCCTTTCCTGGGCACCGAGCACTGAGCACCGATATCCTGCACCGCAAAGAAATCGAGGCTGACCCCCATGGCACTACCTTAAGGAAATTTCATTCCCTCCTCCGCTTGCGGGGGAGGGTTAGGGTGGGGGTGAATTTTGCATAATCACGGTAAGCATGCCCCCATCCCAACCTTCCCCCGCAAGCGAGGGAAGGAGCTTATGAGGAGATGAGTGGCTTAAGGTAGTGCCATTGGAGTCTGACCCTAAATACCCAAATACGAGGCGACGGTCAAACCGTTACAACCGTCATGCCGAGCGCCTTGGCGCTCTCGATCATCGCGTCGTCAAGGCAGAGAATGCCCTGCGCGCCCAGACTCGCGGCGATGGCAAGGTGCAGCGCGTCCCCCGCCCTCAGCTTCAAAGTGCCGTGACCCGCCAGTTCGGCGGCACGGCGGAATTCTTCCCGTCCGGGAACGGCCACCGCGCAATGCTTCCGCGCGAATTCGTGGACCCGCGCCGTAGCCTGTTTCGCCAGACTCGCTGCCGCCTGGCCGGTGCGCACCTTGATCGCGGCGGCCGAAGCGAACTCGACCAAGGACCACTCGCTGATCGCCAGACGCTCGCCTGAGGATTCGAGCCAGCCTATGACCGCCTCGCTCTTCGGCTCCCGGATGAAGACCGGAACCAGGGCGCTGGTATCGACGTAGATCATCAGTAGCGCACGCCGCGGCGCATATCCCCGACCACCGGCGCCGTCTCCTTTTGACGGCCCAGGAATTGACGCAAGCGGCGCGACTCGGCCTTGCCGATCGCACGACCTTCCGGGGCGAGAAGCAAGCGCCCGTCAGCCAAGACCTCCGCGATGAGCGTATCGCCTTCACCCACGCCGACCCGCTTGGCCGATTCCGCCGGCAGACGCACGGCGAGGCTGTTGCCCCACTTCGACACCACGAGTTCCATCCGTACGCCCTTGCCCGCCATTTGATCACCCTTAGTATCTACACGTAGATACATCATGAGCTGAAGTATCGACCTTGTCAATGCGCGGTCGATATGGCGGCGATCTCGCTCTCCGGGTAGCGTTGCCCATTCCTACTGAAGACTATTGCGCCACCCCAAGCGTAGGGAAAACGTAGGGTGCATGGCAGGTTTCGGCGGATTCAAGCGAGTGTGGGCGGGCCTGAATCAACAACTTAGGTTAATAGGGTAAATCCGGTTTACCCGTGCATCGTCGATTCGCAAGTGCCGCATCACTTCGACGTATTCATCCACCATTTCGCGTGAAAGGCAAAACGTAATCGCCCCGCCGCTGCGTATTCCGATATGACCGAGCACCGCGCATTCTTTTCAATTCGCCCTTGAGGGGTACTGAGCACCGCTTTTGTCGGCGGGCGCCGGTTTTTTTCCGAGCACTGAGCACCGCTTTTATGACTGCGCACTGAGCACTGCTCTTACGCACCTCGCACTGAGCACCGAGCACTGCATCTTGCGCCCTTCGCACCGAGCAAGCGCACCGAGCAAGCGCACCGAGCACCGTGCACCGCTCTTACGCACTTCGCCCCTCGCACTGAGCACCGATATCCTGCACCGCAAAGAAATCGAGGCTGACCCTCCCGCGCGCGTCTCACTGCGACCTGACGTGACGAATCATGGCGTCAACGCCGGGATTCGTGTTTTCGGTGGCGATCTTGACGGCAGGATGACGCCGGGCAAAGACGCGAAACACCTCGTCGGCGAATCCCTGCCCTACCGATTTCACGTCCCGAAAATCGAGCACGATCTCGCTGAATTTCTCGAGATTGGCGACCAGCCGCTTCGCCTCCGAGCGCGAGACGAACTCGCGCTGCAAGAGCTTCACGAGCATTTTCGTCTTCTGGAACCGGAAGTCGTACTCCTCGGGCGCGAATTCGGAGAAGATTTCCTCAATGAAGCGCCGGCTGCTGCGCTGGATTGCGAATGAAACCCCGGTGCCGTTCAGGAAGCGAGGATTGGACACGAACACGTCCTTCTTGACCCGGCTCCATTCGACCTGAATGCGGTGGAACCGGAGCACGAAGGAGAGCATCCCCGGCTCGAGCCGAAAGCGGACCGAGCAACGGTCCGCCTCGGAGTGCTCGATTACATTGTTCAGCATTTCGGTAAAGGCGTAATGGACGATATTCTCCACGTTCGGCCTGAGCGCGCGGCGCAGGTTGAGACCCGTGGCAAGCTCATCCCAGACCCGGGCCTCGTCCAGTCCGCGCGTGCGCAGCACGCGCGACACCGCGGCGGCCGGGGGAGCCCGATCCCGCAGCATGTAGCGGGCGCCGCGTGCCGTGCCGGACCGGACCCCACCTTCCCGGCTTCGACCAGGCTCCGTACGTGGATGCTGAGGGCCTGCCGGCTGATGCCGACGTGCGATCGCAAATCACCACCGGCCGCCGAGCGCCGCCGGGCAAGATAGGCGAGGATTCTGCGCTTGGTATCCACGCCGCCAACGCTCGCAGATCGTCAACTTTTTGTCAACTTTCCTAGATTCATAACGTCAACCCTATGCCACGGCGGTGCGACGGCCGGCGGCCAACAACTCCGCGCGCGACAGCGTAAACAGGTTCAGCAGCGCGCAGCGGCCAGCGAGACTCTCCGATACACCCTGCATCAATGCAAACACCTGCGAGCCGATCAGCAGATAACGGGCGGCGCGTTTGCGATCCTCGTCGATCCGGATTTTAAGATGCCGCAGCAGCGCAGGCGCGTACTGGATCTCATCGATGATCACCGGCGGTGGATGGCGATCCAGCAACCGCTCGGCCGCGGTCTGCGCCGCCTCGGCCCTGCCCTTCTCGCACCGAGCACTTGCCGCCCTTCATCCTTGCTTTCCCGGGCACCGGCTACTCGCTCGTCGCTATCCGCGCCCGGCTCGAATATAATGGCCCTCGTTGCGCGATCTCTCTCGAGGTAAAGGCATATGACGGCTGTAGATCGAGTAATCAGAGAGCTCTCCAAACTGCCCGAACCCCTCGTAAACGAGGTGCTGGATTTCATTGTCTTCTTGGAGCTGAGGCATGGCCTCAAGGATGCGAGCGTCGAACAGCTGAAATCTGCCCAGCTTCCGGCAATGCACAAGCTTTGGGACAACCCGGATGACGAATCCTGGAACGACGCTTGAGCCCGGCAACATCGTCCTTATTCCATTCCCGTTCTCGGATCTTTCCTCCACGAAGAAGCGTCCGGTTCTCGTCCTGACTGCGCCGGATCGGCACTCGGATTTCATTGCAGCCGATATTACGTCAGTTGAGCAGAAAACCGGTGCCGTAGCGTTGGAAACGGCACACTTGCTGCGAGGTCGACTCCCGAAGAAGAGCTGGATCCGGACTGACAAGCTTTTCACCTTGAGTTCGGAGATCGTGGTCAAGAACTTCGGCGCGATCAGACCGGACGCCTTCAAACAGGTCATGCAGGCCATCTGCGGGACAATCGGCTGCCCGCCCAGGTAATTCCTCCCGACGCAGCTACCCTCTTGGAGTCGTAAGGCCGCCCATTTGCAGTTCGACTTTTGCGCCCGGGCATAACGCTACGCTTCGCAAAGCATTGGCCTCTGCCCCAACAAGCCCCTCGTGTTGTAGCAGTCCGCCTCACCGCAGTCCGGTTTTTTTAGTCTGCTGTTAGCAGTCCTGATTTCATCTGGGTACTGGACACTGCTCTTACGCACCTCGCACTTCGCACTGAGCACTATGCCCGGTTTTTCCCTTTCACCGTCTGTCGTATATCATATAGATATCTTTATGGAGCGCCGCCGATGACCGTCAAAACTCGCACACAAACCAAGGCAAAGAACCAATCCACGGGAATTCTGCTGCGCTATCGAGACAGCGATACGCCCTATGGGGTCTCCCGGAAGACCGCCAGCAAACTGGCCAAAGCGCTTGGCTTGACCGAAACGCAGGTCATTCACGTGGCCCTCGCGCAACTCGCAAGTCAGACCTTGCCCCGTTACGAGCGAGACGACGGCCCCCTGACCGAACGGCAAGCCAGGGCGATCAGGAAATTAGCGCCACAAGGTGGAATGAAGGACAAGGAACGCCTGTTCTAGTGGCGCCACGCTTCTTCCCCCGGCCAACACCGGGGGACATTGTCTGGTGCAAGTTCCCGGAGCATGCTTCACTCAAACCGGCGCTAAAATCACGGCCGGCTCTGGTACTGAAAGTGGGAGAAAGTGACGGAGCGACCTGGGTCCAGGTGGCTTACGGCACAAGTCAAAAAGTGGACAGGCTCTATTCTGGAGAATTCGCAATCACCCCTTCGGATGGCGACGCCTATACCATCTCTGGACTGAGCTATCCCACGAAGTTCAACCTCGCATCCACCTTCGAACTGCCATTCAACGAGGACTGGTTCGACGTCCCGCCGGGAGCTCCTCAGGGACAAATTCCCAAGCTCGGCGTTCTGCATCCCGGTCTGATGCGTCGCGGCCGGACGGCCATGGAAGCAGCGAAAAAAGCCCGCAACTGAACTCAGCTCTGGTCTTCGCAATTCACTCAGCCCTCGCCCCTCGGCCCTGCCCGTCTCGCACCGAGCACTGCTCTTACGCTCTTCGCACTGCGCACTGAGCACTGAGCACTGAGCACTGAGCACTCGCCTTTACTCGCCCCTCGGCCCTCGAACCTCGTCCCTGCCCTTCTCGCACCGAGCATTCTTTTCAATACCTTCTCTTCAATACCCGCTCGACGGGTGCCCTTGAGGGGTACCGAGCGCCGAGCACTGCTTTTATGACTAAGCACTGTTCTTGTCACCGCAGAAAAATCGAGTCTGACCCTCACGGCACCGGAGGCGCAAAAGCCTTCTGCATGGCCGCGATAAACTCAACCGCTTGTTCGACCGCCCACTTCGCCGTCTCAGCGGTGACCTCGTCCTCGGTGTAGTCCGCGATCAGGCGAATCTCCGCTACCTTGTTCAGCGCTTTGCCGTACTCGATCGGAACCTGTCCCGTCTTGACAAGATGCAGGCTGAAGGCCGAGATCAGGCCGCCGTGGGTCCTTCCAACCTCCGGTTGGACAGGTGCCCCGGATTCGATCAGCGCTGCGCGGGCGGCATCAAACATCGCGTAGTAAGCACGGTTACAAGCGCCGTTCACGTCGCCTGCGTCGAGCAAGAGTCTCGCGGAAACGGCGGCGCGAGATGCCTTCCCGATCAAGTCACGAGCATTCACAGGCGGATTCCGTGCCGGCTGATGTTCTGGAGCAGTCCGGGGTTCGAGTACGACTCCGGGTGCTCCCAGTCGTCCTCCCAGATTGGAAGCGGCTGAATGCGGACACCGGTCTCCAGCAACACGTCATAGGCGATATCAGCCATCGCCAGCTTGATATCGACGAAATTGCCGCGATGACCACGCAGCAGCACGGCAATGTCCGCATCGCTGTCCGGGCGATAGCTGCCTCGCGCCCGGCTGCCAAACAGGATTGCGCCGCTTACCGGGTATTGAGCAGCCACCCGCTCAACAAACACACTGGCTGCTCTTGCGGTATCGGTATCAACGGTTGAATCGCGCATCGTGTTCATGACATCGCACCCACGTCATAGCATAGTCCTTTTTCAATATAGCACTGCAGGAGCACCGCCTCGAAGTTGCGCTACTCACCGGCACGCGAGCGACGCCAGGTACGGTCGCATTACACGCTCGACCCGGCAGACGCGCGCGTAGCGGAGCAATTCGTCGATTGTCGCTTTCTTTTCCCGCCATACATCGCGCAACGCTTCCAGGGCAACATCGAGACCGAACTTGTTCCGATACTTGAAGCAGTCGGCGACGGTCTTTGCGGGACTGTAGACCCGTACCTTCACTCCTTCGATCGTGTGCGTTTCAATGCCCTCGGTAAGCGCCCGTCCCGAAAAGCGCAGGACGCGGATGGGTGGATAGTCGATCTTGGGCCGCCACGCCTGGCGATCGACGGCAATCCAGATTTCGAATGGCGCTTGCGTAGTAAGACCGTGAAATCGAAGCGCAGAGAGAAGACAAATCACGGATTGCGGCACACGGCTTGCCACCTCCATCAATCCCTGATGCTCGGTCCTTCCGGGTGCCTCGGGAAGCGCATAAAGCCCTCGTCCCAGGCGCGCAAGCTTGCCTGCGGCATGCAGGCGGGAGAGAACGGTACGGGAAATTCCGAGACGATCCAGGTCCCGGGAACGCAGCACGCCGCGTCTTTCTGCGGACCGAAGGATGCGTTCGGATTGACTGAGATTTTGAGGCATAGCCTCATTTTGTTACGAAACCTCAGCACTTATCAAGAAATGCCGAGGATTCGTAACACCTTCGCCATTCACTCAGCATCGAGCACTGAGAACTCGCCTTTACTCGGCCCTCGAACCTCTGCCTTGCCCTTCTCGCACTGAGCACTGAGCACTGAGCACTGAGCACTGAGCACTGAGCACTGAGCACTGAGCACTCGCCTTTACTCGCCCCTCGGCCCTGCCCTTCTCGCACTGATCACCGATATCCCGCACCGCCAGCAAATCGAGGCTGACCCTCAATACGGACCACGAATGCTTTCGCTTTTCTCAGGCGGCAATTTTCGCTGCCGGCTTAACCGTACGCTCGATTTCGTTACCATTCTGCCGCTTTGCAACTTTCACGTCATAGCTCGCCTGCAGATTCATCCAGAATTCCGGCGTGGTTCGAAAGTAACGCGCAAGCCTGAGGGCGGTATCCGCGGTAATCGAACGCTGTTCATTGAGGATGCTTGTTATACGGTTGGTTGGAACCGCCAACGCCTGCGCCAGCGCGTTTGCAGATATTGCCAAACCCTCAAGTTCCTCTCTGAGGATTTCTCCAGGATGGATCGGTCTCATTTTATTGGTCATCATTTCTCCGCCTAGTGGTAGTCCACGATTTCGACGTCGTATGCATGCCCATCTGCCCAGGTAAAACACAGCCGCCACTGGTCGTTAATACGGATGCTGTATTGCCCAAACCGGTCGCCACGTAGTGCTTCAAAGCGATTGCTGGGCAACCCGCTCAAATCCTGCAGACTGGTAGCGTTATCGAGAATCTGCAACCTGCGCTCCGCTTGCGCAACGATGGCATGAAATTCCTTTACTCGTTTTCCGTTGTAAACCGCGCATGTTTTCTTACCACGGAAAGACTTGATCATCGGGAAAGCCTGGTTAATTATACGCTTTACGTCAAGTGTAATAAGACCGATTCTGGAAGATTCGACGGCGCCAGGAGGCTCGGCCTGCATTTCTTGCTTGTCGTCCTTTCCCAGCACGCAGCACCCGCTCTTACCCCGTCGCGGCCGTTACGCCCTTCCCCGTCCCGCCGTCATGGATTTTCTCTTTCCCCTTTCACTGTTCCCTGTTCCCTGTCCTGCCCTTCCGGTCCTCAGTCCTTTACCCGACATTCACGACATTCACGATTTTCACGGCCCTTCGCGGCCTTTTACGACAGTAACGTAGTCACGACAGTCACGGCTTTCCCAGTCCCGAGCACTGAGCACTGAGCACTGGGCACTGGGCACTGGGCACTGGGCACTGGGCACTGGGCACTGGGCACTGGGCACCGAGCGCTCGCCTTTACTCGGCGCTGCGTTTTCCCGCTTCCACCAACATCCTCTCCCAAGCTGCCAGTGCGGCAGTCTTCGAAAACCGCTGTTCGAACAGCGCGCGCGCACGTTGTCCCATTGCTTCGACGCGATCCCGAGCGTTCATCATCCCCAGAATCGAAGAAACCAGCGCATCGCTATCTCACTACGCTTAAAGTCGCCAAACGGCCACGCCCGCCTTCTTCAGTGCGTTCAAGTCCAGTTTCGACTTCACGTCGACAAGGCAGGCCGGCTTGGTCATTTTCGAGTACAGCGCATCGCCCGACAGGGCAAGAAACTCCTTGTGGGCAACGGCGAGAATCAAGGCATCCGCGGGCTGAAGATCCTGCCACGATACCAACCCAATCCCGTATTCGTGCAAGGCCTCCGCCGCATCGGCAACCGGGTCGTGCACCGCGACCTCGATGCCGTAGCTCTGCAACTCGTGGATCAGGTCCACTACCCGGGTATTGCGTACGTCCGGGCAGTCTTCCTTGAACGTCAGCCCGAGTACGTTGACTTTGGCCCCAGCAGTTTGCTTACCATTCGCGATCATGTGCTTCACGGTCTGCTGGGCGACATAGATCCCCATGCCGTCGTTGATGCGCCGCCCCGCCAGGATCACTTGCGGGTGGTAGCCGATCTTCTCCGCCTTGTGGGTGAGGTAGTAGGGATCGACACCGATGCAGTGTCCGCCGACCAGACCGGGACGAAACGGCAGGAAATTCCACTTGGTCCCAGCCGCCTCCAGTACCTCGATCGTATCCAGGCCGAGCCGATTGAAAATAATGGCCAGTTCGTTCATCAGCGCAATATTCAAATCGCGCTGCGTGTTCTCGATCACCTTGGCCGCTTCGGCGACCTTGATGGACGAGGCCCGGTGCACGCCGGCCCGCACCACCAGTTCGTAGAGCCGCGCCATCTTTTCCGTGGTCTCGGCATCGTCCCCCGCCACGATCTTGACGATTGTCTCCAGCCGATGGCTCTTGTCGCCGGGGTTGATGCGCTCCGGGGAATAGCCGACATGAAAATCGGTACGCCACTTCATCCCGGATTCCCGCTCCAGAATGGGCACGCACACTTCTTCCGTCGCGCCGGGGTAGACGGTGGATTCGTATACCACCGTGACGCCCCTCTTCATGTGCTTGCCGACCGCTTCGCTGGCGGACCGCAGCGGCAGAAAATCGGGCTGATGCGCGGTATCGATGGGGGTGGGAACCGCGATGATGACCATGTCCGCCTCACCCAGCTTTTCCGGGTTCGTGGTGCAGGAAAGCGCGGAGGCGGCCTTGAGCTCGGCGTTGCTCATCTCCCGCGTCGGATCCACGCCGCGCACAATGCTTGCCACTTTTTCCTCGTTGACGTCGAATCCGATAGTGTCGATTTTGGTGCCGAACGCGACCGCGAGGGGCAACCCCACGTAACCCAGTCCCAACACGGCCACTTTTTTTGTCGTTGTCTTCATGTTTTCTTGTCGCAGTATTCCAGATACCAATCGACGAATCTTTTCACGCCGACTTCAATTGGAGTGTCGGGCTTATAGCCGACGGCCTTTTCCAGTTCGGCCGTGTCGGCGTAGGTTTCAGGCACGTCGCCCGGCTGCAGCGGCTGGAAATCCATGATCGCTTTCCTGCCGAGACACTGTTCCAGCACCTCGATGTAGCGCATGAGATTGATCGGCCTGCTGTTGCCGATGTTGTAAATCCGGTAGGGAGCGCTGCTGGTGGCGGGATCCGGCGCCATGCTGTTCCAGTTCGGGTTCGGCTCGGCAGGTCGATCGAGCACTTTCAGAATCCCTTCGACGATGTCGTCCACATAGGTGAAGTCCCGCACCATGTTGCCATGATTGAACACCTGTATAGGCTTACCTTCCAGGATGGCCTTGGTGAATTTGAATAGCGCCATATCGGGGCGTCCCCAAGGCCCGTAAACGGTAAAGAAGCGCAACCCCGTGCACGGCATGCCGTATAGATGCGCATAGCTGTGCGCCATCAGCTCGTTTGCTTTTTTCGTCGCGGCATAAAGAGATACCGGGTGGTCCACATTGTCATGCTCTGAAAACGGTAACTTGGTGTTTGCACCGTAAACCGAGCTTGAAGAGGCAAACACCAAATGCCTGACGCCCGAATGCCGACAGCCTTCCAGCACATGTGCAAACCCCATGAGATTCGCATCTATGTACGCATAGGGAGTTTCGATTGAGTATCGCACCCCAGCTTGGGCGGCGAGATGCATGACGGCATTAAAGCGCTCCCTGGCAAACAACTCAGCCATCGCTTTGCGGTCAACAATGTCGAGCTTGCGGAAGCTGAAACCGGCATGGGGCTCGAGCCGCGCGAGCCGCGCCTCCTTCAGCCGGACGTCGTAGTAGTCGTTCAGGTTGTCGATGCCGAGTACCTCGTCGCCGCGGGCAAGCAGACGGGAGGAGAGCGCAGAACCAATGAAGCCGGCGGCGCCGGTCACGAGAATTTTCCTTTTTTCCATCTCTTCACTCAAGTGTACAAAATTCGAGTCTTAAGGCTCTCAATGGCCCGGTATGCGATCCAGTTATCTCGAGACTCACGGAGTTCTTCTTCGGCCATGCATCAGCCGATATAGGGTACTTTGCGAGTCTAGTTCAGAATCTCCCCAATGACTGCAAGATAGCGATCGATGACGATCCGCTCGTCGAACTCGCGCTCCATTTTCTCCCGCCCTTTGCGACCCATATTGACAAGCACATCAAGCGGCAGCGCAAGGAAGCGCTCCATCTTCTCGGCCAGGTCGCCGGCGTCCTTCACTTGGCACAGATAGCCGTTCACACCGTCCTCCACCGCTTCCCGGCAACCGACGCTATCGGTGGTGATGACGGGTCGCCCCATCGCGGCCGCTTCCAACAATGACCGTGGCACCCCCTCCCGATAAAAAGAAGGCAACACCACACAATGCGCGGCCGCGATGAAAGGTCGCACGTCGTCGGTTTCACCCAAGTATTCCACCACGCCCTCCGCCACCCAGCCTTCTACCGTTTCGCGGGAAATAGCGGTACGGTTCTCCGACCCCAGAAAACCCAGTAGCTGGAAACGAGCTTGCGAGTGCCTGGCCTTCACCTGCCGCGCCGCCTCCACATACTCGCCAACACCCTTGTCCCAAAGCAGGCGTGCCATGAGCAGGAAAACCGTCTCATGCCTGTTGAGTAAGGGGGATGCCTCGAACCACGCCAAGTCAACGCCAGAACCCGGCAACACCGCCGTTACGCTTTCCGGAACCAAGCGCCGGCGCAGGAACAGCGCCCTATCATCCGGATTCTGAAAAAACACGTGCCGCACGCGCCGCTGGCTGACCCGATATAAGACCTCCACCATCCGGGTCAACCAGGTATCGTTGATGAAGGCCGTGCCCAGACCGGTAATCGTGCTGATATAGGGGATACCCAAAACCCGCGCCGCCAACCCGCCATAGATCACCGGCTTGATCGTGAAGTTCATCATGCCCATCGGTCGCAGCGTCTTTAGCAAGTGCAGGATATGGAAAAAGGTCACCGTGTCTCGCCATGGATTGATGCCCTTGCGGTCTATATAGAGGTCGTGCAATTCCATTCCGATCTCACGCAATCTGTTTTCCGTCCCATCGAACTGAGTGAGGACATGAACCTGGTAACCATCCGCCGCAAGAGCACGTAGCAGCGACAACCGGAAGTTGACTAGTGTCCAAGCATAGTTCGAGCAGACCAAAATTGTCTTCGCCACAGCACAGTCACACAAAGCAAGTTAGAACGCGGTTTTTCAAATCGGTTAACGGAATAACTTGATCGGCATAATGCGCCGCCGAGTCAATAAAGTATCCTGTCGAATCGTGACGTCCATTCTTGATTGCCACGAACGCCACAAGCGATAGAAACTCTTTGATTTCGACGTTCCGGACACGGCACACCGAATTGGCCTTTATTTCAAACGGATATTCCAAGGTTACGAACAGCGAATTGCTGCGATTGTCGACCGAAAATGCAGGTTGATCATCGATAGTCGCCGTGCTCAAGGCGTTCGCTCCCGCAGCCGCAGACTCGGCACTCTCACACTCAACTAGGAAGTCACGAGACATGCGCGGCAGCACAGCGCGGAAATCAATATTTGCCAAGCGCAAGAAATCGGCGTGATTCTTCAAGCGCCAGTAATAGGTTTCCCTTTCGTATGGAATTTGCCGTAGGCCGGTCGCCAGCATGAGGCGGCATCCTTTCAATTTTCGTTGCACATCGTTGATCACTTGATCGTACAACTGATAGATCTCAAGGACGGGGTCAGTACCTTGCTTGATATACCAGTCCGGATTCTTGCCGTTTCCCGAGTACACTTTCGAATTGAACAAATAGTGATGTTGGATGTGGGCTGCAGCGTTCAGGAATAGGGTTGCGAACTGCGGACGAGTTTTCTGGCAAAGCGTAATAAACGTATCGGCGAGTAACCGATCCAGAAATATGGCCTTGCGCCATCCATTGCTAGGCAAGTTGGCCAGGATCTTGAAATAAGCCAGATAGCTGGAAGGCTGGGCATACGCAACGGCGCCACACAGCAGATCCCACAATGAACGGATTGTCAGGCGCCCGGAAGCGTTGTCGTTTACTGCTTGAGATACAGCAGCCGTGAAACGCTTGAGCAGATGGGTTCCCGAGGTTTCCGTCTTGGTCCAAGGATCGGGAACAAAAAAAGCCGGCTGGGAAAGTGTGTTTTCCGCATTCATCGGTGACAGCGCACCAACGCGTACACCTTGACGTTCCAGCACGCTCCAGACCTGATCAAGCCCTTTGCCGACTGCGTCACCCAAGCGAAACGCTCTGTGCTCTTTATAGGTCAGACCCGTGTGCGCGCTAACCCACTGGATCCACGGCTCGAGCTCCTCGTAGGCCTGCTCGCTAGTCGTCCTGCAATACCCGTGTGCTTCTATCAAGCGTCTGAAATTTGGCAAATAGCCTTGTGCGATGTAGGCCTCAATGAATTCGAAGTTAATCTCGTTGAACTCGAGAAATATCAGTTGTTTCACAACTGCCCCCTTTAACTCGGTGCGCTTCATTAGCGGCTTCCCGCTTTCAGCGTAACTCTAGCGAGATCAATCTGCTCTTGGTACCAGGCTTGGAACATCAGAATGTCCCAGAGGTGATACTGCCAATTTCGTTTTCCGGACAGGTCCTCGGCCCACTTACGGCGAATCGGTTCAGGATTAAAGAAACCCTCTCGTCGAAGCCGCCCTTCGTTCAATAACGCTTCCGCCCAATCTCGCAAAGGCCCGCGCAACCAGGAATCAATTGGCACGCCAAAGCCCATCTTCGGACGTTCGATCAGTTCCTTGGCTATGTACTTGCACAACACCTGCCGCAAAGCCACACATCAAGCAGTCAGCCTTTGTGCTTCAGCACGATATCAAAACCGCTCACCAACAAATCGTCGGTCGGCAACGACCGGAAAGAGGCATCCATTTTGTCCCTCGGCATGGGTAGCCGCGCCCACCGCACGACGCGCGGCAAACGCGACTCAAAGCCTGCCCGATGGAACACCTCCAGCATCTCGCTAAAGCGAATGCGGTTGGTATAAAAACCCGAATTACGAAACAACATCCCCTCCCAGGTTGCCTCAGAAAACCGCAGGTTGTTCAGCCCTCCACCTAGATGATCCTTCAGGTCCACCCGATGAACACTTACACCACCAGGTTTGAATACCCTAGACAGTTCATCCACCAGATTGGCGAACTCACTTTTCCGAATATGCTCAAGCACGGCATTGGAGAAGCAAAAATCCACTGAAGCAGAGGGCAATTGTGCCAGCGATTGAACGCCATCAGTCATATACTCGCCACTACATGTCCGGAGAACATCGGCAAGCGTCAAGGGATCAGTTTCAAACGGCAAGCTAAAGCCCCTGCATCGCAAGAAATCGAACAACCCTACGTAGGCAGCCATATCGGAGGTTGCATATGCATCGGAATCCACCAGCCAGGTACGAGACGCACCCATTGACCGCGCAACCACAGCGGTGAAAAGGGAATCCCCCGGACCAAGTTCGAGCACAACGAAGTCGCCACCACTTACCGCCAATCGCGGTAAGGGCGATTCATTATCCAGAACACCCGCCGTCCCCGCATGTTCAATGAACGTATCCAGTGCCCTTTGGGGATGGTTCATATCCCCATGCTCAAAGAGCCGCACCCGCTTCCACAACAGGTAAGGAACGGGCAACCGCGCCAGCAACATCTTGGCGCCAATGCGCAACCACCATGGCATCGCTTTTCTAAAGCCACTCATGGCCACCATCCATGCAACTCATCACCGCTTTACCTTGCCCAAAGTATCTACTCGGTAAGCCGAAACGCTATGAGGCTTGAGAACCCTGAAGAGTTCCGCTGAGACGAACATACCATTCAGCCATTCCTAACGAGCACGAACTCTCCCACACCCTTTGCCCAAAGCAATCTTGACGCAAGGAAAATCGACACATTGTTCGACCCATTTCTGACAAGCGCTGGTGAAAACCTATCAGTATTCACACCAGAACCACGGATCAAGTGCAGTCGGTCGGACGACACCCAATTCAAGGTCTTAAAGCGCATGCGATCTTCCGAGTTTTGGAAAATAACCCTACTTTTTCCCAGCGACATTCGAAACAAGAACGAAAGTACCCGTCGAAGGATGCGTGCCTTCCACGAACCCGATGTGAATACGTGACCAAGGCCAGTAAGTGCATTCACGACTGCGTAAATACCATTCACTTTTGCAGCGAGCGAACCATAAATTACACACTTGATCGTGAAGTGATGAACAATGTTCGGTCTCTCTCGCTTATAGAGAATTGCCAGTCTGACGATATTTGCAAGCTCGACGATCGGATTCAAACTTCGCCGATTAAATCGTACGGGAATCCAACGGAATCATGCGCTCTCAGCAGCTCCCCATATTCCCCCGCTGGCGAAACGAGCACCACTTCGTCACCTTTATCTTTAAGCGCCTGGGCAAGGCCGATACGAAAGTTGTATAGGTACCAATCAGTATTGGCGAACATTAGAATTTTCATCCGCCCTCACCAGATACAAGCCAAGCCTGAAACATGAGTACGGCCCACAATTGATGCTGCCAGTTTCTTCGACCAGATAGGTGTTCTACCCATCTTTCCCGAACCCGGGAGGGAACAAAGTAGCCGTCAGCCCGTAAACGTTCGGTAGACAGCAGATCATCGGCCCATTCCCTCAGCGGTCCCCTTAGCCACGACCCGATTGGCACCGCAAATCCCATCTTCGGCCTTTCGATGAGATCTTGTGGAACATACCTATCAAGAACCTTCCTGAGAAGTTGCTTGTTCTGCCTTCCCTTTTCCGCGATTGCCGGAGGCAAGCTCCACGCGAATTGCACAAGGCGATGATCGAGAAGGGGAACACGGGATTCGAGGCTCACGGCCATAGCCGCACGATCCAGCTTTACGAGAATGTCATCGCATAAATAGGTCAAAGTGTCGACATACATCATTTCTTCCCTGAATTTGTAGGTCAGCTGTTTTGCTGATGCCCATGTCTCGTGAAACCCAATCCATTCGCGACCGTCGATCATGATGTCGTTCGGGCTACTCCACTGGGACACTAGCTGTTGATAGATGGACTCGTCATCACCGGCGTCCAATATGGTGGCCAGCTTTTGAAGTTTGTCTGCGAGCAACAGCGGAACCAACCTCGCCGGCAGCAACCGCGTAAGACGGTCGAGCCATGGTTCCACAGTGCGCGTTCCGAGCCCTTTCAGACCCAATCTTAGAAGGTGAGTTACGGCTGGCGGCGACAAGCGCCTGAGGGTGCGAAGCCTCTCTGCCAAGAGATAGCGGTTATAGCCGCCAAACAACTCATCACCCCCGTCTCCGGAGAGGCTCACCGTGACCGCTGTTCGCGCAAGTTTCGAGACGAGATAGGTGGCAATTTGAGATGAATCCGCAAACGGTTCGTCATACATGTTCGGCAGCTTAGGGATAACATCGAACGCATTGCTGCCAGTCACGTAGAACTCTTCGTGACAGGTCCCGAGGTGAGACGCGACCTGTCGCGCATGGCCCGCCTCGTCATATGCCGATTCCGAGAATCCAATCGTAAACGTCCTGATCGGAGTGCTGCTTTGTGCCTGCATCAGCGCGACCACAGCCGAGGAGTCGACGCCTCCGGAGAGGAACGCTCCAAGTGGAACGTCAGAGATCATCTGGCCTTTGATACTGCGGCGTAAGATCGCATCCAATTCGTCCTCCGCCTCATGGGCATCGCCGGAAAAGGACTGGGCCCTGCCGATTTCTACCGCATCGGAAAGCCGCCAATAAACGACGGGGTCCGGCATGTAACCCGAGCCCACGGAGGCAGGCAGACTCAGGATCGAGCCGGCCTTGAGCTTCCTTATCCCAGAAAAAATTGACATCGGGGTTGGGACGTACCCGTAGCGCAGATAGGTGGCTATCGCGGAACGGTCGATCCGGCCTTGCCAAGCGGGATGCGTTCGAAGCGCCTTGAGCTCCGAAGCAAACGCGAACGTAGACCCCAGCCAGCCGTAGTAGATTGGCTTCTCTCCCATGCGGTCGCGCACGAGATGAAGTTCCCGCTTCGTCCGATCCCACACGGCCAGGGCGAACATTCCCACAGAGTTACTGATCGCGCGCTCAATTCCCCAAAGATCAATTGCGGCCGCGAGGATCTCGGTATCGGAAGTCCCTCGCCAACGGATATCCGGCGCCACTTTCTCGATGTCGGAGCGAAGATCGGCGAAGTTATAAATTTCTCCATTAAACGTCAGCACATATCTGCCGCTACCGGATACCATCGGCTGTGCGCCTTTTTCTGAAAGATCGAGGATTGCCAAGCGCCGGTGGCCAAGTGCAATACCGCTGTTTACATCGAGCCATACTCCACCGGAATCAGGTCCCCGGTGAGTAAGTGTGGCGCCCATCTTCCCTATCAGGTGCCGTGCAGAGTCCGCCGAACCAAGTGAACCGAGGACGCCGAAGATACCGCACATGCGTCATACCTCCATTGGGGTCGGCAATAGAAGTCGTTCATACAGCGCTTCGTATTGACGCACAACCGAGTACAGCGAGAAATGCTCGATAACGCGGGCACGACCCAACCTCCCTAAGTTGCGGCGCTGTTCGGGTTCCATGGAAAGTATTCGGTCCATGGCTCGAGCGAGTGAGTCAGGGCGTCGGGGTGGGACAACGGCGCCGGTGTTGCCGATGATCCATGCAGCATCTCCCGCGGCGGTCGACACCGCGCAGATACCACAGCTCATCGCTTCACCCAGAACGTTCGGAAATCCTTCGCTTACGGACGAGAGCACAGTCAGGTCCAGGGCAGCCGTCAACTGAGGCAAATCGTTACGCAAGCCGAGAAGATGTACTGCCCCCTCGAGGCCGCAATCACCTATCACCGACATAAGCTGTGCATTCGAGATGTCCGCACCTTGTCCAATCAAGACAAACCTCGCATGTGGAAAGCGTCCCTTGACCAGTGCGGCTGCACGCAAAAAGGTAGAGTGATCCTTGACGGGTTCGACCCGGCCCACTAGCCCGATAAGCAGCGTATCTTCATGAGCGCCCAACAAAGCCCTTACGCTTGCCTTCGCTTCGTCGTCCGGGCGAAAGGTATTTGTATCAAATCCATTTGGAATGATCACTACGTTCGACCGTGAGTAACCGAGCAAATTGGCATGCGCCGCTGCGCTGACGCGCGAGTTGTTGATGATTGCTGCCGCCCTGCTTGAGAGATGGGCGCATAACCAAATCGTCGCCGCCGTTTGTAGTTTCTCATTCTCAAGATCGGTGTGGGTACCGCGAATGCTCCAGACAACGGGAGGAGGGTCCGACAACAGGAGCGATGCAACATGCGCCGCGAGATTCCCGTGATACATCCATCCTTGCAACAGATCGGGTCCCTCGGCCTTGATGAAGTTACGCAAACTCCACAAGCCACGAATGGAGATGCGCCCCGGCGGGATGTTCAGGTGCACAACCCGCAATCCTAGATCGGCAATCGATCTCCCGACCAATCCTACGCTGGTTAACGAGAGAACTACGGGTTCGAAACGGTCCCTGTCAAGCCCGTTGAGAAGCTTGAGAAGCATCATCTCAGCTCCTCCGACCGGGAGACCAGGAACAACAAATAGAATCTTCTTTGTATTTTGCCGACGTTGATTCATTCCGCTGGGCAATTGTTGTCAATCATGAGTGCTCGCGAGCGTATTGCCCCGCGTAGTCCGCGTCAGCGTGAAAAAGGCATGGGTACGCTGACTGTAATGTTACAGGCTCCCTCTGACGTCCGCAGACGTCTCACGAAGCGGCGACTTCTGAAGCGTTCTGGTCGGACCAGTACAGAATCAATCCTTCTTCTGTGGGAGGAGTCACCTGTACATAGCGAGGCGGCACTGGCCACTGCCGGGTGGATGGCAGTCATACGGCATCTCGGGAATGACATTGGGACGCGCACTACCCCGTCGCGCCCGGACGCTGTTAGTTTATCGTGCCGGAATTCGGCGTGCCGCCCAAACACCAGAGAAATCGTCGCAAGAATGCGGTCATGCCACATCGCATCCTTGGATTCCAGCAACATCTGAGACGACATAGTCATAGTCGGATAACATGCAGGGTGACATGTCAGTCAATCGGAGCAAGTGATGACGTTTCCTTCTCAGGTGCTTTCCCGCCGTCGCTTCATGCGCTCCCTGGTGTTGAAGGGCTGCGCTGTTTCGCTGGCTGGGCTACCATTTCCGGGCGCCGCGGATGAAAAGGCATCAGCCATAGCTCCAAGCAGGACCGGAGGCCAGCCTACGGGAGCCCAACCGTCTAGCCTGAATAAACCCAGCAGCTATTTGAGTGTTCGAGCGTTAGGCGCCAAGGGAGACGGGCAGACTGACGACAATTTGCCCCTTCAAGAGGGAATCGACCGGGTAAGTGCTGCGGGCGGGGGAACATTGTTCATTCCTTCTGGCGTTTACTTGACAGGACAATTGGCGCTTCGAGCCAATGTACGGATAACAGGAGAGGGATACCCCTCATGCCTTCGGCTGCGCCCAGCGGGCAACAACTACGTGCTGGCGAACACCGATGGTTATCGTTACGTCGACAACGTAACCATCGACAATCTCCGCATCGATGGGAACAAACACCAAAATCGCAGCAGTGGCGGGATTGTCATGAACGGCCGCAATTTCGTCATCACCCAATGCACAGTTCACGACACAGTCCAGGCCTGTATCGAGTGCGGTGCGCCGGGGAAGGGTGCTGAACGCACGCCGCTGTCCTCAGGTATCCGTGTAATCGCTAACTACTGCCTGAATCCCGGCCTCAACGGCAATGCCTGGGGCGCGATCGGAATAACTCACGGCAGCAACGTCCTGGTGCAGGATAACGTATGCGAGACGACGGACGGCCAGATGTCATATGGAATCGACATTGAACCCAACGCCGGCAACCTGATCGACGGCGTTAAAGTCATCGGCAATATCCTTCGGGGAGGAAGGCTGTATGTGGATTGCGAAAATATGAGCTCGCCGGGGCGGAACATCCATGTATCGCAGAATCAGATTCTCGCAGAGAATGCACTGCCAACAAAATTCGCGAATGCGGCGGCCGTATTTCTCCGAAACATAGATGGATTAACTATCGAATCCAACCTAATTGTCGGACACCCTGCGAGCGAATGGATGGGAATCATGGTCGCCTCAC
The DNA here is from genome assembly GCA_038040175.1 of Pseudomonadota bacterium. Classification (GTDB taxonomy): domain Bacteria; phylum Pseudomonadota; class Gammaproteobacteria; order Burkholderiales; family JACQAP01; genus JACQAP01. The sequence goes on along the minus strand of JBBPIT010000018.1, from coordinate 37,597 downwards.
CCATTACGCAATTTTCATTGCGCTCGAACAAAATACTTGGCCCCGCGAAAGGCGGGACAGCGAAGTACGGGATCTTTTTTGGCTATAGGGCGGGCATCGCTACGCATGGAGAAATTACCGGGAACTCCATTGACGGAGGGGCCGGACTTCGATACGGAATTTACGCCGCCCATCCCCGCGCCCTGTCGGATGTGAAGATTGCAGAAAACGTTTTTACTTCTGTGGAACAGCCGTATGCGTTGTCCGGATATCCAGTGCAATAAGGCCGTGGCCGTGACTTAAGGGGTGGCCGAGACATCGTAGTAGATTACGTTGGGGCTCGGCGTTACGTCTTCAGCAGAATCCGTCCCAAGTAGTCGCTTGGCCGAAGTACAAGGTAGATACGATGCGCGGCGAAATACTCGTCGACCGGCTTTCTTCTGTCCAAACAAGTGGAGCCACCTCTCAAGATGACGCGGTTATTCAGCAAGTTTCCGAGGTTTTCTCTTTCAAGAAGATCACGGAACGCCCGCAACATGACTGGGGATGCATCGACTGCAACCATCTGCATGTCTGGCCTCGTTTTGAGTAACGGAACGGCGACTCTTCCATACCCGCAACCTGCATCTAATACAAGTTGCGCTTCCATACCCGCAACCTGCATCTAATACAAGTTGCGCGCCGGCATCAATTTCATCGTCAATCAGCTGCGGATACTTGGCGTACCAGTTTTTTGAATCTGTCGCGGCCGCGGCTGAAATTGGATTCGTGAGGGCAAGCTTCGACCAAACGGCATCTGCCTCGGACTGGACGCGACCGCTGGCCATATCTGAGAAAAAGAACCCTTCAGTATTCGAATAGGTTTCTCGAGAAAGGAATTCCTTCAGGGCAACTATATTATTCACGGCCTTGCCTCAAGTGATCTGATCTTATGTTGATAATAGTCGGATGTACCGCTGTGTAGCGCATGATTCTGCCGTCGAGTACTTTGTTATCGACATGTGAATGGAAGACTGCGTACGCATACGCAGCGTGCTCCATCGCGCCGTGTTCGAACACCCCGAGTTTTTTGGACCAACGATAGTCGGTTGAAAAATAAGAAAGTACGACCTTCACGCCAAACTTAGCGTACCACCGCACCCATTGCTTTGCACTCCGCAGAGTGTTCGCCATCAACGTCATTGGGTGCGTATAGCATCGAGCAAAATATTCCCCCCTAATTCTCGCTCGCGTGGACAGGCCCAGTTTCGCACAGGATGCGGCGATAGACTGCAAGTGTCTTCGAGACCATGGCCGTTACCTCGAACATCTCGGAAGCGCGTCGCAGGGCGCGAGCCGTCATCCGCAGAGTTTCGCCAGGGTCACGTTGAATTACTCTGATGGCCTCGACAAGAGCAGCGGGCTGATAGGGATCGAACAAGATACCGCATCGGCCGTCGTCTAGGACCTCCGGGATCGCCCCTGCCCTGCTTGCAGCGATGGGCACGCCTTGGTGCATTGCCTCGACCAGAACGAGCCCAAGCCCTTCCCATATTGAAGGCAGGCAAAAAACGTCGAACGCATTCATGTATCGCCGGGCATCCGCAATGGCGCCGGCAAACCGAACATTGTCGAGATTTAACGAGTTCGCCAACCGCTCAAGTTCAAAGCGCTGCTCGCCATCGCCAATGATGATGCAGAACGCCTCGGGAAGTTCCATCATGGCTTTAAGAAGAAGCGGGATATTTTTCTGTTTCGTGAGCCGTCCGACAAAACCAATGACGAATCGATTACGCGGGATGCCGAGCTTTTCGCGAGGGAGGGATGCTTCTCTCAGTGCTGGAACGCCATAATGGATCACGGATATCTTGTCTTCGCGCACTCCCGATTGCATGAGGTAATGAGCTTTTACATGGCCGGTGATGGCGATATAAGCCTTGATCCAACGATCGATCACGCGGAGCCAGTAGTGCCACCGTGCAGTCGCAAAATACTGCTCGTCGTTATGGAGGCTAAGAACCAGGTGTTTGCAACCTGCAAAGCGGGCACAAACGATAGTGGCGATAAGGTCTAGGTGCAAATGGATGATCCGCGCCCGACGTTTGCTGAGCGCACGAAAGAGCCGCCACCAGGCAACGAGCGCCCTTACATAACGTCCGGCAGGGATAGTGCCGCCCGTCGGGCGGGGTACGAGAGCTATCCGGACTCCGCTCGAAGCAGCCTCTGCGAGCCGGGACCGAATCAGTGGCCCGTCGTTCCACAGCATCACCAGCAACTCCGTATCGGCACCTGCTCTGGCGAGTTCCTCGACCAGAGTCAGCACATGACTCTCAGCCCCACTAATGGGGTTTCGACCTGGCTTCTCGGAGAGGTACAAAACATGTGTAACAGGCGGGAGCATCCCGCGGCCAATCGGGATCATAGTGAATCAAGCAACCGCGCGAATCCCATCACAGTGCGATCTATCGAAAAGTCGGCTGCCCGGGCGCGGGCATTTTCAGCCAGGGAAAGTCGAAACGCCTCGTCGTCGCGGAGTCTCTCAAGACAGCGTGCCAAGGCAGCCACATCTCGAGGTGCAATGAGCAGCCCAGTTTGACCGTCGAGAACGACTTCTTCGTTGCCACTAACATTGGAAGCGATGACAGGCAACCCTAGTGCCGCAGCTTCGAGAAGGGTATGCGACATACCCTCGTAAAGGGACATAAGCACCAACGCATGTGCCGATCGCATCGCCTCCCTCACTTCTTGCGGATTGCAGCGGCCTTGGAACGTGACTTCGTCCGAAACGCCGAGCTGGATGGCCAATTCGTGCAGGTGTGGATAAGCAGGCCCGTCACCGATAACGGTTGTCCGGACGCCATGGAGATTCCGCAGTGCCAAAAGCAGCGTTTCGACTCCTTTCCAGTTGGTGAGGCGACCCACGAAGAGGATTTGGAGCGGCAGTCCCGCCGCTCGGGCCTTGGGCACGTCAGCATGGGAAGCCTCGATTTCCACGCCGTTATTCACCACCACAGTCTTTTCGGGCGATACGCCCCACCCAATCACCAATTTCCGCAGGTATTCGCTCGGCGTGACGATTTGAGTCGCGCGAAACACCCAGCGATTCCGTTTCGCGATGAGCGCCGCGTGGCGGCCCTGATCCTGCGCATTCGTTTGGAACTCGTCTATGGTACCGATTGTCGTCCCGCGGTTGCGAGCCGTCTCCCACGCGGAATCCCCAACAACTTTAAGAACAAAGCGTCTTGGAACAATTCTCGTGACCTCTTCCACATAGGGCTCGAGTCCGTTCACCAAAATTTCCCGATGAAAAAGCATAAGCCAGAACAAGCGCACCCGCACGAGAACCTCATAGAACTCACGGACTCTCAAACATACGCGGACGACTCTGAACGGGCGTCTCGCATCGGACGGATCATCGGGTAGGTCCGATGAACATAAAACCGTGACTCGATGGCCTTTGGCACTTAGATGATGAGCAAATCGATCGATGAAGGTTGCGGGGCCCCCGATCATTGGCGGAAAGATGTTTGTAACTAGTAGTACACGATTCATGGTATGGGGCGCACTGAAATTCTTTATGTCTTGTACGATCAAGAAATCTCGCACGTTATGGGCGTCGACGAAGCCCAAATATCACCCGCGTTGGGACGACCCCAAAACCAGTCGAGGAGCAGTTCGATATTTGTTTCGAAGGGCGATGTCGATTCCACGCATGCTGCAATTACTGTGTATCGGACCCGGTAGTCAGGACGCCCGTAGTACGAAATTCCGTGTCAAGAAAAACGGCATAAGACGATCGTCATCCGTCGATGCAATCTCATTGAACCATAATTCCAGTTCAAGCCATCGCTGGCAGTACGCCGCCTTGTGTTCGGCAGGAACGAAGCGATAAACGAATTTCAGCCACGAGTTGAAGGATTTCGCTTCATCGACGACAAGACCCGCCTCTGCGAGATCCGCAAGGAAATCCTTTTCCACCACAACGCGCTGATACTCGAGCCAATGGATTCCCAGCGTGATAGCCAGATTTCGGACGACCCGTCCGAGACCGCTGCGAACTGCGCGCAGGGCCGTGGTGCTCGCTGAAGGGTCGGGAACGGTCAAAAAGTGCCCATGATCATAGTTGAGGAACGCTCGCCCGTCAGGCCGTAGGTTCCGGCGGACGGCCGCAAGATACTCTGCCCGGTGTTTGACATGCTCGAGTACGCTGAATGAGACCACGACATCCGCGGGTTCGGGAAGTGTTACCTCTTGGGCCCTCCCAACCCTGATATCCGCATTGAAGCCGTATAACAGGTCCCGAGCCCCCGCGGCGGCAGTTGGGTCCGGGTCAATCCCGATGTAACGAACTTTAGGAAATTTCTCCAGCAGGGGCCGCAGGGTTCGGCTGCGGCCGCACCCAAGGTCAAGCACGACTCCGCCATCGCGTGCCTCCAACATCTTGGAGATTTGCATCATGCAATAGTCCTTCGCGACGTTTCCGGTGGGCTGGAAGCTCATCATATTTGGCTCTAACCTATCGGCGGTGAATGAGTTCTGTCAGGTGATGCAAGACCTTCTCCACATAGGCGTTTAGATCGTGATGTCCTTCCACGAGACTCCGCAGCGCACGCGGATCGTAACTCATGCGCCGGGCGAACACTTCAGCAATGCGCCCTGCAATTATGTCAATGTCAGTATGCTCAATAAAAAATTCCGGAAACCGCTCTGCCAGGAGCGCCCGGAACGCCAAGTTGCTGGTCACCACCGGGCAGCCGCATGCGAGGCTCTCGAGGACCGTCTTGTCCATGCTGCCGGTTTCGCTCACGTTTACGTGGATGGCGGCGGTCGCGTAGACAGCGGACATCTTTTGCACCGGAACATGTCCAAGGAACACTACGCGTCCGGTCAGGCCCAGGGAGCCGACGAGCGCTTCAAGTGCTCGCTTGCAGGCAACGTCGTCGCGCCCGACCGTGTCTCCGACGATGAGGAGACGAGAGTCCGCGAAGTCCGGCTCAAGAGCGAGAATTGCAAATACCCTGACAAGAAGGTCTATCCGCTTCCTGGGCGATAGTCTGCTCACTGTGACGAGGTCTCTCAGAAGACTCCGGTCCGCGGGGATCGGAAAGAGCTCGAGCGGTATACCTTGCCCGATGACGTGCAATTTCTTCGAGGGGAGCCGGAAACCCTCCGGGGTCGAGGTCACCACCCGATCCGCACTGGCGTGGGCCTTGCGCAGACGGCGGGAGACGGTACCGTGCGCGTACCAGAGCAGGATCGGCACACGAAAAAAACGAAGCACGCCGCGCAATCGATAGGCCCACTCCATGTTCATGTGGATAAAGCAGGCATCCACACGGCCGGTCGCCGCGAGCCAGATGACCAGAAAATTCATCAGCCATTTCGCACCGAGCCATCGCACCGGCGCCTTGATAAACGCGCGCGGGACCACGTAACAGCGTACGTTCTCCGGTAACTCGCAAGGCGCGAGGCGCTCCGTGAGCACAGTAACGCTACTACAGCGTTTGGCGAGGGCGCAGGCGACGTAATACTGCCACGCGAGTACGCGGGAACCAGGGTCCATCTCGAAATTGACGAGTAGCAGGTCCATGCTGGCGGCCGGCTAGCCCTTCGTTCCAAAGATGTGGAGGCCGACAGGTACTTTCAGATCACTCTCTGCTTCACGATCGAAAGGTCTGCGATCCAGAGGCCAAAGTGCATCGCGGATGCAACCGCGGATCAGCAATAGCCTTCTGATGAGGGGGAGACGCGCGCCGTGCCCGAAGAAAGACGCGGCCGAGTTCAGTCTGTCCCATACCAGAGAATCTATCCAATAGCGGCTCGGGCTAACGCCGCATCCCCTCAGGACTGCAACCCACCAGTCTGGAGTATGCCGGTGGAAATCGGACGGAGAACCATGGATCTGATACAGGAACGGTACGATGAAGTGGAACCGACCACCGATGCGAAGAACGCGCAGAGATTCGCGAATGGCGGTCTCATCCCTGTAAATATGCTCATAGGTGTTAAGGCTCACCACATTGTCGAAGCTGGCGTCAGAAAAAGGCAGGCCTCGGTTCAGATCAACAATGACCGAGGGGACTACGGACGGGTTGAGGTTGACGCTCATCAATAAACCCTCAACGCGAAGCAGGTGCCAATAGCTGTTCCGTGCTCCGCCGCCGATGTCCAGGGTAGTGCCGTACAAGTGGAGTCCATCGATCGCTTCGTATTGAAGTGAGCGGAGCAATGTTAAGGATGAGCGGCAGAGTTTGCCGTAGCGCATCCAAGTCCGTGTTCGAGGGGGCAGCATCTGAGGAAGATGCCGGCGCGCGCTGTCGACGAGCAGTCGAACCCACTGCTCCGCCAAGTGCCGGGGCTCGAACTTGCTGGCTACGAGGCGCTGACCGTTGCTTCCCATCCGTTCGCGCAGCGCCTTGTCATCGATCAATCGAATGACGCTTTGCACTATGGCCGCCGTGTCCTCCGGCGGATGCAGAAAACCGGTGATGCCGTCCTGGATAATGTCATCGGGGCCGGTAACTCTGGAGGAGACGCATGGCAGTCGATGGCAGTAAGCTTCGATCAATACCCGTCCGAAACCCTCATACCAGGACGTAAGCAAAAGCACCGCCGCTGAAGCATAGAAGGCCGAAAGCTCCTCATGTCTTACCCATCCGTGAAACCGTACTCGCTGTTCGAGGCCGAGTTCCCGGCTCAGGGCCTCCAGTCGGTCCCGCAGTTTACCGTCGCCCACAACATCGAAGATCACATGCTCACGGACTGCGGCAACTTCTTTAGCCACTTTGAACCAGCCTTCGAGGTTCTTCTCCTCTGCCAACCGACCCACGAACAGAATATGCAGTGGCTCCGATGTGCGTTTCGGAGGAATTGGCCGTGGCGGGTCCGAGCACTCTACCGGTACAGGAATGACGTGCGTGTTGCTGTGGAGGCCGCGTGCGAAGACCTCGCGTTCGATCTTGGTGCCGACAACCCTCAATGCGAAAAAATGCCGCAGCCCGCATAGCGCCAGCGCGCGCCGAACTCTGCCCTGTAGTCCGGAGCCGAGAGCCATCCGGCGCGCGGCATCTGAAAACAAGTCCCAGTGGATCTGACCGATTACGCGCAGGCCGACGAGCTTTCCCAGCAGAAGGACGAGAAGCCCTTCGTCAGCGACCGTCTGAGTGGTCATGACGTCAATGGGATGTCGTCTATGCAGCCCCAGCAGCATCGGAACCAAGCGCATACGTGATGTTAGGGCTCCCCCCGACAGCGGGATCAACAGCAGCCCCTTCCGATGGAAAGGCCGTCCGGCCGAGCGCTTTGTCAGAACAATGATCGTCATCTGGCTCCCGGCCCACATATTGCGCAGGGTTTGCGCATAGCCAATCTGGCGTTCCATGGGCTCGTCATCGGGCCCCAAAGCAAGAAGCTGCTCGTCGCGACTGACCTGGACTACATGAAGACCGGTCGCCCGTCGGGTAGGAAATTGTCCGGACTGAACGATCGAGGTGCTCTGCAGCATCGTGGGAACTTTCCATTACACTGGGAAAAACTGCGGCCCGGCTTTCCGTTCTAGCAAGTAGAGAGGAACATACACGGTTACATACGAGCATGCATAACCCAGCGCGAACAGCCATGGCGATGCAGCGCCCGTGATACTGAAAAGCACGAGCGGCAGTCCGTACTGGACAAGGACAACGCTCATAATCTGTAGGCCGGAGTAGGCGCTCAGGCGCCCGTGAAAGACGAGGATGGGCCACAGCCAGAACTGAATACCAAAAATGAAGAAAACCGGGACGGATAACCAGAGGATTGTCGGGATGGCAGGCAGATAACGGTCACCCACTATTAGTTCGAGTACGGGAGGCAGCATCCAATACTCCGCGGCAAGCACAACGAGGGTCCCACCGGCGGCGGTCAGCGCCAGACGCTTCGCAAAGACACGATAACTTTCTCCGGCATTTCGCGTGAGCCATGCCAGCATATCGGCTTGGAACGCCTTGTACATCGCGTCATAGAGAATGTAGAGCGTGTCGGTGAGCGACCGTGCAAACTTGTACACCCCGGTTTCACCGTCGCTGCAAAAATATCCGACCACAAGAACGTCGACGGAACGATGCAGTAGCTTCCCGTACCCGGACAGATTTGCGAACGCAACGAACCGGAGCTCTGTCGCAAAGCGTGAGATGTTGGACATCTCCAGTCTAAAGATCTCGGCAAAGGAAGCGTGTCGAAGCGCCAAGGAAAGCAAGAACAGCGCATTCACCATAGCTGAAAGTGCGCTGGAAATAACAACTGCCTTGGCATACGCCTCTACTGAATTTTCATGCAAGACCGCAAAGCAGACGATCGCTGCACGCATTGCCGCAATTCCCACCTGTACACTTGCCATTGCTAAGGCTCGCCGAGCGAATCGCTGCAAGAAGCCCAGCACGCCTCCGAGCGTCGAAAATGCTTCTGCGGCTGCGAATGCTAGAAGAACAGTCAGCGTTGCGGTTTGATCGATGAACAGGTGAAGGAGGATCAGCGCTGCTGCAACCCCTGCGCACCCAATTACCAACGAAAGGACCGATTGAAGCATCAATCCAGTGCGAACTATGCCGATTGCGGTTTGTACCCGGTGGGGGGTATCTATAGGGAGGCCGTAGATCATGCGAGAGAGCAGGTCGTAAATACGGAAGTCCAGCAGATTCGCGGCGACGCTCATAATCGCAATTACTACACCGACGAGCCCGAAATTTTCGGGGCCCAGCTGCCTCACTACCACCAGCCCGGTGGCTACACCCAGCAGCGCACTGAATACGTTGCCTACGGTCAACGTAATGACCGAGCGAGCGAGGTTAGAGCGGGTCACGAACGCCTAGTCGCCACGAGGTCGGATCGGTCAATCGGGTCCGAGGTAGGACTGGATCATGATGGCAACACTTCAGCACACTTCGTCAAGTCAGCTTTACTCTGTAGGCTTATGGATAAAATTGCAGTCCCAACGCCTACGCAGAAGAACCAAATGTACCCGATAAGTGAATCAGGAAGGAGCCAGCATGCCGTCTGATTTCCTAACACCAATGCCACGCACCAACCGAGTAGACCCGCCGCCTCCACGCGAAGTACGCCTTCTGAAGTTCTCTGTGCTCGACCTAGGACAAAGATCGCGCTTGCAATAAGGGCCATGAGCGCGGCGAAACCGAGAAAACCCGCATCAGACAGCGTTTGCAGGTACTGGTTGGAAGCCGTCGCGATAAAGTTTTGTAGGATCGCCGGATCAAGTGCGAAGGGAAAATAGTAAAGAGGGCTGTAATTCCACACGGCACCGGAGTAGCCATAAAACCCAACACCCAGCCATGGATGATCCATTACCACATCCATGGCGAGCAACATAGCGCCTAATCGTTGTATCGCCGACATCCCTAACGATTCTGGGTTAGTGAATCGCTCCAAAAAGTATGTCCCGAATGGTGTCGCAACTAGCACGAAGAACAATAACCCAATAGATAGAAGGATACCGAACCAGCGTAATATACCGCGTCCTAACGATTGGCCATGACTCTGTAAAGTATCCCGTCGCAGATTAAGAAACGTGACGACTAGAACGCCGACAAACACAGTGAAAATGGCGCCCCGCGTAGCTGTCGCGAGAATCGCGCACACATATAGAACAAAACGCAGCCAATTACGCAGACAGATGGCGCGTACGGCAAAAAAAGACAACACAAAGCCTACCTGGTCTCCCACCGGGCCGAACGCACGTCGCTCTCCCGTATCAAATACTATGGTTTCCCCAAAATCGACACCGAAGAAACTTATGAAAACCGTACCGGCAATCACTAGCCCGGTGACATCAAACAACCGCAAGAACCTCGTTACATCCTGGCTGGAACGGAGAAACTGTGGGACCAGAACCATCACCAGCGACCAAACCCACAGTCCCAAAAGGCTCCTAAATTGAAGAATGTCCTTAGCAAATGGCAATAAGAGTTGCGATCTAAGGGTGGCAAGTAATAACACCAAGAAGAAGAGAGCATAGGAGAACAACAGCGGCACTGGTATCATAGTGCCGCGTCCCAAGACAGCTTTGAGCAGAGCCGCAAAGAAAAAGAAAAAGGTTCCTGCGTAGAAGACGTAGGAGAATTGCCTGGACCCTGAAAGTAGAAAAGCTGCCCCAAGGAATGGAACACCGACTGCCCAGAATAAAATGGCTATGGGTACCACCCCATGCGATCGCAAGTCGTGCGTCAACTGACGATTCATTCCTGTAGAAGTCGCCGAAAATAGCTAACTGTTTCCTTGAGTCCTTCAAGAAGTGGCACTTTCGGCTCCCATCCGAGGCGACTGCGCGCCAGCTCGATATCCGGCTGGCGCTGTACCGGGTCGTCGCTCGGGAGTGCTTTGAAGACTATCTCGGAGCGCGACTCAGTAAGTGCGACAATCTTTCTCGCCAACTCGAGGATAGTGAACTCTCCCGGATTGCCGAGATTTACAGGACCTGTGAAATCGTCGGCGGATCCCATAAGTCGGATTAGAGCCTCGACAAGGTCATCCACGTAGCAAAATGAACGGGTCTGCTGACCGTCACCGAAAACCGTTATCACGCTACCGCTGAGTGCCTGCACCACAAAGTTAGACACGACACGTCCATCATTTGGATGCATGCGCGGACCATACGTGTTGAAAATGCGTGCGACCTTGATGCGCAGGTTATGTTGCCGATAGTAGTCAAAGAACAATGTCTCCGCGCAGCGCTTACCCTCGTCGTAACAGGAACGGATGCCGATTGGATTGACATGGCCCCAATATGACTCGGGCTGCGGATGAACCTTGGGATCCCCATAGACTTCGCTAGTAGAGGCCTGAAGAATTTTTGCCTTCACCCGCTTTGCCAGGCCCAGCATATTGATCGCACCGTGAACACTTGTTTTGGTGGTCTGCACTGGATCAAACTGGTAATGGATAGGTGACGCCGGACAAGCGAGGTTGTAGATTTCATCCACCTCGACGTAGAGTGGGAACGTCACGTCATGCCGCATCAATTCGAAGTGCGGGTTCCCGATCAAGTGGGCGATATTGTCCCTAGTGCCGGTGAAAAAGTTGTCTACGCATAGCACGTCATGCCCTTGAGCAAGTAGACGTTCGCAAAGGTGTGAACCGAGGAAGCCCGCCCCGCCAGTCACCAGAATTCTCTTACGAGCGAAGAGTTGCCTACCCACAATTATCTGCCTCAAAGAAGTTCAAATTGTTAACAAATGGTCGAAACGCATTCATCGTGCCGTTCCGGGTAGACGAATGCGCAAGTTCTGCTTGAGAGTCTCCAACCTTCGCCGGCCTTCCGGCTGCGTCGCAAGCCGACTGATACTGCCGGCCAGAAACACCCCCATAACTGCAACCAGGAACGAGACAAGGAGCGTTAACAAAACGATACGTCTTCTGACGGGTCCGGATTTCCTCTCCGGAGGAACCGCGCGATCGAGCACTTGAATCAATGTGGCATCCTTTGATTCATCAATCCGCGCAATCTCGTACTGTCTCGCAAGAAGCTCGTACAAAGTCTCGTAATACTTCATATCCCGGAATCTTCTCAAATACTCTGCGCCCTGCTCCGGCGCCTTGCCCATCGATAACAAAACATCTCCGGGGTCCCTGGATCCGCCACGACCCACCTTGGCGAGTTGGGTTCTGAGTCCCGCTAGTTCCTCTTGTGCCCGATACAAGTCAGGATTGTCCTGAGTGGCGAAAGATTTCAGGGCTGTAATCTGGACTTCCTTTGCGGCTATTTGCGCTTGCAGTCCGGCGGCGGCGACAATGGTCAGACTCGCTTGTCCCTGCGGATTCAAGACTTTTTTCTCGATCTGGAACTTCGTCAACTCTGTTTCTGCTTGCGTCAAGTCATCTTTCGCCTGCTTCAACTGCCGCTCGAAGAAAAGCCGCCTCCGGCCAGCCTCCCCCACCGCCAGTCGCAGCGTGAGCCTTTCCAGCTCCTCGATATAGGCGTTAGCCATGTCCGCGGCCCTTTGCGGGCTCTTGTCGTCCACTGAAATAGTGATGACCCCATCTCGCCCCGCCGCAATGGTGGTGTTGCCCGCAAGCGCCTTGCGGGCATCCTGCAAGAATTCCTGGTCATACAATTCTTTAAGTTCGAATCGTTCAATGATCGCATCTGCCACAGTTCGACTTTTCAGCATCGCGACGAATATATCACTCGGATTCTTGAGACCCAGGGCTTGTGACGCGCCGCCAGAGATCGCACCTAGTTGTCCGAGAATTGCCATGGCACTGGATTGAGATTGCTGAGGGGGCAAGAGCTTTACTGTCGCGGTGTACCAGTTCGGCATCAGCAGCGTGATGCCCGCTGTAATTACGGCGGCGAGGAACGGCAGACCGAGGACGAGCTTTTTGTGTTTCGCAAGGACGATAAGAATGTCGAGCAGACTGATTTCATCGTCTGCGTCGTGGTACGTGGTACGTGGCACGTGGTTCGTGGAAGACTCGACCGAGCGTGATTCGTGGCTCGTGGCACGTGACTCGTTACCAACTGAGCTATTCTCGTTCTCAGCCATTGTCAGGTGCCGTAAATGCCGTGACGGCGTGACGGTCGTGACGAACGTGACGACGCATCGCCTTCGGCGGAATCAGGCGCGGGCTGTTCGTTATCTGCCATAAATTCGGTGCTCAGTAGAACCGCCATATCCGGGACGATCTTTATTGGCGATCATCTTGTTTGAGCCGAAGAACTTGCCGCTCAAGTTCGGGGAGGTCGCGCTTGCTGAGTTCCGGTTTGGCTTCGAGCAGCCGGAGCAATCGGTAATGGGTGTCGTCGTCCATGGCTGAGTCGAGGGGCACAGGGGTTCGCGAGCAAGCTCCGCTCCTACAATCGGTTCGCGGCGCCTGCGTTCAACCTGTGAACGAGGATTCGAGACGACTTCGGGGAGAATGTCAAGAAGCGGTTTGGCGGGGATTGCGAGGTAGCTTGCTCCTACCCAGGAATCCAATTCATTGCAGGACCCATTTCCCTTCTTTCTTGATCTCGGCGTGCATGGCATCAGGCGCCAAGTCGATTTCACCGGGCCACGTCACAACACCATGCTCCACAAAGACCTGTGCGAACAGGGAAGGATCGGCAAGCCGGACGAAGACGCCAGCGGTGGGTGAGCGCACTAGCGCGGACATATCCACTTCACCCTCCAGCCCATCGACGAAGCGGACGTGCAAGCGAAAGCCATCGAGCGGCCGCGCCTCGACCACACGCCACGGCATCCGTGGCCGAATGGGCGGCGTTACGGCAGCGGACGAATCTTTTTGGGCGACTGATTGTGGGCACATAGTTCCCAATCCTCCATGAGTTCGGCGCGGTGTTCCTGCGCCCATTCGAGCACAAGAGCCAGCGCACGCCGGGGCATCTGCCCTTCCATCACTTCGAGAGTACGAACGTCGATCAGCACTTCGTCTTCCGCGTACAGCGCATGGAAGTGAGGCGGCGCATGATCGTTCCAAAACATCTGAATCAGGATGCCGTAGAAGGTGCTGATGGTCGGCATGAGTCAGGCTCGACTTCAATCAGGTGTACGTAGGTCTTGCTGGCGGCTTCGTTCATCACTCATGTCCCACAACATTACCCAGGTTCATTGTGGTGTGACGCGCCGGGTTTTGCAACAACCCAATCCGTTTTTGGTTCATGCCACATTTGCCGCATCAGGCCGAACACATAGCCACATCCGGAAACCCTGTGTTTGAAGCGAACTGTTTGGGCCCACTTCGCAAACCCGCCCCCGTTTCTCGATTCAAATTTCCCCAGACTATAAAGCGCCGGCGCCATTTGACCGGCCACCGAGCTTCGCCACCTCCTGCAGGCAATCGGCGAGCGGAAGCGCCTCGATTTTTTTACCCAGTGGAAAGCGGGCCTTCCCCGGATGGACCACGAGCAATCGGTCGAGACGAAGGTCGGCGAGCGCTGCGGCGAGCGTGGTCTTGCCGCACTGGCGCGGGCCGAGCAGCGCGACGACCGGGCTCGCCTTCAGGCCGTCGCGGAGAGTTTTCAACTGGGCGGGACGTTCGATCATCCTTGCATTTTGAGCGTGTACCGCTCAACTGGCAATGATGAGTGCGGCGTACAGAAATCCCCCGGCGCTGCGCGTCACCCCCTTTGACAAGGGGGTGAAAAGCAAATCTAGACGCCGTAATGGTTTCGATACCAGGCAACGAAACGGCCGATCCCCTTTTCCACCGGGGTGTTGGGCTTGAAGCCGACCCAGGCGTCGAGTTCGGCGGTATCGGCGCAGGTGGCCGGCACGTCACCCGGCTGTATAGGGAGAAAATTCTTTTCCCCTTTTTTACCAAGAGCGTTTTCCAACGCTTCGATGTACGCCATCAGTTTGATCGGCTGGTTATTGCCGATGTTGAACACACGGTAAGGCGCATTACTGACGGCAGGGTCAGGTTCGCTTGAGTTGAAACCAGGACTCGGTTCGGCAAGTTTGTCTAGCACCCTGATAACGCCTTCGGCGATGTCATCGATGTAGGTGAAGTCGCGCACCATGTTGCCGTGGTTGTAGACGTCGATAGGCCTGTCTTCGAGGATGGCTCTCGTGAACAGAAAAAGCGCCATGTCCGGGCGCCCTCAGGGGCCGTAGACGGTAAAGAAACGCAAGCCCGTGGTGGGCAGGGCGTAGAGATGGCTGTAGGTGTGCGCCATCTCGTTGGCGAAGATCGGCCAGATGAAGTTGACGTTGCGGTTGTGCTGGCTGTGATCCATTTGTTCAGCCCGATTTGCAGCTTTCCCTCAGAAGATGATCAATGCTGTCTGGCACTTCCCCCCGCGCGAGCATGCGACGGAATGTTTCATACACATCGGTCTTAGAGCCGGCCTTACGCAGCGTGTCCTCGTCGTTGAACCAGACATAGACAATCAGCTTGACCGGCTTTGACGCGAAGCGAAAGAAGAGACGATAGCGCTCCGGTAGCCCCTTTTTTACCCGCCGCCAGTTGCCGTAGTCCCTGCCCAGGGTCCTGCCCAGGCGAAAATCCGGATGATCAGGGTTTGCCGGCACGCGCTCAGTGATGGCCTTGTACACCGATGCAAGCAAGCGCGTTCTGGGATGGGCTTTGTAGCCGCGTGGATCGCTTGCCGCCAGCGCAGTCACTTCAGTCTCCAGTTCGTCGAGCGCAGCGGCGAAAATCCGAAAATAGTAGAGCTGCCAGCCATTGATTTCCACGACAGCTCGCCGCTAAGCTGCTTTGACACCTTTTACGAGTTTGCCGATGCGCGCAAGCTGGGCCGGATCGGCTGCGGTGATCCGCTCCGGCTGTGCCGCCATCTGCGCCTCCAGAAAGCCGAGAAAGCCAAGCAGAACGGGGTCGTCCATTTCGTCCGCCTTCGCTTTCTTCCCCGACGACCGAGCAGACAGCAGTACCTGTCCGTCGGCGAGGACGGTTACGCGAACTTCGCCTTCAAACTCCGGGTGCGCCTTAAAAAAGGCCGCATCCAGTCGTATGCCCTTGGAGTTTCCCACCGGCGTGACCTTGCCCGAATATTTTTCAGCGGCGCTGGACATGAACCTCTCCCGATGTACTTACGTATGTAACCACATTATAGCAGATCCGTCCCAGCAAGCTGGGACCTGCGCTGGAGTCGACGTTGTCGAATGATATGGCCATTATGCCGCCGGTCAAGGTGGCGCCAGATCTTTCGTAATCGACCGCGTGGGCAGCAAGTTAAATTACCCCCGGTTTTGCCGAGGGTAATTTAACTGCGTGACACCCCTATGAAGCTTGGTCCGGGTGTGAAAGATCGTGACTGCCGTAACGGGCCGTGAATATCGTGTCCACGGGATTCCGAGGGATACCGGTCTAAAAGGGTACTCCGGGCTTCGCCAGGGTATTCGACCATAACCGGGCTACGCCCATAAATGCCGTGAATATCGAAAACAGAGTGCCGCGCACCGCCTTCGGCAAAGGCACGAGGGTCAAGTGCCGAGTGACAGGTATCTTCCGTGGAAGACCGCTGTGAATCGCCCCTGTCATTCATTGCGGGTGCTCTGACCTTCATTCTCCGGACTTTCTGAGAGCGTCCAGCAAGCGATTGAATTCCGGCAGAAACCCGGTTAGCGATTCGAAAACCTTCATCGCGTCTTTGGCGCGGTAGGTATGCGACATTCGATTTCTGGCATCGAGCATGTTTAACCACGTCTCTTCGTTCCCGATCTATCCGTTCATGAACGCCTGCTTCTGGCAGCTCTTCGGTGAAAGACAATCCGGCTGGCCAAGTTCACTGGACTTCATCCGAATACTTTTCCACGCGAGCTCGAGCGTAAACTCAAAATACTGAATGCAGCCGGCACGCTCGAGATCACTCCTGATCGGGCCGGTTAAAGCGGCTTCAAGCTGCCTCAACGCCGCATCGAAATCATCCAGGATCCACGACTCACTCATAGATCACCTCAGCATGATCGAGCGCCCGTTTCCTCAGGGACGGCGCGGCCTTGTTGAGATCCACCCAATCGATTCTGTACAGTGTCGGCAGGTTTTCCAGCATATCGTCAATTTCGTAGAAAACCTTTACCGGCAATGGCTCGTCACCGATCACCCCAACATCGAAGTCGGACCGCGGCCTCGGCTTACCACCGGCCCGCGAGCCGAACAATACGACCTTGTGCGCGCAAAGCTGAGGAGCGAAGCGCCGCATCACATCGGAGATCATCAGCTTTACCTGTTCTTCGCGATTCATGAATTCAGGACTCGGTGCTCTCAAATACGGTGCTCAGTACCAAAATACAGTGCCCCGTGCTCACTGCGCGGTGCTCGGGACTCAGTCATAAAATCGGTGCGCAGTGCTCTGAGATGCCGTGACGGCGTGACGGTCGTGACGACGTGACGACGCGTCGCCTGCGGCGGAAGAAGCAGAACCCGGCTGATTGTTGTTATCTGTGGACATACTTAAAGCAGTGGCTCGTGGTACGTGGTACGTGGTTCGGTGTTTGGTAAGTCTTCGCTCATTGCCTAACTACCGTGGGTCGTGAGCCGTGATTAGGCAGGATGAAGGTGGGCAACGGGGATGGCCTCTGTCTTTTCGGGCGCTCGTTTTCCGGTCGCAAGCTCGTGGACGGCATGCAGTATGTCTGCGCTGTAGTACCGGTTTCCGCACTGATCGCATACGCCGATCGTTACGTCCTCTAAAATGATAAATCCCTTCTTATGCTTGAACGACTCACGCTCCACTGTGCGTGGCTTCACCGTACCCTCGCAATACTCGCATCGATACCCGTACATAGACGCCTTTCCTAAATCAGGAGATTGCATAAGCGGTGATGATCCGTTCTATCCATGAGCGCGGCATACAGGCAGTTTAACAACGTCCTTGGGAAATCCCGTGATCCGTGGAGTTTTCGCTCATCGCCTTAGAGTCCGTGAGGAGGGGTGAGGAGTAAGGGGCAGCTCGGCATCTAACCTGCACTTCGTCGAGCACTGCCCGGATACAGGTCGGCGAGTGCATTGACCAGGCGCGGAGAGAGATTCTGGTCCAACAAAAACTTCATTCCGCGACGACTGTTACCTTGCGCTCCCGGTCCGCGGCAATGCGCAGGCAGGCCTGAATATCCTCACGCGTCAATCGCGGATGATCCTCAATAATTTGCTCCGGCGTCATGCCGCCGCCCAGCTTTCTCAGCACCTGCTCGACCGTGATACGGGTGCCGCGGATCACTGGCTTTCCTGTCATTATCTGCGGATTGATCTCGATTCGTTCGTGGTGTCGCATAGTGCTTGTCGTTCAGAGTAACAAGCCGCAGTCCATATTTGAGCGCGGTCGCCGCAAGAATTGCGTCAATCAATCCGGTACCGTGGCTGGGTCCGAAGTCACGCCGAAGCAAACCTCCCTCTGCCGCCGTTTCTGGATCCACCGGGATTTGATTGAAGATCGAAAGCAGCTCGGCCAACTGATCTCTCTCCTCCCCATCCCGTACGCCAGCGTGCAACTCTGCCATGGTTAATGCGGACACACCCATCGGCCGGGTTTCCTCTTCCATAAACGCAACCGCCTGCCGATGCCCCCGGAGAAAATCGATCAGGAGATCGGTATCAAGAAGGAGCGACTGCACTATAGCGCCCGGCCGCGGCCTCTAGGCTCGCGTCGAAACGCGATCTGCCTCACGCCGAATAGCAGCAAGATCGGGCAAATCCTCGCGCCCCCTCCAGAGACCAGCCGAGCGCTTGATGACGCTCGCTCGCTCGGATGTCTTGCGCTGACCGACGAACCGGTCGATTGCATCCCGGATCAGTTCGCTCTGTGTGCGGCCTGTTCTTGCAGCCATGGCCTTAAGTGCCTTTTGCTGCGCGGGGCTAAGATAAATTTGTGTGCGATTCATAATTACCTCGCGATGTATGTTCATAATGTATGAACGATCCGCCCGAGTGTCAAGTCAGAAACCGGATGCTGCGTGCGGAAACAGAGTGCGCAGTGCTCGGTGCTCAGTAGAACCGCCGCGATATCCAGGACACCCCTGTGAAGCTTGGTCCGGGTGTAAACGATCGTTATCGGCCATTTCAAATTACCGTGACGGCGCCAAAGAAAAACCTGGATCACGCACCGAGCAGGGCACGGATTTTTGCGCGAGTCTCGACGAGAACTTTTTCGGCAACCCGTCCCTTGCGTGAGGCTTTGCGGGCTCGCCAATCCAGGCTCTTGACCTGGTCCGACAGGACTGCGCTCGGGCGCTTTCGATCTATGACAACCTCGAAGGGGTAACCCTTGAGTTGCGTGGTTAGCGGGCAGCAGATCATCATGCCCGTCTTGCCGTTGTAAGTGGCGGGGCTCAAAACCAGCGCGGGCCGGTGACCCGCCTGTTCGTGCCCGGCCTGGGGTGAAAATTCGAGCCACACGACATCACCAGCATCGGGGACGAAGGCGCGCGCCATCACCAGGCCTCGCGGCCGACCGGAGCACCGGTGTCGACGGCCGCATGCATATTCTCGGCGGTAATCCCGCTTACCAGTTCCGCCAACTCGAATTCTTTCCGATGCTTCGGTTCAATCACGATGCGTCCGCGCTCTTCTCGCACATCGACGGGCTGATCCAGCTCCAGTTGCGCGGCCTCGAGAACGGATGCCGGGATGCGCACCGCCGCGCTATTACCCCATTTTTTTACAACACCTTCCATTTGCCCGTCCTTTTGTGTAGATACAATGTAGACACGTCACTCTAGGTGAGCCGTGCGCAAGTGTCAACATTTGAAAAAAATTGGCGAGCAGTGCCAAAACTATGGTGCTTATTGAGCTTTACAGAATAGATGACACTCTGGAAATCCTCGTGCTGTTTGCCCTCACCCTGGCGCGCGGACACGTTAGCGATGAAATCGCCCGTCCGCGGGTAGCGCGCCTAAGCATTGCTTCCCGCCCCGGATGGCTCCGCCAACGCCGAGTCAGCGATGCCCCTCTCCCGGGGCTGCGTCTCCCTCACCCTACCCTCTCCCGGGGGGAGAGGGACCATATGTATAGCTGAGAGGGAAGTGCATGTCCTTCTCCCTCCGGGAGAAGGGATGGGATGAGGGAATGTTTGTCTCTTATTTTTTAAGACTCAATAGTCATAAAAGCAGTGCTCGGTGCGGCCCGCTATCGCGGGAGGACTCGGGACTCGGAGCCGCCTGCGGCGGCAGACTCGTCCTGAAAGGGCACAATGCTGGCCACCGGCTTGCCATACCGTGTCAACACAACCCGCTGTTTGGAACGCCGCACCTCCTCCACCAGCGCAGGAAGCTGTTTCTGCGCGTCCGAGAGGTTAAGTGACTTCATGATCGTCCTTAAGCGAAATAGTTGTACAACAGTTTAGGACAACTCGCCCGAATTCGCGATCGGGCGCGCCAAGGCGCGCGGACTCGGGGCCGCCGGAGGTCCGTGACTGGTGGCCGGTGACCAGACTGCAGTGGCTCGTAACTCAAAGCGCGTGACACCGCTTGGCCTTCGCGCGGCCCTCTGCGTGGGAAGTCCCTCACGCACGACGCTCGGACTACTGCCCCTCGGCATTAACGGGCTACGCGATTCTGATGAGCAGGCGTGCAAGCTCGCGGAAGTCGCCGAGCTGCTGCTCAATGATCGATCTGACGATATTGAGATCCAGTTGCGCATAGTTGTGGATTGCAATGTTACAAAAGCCGATCATCTTCTGGAGTTGCACACTCAGTTCGGGCGGGACAATGCCTGCCAGTGCCAGCATTTTAAATGCGTCCTTGCTCTCCTGCGGTAGCCCGAGTTTGCGCACCCGGACAATATGCATCGCCGCATCAATGGAGGTTTCGCTGGCACGCAGCAGATTCATCATTAGAGCGTCTTGCCGCGTGAAATTGGTCTCGAATTCCTGCTCGTGTCCCCGATATTCTTCGTCGATTCGATTCAGACAGCGCTCGATGCTCGCCGCCTTATTTAGGAGCACGTCATCAGCCATACACCGACTCGCGCGCTTTGACGTCACGAAGGATCTCGCGGCGCTCTTCGTTCAGTCTGGCATAGGACGAGAGCGTAATGTCTTCGAACAGCTCGCAGCGACGCGGGTCTGAACAGTACAGCCGCTCGCCGGTACTTACGACCTGGGCGCAAATGACCGTGGTGGCCGTCGACAGATCAACCATATCGACCGGCCGACCGGACACGACCGCAAGATCGCCCACCAGAGAAAAGCGAGTCTGTGGCGACAACGGCTTATCACAAAGCACAGCGATATCAAGGTCGCTTTCCCGGTTTGTGGCCCCGGTGACTTCGCTGCCAAATCGATAAACCGCGACCAGCCCAGGCAGGAGTTCGCGGAGAAGCGCGATAATTTGGTCGGGGCGGGACATCTTCAATTCGTGCGCAATCAGATGGTAGGCAGATAGTCTAGCGGACAGAATTCCAAAGAAACAGGGCAAAAAATGGCACTAGCTGCGAAGTGCTCAAAAGACAGCGCTCAGTACGCGGTGCGCGGTGCTCAGTCATAAAAGCGGTGCTCGGGGCACGGTGCCACAATCCAGTGCTCGAGGCTTCAGGTGCAAACGTCGCACGATCCGGAGAGCCTGAACTACGGGTGCAGGACGGTCATATTTTCGTTCTCCGCGGCCCGATTGAGGCGGTTGTCGAAGGAGCTAAAAGCGATCGATGTTCCGCGAGCATCCGACATCAGCATCCTGGCCGCACTCAGATGGATTGCATCGAATCCGCGCAGTGCGTGTTTGGCAGCCAGTCGGCCAGCCACGCGTTCGTCGAATTCGAGCCGTCCGAAGCTCTCCCACTGCCCGTCGAAAGCCTGCACGACCCTGCGATAATCCGCCTGCTTCCGACCCCCTTCACGATGGCGCCGGGAAAACGCCGCTACAGCTTCAGCGTACGCCACCCTGCACGTCAGCACGACATCGACAGCGTCCACCCACGCCCGTACCCGATCCGAGTACTTTTCCTCGATAAACAACTTCACAAGGCTGCTGGTGTCGAGATAAAGCAGCATGCGACTTCCGGTTACCGCCGATCTTCGACAACCGCAACCGCGACGCTCTTGCCGTTGGCCTTTACACCCTTAAGTCCACGGGGCTTGCGCCCCGTCCAACGAAGATTCCCGGCCGCCATCAGCGACTCCAACGTGCGCCGCTCCTCGGATACGGGGCCCAGCGCGGCGATCTCGCGGCCGCGGTCCGTGACAACGATGCGACGCCCTCTGCGGGCGAGCTTCAGATATTCGCTTAGCCGAGCCTTGAGTTCGCGAATCCCTACCGTCTGCCTCATATCGAGATCCCCCGTAACTACATCATGGTATGCATTGTAGTCCCGCCCAACCTGAGAAAGCTACTTTCGGAGGCGTGCTCAGTCAGAAAATCGGTGCGCGGTGCTCAGTGCGCAGTGCGCGGTGCTCAGCCAAAAAACCTGTGCTCAGTGCGCAGTGCTCATAGCCCAGCCGAAGAACCCATAGGCGCTGTTGATTTGAACTGCGCACTCAGCACCTCGCACTTCGCACTGCACACCGTCTTTACAAGTCACTCAACACTTTGAGGCCGGCGACGCCGAGGGCGAACTGGTAGAAGATCTGGCTCCAGTCCTTGAGTTCCTTGGTCCAGCTCATTTTGATTAGTTCCTCCGGCACGACGATGGCGTCGCCCGGAACGACTATCTGCCCGTTGAAGGAGTTGAAGAACCGGCTACTCTGCTGTTTGCTGACCACCGTGCCGTCCGCCTTGAGCAGGTACAGGCTGCCCTTGTCCGCGTCCCTGGTCGGACCACCGGCTTGACCGAGATAGTCGCCGATGCGCTTGCCGTCCTTGTAGAGAAACGCGTTCTGGTTGTAGACCGCGCCGAAGACGCTGACGGTGGAGGGCCTCGATGGAATGAACAAACGGTCTCCATCTTCCAACGCCAGGTCGGGAATGTCATTGAGGGTCGCGCGGGTGCGCGGCAATTCCAGGACGATTCGTCCGGTCGCCCTTATCTGACGCAGCTTGGCAAGCAGCACCCGCTGGGCCTCTGCCTGCTGCGCCAGGGAATCCGCATCTTCCTTGGAGACCACGCTCTGGCTGCGCGTGGTCGCGGCGCGCGCGGCCTCGGCCTCGAGCCGGTCGAGCGTCTCCTCCAGCTTCTTCTGCTGCTGTGCCCTGATCGAGTCGCGGGTGAACTCCGCGCCGTAGATGTAAGCATTGGCGGTCACTCCGCCCGCACGCGCCACCAACTGACGCAGCGTCTCTCCAGGCGCAATCTGATAGACACCGGCGTACTCGATCTCCCCTTCGAGCCGGACGAACTTGCTGTGCTTTGCCTCCGGACCCCGGATGTCCTCCTTGGAAAAAATAGTGACGATGTCTCCGGGTTCGAGCCGTACATCGTGCTCGGAGGCCTTGTTCTCGATCGCCCGCCCAAGATGGAACGGGATCAGCATGGCGGACAGGTCAACGGGATTGAGCCGCTCGATCACGGCGTAATCCCAGTTCACTTCGGCGCCCGGGCGCTTGACCTCACGGCGCACGCGTTCGGCATCACGCCGCTCGGGACGTTCAAGGGCCATTTCTTCACGCCGCTCTTGCGCACGAACCTGGGCGATGTCGGCGCGACGGCCCGATTCGTCGGTCTTGACTACGTCGTCTTCGATCAGCCAGCTCTGCGGCCTGCCGGCTCGATTGCGCTGCAGCCAGTAGTCGGGCACCACCAGCATGCTGCGCTCGGGGATGATGTCGCTGATGCGCATGCCTTCTTTCCATTCGAAGCGCATCGGTGTCGCAACGTTGCCGCGCAGCGTCACCGCATTGATCAGGCGCGGCGAAAGCGCGAAGACATTAACGATGTCGCCGTCGGTCAGCGCCCGCGCCATGCCCGACGCGTCCATCGGCAGTTCCTGGACTACGCGGTTCTTGCGATCGAAGATGCGCTCGAGCGTGACCTTCTGCCCGGCCGCGCTGGTGGAGAGCCCGCCGGCCATCGCGACCAGGTCCTCGAGCTTCTGCCCGCCTTTGAGTTCGAAAATGGCCGGTATGTTGACGCTGCCGCTGATCGCCGCGAGCGGCCCGATGGGCGGCACGAAGATGACGTCGCCCGGGAGGAGCTGGGCGTCTTTCGATTTGTCGCCCTTTTGCAGCAGGTCGTAGAGGTCGAATTCGGTGACGACCTTGTTTGCGCGCTTCAGTTGCACCTTGCGCATCGAGCCCTTGGTGGTGGGCCCGCCGGAGGCCAGCAATGCGTTCACCAGCGTGGCGAGCGAGCTGATGGTGTAACTGCCGGGCTTGCGGACCTGTCCGACCACGAATACCTGGATCGCGCGCAGCTCGCCGAGCGTGACCACGAGGTCGAAATTCTTGAAAACACGGGAGACCGCGCCGCGCACGCGCGCGTCCAGATCCTGGTAGCGCGTTGCCGCCACTCCGATGGCGCCGACTTTTGGAATGTAAATGCGGCCGTTACGGTCAACCGTGGTGCGCACGTCCACGTCGATCTGGCCCCAGGCGCGAATGACGATCTCGTCGCCCGGGCCGATGACGTAGTCCGACGGTACCGGAACGCGATCGAGCGGCGCGAAGGTGCTGGGGCCGCCCTCGAACAGGTTGTAGCCGAACATCGGCAGGTCGCGGCCGATGGATTTGAGTACGAATTCCTGGAATTCGTTGCGCTCGAGAGGGCCGGGCCAAACCTGTTGAACGACGGTCTGGCGCTCCTGGACCGGCGCCTGATAGAAGATCTTGTCGGTGGCGGTCGGTCTGGTCGGGGTGACGATGGTCGGTGACTGGATGGGCAGCGACGGCGCCGGCTGGGCCGACAGCGAATCCAGCCTGAGTTCGGAACCGCTTTGCGTCTGCGCCTGCGAAACCACGGGCAGCAATGCCAGCGCGACCGCCGCCAGGAGCAAGGATGAAGGATGAAGGCGGAAGGATGAAGGAAAAGCAGCGCCGAGGCCCGAGCAAAGGCGCCAGAATCCTCCCCAATTTCTCAAACTCATCCGCCAAACCCCCGAAAATTCGCGACTATTATCGTTTTTGAGAGGGGGAGTATACGGGGAGGCTGTGAAAAGGGGCAAGGACGGGAAAAGCCGTGATACGTGGTACGTGGCACGGGAAAACCGGGAGCACTTGGCATCGCAGATCTGGGCCCTTCCGAACCACGAACCACGTGCCACGGCTCTTCCGAGCCACGTACCACGTACCACGCATCACGGTCTTCTTTCCGACTCGGGAGTGATCAGCCTTATCGTCGGGAAGTAGTTGCGATACCTTGCCGGATCCCGGGTGAGAACCGGGGCTTCGATCACTGCCGCGTGTGCGCCGATAAAGAAATCCGCGAGGACATTGGTTTTGGTTCCGCCCAGCTTCCGGTACTTCGCGAATGCTTTGGCGGCGAGGAACAAGGCGGGTCTGGGAATTTCCTGGACCTGCAAGCGCAGGGCAGCAATCTCGGCATCCAGCTTCTCGATTTTCGAGAACGCCATGGATAGTTCCGCGTAGATAATCGGATTGATGACGAGGGCGCTGACCACCGAATGTTCCCGGAGCCGGCCCACGGACCAATCAGACCAGTCCGGATCGTTTTCGAATACGTCGATCAGCACATTGGTGTCGACGATCAGCACCTCGTTACTCGCCGCGAAGCAGCGCCATCAGATCATCGGTGCGATACTTAAGGTCCGCCCTGCCCCGCGCCGCCTCGAAACGGTCACGCTTGATCCTGCGGTGAGTAGTCTGGTCGGCTTTTCGCAGTACCACTTCGCCGTCCTTGTTTACTTCGAATGCGACCTGCGTGCCCGGGTTGATGCCCAGAGCATCCCGGATCTGCTTGGGAACAGTCACTTGGCCTTTGCGAGTTACTGTCGTCGCCATATATCACCCCATAAGTATTACTTCCACTGATGTGGTAATACTAATCCTCCTCTCGGAAACCGGCAAGAACCTGAATGAAACGCCTGGGCTCACGCAGGCGCGCCGACAGGGTACTGCCGATGGGCCGCAAGTACATGATTCGGAGTGGGTTTACAAATTACTCAATATATTGAGCAAATTTGCTCAATTCGCTGAACGTGTCAGTTTCGCTTCACTCCCGTTGCCCGGGGCCGCCGTTTCTCCACCGCCTTGACTGTATCGGCCATCACGCGGAGAGGCAGTATCAGCTTGAGCGAATTGTCCAATAGTTGCATTGCCCCGAAGCGCTTGTACCACCTCGCCGCCCTGGGATCCTTCGCGTCGATCGCCAGTGCGACACCACCGATCTGCGCAGCAACCGCCAAGGCACGCATTCCGGCTGCCAATAACAGCTCGCTCCCCAGCCCCTTCCCCTGAAACGACAGCGCAACAGCCAGGCGTCCCAGGCGAAACACCGGCACTTCATAACGACCAAGCTTCCTGGTGAGCCCAGCCGGGACGCGCGTGAATTCGATGGCACCCGGACTGATCGAATAGTATCCGAGCACCCGCGCTGGGTCGGCAGGCGACACTGCGACGAAGGTCTTGGCGCCTCCGGATTCGTGGTTCTGCCGCGCGTAGCGGTCGAGATATTCGTTGAGTTCGCGCGAACCACAATCAAAATTCTTTCGATCGTGGTGCCGATCGATCGGCTCCTCGCGCCAGTCGAGCGATTCGCTCACTTCCGAGCAAGGCGGCGACGCGCTGCAGCCAGCAGCGCCGGCGTGGGCTTCGGCGGATTCTCCAGCAGTTTCAGAACCCGCTCGGTATCGCGTTCGGACAGAACGATGCGCTCGGCACGGTCCACCACTTCGCGTGCGGCGGGAAGCACCTTCCGCATGACGAAGCTGGTCACGTCCAGGCGCTCATAAGCAGCAGCAGCAGCCAGAAGGCGCTTCTCCTCTTTGGTCGCACGCAATTCGATCCTGTCCTCGCGGGCCGTGCTGGTTGATGACATGGCAGTCTCCATGCTTGTTTGATACTGTACGGATTATATCCGTACACAAAAAAATTGTCGAAGGCCCGAAGGGCAAGGAAGAGCCGTGGCACGTGGTTCGTGATACGTGGCTCGGAAGAGCCGTGGTACGTGGTACGGGAGGACCGTGGTACGTGGCACGTGATACGTGACACGGGAAAACCGCTAGCACTCGGCACTTCGTTCTGGACCTTTCCGAGCCACGAATCACGTACCACGGCTCTTCCGTGCCACGTACCACGTACCACGGTCCCTCCGTCCCACGTGTCCCGTTACGGGGACTTCAGCGCCCGGATCAGCCCCCTCAAGATCATCGTTACCCGATTGGTTTCCTCTTGGACTTTAACCACTGAAGCCGTATCCGCGAGCCCCACTTCTTTGGCGATTTCCAGTTGGGTATCCAGCTCACTTGCCGAGCCGACAGCAACATACAGAAACTGGACGTACTCTTTGGTACCCTGCCGTGCCGCGCCCTCGGCGATATTACTGGCGATGGAAACCGCCGACCGCCTCATCTGCGATATCATTCCATACACTTCCTCTTTGGGAAAGCCACGCGTCAACTCATACACTGCCTTTGCCAGCGCAATAGCGACTTTCCAGGCATCGAGATCCCGGTGCGATTTCATGGGAGGCTCCTTTGTTTAGGGATGGGAGATCGGAAAAGCCGTGACACGTGGCTCGTGATACGTGTTTCGTGGTTCGTGGCTCGTGGCTCGTGGTTAGCGAACTCTACGTGTCACGTTTCACGTACCACGTACCACGGTCCTTCCGTATCACGAACCACGTATCACGTATCACGGCTCTTCCGAGCCTGCGCCCAGCAGTTCGGCGACCGACTGATGTTTGGCGTCTGCGGCGATCTGCCGCGCGGTCTTTCCGCGCTTGTCCTTCAGGTTCGGATCGGCGCCCTTTTCCAAAAACAGCCTGACGGTGTCGGTCTTGCCGTAGCCCGCCGCCCACATGAGCGCGGTGAGGTCGTTCTTGTACCGCTTGTTCACGTCCACTCCCGCTTCCAGCAGCATGCCGACGATTTCGCTGTGACCCTGCCCGGCGGCGTAGATCATTGACGTCTTGGAGAGCTGGTCCTCGGCGGCCACATCGGCGCCGCGGTCGAGCAGCGCGCGGGCGATGCCGGCGTGACCGTGGTAGGCCGCGGCCATCAGCGGCGACACCTTGTCGAGGTTGCGCAGGTTCACGTCGGCGCCTTTGCCGAGCAGCAGGTCCACCATCGCGGCGTTGCCCTTGCGGATGAAAATCATCAGCGCGGTGTCGCCGGCGCGATTGCGGGAGTTCGGCGCTGCACCGGCCTCGAGGGCGCGGCGCACGAGGGCTTCGTCGCCGTTGCGCGCGCCGGTCAGGAGTTGGGCATTCAGAGATAGCTCGGCGGTGTCCTGGCCATAGGCCAGACCGCCGAAAAGCGGTGGCACGTGGTTCGTGGTTCGTGGATCGGAAGAGCCGAGAACCGAGGTGCCATTTGTTACCGTTTTTCCCGTGTCACGGATCACGTGCCACGTACCACGGTCCTCCCGTACCACGTCCCACGGCTCTTCCGACGGAGTCGGAAGAAAGGCGCCCGGACCGGCGAAAAGCAGGGCAAAAAACAGGGTGGGAACGGCAAAACGCATGTTATTGAGCACCTTGATCTGTATCGAAAAATGACAAGGGAAAGCTCCCCTTGTGCGGGCGGGAATTGTTCACTATAGTCGCACGGTCCGCAATCGTTACGGCAGGCGGAATCACGACGCCGCCGCGAAAGCGCCGACATTAATAACCACAACGGGAGATTTTTATGAAGTTACATACCCCATTGAAGATGCTGGCCACGGCGGTTGTACTTGCCGGCAGCTTCAACCTTGCCCTGGCAGCAGAAATTGAAGGCGGCGCGACGCAGATGACGAAGCGGATGTCCGCGAAGCTCGGCCCGGTCACGCAGTCGCGGCTGAACGGCGCCGCCGGCGACAAGAACAACTGGCTGCACCCGAACGGCGATTACGCGCAGACCCGCTACTACCCGGGCATCCAGATCAACACCGGCAATGTCTCCAAGCTGCGCCCCGCGTTCGTATTCCAGACCGCGGTGTTGGAGTCGATGGAAACCGCGCCCCTGATCGTTGACGGCGTGATGTTCCTGACCACTTCGTACAACCACGTTTATGCGATCGACGCGGTGACCGGCGAGCAGTACTGGCACTACAAACACAACATGGGCCCGATCACGGTTTACTGCTGCGGCCCGAACAACCGCGGCGTGGCGGCCTACGGCGGCATGCTGTTCATGGGCACCCTGGACGCCAAGCTGGTGGCGCTGGATGCCAAGACCGGCAAGCTGATGTGGGAAACCGAGATCGCCGATCCCGAGAAGGGCTACTCCGAAACCATGGCTCCGACCGTGGTGGACGGCAAGGTCCTGATCGGCACCAACGGCGGCGAGTACGGCATTCGCGGTTTCGTGAAGGCCTTCGACGCCAAGACCGGCAACCTGCTGTGGACGTTCCACTCGATTCCCGAGAAGGGCCATGAAGGCGTGTGGGCCACGCACGATGCCACCGGCCGCAACATGCTGCGCGACATCGCCCAGGAGAAGCGCGACCTGCAGGAAAAAGGCGGCGACTTCTACCAGGTGCTGGGCGGCGGCGTGTGGATGACCCCGGCAGTGGACCTCGAGACCCGCACCGTGTTCTTCGTGGTCGGCAACCCCTCGCCCGACCTGTACGGCGCGATCCGTCCCGGCGACAACCTCTACACCAACTCGATGGTGGCGGTGGACCTCGACTCCGGTTCACACAAGTGGCATTCGCAGTACATCGCGCACGACGTATGGGACCTGGACGCGGTCAGCCCGGTGATCCTGACGGAAGCCAAGGACAAGAACGGCAAGATGCGCAAAGTGGCGATCCACGGCGGCAAGTCCGGCCATGTGTACGTGCATGACCGCGCCACCGGCGAGCTGATCCGCTTCTCCGTAGCGATGATCCCGCAGGAGAACATGTGGGTGCTGCCGACCAAGGAAGGCGCGCGCATGCTGCCCGGCGCGAACGGCGGGGTGGAGTGGAGCCCGATGGCCATCAACCCGAAACTGCGCATGACCTATGCGGCCAACCTGCATCAGCCGATGACCTACCACGTCGAGGAAGCCGATTATCCCGGCGGCGACAAGCTGTGGCTGGGCGGGGCGTTCAAGGTGATCGCGAGCGAGAAGCAGTGGGGCCGCCTGGTCGCCGTGAACCTCGATACCGGCAAGATCGTATGGCGCGAGCAAACCGATCAGCCGCTGATAGGCGGGGTGCTGGCTACCGCAGGCAACCTGGTGTTCACCGGCGAAGGCAACGGCTGGTTCAACGCCTACGATGCGCGCAACGGCAAGAAACTGTGGTCGTTCCAGTGCGGCGCCGGCGTGAATTCGCCACCGGTGTCGTACGCAGTCGGCGGCAAGCAGTACATCGCGGTGGCTGCCGGCGGCAACACCCAGCTCGACTTCAAGCGCGGCAACAGCATTTATGTGTTCGCGCTGCCGTAAACTTTTTGCCAATATCAGCGTTCTAAAGCTGGTCTAGAGGGGCCGCCTTCGGGTGGCCCCTCCCATTTCCACCTCATCCCCCGCCTTCTCCCCACCTCACCCCAATGCGCGGACACGTTAGCGATGAAATCACCCGTTTGCGGGAAGCGCATTAGTGTTTCGCCTCCCGCCCCGGATGGCTATGCCAACGCCGTGTCGGCGAAACCTCTCCCCAGAGCGGAGAGGGAGTTGAGGTGCACGAGATCGGTCAATCAACGTTGGGTGGTAAGCTGGCGAAATAAATAGCTACGACTGGAAAGTGAGTGAATTGAAGAAGCTCTTTGCGTTTGCCGCCCTGTTCGTGTTGATGCCTGCCGGCGCAATCGCGCAGGACGCCGTTGCGGGCAAGGAAAAAGCCGTGGTCTGCGGCGCCTGCCACGGCGTGGACGGCAATTCCACCATCCCGCAAAACCCGATTCTCGCGGGCCAGACTTCGCGCTACATCTATCTGCAGCTCAAGGATTTCAAGGAAGGCCGGCGCAAGGACCCACTGATGTCACCGATGGCCGCGAACCTGTCGAGGAAAGACATGTTCGACATCGCCGCGTACTACGCCGCGCAGAAACCCACCAACCAGAACTCCAGGGGCGATGCTTCCAAGGCGGCCCGCGGCAAGCCGGTCGCCGACGCCGCGCTGTGCACCATGTGCCACCTGGGCGGCTTTTCCGGTCAGAACGAAGTGCCGCGCGCCGCGGGACAGCACTACGAGTACGCCCTCAAGCAGCTCAAGGACTTCAAGACCAAGACCCGCAGCAACGACGCCGGCAACATGACCGCGGTGCTGCGCACGATTCCGGATGAAGACTTGGAAGCGCTGGCGGCGTATATTGCGAGCCTCAACTGAAGCCGTGAACGTCGTGAATTTCCGGAGTATCGTAACAGAACACTCAAACGTCCCGGGATGCCACGAAAAACAATACGGCCCGGAAGTCCGGGCCGCATTTTGCAATGCGGCCGTAGTCAAGTCGCGTTAAGTCGTTACGGCATTCACGACATTCACGACATTCACGGCATTCACAACATTCACGAACAACACCCGCTCCGGTATGATTCCCTTACTGGAAACAGGAGGGCCACTTGTATGAACCGACTGATCATCCACAGCGATCCCGATATTCAGGGTGGCATTCCGATTTTTTACGGTACTCGAGTCCCCGTGAAGAACCTTTTTGACTACCTGGAAGCCGGCGATTCGCTGGAGGATTTTTTGCGGTCGTTCCCCTCAGTAACGCGAGAGCAGGCTGTGGCCGCGCTGGAACTCGCGCGGGAAGCGCTCACCCCCGATGCGCATCCTGCTTGACGAATCGCTACCTCAGGAATTACGAAACGAACTTCCGGAACATACCGTCGTGACGGTCGGGGAGGCCGGCTGGTCCGGTCTGAAGAACGGTGAGCTTCTTCTTCAAGCCGCAAATCGGTTCGATGTATTCGTTACCGCCGATCAGAACCTTCAGTTCCAGCAGAACCTCGGCAAGCTCCCGATTGCGGTTCTGGTATTGGTCGCCGTCAGTAATCGCATGGAGTTACTTCGTCCATTGATTCCCGGTTTGCGGTCAGCGGTCGATGCGTTGCAGCCACGAATGCTCGTTCGAGTCGGTGGCCACAAGTGAAAGGGCTGTTGGGAAACAAAACAGTGTGAAGTCTCGGTGCTGGGCGCCTCCGTCCAGGAATTCCCGACCTTCCTCGCCTATTTGCAAGATTCCTCAAATGTGCCTTCAGGTGTTCCTTGCCAGTCACTAGTCACCAGTCACCTGTCACCGGCGGCACGTTTCGCCAACGCGAACTTGCCGCCCTCGGCCCTCACGGCTTCCACCGCGTCAACTATTACGAATGGGGCGACGCGGACAATCCGAAGGTCCTCATCTGCGTACATGGCCTGACCCGCAACGGGCGCGACTTCGACGATCTGGGCAAGGCGCTGTCGTCGGAGTACCGGGTGCTCTGCCCCGACGTGGCCGGCCGCGGCAAAAGCGAGTGGCTCACGCACAAGGATGACTACGGCTACCCGCTGTATTGCTCCGACATGGCGGCGCTGATTGCCCGCAGCGGCGCGCAGCAGGTGGACTGGGTCGGCACCTCGATGGGTGGGCTGGTCGGCATGTTCCTCGCCGCGCAACCCAATTCGCCCGTCCACCGCCTGGTGATGAACGACGTCGGCGCCTTCATCCCCAAAGCGTCGCTCGAGCGACTTTCCAATTACGTCGGCAAGGACCCGCGCTACGCTACCTTCGACGAATTCGAGCAGTACATCCGCGCCGTGTCGGCGCCCTTCGGGCCACTCACCGATGCGCAGTGGCGGCACCTGGCGCAGACCAATGGGCGCCAGTTCGAAGACGGCCGCTGGGGCCCGAACTACGATCCGGCGCTGGGGCTGGCCTTCCGCGTCGCGCCGGCAGATGTTGTGCTGTGGCCGTTCTGGGACCAGGTACGCTGTCCGACGCTGCTGCTGCGCGGCGCCGATTCAGACCTGCTGCTCGCGGAGACGGCGCAGGAAATGACCCGGCGCGGCCCGAAGGCGAAGCTCGTCGAGTTCGCCGGCATCGGCCACGCGCCGATGCTGATGGCAGAGGATCAAATCGGCATGGTGAAGGGGTTTCTACGGTCTGGGATGCCGTGAATAACGTGAATGCCGGAACCGCCGTGAATGTCGTGAATGACGTGAATATCGTGAATATCGTAACTGCGGGAGGCTCTGGGGCCTGAATCGAAAATCAGGATTTGCAAGCTTCACGATCCAGTGTTTTCACGAATTTCAAGTCTTTGCGCTTCGTGACATTTACGATTTTCACAGCTTTTTCGACATTCACGTCTTCTAGCTTCACGATATTCATGACATTCACGAGCCGCAGTTGGTGGCTATGTCAGCCGTTCTTCAAATCACCACAGAGGAGGAATCCGTGGAACTACGCAACTTCAAACGCCCAGACCCGAAACTCGTCGAGCAGTACCGCGAGGTGTCCAAGTGCTACAGCGCTTCGTGCGTGTTCGCCGACGTGCAGAAGCGCGGCGGGGTCATGGCGAGCGCCATCAAGCCGATCTTCCGCGGCAAGATGGTCGGGCCGGCGGTCACCGTGAAGCTTTCTCCCGGCGACCTGCAGGATCCGCTGGCGGCACTGCACGTGGCGCAGCCGGGCGACGTGATCGTGGTGGACGCGGGTGCGGAAACCGAGACCTCGGTGTTCGGCGGCCTGATGGGCAGCCTGTTCAAGAACCGCGGCGTCGCGGGCGCAATCATCGAGGGCGCCTGCCGCGATACCGATGAACTGCGTGATCTGCAATTTATCGTGTTCTCGCGTGCGGTGACCGCGCGCGGCACGCACACGATGTTTTCCGGCCGCAAGGACGACGTGGAACTGAACGTGCCGGTCGCCTGCGGCGGTATCGTGGTGAGCCCGGGCGACATGATCGTCGGCGACGAAATCGGCATCACCGTCGTGCCCTCGGCAAACATGAAAGAAGTGCTGGAGGCCGCCCGCGCCCAGGCCGAGCGCGAGGAAGCGACCAGACGCCGTATCGCGGAGGGACGGACGTTCGAGCAATTGCTGGAAGAGTTCGGACGGATTTAAGTGCCGTGAATGTCGTGAATATCGTGAAATATTCACGTGATTGCCATCGACTGGCACGCTGGCTTGTATCTCATCAAAATGTTATCTAAGATATACGAGATATACAGACCGGAGGCCCGCCGTGGGTGACCAGATTCTGATTCGCATAGACCCCGCACTGAAGGAGCAACTGGTGCGCGTGGCAAAGATGGAGGGCAAGACATCCAGCGAGGTGGTGCGTTCACTGATCGAGGAATACCTGAACCAGCGGGATATCGGGTCGTATGTCGATTCGCTCTGGGAACGGATCGGCAAAGACCTCAAGGGCCGCAAACTCGGCGAAAAGGACGTGACCGCAGCCATCAAGGCCGTTCGCAAGGCTCGCAGAGCGCATGCGGGTAGTCGTTGATACCAATGTGTTTGTTTCCTCCTTCTTCGGGGGGAATCCGAAAAAGGTCATCGATCTCTGGAGGAACGGCGAGATCACGCTCTGCCTGTCCAGGGAGATCGTGGACGAGTACGTGGAAGTCATGGAACGCCTGCGCCTGCCGCAGAAGCTGACCTCGGAGGTCCTGACTCTTTTTGCAAGCGGTTTCAATCTGATATTTGCCGGCAAAACGCCCACCCTGAACATCGTTTCCGCCGATCCCGATGACAACAAGCTCTTCGAATGCGCTGTCGCACTGAAGGCGCAAACCATCGTGTCGGGCGACAAGGCCGTAATCGGGGTGCGCGATTACATGGGCATCAAGGTCGAAAGCCCTCAACAGTTCCTCACAGGAATGCGTGACGCGTGACGGCGTCACCATCCGGAAAACCATGATTGCGGTTGATTGGGGAACAAGTTCGTTTCGCGTATATCGTCTGGACGCCCATGGAGGCGTTCTGGAAATGCGCTCTTCACCGCAGGGAATTCTTTCGGTGGAGAACGGCAAGTTCTCCGCGGTGCTGGAAGCGCAGGCCGGAGACTGGATCGCGGCCGGCGACGGACCGGTGGTGATGAGCGGAATGATCGGCAGCCGCCAGGGCTGGCTGGAAGTGCCCTACGCCGCCTGCCCTGCCGGATTCGAGGAAATCGCAGCCGGCATGCGCAAAGTAACCTGGGACGGCGGCACGGCCTGGATCGCGCCGGGACTCACCTGCCGCGACCAGGCGGGCATTCCGGACGTGATGCGCGGGGAGGAGGTACAGATCCTCGGCGTGCTGGACCGGCTCGGGCCGGGGGCGCATACGGTCTGCCTGCCGGGCACCCACAGCAAATGGGTCGAGGTGACGGACGGCAGGATCGCGCGTTTTTCGACGCACATGACCGGCGAGGCGTTCGCAGTTTTCAAGGCGCACAGCATCCTCGGCAGGATGATGAAGGACGGTGCAACCGATGTTGCCGCCTTCGAAGACGGCGTGCGCCGCTCGGCCGACGCCGGCGGCCTGCTCCATCACCTGTTCGGCGTCCGGGCGCGCGGCCTGTTCGGCGAACTTACTGAAGCCGCCTCGGCCTCGTATCTCTCCGGTATGCTTATAGGCTATGAGATCCGGTCGGCGCACGGCAGACGCGGCCGCGTACACGTGCTGTGCAGCGCACAGCTCGCGGAAATCTACGGTCGTGCCTTTACCGTGCTGGGGATCGAAGCCAATGCCCTCGACCCGGATTCCGTGACCAAGGGACTGTTCCGCCTGGCGGCTTATCTATGAACATCGAAGCATTCGGCGACTGGCTCAAGCGCTGGCCATTGGTGGCGATCCTGCGTGGGATCAAGCCCGGCGAAGCGCCGGACATCGGCACGATGCTGGTCGAGACCGGCTTC
The DNA here is from genome assembly GCA_038040175.1 of Pseudomonadota bacterium. Taxonomy (GTDB): domain Bacteria; phylum Pseudomonadota; class Gammaproteobacteria; order Burkholderiales; family JACQAP01; genus JACQAP01. Next base: position 2,402 of record JBBPIT010000018.1, on the reverse strand, counting down.
ACCATCATCGAGGTGCCGCTCAATTCACCGGAGCCCTTCGCGAGCATCGTGCGCCTGGCCAAACGCCTGGGCGACAGGGCGCTGATCGGCGCGGGCACGGTTACCGACTGGGAGCAGGTGACGAAAGTCGCGGATGCCGGCGGCAGGGTCATCGTCATGCCGCACGCGGACGAGCGCGTCGTCGAAGCGGCCAAGCGCCGCAATCTCTTCGTGGTGCCGGGCTTCGCCACACCGACCGAAGCGTTCCGGATGATCTATGCCGGCGCGGATGCGATCAAGTTGTTTCCCGCGGAAGCCAATCCGCCGAAAGTGCTGAAGTCGCTGCGCGCGGTGCTGCCGCAGGAAGTGCCGGTACTGCCGGTGGGCGGCATCACGCCGCAAAACATGAATGACTACTGGGTCGCCGGTGCCGACGGCTTCGGTCTTGGGTCGGCGCTCTACAAACCCGGGATGACCGTCGAGCAGGTGGCGCAATCGGCGGCGGATTTCAGGTTTGCACTTCACGCGCTGCCGAAAAGGCCGTGAATAGCGTGAATGTCGCGGATATCGTGAATATCGTGACTGCGGGAAGCTCTGGGGCCTAAGTCGAGATTCAAGATTTACTGGCTTTGTGATCTAGTGCTTCTACGACATTCGCGTCTTCTTGCTTCACGACATTCACGACATTCACGGCCCCTCGTCGTTCGCCAGCGCCTTGGATGACGCCAGGTCTTCTACCGCGATCATGTCCACTCCGTTCTGCGCGAAGCGCGCGGCCGCGGCGAGCGGGCGTTGATCTTTCTCGTGGTCGAGCGACCACTGCGCGTGGCGGCAAAGCAGCAGCAACGCGAACGCGCGGCCGAGCGTCATGGCAAAGCGCCGCGCCCCCGCTTCCAGCGCATCGCCGGAAGTCTGCGAAATCCAGCTCTGGGCATGTGACAGCGCGGCCTGGGCCGCTTTGACGCAGGCAAGCAGCCGCGTATCGCGCACCGCGGAGGCGAGCGTTTCCACTTCGATCTGCAGCGCGCCGAGCGCGCTTCCGGCTTGCAGCGCGCGCAGCGCGTCCAACGCCAGCACGTTGGTGGTCCCTTCCCAGATCGAGAACACCAGCGCATCGCGCAGCAGCGCTGGAATCCCTGTGTCCTCGACATAACCGGCCCCGCCGAAGCTCTCGACGATTTCCGGCAGCAACGCCACCGCCTGCCTGCCGGTGGTGAGTTTCACGATCGGCGTGAGCAGCCGCAGCAGGTCCTTGCCGCCGGCATCGAGGCAGTCGGTCTCTTCGCGTCCGAGCAACTCGACCGCGTAGAACGTCAGTTGAAATGCGGCCTCGTACTCCGCCTGCAGCCCGGCCAATGTATCCACGTGCAGCGGCTTGTCCGCGAGCGGCGCACCGAACGCGACGCGTTTTTTCGCGTAGTCGCGCGCCAGCGCCAGCCCACGGCGCATGTAAGACACTGCGCTCACGGCGTTCCAGGTGCGGGTGACGTTGAGCATCGGCGCGATGTTGCGCACGCCGTCTGATTCCCCCGCCACCGCCCACGCGAGAGTGCCGTCGAGCGTGAGTTCGGCGGTGGGCACCTTGCGCGTGCCGAGCTTGTCCTTGAGGCGGTGTATCAGGATGTTGGCAAGCTGCCCGTTCGCGTCGCGAGTTTCGAGAAAAAACAGCGCCAGACCCTGGCCGCCGCCCGGATTGCCTTCCGGCCGGGCGAGTGTCAGCGCCATCTGCGACGTGACCGCCGAGTTGAACCACTTGCGGCCATAGAGCCGCCACCGGTCGCCGTCCTTGCGTGCAATCGTCTCCGAGCGGCCGACATCGGAACCGCCGGTGCTCTCTGTCATCCACTGGCCGCTGGTCCAGAAACGCGCCGGATCGCGCGCCGTCAGCCGCGGCAGCGCGCGCGCGATCAGCGCCTGATTGCCCGACGACACCAGCGCCCGCGCCGCACCGTCGGTCATCGCCAGCGGACAGCTATAGACGTCGGTGGCCGGCGTGAACAGATGCACCAGCGCGAACTGGTGGATGCGCGAAAAACGCCCGTGCCTGCGTTCGTAGGCGGTGGCCACCAGCCCCCTTTCGGCGGCGATGCGCTCGGCAAGTTTCCACAGGGGCGAGACTTCGACGAGATCGACGCGGTTTCCCCATGCGTCCCAGGGCGTGTGCCTCGGCTCGTTGAGACGGTCGGCGATCTGCATGCGGTACAACTCGCCGCCCGCGAGTGCGCCCAATTCGCTCAGCTCGGGCGCGATCGCCGCCAGCACCTCGGCGGGGAGTGCGCGCGCGAGATAGGAGCGCAGCACGCGATCGTCCGAGTATTGATTGCCGAGTTCGGGGGCGGGTTGGTTGAAAGGCATGAAAGGCCGTGGCTCGTGGTTCGTGGTTCGTGGTTCGTGGTTCGTGGTTCGTGGTTCGTGGTTCGTGG
>JBBPIT010000017.1:0-62660 GCA_038040175.1 Pseudomonadota bacterium | reverse complement strand
AGAACCGCTCTGCGCTCGCGCGCGGCAGCTGGGACTCGCCCGCTGCCGCGGGCGCCGCCTGCTCGCCCGGGAGCGCGGGCGCCGGCGGCTCGGGAGGAACCGCAAGAGCCGGCATCGCCGGGCGCAATGCCGCAGGCGCCGGAGCGGCGCTCGCGTCGCTATATGGAGCGCTCGTCTCTCCCGCCGCGGCGCCTGGCGGCGGCGTGACAGGCTCCGCAGCGGCCGCATCGCCGGCTCTCTCGGCGCGGCTCGCCGGCGCTAGTTCACGGCTCGCTGCTGCGACCTCGCGCGGCGCGCCGGGTTCGCGCGTGGCGGCCGGTGCCGAGTGCGCGATGGAGCGCGCGGCGAGCGGTGGGAATGAGGGAACCGGACGAATCGAAGGCGGGTCCACGGGGCGCGGCACTCTCACCGCCGCCCCGCTTTCGCTCTCACCGCCGGTATCGGAAACTACACGTTCTGCACGTTCACTCGAGACACCAGATTGAATACACTCGCGAACTAACCGAGCAACCTCCAGTTTCCCGCTTGTCCGTAGCTTACTAGACGCAGCCCCTTGTTCGCTGTTGCCAGCTACTTCCTTTGGCTCGGGAGCTAGATGACGTACCGGCGCACCCTGCGCCGGACCCATCCTTGCCTCCGGTCCCTCAATGCGATTTAACTCCGCGGCGGGCGCCGGCGCAAGGCCGTCCTGCGCCGCCGCGGCGCCGGCGGGCGAGCCGCCTCGCGTGCTGAGCAACTGGCCCACTGCGAGCACGCCGCCCCGCGGGGCGGCGGCAGCGGCGGCGGTTGCTCGTGCCCGCGAGACGGCCGCGACGATGCGTTGCAGGAAGGTCATGATTCGCTCAGCTCGCCTCGTGCGGGTGCTCGTCGATCAGGTCGAGATAGAGGCGCCGCCGCTCGCGCGACAACTGCAGGATCTCGTCCTCGCTCCAGTGGTAGCGCAGGGCGAGGGCGTGCACCTCGCGATAGAGCTCGCCCGTTTGCGGCAGGGCGATGTCGTAGGGATCGAGCTCGAGCGTCTGCGCCGTGCCGCATTCGCTGCACGCGGTCGCGAGCGACGCGGGCAGTTGCGGCGCCAGCGCGTCGAGCGCTGCGTCGATGGCGTCCACTTCCGCCGCGCAGAGCGCCTCGAGCACCTCGGTTTGCGGCGCCGCCTCGTCGATCGACACGATGCAGCCGAGCGCCAGCGCACGCCGCGCCGGCTCCGGTGCCATGCGTGCGATGCGCTCCTCGTCTTCCCCGGTCGGCACGCGCAGGCGCAGTTGCCTTCCCGCCACGCTGATTTGCGTCCAGGGATAGCCGTCGCCGGCCGGCGTGACCGGCAGGCCGCTGAGGCGGAAGCCGACATCGAAGCGCTCAGCGCAGCGCGCGCAGGTCACGTGCCGCCATTGCTGGTCGTCGCCATGCTGGAGGGCGAACGCGAGCATGAGAAACTGCCGGTCGGTGAAGCCGAGGCCGGCGACCAGTTCGCGCGTGGCCTCGCGCCCGCCGACGTGCGCGAGCGCCGCGGCGAGCAGAGCGCTCACCCGGGTCGGACGCGATCCGGCCTGCGCCTCGTCGAGCTCCGCGAGCTGCTCCTCCAGGCGGCCGGTGAATGGACGAAACGCGGCCTCATGCGCCAGCCGCTCACCGATCAGCGCTCCTCCGGGAAGAGTGACCACGATGCCGGCGTGCATGCGCGCGGGATCACGTCTCGGCGGGCTCGGCCGCGGCCGTGTCGCGCTCCCAGCCCTCGTGCTCGAGCTTGACGGTCTGGATGCCGACCGCGTTGGTGGTGCCGGCGTCGAAACCGGGCAGCGCCTGATACTCCGACACCCAGGCGCGGAACAGCTTGTAGGACATCGCCACCTTGCCTTGGAGGTTCATGACGTTGATCACGACGTCCTTGCGGAAGTTCTTCAGCGACATCGCGGCGTCGCCCTGGATGTTGTTCGCCAGGTTCGCCCACTTCTCGAACACCGGGTCGTGCGTGAGCCCCTGCTCGAGCGTGACCGCCTCGTACTTGGTCGCCCCGGGCAGCCGGCGCTCGTGCGTCGGGTCGCCGGCGTTGCGCCAGCCGATCGCTTCGGTGGTCTTCTTCAGCGCCGACATCTTGCGCAGGCCGGCGACCGGCTGGCCGTCGACCAGGACCTGGAACTTGAACGTGCGGTAAGGATCGTGGCGATGCGCATTTACCGGAAACAAGGGTGCGGCCATGAGAGCTCCTTTCGTGTCTTATTGCTGCCCGGCTTTCTGCTGGATGCGCACGATCACGAACTCGGCCGGCTTGAGCGGCGCGAAGCCCACGAGCACGATGACCTGCCCCCGGTCGATGTCGTCCTGCACCATGGTGTCGCCCAGACCGCAGCGCACGAAGTAGGCGTCGTTCGCCTTCTCCCCCTGGAACGCGCCGGCGCGGAACAGACTGTTCATGAAGGCGCCGATGTTGGTGCGCAGCGCCGACCACAGGCGATGGTCGTTGGGCTCGAACACCGCCCACTGGATGCCGTCGTAGATGCTCTTGCGCAGCATGATCGCGGTGCGCCGCACCGGCACGTACTTGTACTCCGGGTCGGAACTGACGGTGCGCGCGCCCCAGGCGATCACGCCCGCGAGGTCGAAGCGGCGCAGGCAGTTCACGCTGATCGGATTGAGGTTGCCCTGCTGGACGTCGGTCAACTCGGTCGTGAGGCCCACCACGCCGTTCAAGCTCGCCTCCGTGCCGGCCGGCGCTTTCCACACGCCTCGCGCCCCGTCGATGCGCGAGTACAGGCCGGCGACGTAGCCCGAGGGCGGCAGCGGCACCGCCCCCGGCGTGCGCCCGGACGGATCGAGCGCCCTGATCCAGGGAAAGTAGACGGCGCCGTAGGAGTTCGCTTTCGTGAGGGACTTGCGAAAGGCCTCGGCCTCGGCGACGGTGTCGTCGAACTTGCCGGTCTCGCCGACGTAGAACACGTCCTGCAGCGGACGGTTGGCGCAGTACGCCACGCCCAGATCCATCATCTGCGTCGTGCCGATGCCCGGCACGGCGAGCAGGCTGAAGTCGTTCTTGTCGTTCAGCCTCGTGAATGCGTTCGCGTAATTCTGCTCGTTGAGCGGGGCCACGCCGTCGACGCCCAGCGTGGCGGCGGTCACCGCCCCCAGCGGCGCGGCATTGTCGCCGAGCTGCACCGCGGCGGCGTTCGCCGGACGGCGCACGGCCAGCGCGTCCTCCGAGAGGCCGCCGTTGCCCTCGCCCAGCTTGAGCTTCACCGCCGCATTGTTCGTCGGCGCATTCTGGATGCGCACCGAGGACTTGAGGTTTTCCGCGGACCCTGTCTTGTTGGTGCCGGAGCGCAGGACCAAACTCGTGCCCTCGACCGCACAGTTGAACGCGGTGAAGGCGTCCGGGGGCGTGCTGCCCTTCTTCTTGGCGAGAACCTGCACCTTGCTTTCGATATTGGTCGCGACGTCGGCCAGCGGCGCGCCCGCCGCGAGTGCGGCGCCGTCCAGGGTGACTTCCTGGTAACCGTCGTCGTCCACGTTGATCATGAACTTGCTGGTCGCCGCGCTGAGGGGGAGCGCCGCGGTGAGCGCGCCACTGCGGTGAAAGCCGCGCTGCAGGCTGGTGTTGGCAGGCAGCGATTCCATCTCGACGAGCGACGCATCCCGCTTCAGGACCTTGACGGCGTAGCTCGGCGAATCGGGGTCCATGACGAGGTTGTCGTGCGTCTCGAGCGTGGGCAGATCCGCGACATTGGTCGGCACGACTTCGCGCTCGGCCTGGCGCCGGATGATCAGCTTGAAGCCATTGCCGGGATCCGCGGTCGCGTTCTCGGTCGTGAGCACCAGGTAATTGGCCCATGCCCCCTTATTCCTGGCCAGAAACTTGATCCCCGCAACCGCGGGGTTGGCGCGGTTCTGCACGGTGACATCGGCGCGCACCGCGTCGCTCGGCGTGACGCGCGCGATGTAGCACTGCCGGCCGCCGTTGTTGAAGAAGCTGAAGACGCCTTCGGCGAGGTAGCTCGCCGAAATGAAGCCGCCGTAGGCCTTTTGGAATTCCTCCCAGCTGCTCACCCGCACCGCGGCGTCGTCGGCACCCTTCTCGGCGAGGCCGACGAACACGGCCGTCGACGTTCCGGCGGCTTCGATCGGGCGCGCGCCTCCGGGGATTTCCTCGACGTATACGCCCGGGTAGGAAACTGTGGTCATGGATCTCTCTCCTGTCTTCTATACGGACTTCTTCTTGCGGCTCCTGCCCGCCGGGGAGCGGGAGTCCGCGTCGGGGTCTTCCTCGTACGCGCCTTCGTCGTCCGCGTCTGCCACGCCCGCCGCTGCCGGCGCAGCCTCGGCGTCGGCGGGTTTCGCTTCTCCGTACGGTGGGATGGTGCGGATCACTCTGCTTTCGTGGAGCTGTTTCAGCTTCGGATTGCCCCGCACTTCGCCCTCCGGCACGTCGCGGCGCGAATGGGGCATGATGTTGAGCGACTCGCCGCTGTTGAGTTGCAGCCAGATGGGCTTGTCGGTGAGATTCTCAATGATGAAGTCCATAGCGAAGGTTCCTCATTGGTCAGATTTGGTATCGCTGCTTCTCTTAAACTCCGACGCGCCCGCTTCAGCCCTCCGGATGCGCCTACGCCTTCCCGACGCGAATGCCGGCCTTAATTCTGTCTGCGCTCGCGGAGCGCGCGTGCGTAAACCACGGCGCCCCCTGCGACCGGACGTGCCTCGATCTCGCCAAGTTCCAACAAGCGATCAAGCGCGGCACCGATCGCTTCCTCGCCGAATTCTTCAGGCAGATCGCGGAGCCATAATCGAACGCCCCGCAGGCTGTCGCTTGCATTCGGATGCGCATCAAGGTAACTGCGAATCCCGCGCATCGCCGCAGCAATCTGTTGCGCCCGCCAAGCCTCGCCGCGACTCGCGGCTCCACCGCGATTCATGCCATAGCGTTACGCAATCGGCGTGCCTGCTGACGATTTTTCCAAGCGATTGATTTTCTTGACGCGCATGAAGCGACTCGTCGAGGGGTGGGGCAACAACGCCCCACCCACCCCCTCAAGCAAAGCGGTCCAAACGCTGTTGCTTCAAAGCCTTGTGGAAGCGGGCGCAAACGCCCGGGACGGGAGGGAAACGACCCGCATGCGCACGTGCCGATAGACGCCCGTTGAAACGCAGTGGAACTACCCGGGGATTGTCAGGACCGAATCGCGCTCAGCGCGCCCGGAGGATGGCGGATCAATATTCGGCTGCGTACCGGGCGCGGTCGATGCCGTGCTTCTTCAGCAGCCTGCCAAAGTTGCGGCGCTCCTTACCGGCACGGCGGGCGGCGACGGAAACGTTCCCGCCGCTTTGCGCCAGCGCCCAACGCAGGAATCGGTGCTCGAACTCGGCTACGATGCGCGCTTTGGCGGTGCTGAAGCCTTGTTCGAATGCATCGGTTTCGTTTTCGAAGGACGCTTCCCTCGAATGGACTTCCACGGCGACGAGGTCGGCGAGTTGCATCACCTCTCCCTCTGCCAGCAGGAATTCCCGATGCAATATGTTCTCCAGCTCGCGCACGTTTCCTGGCCACGCACGTATCTCGAGCGCGCGCAGCGAGGAATCGCATAGTCGCTTGGATGTCCGGTATCGCGAGTTCAGGCGGCGCACGAAGTGCTGCGCGAGTAAGCTCACGTCGCCCGCCCGGTTGCGCAGTGGCGGCAACACGACTGGCATTACCGCCAGCCGATAGAGCAGGTCTGCCCGAAACCGGTTTTGGGCGACCAGCTGTTCAATATTGGTATTGCTTGCCGCGACCACCCGCACGTTCGCGTCAATCAGTCGTTTTCCTCCGAGCTGTCGGTACGCGCCGTCTTGGAGAAACCTCAACAGCGCGACCTGACCCTTCGGTGTCAGGACTTCAACCTCGTCAAGAAAGAGAGTACCGCCTTCGGCCTCGGTAATCAGTCCGCTCGAAGCGTCACGCGCGTCGGTAAACGCACCACGTGCGTGGCCAAACAATTCGTTTTCTAGTAGGTTGTCCGGGATGGCGCCACAATTGACGGGAATAAAAGGCTCGTCGCGACGCACTCCAAGATAGTGAATGGCTCTAGCGACCAATTCCTTGCCGGTGCCGGTTTCGCCCTGGATCAACACGGTGGCGTCGCAGGTCGCGAACTTCCTGACCAAATTGAGGGCGCTGAGGAACGCGGGCGAACGCCCGATCAGATTGAGCTCGCTGAAGTCTTCCATCTTCTCCCCCTTTTGACCTTGCCAAGGCCCCCCCCGAGAACGACAGCTGCGAGTGAGGAACGACTGCCCTTATCTTTATGACATCGTGTTTTGGTTCTTCTCGTTTACATTATTTATCGTACAAATTTTTTATTAAATCAAATCTCACACTTTGATAACTTTAATTTCGCTTTGTAAGGTTCTGTTGATACACGAGAATCTGCTTCGAAAGGATCGGGGGCCGGATAAAGGGGCGGGATCGGCCTTCGAATCGGAACTGCCGACAATCTCTCACCGGTCAACCGCGCGGGCTGTGAGACTCAATCCCAGCGGTCGTCGCGAACGTAGATCCGGCCGTCTTCGACCTTCACGGGAAATGTGGCAGTGGGTTCGTACGCAGGCGGCGAGAGAGCCTCGCCGGTCCTGACGCAGAAACGCGCGCCGTGTCGTGGGCAGACGATTTCGTCGCCCTCGATCGGGTTGCCGCTGGTGAGCACCGTGCCGTCGTGGGTGCACACGTCCTCGATCGCGTAAAACTCGCCATTGACGTTGAACACCGCCGCCAGCGTGCCATCGAGATCGACAGTTTCGTAGTGGCCGGGCTTGATGCTGGCCGCTTCGGCAACAAAAATCCAATTACTCATGAAAAGGCAGTGGCGAGAGGCGAGAGGCGAGAGGCGAGAGGCCAGGAAAGTCTAAGCGCTTTTCTCTTCTTCGTACTTCTTTACGTTCTTCCTTCTCAGCCTTGCGTACCCCTCAAGGGGGTATTGAAAAGAATTCTTTGCGTCAACGCTGATGAAGCCGGCCTCCGGCCGGCCGCCGCTACACGGCAACGACTTCCATTTCGGGGTCGATGCGCTTGACCAGGCTCTCTATGCCGGCGAGTGTGCCGGAAATGGAACTGGGGCAACTGCCGCACGCGCCCTGATAGTGTACTTTCAGCGTACTGCCCTCCAGACCGACGACGTAGAGGTCTCCGCCGTCGCCCTGCAGATACGGTCTGATTTCCTCGTCGAGAATCTCGTTGATCTGTTCGAGCTTGAGCTTATCGGTCTCCGACAGTTCCGCAGCGCCCTCGCCCTTCGCCAGCCAGGCGGCCGCCTGGGCATACTCCTCCGATGCTTTGTCTGCAGCCGGCGCCTCGCGGATCGGCTCGGCGACTTGTCGCAACAGCTCCTGCCAGTCGCCCTCGCCGTCCTGGGTCACGGTGAGCCAGTTATCAACGTAGAAAACGTTGCTGACGTGAGGGATCGCGAACAGTTTGGAGGCAAGCTCGTCGCGCTGCGCCTGTTCCGCGTTCTCGAAAGAACGCGCCAACCCATTGGTCAACGGCTCCTTCAGAACGAACTTGCGTGCGTTAGGGTTCGGCGTGTATTCGAGGTCTGCGATTTTTGGCATTGGCTTAGCTTGCGGCGGCAACCGGGTCCTGGTAGCCCTCGGTGGAAACAACAGACTCGGAATGTAGCGCCGCTTGCAGCGTGTGCCACGGTAGGATCGCGCATTTCACCCGCGACGGCAGATCGCGCACACCGGCAAAAACCATGAGCCTGCCGAGGTGGTTGGGCGCGCCGGCGATGTCGAGCTTGCCGGTGGCCATGTCACGGAATTCCCGGACCAGTTGTTCGGCTTCCGCAACGGTCTTGCCCTTTACGTTGGTGGTCATCATCGACGATGAGGCCTTGCAAATCGCACAGCCTTCGCCCTCGAAAGCGATGTTCTCGACGCGCTCGTCGTCAAGCTTCAGCGACAGCCAGATGTGATCGCCGCAAAGGGGATTCAGACCCTCCGCCTTGTGGCTCGCATCGGCGAGCTTGCCCCAGTTGCGTGGCTTCTTGTTGTGATCCAGGATCACTTCCTGATACAGCTGCTTGGAATCCATTTAACCCGGCCTAGCCGAAAATTTTCTGCACTCTGCGAATGCCCGCGACCAGCGCATCCACCTCGGCAAAGGTGTTGTAAAGATAAAACGAGGCGCGCGCCGTCGCCGGGATGCCGAAGCGCTGCATCACCGGTTGGGCGCAGTGATGGCCGGTCCGCACGGCCACGCCGTCTTCGTTCAGAATGGTGCCGACGTCGTGGGGATGTACGCCCTGCAGGGTGAACGACAGGACGGCGGCCTTGTTCCTCGCGGTTCCCACGATGCGCACGCCCTTGAGTTGCGTAAGCGCCTCGGTCGCATACGTCAGAAGATCGTGTTCATGCGCGGCAACCCTGTCCAGCCCGACGCTTTCCAGGTAATCCACCGAAGCACCCAGTCCGATGGCGGCGGCGATCGGCGGCGTTCCGGCCTCGAACTTGTGGGGGATGGCGTTGTACGTCGTCTTCTCGAACGTCACCGACAGGATCATGTCGCCGCCGCCCTCGAAGGGCTTCATTTTCTCCAGGAGCTGTGCCTTGCCGTAGAGAATGCCGATGCCGGTCGGTCCGCACATCTTGTGGCCTGAAAAGGCGTAGAAATCGCAGTCCAGGTCCTGCACATCCACTTTCATGTGCGGCACGGCCTGTGCCCCATCCACCAGCACCGGTACGCCGTGGCGATGCGCGGTGGCGATCATGTCCTTGACCGGGTTGATGGTCCCGAGCGCGTTGGAGACATGGGTGATGGCGACGATCTTGGTATTGGCGTTGAACAGCTTCGCGTAGTCGTCGAGCCGCAGTTCGCCGGCGTCGTTGCACGGGATCACGCGCAGCCTTGCGCCCTTCTCCTCGCACAACATCTGCCAGGGGACGATATTGGAATGGTGCTCGAGCTGGGACACGATGATCTCGTCGCCGGCGCCCAGGAACGCCCGCCCGTAACCCTGCATCACCAAGTTCACCGAGTTCGTGGTGCCGCGGGTGTAGATGACTTCGCGTTCTTCTTTCGCGTTGATAAAACGCTGGATCTTGCGGCGCGCACCTTCGTACTCCGCCGTTGCCTTTTCCGACAGAGCGTGAACCGCGCGGTGGATGTTTGCGTGCTCGCTGGTCTGATAGCGCACCAGCCGGTCGATGACCTGCTTCGGCATCTGGCTGCTCGCCGCGTTGTCGAGATATGCGAGCGGCTTGCCGTTGACTTCGAGGTTCAGGATCGGGAAGTCCGCACGGATGCGACCGACGTCGAGCGCGCCGACCAGCTTTACCGCCTGTAATACAGTGCTTGCAGAAGTCATGGTCAGGATTTGATCTGGGTTTGTTCGAGAACGTGTTTTTCCAGCCGCTCCACCAGGGATTTCACCGGTATGCGCTCGATGATCTCGGCGGCAAACGCGTAAGTCAGCAGATTGCGCGCAGTGGCGTCCGACAGGCCGCGGCTCTTCAGATAAAACAACTCATCGGCCTCGATCTGACCGACGGTGGCGCCGTGCGCGCACTTGACGTCGTCGGCAAAGATCTCCAGTTGCGGCTTGGTATCCACGCGCGCCTTGTCGGAAAGCAGCAGGTTGCGTGACTGCTGCCCCGCATCGGTCTGCTGCGCGTCCCGGCGCACGAGAATCTTGCCGTTGAACACCGCGTGTGCGCCGCCGCCGACCACGGTCTTGTGCAATTGCCGACTGCGTCCGTGCGCATGCGCATGGTCGATCAGGCTGTTGGTGTCCGCCAACTGGCGCCCGCCGATCAGCGCCAGGCCGTCGATCGAGAACTCGATGCCCTCGCCCGCCTGCATCACGTGGAGATTGTGGCGGGAAATGCGCGCACCCAATGCGACCGACCAGTTGGAATAACGGCCCTCGCGCGCAACCTGTACCGAGGTCCTGGCGATGTGAAAAGCGGCCTGAGCCTCGCGCTGCAGCTTGACGTGCGCAACATGCGCATTCTCACCCACGGCAATTTCGGTAACCGCGTCGGTAAAGTAACCCCCGTCGGCAAGGCCCACGAAGTCCTCGATCAGCGTGCACTGCGCGCCCGGTTCCGCGATCACCAGGACCCTCGGATAGGCAGCGCCATCCTTGCGGGTGGCGATGAACGACAGATGAATTGGTGCGATGCCGTTGCGGTCGCGCCCGACGTGGATCAGTGCGCCGTCGTGCAGAAACGCCGTATTTACCGCGGCGAAAGCGTCCTGCCCTGTTCCCGCAAGCGTGCCGAGTCTGGACTCGACCAGCCGGCCATGCGCCGCAAGCGCATCCGGAAGATTGGCGACGAGAACGCCATCTGCAGGCACGATGCGCGACAGCGCAGCCGAAAAATGACCGTCCACGAAAGTCAGCCGCGTCGTCGCTTCCGGGATCTCGAAGCGGCCGAATTCGGCCGCCGAAACCTCGCCCGGCTGCGCCGATGGCCGGTACGGGGCCTTGTACAGCGGTGACAGGTCGGTGAAGCGCCAGTCCTCGTCGCGCGTGGTCGGCACGGTGAGCGCATTGGCACGCTCCACCGCCTGGGCGCGCAGCGTCTTCAACCAGCCTGCGCGGGCCTCGGGCACCACATCCCGACCGTGTAACAGGCTGTCGAGATAGTCGCTTCGGGTTTCGGTATTCATGCGATCACACTCACGCGGCTTCCCTGGCGACCCAGTCGTATCCGCGTGCTTCGAGTTCGAGCGCGAGCGACTTGTCTCCGGTCCTGATGATCCGCCCGCCTTCCATGACGTGCACGTAGTCCGGCACGATGTAGTTGAGCATGCGCTGGTAATGCGTCACCAGCACGATGCCGTTGTCGGGGGTATGCAGCTTGTTGATGCCGTTCGCCACCACCCGCAACGCGTCGATGTCCAGGCCCGAGTCGGTCTCGTCCAGCACAGCGAGCTTCGGGGCCAGAAGCGCCATCTGCAGGATCTCGTTGCGCTTCTTCTCCCCGCCGGAAAAGCCGGCGTTCAGGCTGCGCCCGAGAAAAGACGGATCGATATCCAGCAATTTCATTTTCTCGCGCACGAGATCGTCGAACTCGAGCGGATCCAGCTCTTCCTTCCCGCGCGTACCCTGCACAGTGTTGTAGGCCAGGCGCAGAAAGGCGCTGTTGGTGACACCCGGCACCTCGATCGGATACTGGAAGCCGAGGAACAGACCGGCGCGGGCACGCTCTTCCGGTGCCAGTTCGAGCAGGTTCCTGCCTTCGAACAGAACTTCGCCGCCGGTCACTTCATGCGACGGATGCCCGCTCAGAACTTTCGCGAACGTGCTCTTGCCCGAGCCGTTCGGTCCCATGATCGCGTGCACTTCACCGGCACGCACAGTCAGATCGATTCCCTTGAGGATGTTGCGATCGCCGATTTTTGCGGTGAGGCCGCGAACCTCCAGCAGCACGGGGGCGTTTTCCCTGATCATCCGACACTTCCTTCAAGCTTGAGTCCGAGGAGCTTGGTCGCCTCGACCGCGAACTCCATCGGTAGTTGCACGAATACGTCCTGCACGAAACCGTTGATGATCATCGACACCGCTTCCTCGTTACCGATGCCGCGGCTGGCGAAATAAAAGAGCTGGTCCTCGCCGATCTTCGAAGTCGAGGCTTCGTGTTCCACTTTCGCCGAGTTGTTGTTGACCTGGATGTACGGGAAGGTGTTCGCCCCGCAGCGGTCGCCGATCAGCATCGAGTCGCATTGCGAGAAGTTGCGCGCGCTCTCGGCCTTGGCGCCGATTTTCACCAGCCCGCGGTAGCTGTTGTTCGAAACCCCGGCGGATATGCCCTTGGAGATGATCTTGCTGCGGGTGTTCCTGCCGATGTGGATCATCTTGGTCCCGGTATCGGCCTGCTGGTGGTGGTTGGTCAGCGCCACCGAATAGAATTCGCCCACCGAGTTGTCGCCCAGCAGCACACAGGACGGATACTTCCAGGTGATCGCCGAACCGGTCTCGACCTGGGTCCAGGAAATCTTCGAGTTCACTCCCTTGCACAGACCGCGCTTGGTGACGAAATTGTAAATGCCGCCCTTGCCGTTCTCGTCTCCCGCGTACCAGTTCTGCACTGTCGAATACTTGATCTCGGCATGGTCCAGCGCAACCAGTTCCACCACCGCCGCGTGCAGCTGGTTGGTGTCGAACTTCGGCGCGGTACAGCCCTCGAGATAGGACACGTAAGCGCCCTCCTCCGCGATGATCAACGTGCGCTCGAACTGGCCCGACTCCTGGGTATTGATGCGGAAGTATGTGGACAGATCCATCGGGCAACGCACGCCCTTGGGGATGTAACAGAACGAGCCGTCGGTGAACACCGCGGAATTGAGCGCGGCATAGAAATTATCGCCGGTCGGCACCACGGATCCGAGATACTTCTTCACCAGCTCGGGATGTTCTTTGACCGCCTCGGAAAAGGAACAGAAGATGACGCCGACTTCGGCCAGCTTCTTCTTGTACGTAGTGGCGACCGACACGCTGTCGAAAATCACATCCACCGCGACGCCGGCGAGCGTCTTGCGCTCGTGCATCGGCACGCCCAGCTTCTCAAAGGTGCGCAGCAGCTCCGGGTCCACTTCGTCCATGGACGCGAGCTTCTTCGGCTTCGGCGCGGAGAAATAGCTGATGTCCTGGAAGTCGATTTTCGGGTATTTGACGTTCGGCCAGGTCGGTTCCTGCATCGTCAGCCAGTGGCGGTACGACTTCAGGCGGAACTCGAGCAGCCATTCGGGCTCGCCTTTCTTCCCCGAAATCAGGCGGATGACGTCCTCGTTCAGACCCTTCGGCACGACGTCCGACTCGATGTCGGAAACGAACCCGTGCTTGTAGGGTTGATTGACCAGGTTCTGGATGACTGCGCTCACAAACCGCTCCCGATGAACCGTTATTTTCGTCAGGCGACGCTGAAGCTTTCGCCGCAGCCGCACATCGCCTTCGCCTTGGGGTTCTCGACCTTGAAGGACTCGCTGAGCCCTTCGCGTGCATAGTCGAGCACCGCGCCGTCCACGAACCCCAGGCTGTCCTTGTCCACCACCACCGTGACGTCGTGGGACTGGAACAATTGGTCGTCGGCGTTGACTTCCTGCGCGTAGTCGAAGGTATAGGCAAAGCCCGAGCAACCGACTTTCCTGACGCCGAAGCGAAGGCCCACGCCGCCTCTCTTTGCCAGCGCACCGCGAATATGCTTCGCCGCGTTTTCCGTAACAGTAATTGCCATGATCAATTCACCCTTTACTGATTGCCGAATTCAAACTGCGATTGCCGTCAGGCGCCGCAGCCGGTTGAGCACCGCGGACAACGCCTGTAGAAAGTCCTCGACCTGCCCTGCCGTGTTGTGCACGCCGAAGCTCACCCGCACGGCACCGCGCGCCAGTTCCGGCGCCACGCCCATCGCCAGCAGCGTCGCGCTGGGTTCGGTGCTGGTGCTGGAGCAGGCGGAGCCGCTCGCCACCGCGAAGCCGGCCTTGTCCAGCGCGATCACCAGGGTTTCGCCGTCGATGTTGGGGAAGGCGAAGTACGTGGTATTCGGAATGCGCGGCGCGCCCTGGCCGAATATCACCGCACCTAATGCCGATACGCCTTGATCCGCGCGGCCGCGCAGCGCCTGCAAATGGCCCGAGATTTTATCCATTCGCTCCGCCGCGAGTTCGCAGGCGGCGCCGAACCCGACGATCGCCGGCACGTTCTCGGTGCCGGAGCGCAGTCCCATTTCATGGCCGCCGCCGTGGATGATCGGCTTCAGTTCCAGCCGCTTGTCCACCACCAGCGCGCCGGCACCCTTCGGGCCGTAGATCTTGTGCGCCGAAATCGTCATCGCGTGCACGCCCAGCGCTTCGAAATCCACCGGGATCTTGCCCAACGCCTGCACCGCGTCGGTATGCATCCAGGCGCGCTTCTCGCGCACCTTCGCGGCGATTTCCGCCACCGGCTGAATCACGCCGGTCTCGTTGTTGGCGAGCATGACCGACACCAGCCCGGTGGCGTCAGTGAGCGCCGCGTCCACATCGGCGAGATCGACCAGCCCATTGGGCCGGACCGCAAGCTTGCGCAGCTTCCAACCTTGGCGCGCCAGGTCCTGCGCCGGCTTCGCCACGCAGGGATGCTCGATGCCGCTGACCACAACCTGAGTGGGCTTCAGATACGCCGCCGCACCCTTGATGAACAGATTGTTCGCTTCGGTTCCGCCGGACACGAATACCACCTGCGAGGCTTGCACGTTCACCAGACTTGCGACCTGCTCGCGCGCCCGGTTCACCGCCTTGCGCGCACGAGTGCCGAATTCGTGGCGGCTGGAGGCGTTGCCGTACTCCCCTTTGAGGAAGGGCAGCATTGCATCGCACACGCGCTCGTCGGGTGCCGTGGTGGCGTTATGGTCGAAATAGACGTGCATCGCGTTCAGTTCAGACCGACGCCGGTTCTTTCGGCTTGGCAAGGTTCTGGCGGTTGTCGTGCATCTCCATGACCGCAACGTCGGAGGACTTCTTCGTTTGCTTCGCCACCAGCTCGGATAACTTCACCGCGCCCAGGTAATCGAAGATGTGCTTGTTGAGGTCGGCCCACAGATCGTGGGTGATGCACTTCTGCTCATCCTTGCAGTTTTCCTTGCCGCCGCATTGGGTCGAATCGATGGGTTCATCCACCGCGACGATGATGTCGGCCACCGAAACTTCCGGGGTCGGCCGCGCCAGGTTGTAACCGCCGCCCGGACCACGCACGCTGGACACCAGTCCCTGCCGGCGCAGCTTGCCGAACAACTGTTCGAGGTAGGACAGCGAAATCTTCTGCCTGTCGCTGATGTCCGCCAGCGTCACCGGACCTTCTCCGTTGCGCATCGCCAGATCGATCATGGCGGTTACTGCAAAACGCCCTTTGGTCGTGAGTCGCATGGTCGCCTCTGCTCAATAATTCATAAAAACAACCGCTTATAAATCCTACTAATGTGCTCAAGTATACTGAAACCCGAGTACTTTAGTCAACAATTCGGTTCAGGTAGGCAGGA
This sequence comes from Pseudomonadota bacterium, assembly GCA_038040175.1. Taxonomy (GTDB): domain Bacteria; phylum Pseudomonadota; class Gammaproteobacteria; order Burkholderiales; family JACQAP01; genus JACQAP01. The sequence goes on along the minus strand of JBBPIT010000017.1, from coordinate 47,678 downwards.
TCGAACTTGTCGGCGGTAGCACGGGCGTCCTCGACCTTGACGCCCATGCGGGCAAGCTGCTCCAGGATGTACTCGATGCGCCTGTCCGCGGACACGGTGTGGTCGATCAGGCCGTGGATCGCCTTCACCACCGGATCGTTCATGTCCGGGCCGATACCGTAAGCAGAAAACCCCATCTTTTCAGCGGTCTGCTCGCGCGTGGTCATGGTTTCGTCGTCCACGATCCGCGCCGGGATACCGACCGCGGTCGCGCGCGCCGGCACATCCTTCACCACCACCGCATTCGAGCCGACCTTGGCGCCGTCGCCGATCGTAACCGGGCCAAGAATCTTGGCCCCTGCTCCCACCACCACCCCGTTGCCGAGCGTGGGATGGCGCTTGCCCTTGTTCCACGAGGTGCCGCCCAGCGTGACGCCGTGATAGAGCGTGCAATCGTCGCCGATCAGTGCGGTCTCGCCGATCACCACACCCATGCCGTGATCGATGAAAAAGCGTCTTCCGATGGTCGCGCCGGGGTGGATTTCAATGCCGGTCAGCCAGCGCCCGATGTGGGAAACGAAACGCGCCAGCCACTTCAAGCCCCAGCCCCACAGCCGATGTGCGAGCCGATGGAACAGCAGCGCGTGAAAACCCGGATAGCAGGTGATGACCTCCCAGGCCGAACGAGCCGCCGGGTCGCGTTCGAATACCACGCATATCTCTTCACGAATTCGGCTGAACATAGGGGAAACCTTCGAAGTTTCAGGTATTTTCGTAATTATGACTGATTTAGTCAACTATTCGTTCCCGCTGCCCATGCGGTCCCGAACCGCGCGCAGGAATCCGCGAAGGATGTTTACTTCCTCCTTTTCCGGGCGCGAGCGGGCAAACAGCCGGCGCACGCGCTGCATCAGGCGCTTCGGCTGCTGCGGGTCGAGAAATCCGCTGACATGAAAAACTTCCTCGAGCTGGCGGTAGAAGCCCTCGACTTCGTCGTGGGTCGCCACCTCTGAACTTCGTGGTGGACGCGGCGTTGTGCCGCCCGCGCCCATGCGCAGTTCGTACGCAAATACCTGCACCGCCTGCGCCAGGTTCAGCGAGGCATAGTCGGGATTGGCCGGGATCGCCGCGATCAACTGGCACTTGTTGACGTCGCGAACGGTGAGCCCGGTCCGTTCAGGACCGAAGACCAACGCCACTTCGCCGTGTGAGGCGTCCTGCACCAGGCGTTTGCAGGCCTCGCGGCAATCCACGACTTCGTGCGTGAGGTCGCGATGACGCGAGGTCGAAGCCACCGCCAGCACCGTCCCCGCGAGTGCCTCGTCCAGGCTGTCGCAAACGACGGCTTCGCGCAGTACATCGAGCGCACCGGAAGCAAAAGCCTCGGCGTCGGCATGCGGAAAGTGCTTCGGTTTGACGAGGACCAGGCGCGACAGACCCATCGTCTTCATTGCGCGAGCGGCTGCGCCGATGTTGCCAGGGTGGCTGGTCTCGCAGAGCACGACCCGCACTCGGTCAAGTGCGGCTGGAGTCATCATCGAATAGAATTGCGGCTTCGTTCTTTAACAGCGCCCCACTCCTCATGCATCCGATGCTCAACATCGCGGTGAAAGCCGCGCGCCGTGCCGGCGGCATCATCAACCGCGCATCCCAGAACCTGGACCTTCTGACCATCAAGCACAAGAGCCTGAACGACCTGGTCTCCGAAGTGGATCGCGCATCGGAAGAAGCGATCATCGATGTGATCAAAAGCGCGTATCCGGAGCACGCGATTCTAGCAGAGGAAAGCGGCGCCTCCGGCGACTCGGAATACGTCTGGATCATCGATCCGCTGGACGGCACCACCAACTTCCTGCATGGCTTTCCGCAGTACTGCGTTTCCATCGGCCTGCTGCACAAGGGCGTGCCGACGCAGGGCGTGATTTTCGATACGACCCGCAACGACCTCTATACCGCTTCGCGCGGCCGCGGCGCCTATCTCAACGACAAGCGGCTGCGGGTATCCAGGCGCGACAAGCTGATCGACGGCCTGATCGGCACCGGCTTTCCGTTCCGCATGTTCGAATACCTGGACGCCTACAACGCCATGCTCAAGAACATGATGACCAAGTGTGCCGGTGTACGCCGAGCGGGCGCGGCCGCCCTCGACCTGGCCGCAGTCGCGGCCGGGCGTTTCGACGGCTTCTGGGAAATCGGGCTCTCTCCGTGGGATATGGCGGCAGGAGTACTCATGATCACCGAGTCCGGGGGTCTGGTCGGTGACTTCGAGGGCAACGACAAATTCATGGAGCGCGGGCAGATCGTCGCCGGCAACCCGAAGATCTTCAGCCAGATCCTGCATGTGCTCCAGCCTCACCTGACTGCGAAAATGAAAAGCTGAAGGTTCTCAACACGAAGGTCCACGAAGGAACTCAAAAACAATTTGCCACCGAGGACACAGACAGAGGGAAACCGCAAGGCATCCTGATAACGAGATTCGTAAGGTTATCGGCTATCTCACCCTGAGTTCCGTGAAAAGTGCGCTGAGCACTACTTTGACTATTTCTTTTTTTCTGTGCTCTCTGGGTCCTCTGTGGTGAAAGATTCTTCCTGATCGCGCATGAACATCGCCCGGCACACGCCGATGATGCAGCAGTACCTGCGCATCAAGGCGCAGCATGCGGACATACTCGTCTTTCACCAGACCCACGGTTACTTTGCTCAGGGCGTAGGCCCGGACACAGCCACTTTGCCCAAGGGCTGGCGGCAACGCCTGGTACGCATCGAGAACCAGAATACCGACGGCTACGCCGGCCTATGCCTGGAAGTGCACGACCTTGCGATTTCAAAGTACATCGCGGGCCGCGAGAAGGACCGTGAATTCACCCGCGGACTCGCCCGTCATGGCATGACTGACAAGATGATGCTTCTCAAGCGCCTCGCTATCACGAAACTCGACCCTGCGGTCTCAAAGCTCGTAAAGGGAAAAATCGAAAGGGATTTCCCGCGGCCGGCGCGAAAGCGTTGAAGGTGCAACGTGCCGAACAAGGTTATAACATTGTTACAACATTGATCGGCCTTCAAGGTAATCCAATGCGCACGCCAATCCGAAAGCTGGGTAATTCCCAAGGCATCCTGATCCCCAAGCCGGTACTGGCCCAAGCCGGTCTCGAAGACGAGGCCGAAATGGTCGTCGAGAACGGGGCCATCGTAATTCGCAAGCCGCGAGCCGAGCCGCGCGCGGGATGGGACGAAGCCGCCCGGGCGATTGCCGATTCAGGAGATGATGCGCTGATCTGGCCCGAATTCGCCAACGCCGACGATCAGGCTAACGAATGGTGAAGCGCGGCGAGGGCTGGCTCGCGGCGCTCGATCCGACGGTCGGGAGCAAGATCAAGAAGACCCGGCCCTGCGTGGTAATCTCTCCTCCCGAAATGCACAACTGGCTGCGAACCGTAATCGTCGCATCGATGACCAGCCAAGGCCGGGCTGCTCCGTTTCGCATCCCGGTCGTATTCCAGAGAAAGTCGGGGCTTATCCTGCTCGACCAGATCCGCTCACTCGACAAGCTGCGACTCGTCAAGCGGCTGGGCGCGATCAAGCCCGATACCCTTACGGCGACCTTGGGTACTTTGCAGGAGGTGTTCGCCGAATGAGCGTGTCCGCCACTGCGGTCACGCATTCCGCCCACACGCCAATGATTCAGCAGTACCTGCGCATCAAGGCGCAGCATGCGGACAAGCTGCTGTTGTACCGCATGGGCGATTTCTACGAGCTGTTCTTCGAGGACGCCGAGCGCGGCGCGAAGTTGCTCGACATCACGCTCACCAGTCGCGGCCAGTCTGCCGGCGAGCCGATTCGCATGGCCGGCGTGCCCTTCCATGCCGTCGAGCAATACCTCGCCAAGCTGATCAGGCTTGGCGAATCGGTGGCGATTTGCGAGCAGATCGGCGATCCCAACACTTCCAAGGGCCCGGTCGAACGGCAGGTTACCCGGGTCGTCACACCGGGGACGCTTACCGACGCGGCGTTGCTGGACGAGAAGCGCGACAACCTGTTGTTTGCGCTCAACCCGCAGGGAAATTTGCTGGGGCTGGCTTGGTTGTCTCTGGCAAGCGGTCGTTTCACCGTCGAGGAGACGGGGCACGACAATCTCTCCTCGGAACTGCAGCGGCTGCAGCCCGCGGAAATCCTCGCCCCCGAAGACTTCAACGATCCGGCGCTCCAGGGCACGAGCATCGCGGTAAAGCGTCTTGCGGCCTGGCAGTTCGACCACGATGCCGCGGTACGAACGCTGACCCGGCATTTCGAGACCCGCGATCTTTCCGGTTTCGGCGCAGACGAACTCGGCCCCGCCCTGGGCGCCGCCGGCGCTCTGTTCGAATATGCGCGCGCCACCCAGGGAACCTCCATCGCGCACGTGCGCACACTGTCGGTCGAACGCGACTCGGCGTACGTGCGCATGGATGCAGCCACCCGCCGTAATCTGGAACTTTCGGAGACGCTGCGCGGCGAACCCGCCCCCACCCTGCTGTCGCTGCTGGACACCTGCGCCACCGGAATGGGGTCGCGCTGGCTGCGTCACGCGCTGCATCACCCGCTGCGCGACCGGCAGATCGTCAAGGCGCGGTTGGACGCGGTGGCGGCGCTGCGCGGGCAAAGTACCGACATTCCTTATCAGAAATTGCGCGAGGCATTACGTCCGGTGGTGGACGTGGAGCGCATCACCGCACGCATCGCGCTCCGGAATGCGCGACCGCGCGATCTTTCGGGATTGCGCGAGACCTTGAAGTTGCTTCCGGATCTGAGCGGCCTCCTCGCGCCACTCGCAAGCCCACGGCTTGCGGCGCTCGCGACCGACCTCGCGCCGCTGCCCGAACTTGCGGACCTTCTCGCCCGCGCGATCCTGCCCGAGCCCGCATCAGTTTTGCGTGAAGGGGGCGTAATCAATGACGGATTCGACGTCGAACTCGACGAACTGCGGGGAATCCAGAACAACTGCGGCGAGTTCCTGATCGCCCTGGAAAGCCGCGAGCGCGAGCGCACTGGCATCGCCAATCTCAAGGTCGAGTACAACCGCGTGCACGGCTTTTACATCGAGGTCACGAACGCGAATGCCCAAAAGGTGCCGGACGACTACCGCCGCAGGCAGACGCTGAAGAATGCCGAGCGTTACGTTACGCCGGAGCTGAAGACCTTCGAGGACAAGGCGCTGTCGGCACAGGACCGCGCCCTCGCCCGGGAAAAATATCTATACGAAAAGCTGCTCGACGACTTGTCGCCACACCTGCCGCGGTTGCAGCGACTGGCCGCCGCTCTGGCGGAACTGGATGCGCTGGCGGCACTGGCGGAACGGGCGGCGACGCTTGACTACTCCGAGCCCGAGTTCACTGACGATGAAAGAATAGAGATCGAGGCTGGCCGCCATCCGGTGGTGGAGCGGCAGATCGATGAGTTCATCGCCAACGACACTAGAATCGACTCCGGCCGCAGATTGCTGCTGATCACCGGCCCGAACATGGGCGGCAAGTCCACTTACATGCGCCAGGTCGCGCTGATCGTTTTGCTGGCGCACGCCGGCTCGTTCGTGCCGGCAAAGCGCGCGCTGATCGGCCCGGTGGACCGGATTTTCACCCGCATCGGTGCTTCCGACGATCTGGCCGGCGGCCGCTCGACGTTCATGGTGGAAATGACCGAGGCGGCGAACATCCTGCACAACGCCACCGGCAACAGTCTGGTATTGATGGATGAAGTCGGACGCGGCACTTCGACCTTCGACGGCATGGCGCTGGCGGTCGCGATCGCCCGGCATCTGGTGGAAACCAGCCGGAGCTACACGCTGTTCGCCACCCACTATTTCGAACTCACGCAACTCGCAGAAGAATACCGCCAGGTCGCCAACGTGCATCTCGATGCGGTCGAGCACAAGGACAAGATCGTTTTCCTGCACGCGCTGGAAGAAGGTCCGGCGTCGCAGAGCTACGGCATCCAGGTGGCGCAACTCGCGGGCGTGCCCGCGGCCGTGGTACGCGCGGCGAAGAAGCATTTGACCAAGCTGGAACAGGAAGCAGCGAGCCGCAGTCCACAGGGCGATCTGTTCTCGGCGAACGCGAAGAAAACGGAGATGCCGGAGCATCCCGCGCTCGAAGCCCTGCGAGAAACCGATCCGGATTCGCTGTCTCCGAAGGAGGCTCTTGAGATACTGTACCGACTGAAGAGATTGTCTGACTGAACAATCCTCACTACCAGGCGAGAGGTCCGAAAACAATTTCCGGAAAGCCGGCAGGCCAATGATGGAAATTGCTCAGGGAAGGGTGAAATTTCCAAGGCCGGCAGCAGCGCGGTCGAGAGTAACGGTGGTGCGGCAGCCTGCAGTTGAATTCTTGACGCCAATCAGGCAATCCGCGAAGTCGGCGCTTGAACGGCGGAATGCCTCGAGCGCCCGCCACAGGGAGTCCTTGTCCTCAAACGCGAACTGCCCCGCCGCCAGAATCTTCTCAAGCACACCGAGGAGCTCGTGTTTCGCGTACCCGTAGGCGCGCGACAGCACCCATGTCAATTCGCAGACTACGATATGGTTCAGATAGAGATCTTCGCCGGCTTCAATCGCAGCGTCGAAGATCCGGGCCGCCTGTTTAGACTGCGCCGCGTCGTCCTGGGTCAGATAGCGGACGAGAAGATTGGTGTCGAGGCCGATCATGCTCGCCGGCGCGCAACGCCCGCAGCGATGGCCTTGTCCATCTCCTCCAGCGTAACCGCTTTCCTGCCACTGCGTTTCAGCATGCCGCGCAACTGCCGCACGTCCAGGGTCGCGGGCCGGAGGATCACCCTGCCATCACTCTCGACGACAAAATCGAGCTTGTCTCCCGGACCGATTCCCAGGAAGTCGCGTATTTCCTTCGGTATCGTCGTCTGTCCTTTGCTCGTCAGCGTCGCGGCAGCCATTCGCCGGTTCCTTTCGTTATGAGTCATTCCTTACTTTAGTGTAAGGAGGTCCGATGTTGCCGTCAAGCAGACCCGCAATCCAAATATCGAGGAAAAGCCGGATCACCCCGTGCTCGATGCGTTGCGCGGCATCGATCCCGACGCGCTTTCGCCAAAAGAAGCTTTGGAACTGCTCTATCGCCTGAAGAAGCTTTCCGACTGAGCCAAGCCGTTGCCTTACTGCGGCGCAGATTCTGCAAGCACTGTCCGTATGTCGATCAATGCCTGCTTCTCGTTGAAGAATGCCAAGCTATAGATTTCACGAATGTTGCCCTTCTGGTCGATGAGATACACGCGCGCCGGATGATCCAGCTCGCCCTTGGGAAGCAGTTTGGTCCACTCGTCGTAGGCTTTGAGCACCGGCTGGGTCTTGGCCGGCGTCTCGCGCAGGAAACGCCAGCCGGCGGGATCGGCGCCGAATTTCTGCGCGTATTCCGCCAGGACTTTTGCCGTATCGGTCTCGGGGTCCACCGTCACCGACACCAGGTTTGCCTGCCGCCCAAACAGCCCTGCCTCCTTGAGCCCAGCCTGCAAGGCGGACATCTGCCGGCTGATGAGCGGACAGACTCCCGGACAGGTCGTGAAGACGAAGGCAAGCAGCACGACGCGCCCGCGATAGTCGGACAGGCGCACGGTGCTTCCTTTCGTATCGCGCAACGCAAAATCCGGTGCACGCGCAATGACCGACAAATTCGGATTGGCGGAAACTGCCGGCTCCGGCGGCGCCCCCGCGGCAAACAGCGGAGGCGCCGCGCTCATGTACAAGCACAGGACGGCGGATGCGAACTGCCGCACCATTACAGCTCCCGGATCAGTTGAGCAGCATGTCGTGCGGGCGCGCCGGGCCGTCCGGCGCTTTGGCAAAATCGATCTTGAAGTTGGGGTCGAGCTTCATGCGCCCGTCCCGCCCGATCTGGACCAACTGCATCGAGTAGCGCGGGGAGTAATCGATGCTGCTGATCGCCGAGTTGGTGAAGTACAGCCGCCGGCCGTCATAGGTCACGTGCATCATATTGGGTTGCACCACACCTTGGATCGTGTCGTGCAGCTTGATTTGCTCGGGATCGGAGATGTCCCACGCCTGGATCTCGCTGCCGACGAAGCAGCTCACGTACAGGAACTTGTCGTCGGGCGACTGCCGCAGATCCGCGGGACTGCAGTTGGGTCCGGTGTCGGCCGCTTTTTTGTAGCTGAAGTTGCCGTCGTCCTCCATCTTGAACATCCAGATGGAATTTCCCGCGCTGCTGATGTTGTAGCCGTATTTCGCTCCTGGCTTGAGCATCCAGCGCGCCGCCAGCATGACTGCGTCGGACGCCACCAGCGTCTGCACAATCTTGCGCTCCTTCAGGTCCCATACCAGCAGCGTGTTGGGATTGGACCACGTGCTGGGATCCCACTTGTCGAAAGGCAGCATCCAGGTCTTCTGCGGAAACCAGGCCGAGGTGATCATGCGGTTGAATTCGGGCTTGATCACGGTTTCGTACGGGTGGTTTGTTGCCGCGTGGCTGGCGATAAAGCGCCCGTCGTTGGTGAATTCCGCCAGCCCACCCGGACCGGTACCGTCGGGGCCCGAGGCCATGCTCACCAGGATGCGCCCCGGTATTGCGTAAGGCGTGTGCGGTCCGCTCAATCCGGTAATCTTGGGTACGTTGTCGATGACCTTGATCAGCTTCGGACTCATCGGATCGGTCGCCACATCGAATATGAAGAAGCGATCGGAGTTGAGCGACGCCGCCCACAGCTTGGTGCGGTCGTCGGTGTAGCCGATGTGGTGTGCCTCGTTGCCTTTTGAGCCCACCGGGATTTTCTTCAGGATCTTGCCGTAGGTCGCAGACGCCAGGTTCACGTCGATCACCGCCAGGAAGTCTTCACCCTGGCTGGGCGTGGCCGGCAGCGCCCACAGATACATTACCGTCTCCGGCTTGGAAAGCGACTTGATGTACGGCGAGATGCAGGTTTCGGCAGTCAACTGGCTGGCTGGGAATGCTGCCGCCAGCGCGCAGACCAGCAGCATCCTGGTCGGAAGTTGCCTGAATTTCGGCTTCATGGATTGATCCTCCCTGAGATATTGTTTGGAAAGACGCTGCTACGTCGGAAATTCACACTACGGCGACCTGCCTGGCAGGCCCAGGAGAAAAAGCACAATACTCCTGGTAGCCGCCGGCGGGGAGGGGTCCCGGGATTCAGTGCGGGGTGTCCTTGAAGCGGAGCACGTTGAACGTGGTAACCGGCTTGAGGAATCCCTTGAGAGAAAGTTCTCCAATCGGCTCGACTTCGATCAAGTCTTCCACCGTCGCGAACACCCGCCGCGAAACCAGGACCTGCCCTGGCTTGGCCTCCCCGCAAAGCCGCGAGGCGAGATTGGTGACCGTTCCGATGGCGCCGTAGTCCCACCGTCCTTCGAAGCCGATTGCCCCGATCGTGGCGTAGCCCTGCGCCAAGCCCACTCCGAAGCCCAGGTCGTAACCCGACTTCTGCCACTTGCCCGTCAAGGCACTTACCCGCTCCCGCATCGCCAGCGCCATGCGCAGGGCGCGCTCGGCCGGATTCGGCACCAGCACGGGATCGTTGAAAAAAATCATGATGCCGTCGCCGGTAAAGCGTTCGAGCGTGCCCTCGTGGTCGAGGATCAGCGTGCCCATTTCACTGTGGTACTCGCGTAGCACGCTCATCACCTCCTCGGGATCCGCCGTCTCGGCAAACTGCGTGAAACCGCGGAGGTCCAGAAATACGACCGCGACCTCCCGGCGGTGGGTCTTGAGGGGATCCTCAGCCCCGCCCGCGACGATCAAGTCCGCCAGTTGCGGCGAGAAGAAGCGCTTGAGCCGGCCCAAACGCTCGAGTTGTCCCACCTGGTCCTGCACGCGCTGCTCGAGGCCCCGGTTCCACTCGGTCAACTTGGCGGACTGCTCCTGGACGGTGTCGTAGAGTTCCTTGATCCGAAGCAGTGAGCGCACCCGCGCCAGCAGTTCTGCCTGATTGATGGGCTTGGTGAGGAAATCGTCGGCCCCGGCATCCAGGCCTTTGACCCGCTCCTCGGTGGGATCGAGCGCCGTCACCATCACCACGGGAAGTATTGCGGTACTCGCGTTCGCGCGAATCTGCCGGCACACCTCGTACCCGCTGATGTCCGGCATGACGACGTCGAGCAGGACCAGGTCCGGCTGTTCGGCCGCGACCTGCTTGAGTGCCTCGGCTCCCGAAGATGCCGTCACCACGGTGTAACCCTTGACGCCCAGAAGATCAACCAGGAACTTGACATTTCTGGGCGTGTCGTCCACGACGAGAATCTTTGCCGGATTCACGGCGATTTGCCCGCCTTGCTCGGACGATCTAGAGTTTCCTTGACCGCCTTGAGGAATTCCTTCACGTTGATTGGCTTGGACTGGTAGCCGTCAAAACCTGCGCTGGTCACCATCTGGCGGTCCTGAGGCATCACCGAGGCGGTCACGGCCATAACGGGAATGCCTCGCGTCGCTGGATCGGCCCGCAGCGCACCGAGCGCCTCGATTCCATTCATGCCGGGCAGATGAATGTCCATGAGAATGAGGGCCGGCGCGAGTGTCCCGGCCAGGCGCAGACCTTCCTCCGCCGTCTCGGTCTCGACTGTCCGATAGCCCTTGAACTGCAGCACATCCCGCATTAGCTTTCGGTTCTTCTCGTTATCTTCGATGATGAGGATTAGCTGTTCGGCCATGCTTGCTCCAGCAATGTGAATGTAAACGTCGACCCCTTTCCCAACTCGCTGGTCACCCAGATCCTGCCGCCGTGCAACTCGACGAACTTCCTCGCGAGTGTGAGCCCCAGCCCTGTCCCTTCCTGCTTCCGACTCCGGTCCGACCCAACCTGCCGGAATTCCTCGAAGATCGCTTCCTGATCTGCAAGCGCAATCCCGATTCCTGTGTCGCTCACCGCAATCTCGACCCCGCCATCGACGGGTGTCGCGTGTATCCCGATGCGCCCCCTTTCCGGCGTGAACTTCACGGCGTTCGACAGGAGGTTCAGGAGGATCTGCCGAACCTTGCGCTCGTCTCCCGCGAACTCCCCGAGCCTCGCATCGAGGTCGCGATTCAGCGCAATTCCGTGCCGCCCCGCCCGATCCCTGATCAGAGTGAGCGCGTTCTCGATCGTCAGCGGCAGGTCGAAGCGCGTAATCTCCAGTTCCATCCGCCCCGCTTCGACCTTCGAAAGATCCAGCACGTCGTTGATGAGCGAATGCAGATGTCGTCCCGAGGCGTGAATATCCTCGACGTATTCTGCTTGCTTTGCATTGAGTTCGCCACACATCCGCTCCTTCAGGACCTCGGAAAAACCTATGATCGCGTTCAGCGGCGTCCTCAGCTCGTGCGACATGCTGGCGAGAAACTCGGATTTGTGCCGATTCGCGGCCTCCAGCTCGCTGTAAAGTCGTCCAAGCTCTTCGCTCATCCGGTTCAGATGTGCGGCGAGCGTCCCCAGTTCGTCCTTGTTTGCGACTTCGATTCGCTGGGTAAAATCGCCTGCGCCAATCTGCCTTAACAACTCTTCCATCCTCTTGACCGGGTCGATCAGCGATCGGGAGATCGCGTAACCGAGACCGAGCGCGAGGAGGATGCTGCCCACCTGGAAGCCGAAAACGATGTTCTGCGACGTCAGGTACGCCTCGTGACTGGTCTCGACGCTGGCGACCATCTCCGACTCGGCTTTGTTTACGAGCTCGTTGGTGAGCCGTTCGAGACGATCGGCGAGCGGGCCGGCCTCCTTGTGCTGTATGCGCTGCCCCTCGGCAATCTTGCCTGAACGGATCAGCTCGATGACATGCGTTACGACCCGGATGAACTGCTCGTAATCTTCACGCACGCGCGCAAGAAGCTCTGCTTCGTCCTTGGCCACGAACTGCAGGCGGTCCAGGTCATAGCCGAACTGGTTGAGCTGGCGCAGCGTCGCTTCGAGCGAACGTTCATCGGATGTGGAAAGGGAGGACGCGACACTATAGAGCTGGCCCGTCGTGTCGTGCTGGAGTTGGCGATACGCCGCAATCTTGCGATGCAGGGTCACCAGATCTTCGGCACGCTGGTTTACACCCCTCAGCGACTGGAGACCCACCGCCCCGACCGCAATCAGCAGGACGGCGATCGTCAGGAAGGCGGCAAGGAGTTTTGCGTGGATTCTCAGTGGCACGCGGGCAACCAGCCGCGGAAGCTGGTCGGACAACGGCAGACGGGCGACCAGCCGGTAAAGCCACTCGATCATCGCCCCCTGCCCTCCCGAAGCAGAGACCGGATATCCCGGAGCATTTCTTCGGGATCAAAGCGCACTCCCAAGTACTGAACACGCAGCGTCCCTCCCTGATCGATGATCGAGGTGAGAAAGGTGTGGTCGACGTCCCCGCGCTCCTGCTTCTTCACAAAGATACCGTAGCTTCGGGAAACTTCGCGAATCTGCGCCGGCGACCCGGTGAGAAACGCCCAGCCGCCGAGATTCGCGCCGTGCGCCCGCGCATAACGTCCGAGCACCTCCGGGGTATCGCGCTCCGGGTCCACCGTGACCGATATGAAGAAAACGCGCGACCCGAAGTCGCGGCCGAGACGTTTTTGAATCCCCGCCATCTTTGCCGTCAGAAGGGGGCAGGTATCGGTGCAACTAGCGTAGATAAAGGTCGCCACCGCGACTTTCCCGCGCAGACTTGCGAGGGATAGCGGCTTGCCGTCCTGAGTTGTAAGCGTGAAGTCGGGCGCGGGGCCGATTTTCGACAGCCGGGCGTGCTTGCCGTCCTCGTGGCCCATCCCGAGCGCGGCCCATCCGGCCACAACCAGTGTAAGCGCGACGGTTATGGCGAACCGGCATCCGCTCGAAACGGCCGCGCTCAAGCTCGTTCTCCATATCTCCCTCCCTCGCTTGCGGGGGAGCTCGTTCTCCATATCTCCCTCCCTCGCTTGCGGGGGAGGGTTGGGGAGGGGGTGCTCACGCCTTGAGTTCTTTCTTCAACTCATTCAAGAAACGCCAATCCGTGCCCTGCGCGATGAGCTTCTGCGGGCTCGATTTGATCATCCCGACCTCGTGCAAGCGCAAGGCGTGAAAGCGCAGCGTATCCTCCGGGTCGAAGGTACGCCAGGCGTTGTAGGACACCTCTTTGACCACTTCCAGCGCGATGTCGTAGTTAGCCTCGTAGCCTTTCTTCACCATATATCGGGCAGCCCGTTCGGGCTCGCGGGCACAGACGTCGGCGGCTTTAAGAATGGCGCGAACGGCCCTTTTCGTGGCGACGGGGTTCTTGCGCACAAATTCCCTGTTCCCGGCGACCATGCAGCAGAAATGCTGAGACCAAGGCTTGTCCTGCGCCGTGTTGACGATGACATGCCCGATCTTTTGCGCACGAACCACCTGCGGCTGAGGGGGAAATCCCATGAATGCGTCGACCTTGCCATCGATAAAGAGCTCCATCGACCCGTTGAACGTCCCAGTCGCGACCCATTTGACGTCCTTTCGGGGATCTATACCAACGTAGGCCAACATGGTGGCCACGTATATGTGGTCATGGGCTCCGGGCCCCCAAATGGCAACGCTTTTACCCTTGAGATCACGAATGGCACGGACTCGCTCGTTGCCGAAGAGCTCGTAGCAGCCCCCGTGAACTCCGGCCAGTACGACGATGGGTCGTCCACGATCGAGCGCGGGAACCAGGGATGTTGCACCGTCCATTGTCAAGTCTGCTCGCCCAGCGGCCACCACCATATAAGAGTCAGACTCATCATCAGCTTGCGGCACATACTCGACTTGAGAGAACCCCTCAAGGCGCAATAACTCTTCGGCCAGAAACTGTGGTGCCAGACAGATCGCCGGGACCTTAACCAGGCGAATTTTCGTTGTTTCAGGCGGCGGCTCGGCGGAAGCCGGCTTCATGTCGTAGCCGAGTAGCGCCGCCGCGCCAAGCATCGAGGTGCCCGCCAGGAACTCTCTGCGGCTGAATCCGTGTTCTGTTGACTTGTTCATGGTGATGCCTCCTCAGTAAGAATTACCCCCACCCTAACCCTCCCCCGCATGCAGGGGAGGGAATCTGTACCCCCCCACCCCAACCCTCCCCCGCAAGCGGGCGGAGGGAGTGCTTGGGCTGCACTTTCTGTCGCTCTGCTTGCTCCGGCTTTGTGCGTCGATGCCTGGCACGGAGTTCACGCTATCGTCGCCGATCTGTCCCCTCCCTCGCCTGCGGGGGAGGGTCAGGGTGGGGGCGATTGACCCAAAAACATCAAGCCTTCAACTCCTTCTTCAGTTCGTTCAGAAACCGCCAGTCCGTGCCCTGCGCGATCAATTTCTGAGGATTGCTCTTGATCATCCCGACCTCGTGCAGGCGCAGGGCATGGAAGCGGAGGGTATCCTCCGGGTCGAAGGTACGCCAGGCGTTGTAGGACACCTCTTTCACCACTTCCAAGGCGATGTCATAGTTGGCCTCGTAGCCTTTCTTCACCATATATCGGGCAGCCCGTTCGGGCTCGCGGGCACAGATGTCGGCGGCTTTGAGAATGGCGCGGACGGCCCGTTTCGTGGCGACGGGGTTCCTGCGTACAAATTCCCGATGCCCCACGATCATGCAGCAGAAATGCTGGGACCAAGGCTTGTCCTGTGCCGTATTGACGATGACGTGCCCAATTTTTCTCGCGCGAAGCATCTGCGGATGAGGAGGAAATCCCAGGAAAGCGTCGACCTTTCCGTCGATAAAGAGCTCCATCGGCCCTTCGAACGTCCCAGTCTCGACCCATTTGACGTCCTTGCGCGGATCCATACCAACGTAGGCCAACATGCTGGCCACGTAGACGTGGTCATCGGCTCCGGAGCTCCGAATGGCAACGCTTTTCCCCTTGAGATCCCGAATGGCCCGGATGCGCTCGTTGCCGAAGAGCTCGAAGCAGCCCCCGTGAACTCCGGCCAGCACGACGATGGGTCGTCCACCATCGAGCGCCGGGACCAGGCCTGTCGCACCCGACATTGTGATGTCTGCTCGCCCCGCGGCCACCGCAAAGTGAGGTTCAAACTCATCTACACCGTGCGACACATACTCGACATGAGAGAATCCCTCGAGGCGCAAAAGCTCTTCGGCCACATACTGTGGCGCCAGGCAGATAGCTGGCGTCTGGACCAGACGGATCCTGGTCGTTTCAGGCGGCGGCTCGGCCGCAGCCGTGCGTGCAAGCCCGAGCAAAGTTGCAGCGCCAAGCATCGAAGTGCCCGCCAAGAACTCTCTGCGGCTGAATCCGTGTTCCGTTGACTTGTTCATAGTGGTGCCTCCTCAGTAAGCATTACCCCCACCTTAAACCCTCCCCCGCATGCAGGGGAGGGAATCTCTACCCCCCACCCCAATCCTCCCCCGCAAGCGGGCGGAGGGGGTGCTTGCGCCGCACTTCTCGTCGCTCCGCTTGCTCCGGCTATGTGCATCGATGCCTGGTACGGAGTTCGCGCTATCGTCGCCGATCTGTCCCCTCCCTCGCCCGCGGGGGAGGGTCAGGGTGGGGGCGATTGACCCGAAAACATCAAGCCTTCAATTCCTTCTTCAGTTCGTTCAAAAACCGCCAATCCGTGCCTTGCGCGATCAATTTCTGAGGATTGCTCTTGATGACCCCGCCGCCCTCCAGCTTCAGCTCACCGAGGTTCGCAATCTGGTGCGGCGCCTGATCGGGCCAGTGGGCGAACGCGATAGGACCTTGCGCAAGGCTTGCCAGGACGATCCATGCAGCGCAATGCCAAGAGATCTTCATCGACCATCCCCACCCCAAAAACTATTCCGCACGCGGTATACTGCCTGCATGGATGACGCCCCAGCCTTGTTGACCATACGCGAATTGGCGCGGCGCCTGGGTGTCACGGCTCGGCGGGCGCGCGCACTCGCTGCTTCCGGGCGAGTTGAAGGCGCCGTAAAGGTGGGACGCGACTGGTTGATCCCGACTGCAACCCGAGTTGCACCCGGCAGGCGCGGGCCGCGCCCTCGGGCAGCCGAGGGCGCAACACAACTCGTGCTCGGCGAGCGCGGGCAAGGGCAGGCGCTGAAGCGGCGGCGCCAGAGGCGCTTCCGAGAGCTCGCGACCCAGTCGCCGCGCATGGTCAGCGGAGCGGCTGCTTTTCGTCTGCCGCGCCAAGCCCTGCACTTCGAAGAGCCGGATCTCAGTCCTGACGAGCTGCTGTGAGCGCGTCCACCGAAACGCCGAGCGGCTACACGGCCGAAGAGGTCTGGCAGTTGCTCGGTCAACTCGGCGGAGTCTCGCTGGAAGTCGTACTCGTCGGTGGCCAGGCGCTGGCTTTCTGGGCACACTACTACCGCGCGAGGCTTCCCGCCGATCTGACTCCCTACGTCACGCTGGACGTGGATTTTCTTGGCACCTCCGCCCATGCCAAGGCATTCGCCGACGGCGTCCCGGGAGCCCGGCTCTACGTGCCCAGCCTTGACGATCACACGCCGAGCAGCGGACGGGTCGTGGCGCGCAACGTTCTGGGGCGAACGCTCGAAGTGGATTTCCTGCACTCCCTGGCAGGACTGAGCGAAGGTGATGTGCGCCGCAACGCCATCGAGATCAAGGACCTGCAAGGCAAGTTGCTGGTGCGCGTGATGCACCCCGTCTATTGCCTGGAGAGCCGGATCAAGAACCTCGTATTGCTCCCGAGCAAGCGCGACCGGTTCGGCGTCGCGCAAGCTCAGCTCGCCGTTCGGGTCGTGCGTTCGCACATCAGACGCGTCCTCCAGGAAGACAATGGGGTCAGGAAGGGTTTGAGGCTGGTCGAGCGTTTGGGCGAGCTGGCGCTGTCGGAGCCAGGCAAGCGCTGCTTCATCGAATTCCAGGTGGACGTGCTTCAGGCGATACCCGTCAAGTCCATTCCCGTCCCGCAGTTTCAACAGCGCCGCTGGCCGCAGCTGAGGCGGCAGGTCACCGAAAGGCGCAGGGCGTTGCGTACTCTGATCGAGCAGGCGAGCCGCGGTTCTTCTCTCACCAAGCCCGGCTCGAAGCGCCAGCGCTGAATCAGACCCGCGCCTCACGCCTTCAGCTCCTTCTTCAACTCGTTCAAGAACCGCCAATCCGTGCCCTGCGCGATAAGTTTCTGCGGGCTCGACTTGATCATGCCGACTTCGTGCAGGCGCAGGGCGTGGAAGCGAATGGTGTCCTCGGGATCGGCCTCGCGCCAGCGGGTGTACACGGCGCTTTTCATCACCGCCAGCCCGATCTGGAAGCGCGGCTCGTAGAGCTTGTCCGAGAGAAAGCGGGCCGCCCGCTGGGGCTCGGCGGCACAGATGTCGGCCGCCATGAGGATCGCCCGCAGCGCACGCTTGGTCGCGATCGGATGGCGCTGGGCAAAGTCCCGGTTCGCGACGACCATGCAGCAGAAGTACTGGGACCAGGGGCGGTCCTGCGCGGTGTTGACGATCACGTGGCCGATTTTTTTCGCGCGTAGCTCCGGAGGCTGCTGGCCGAACGCGAGGAACGCGTCGGCCTTGCCCTCGACGAACAGAGTCATTCCGTCCATGAGGTTCTGGCCGGCGATCCACTTGACGTCCTGCTGCGGATTCATACCCACATAAGCCAGCATGCTCGAGAGCATCACATGGTCTCCGCCCCCGAAATACTGGATGGCTACGGTCTTGCCCTTGAGGTCCCGGATCGCGTGTACGCGCTCGTTGCCGAACAGCTCGTAGCAGCCTGAGTGAACGCCGGCGAGCACCACGATCGGCTTGCCGGCGTCCAGATGAAGCATCAGGCCCGGTATATCCCACATCGTCAGGTCTGCTCGACCCTCGGCGACGGCGTAGGGGCCATTTCTCGCTCCCAGCGGCAGGTATTCCACGTCGGTGAACCCTTCCAGGCGCAGGAGCTCCTCGGCGAGGTACTGCGGCGCGGCGCAAATCGACGGAGTATGGACGAAGCGAATCTTCGTCGTTTCGAGAGGAGGCTCGGCGGCGGTCAGACGGTGATAGGCCCCGAGGAAACCCGCCGCCCCGATCGTGGAGGTACGCTTTAGAAACTCCCGCCGGCCAAGGTCAAGCATGCGTGATCCGTACATTTCGGTTCCTCCTATAGATGGGCGCGCCGTCCGCCCTGATAACTCACCTTGCTGCTTTCCGTTGCGCGCTCAGCTCCTGCAAGAATCCTCTGATTGCCTCCCCCATCACCCATGTCGCCTGCGGGTCGGCATTGCAGCAGATGAGGTGGCCGGCTGCCGAATCGATCGACACCGCGCGCGCATTGGGAATCGCCTTGACCTGGCTCTCGATATGGTGCGGCAGATGGAGCTGGTCGCGGGGGCTATAGATGAACAGCGTCTTTGCCTTGATCGAGCCCAGCGCCGCGTTCACATCGCCACTGAAGCCCGGGGTATCGCCGACCCAGCCTCGACCATTGGCCATGGCGCTATAGTAGAGATCGCGTGCATCCTGGATGTCGAGGTAATAGTCACCCCAGGTGTTGCGCCATTTCGTGTAGGCCTCGGGTGTGTCGATGTACTGATCCCACCATTCCCTCGTATAGAAGTAAGGAATCAGCACGGAGAGCGCGTTGGTTGCGCATTGCTTGGGGTTCTCGTCGTAGTTGCCGCCGTCCCAGCCCTTGCAGGACGCGATGCTCGACACCATCAGCGACCCGAAGAAGAATCCCTGCGTCCCCCACAAAGCCCCTCCCACGATTGGGAAAATGCCGTCCATGAAATCCAGGTAGCTCACTGCGAACTGCACGCTTTCCTCGGCCCCCTTAGATATGCCGGTCACGGCCAGCAGGTGGGGAATCCCCAGCGCACGCGTCACCAGCAGGTACTCCGCCTTGACCCTGTCCCGCCCGTTGTAGATCGGGAACTTCATCTTGAGCCCGCTGTTGCTGGGGCTGGTCGAATGCTCGAAGGTGGTTTGCGTGGCGCCCAGCGCATCCGGGCAGATGATGAAGTACTTGTCAGTGTCGAGCGCCCTGCCCGGCCCGATCATGTGGTCGAACAAGTGATGGTTCGCAGCGAAGCCGTGCATGAACAGGATGGCGTTGTCCTTGGCGGCGTTGAGCTTGCCGTGGGTCACGTAGGACATCCTGAGGTTCTTGATGACCCCGCCGCCCTCCAGCTTGAACTCACCGAGGTTCGCAATCTGGTGCGGCGCCTGATCGGGCCAGTGGGCCGAGACAATAGGGCCATACGCCAACGTCAGGACTGCCAAGGCAAGGCCAAGTCCCAAAATTCTTTTCATTGCGGTCCTCCCAGCTGCATAACCTACGTTCAAATCGCGTACTTCCTTCGAGGCAAGCACAAACTGCGAGTCAACACGGTGTCAATTGTCAGCCGTCACTATTTCTACTCAAGCCTTCAACTCTCTCCTCAGCTCGTTCAAAAACCGCCAATCCGTGCCCTTGGCGATCAGATTGGTAGGGTTGTTCTTGATCAGTCCGACCTCATGCAGGCGGAGTCCATAGAAGCGCAGTGTGTCCTCCGGGCTGTGGGTGCGCCAGCGGGCGTACGACAGAGACTTGATCACCTCCAAAGCAATGTCATATCGTGGCTCGTAGCCCTTGGCCACGATGTATCGCGCGGTTCGCTCGGGCTCGTTCGCGCAGATATCGGCGGCCTTAAGGATGGCGCGCACCGCCCGCTTAGTGGCAACGGGATACTTGCTCACGAAATCCGGACGGGCGGCAATCATGCAGCAGTAGTACTGCTCCCAGGGGCGGTCCTGACCGGTGTTGAGGATGACCCGGCCGATCTTCTTGGCGCGAAGCTCTTGTGGCTGCGGCGGAAAGCCAAGGAACGCATCGGCCTTTCCTTCGATGAACAAACGCATCGTTCCGTCGAAAGTCTCCCCCGAGACCCAGTCGATGTCCTGGCGAGGATCCATGCCGACGTAGGCCACCATACTGGCTACGAAATAGTACTCGGACGATCCGATCGCGGTGACAGCGACGCGTTTGCCCTTCAGGTCGCGCAGCGCACGAATGCGCTCGTTTGCAAACAGTTCATAGCAACCCCCATGGATCCCGGCGAGCAAGACGAGAGGTTTCCCGGCGTCCAGATACGGAAGTGCTTCGGCTGGGGGAGAATTGCCGATATCCGCGCGGTTCTCAAACAGCATCTGAGTACCGGTGGGATCCATCTCAACATACTCCACCTCGGTGAAGCCCTCCAGCCGTAACAGCTCTTCCGCGACATACTCCGGTGCCGTGCATATGGCCGGAGTCTTGACCAGCCTGATCTTCCGTATCTCCGGCGGCGGCTCGGCTGCGGCAGTGCGCGGAAGCCCGAGCAAAGTTGCAGCGCCAAGCATCGAAGTGCCCGCCAGGAACTCTCTGCGGCTGAATCCGTGTTCCGTTGACTCGTCCATGCTGATCCCTCCTTAGCGAATTACCCCCACCCCAACCCTCCCCCGCAAGCGGGCGGAGGGGTGCTTGCGCCGTACTTCTCGTCGCTCCGCTTGCTCCGGCTATGTGCATCGATGCCTGGTACGGAGTTCGCGCTATCGTCGCCGATCTGTCCCCTCCCTCGCTTGCGGGGGAGGGTTAGGGTGGGGGCGCCCGAAAACATCAAGCCTTCAGCTCCTTCTTCAATTCGTTCAAGAAACGCCAATCGGTGCCCTGGGCGATGAGCTTCTGCGGGCTGGATTTGATCAACCCCGCTTCCTGGAGCCTGAGGGCGTAGAAGCGGACGGTGTCCTCGGGGTTGTACTCGCGCCAGTTCTGGTAGGGCACCTCCCGCATCGTCTGGAGCGCGTACTCGTAGCTGGGCGCGTATCCGCGAGCAACCAGGAATCGCGCGACGCGCCCGGGTTCCGCGGCACATATATCCGCGGCCTTGAGAATTGCACGCAACGCGCGCTTGGTTGCTATCGGGTATTTCGAGACAAACTCGCGGTTGCCGGCCACGATACAGCAGAAGTACTGGGACCACGGCCGGTCGAGGCTGCTGTTGACCAGAACATGTCCGACCCCGTTCGCACGAAGCTCCTGGGGGTCCGGCGCGAACCCGAGGTAGGCGTCGACCCTCCCTTCGGCCAGTAGCCGCTTGGCCTCGGCGGGAGGTGCGCTGACCCAGATGATGTCCTTGCGCGGGTCGAGCCCCACGTACGCCACAATGAAGCTCAAGTACAGGTGGTGCGAGGAGCCGAGTCCGGGCACGGCAACGTTTTTTCCGCGCAGGTCCGTGATCCTGTGAACCCGCTCTGTGGCGAAAAGCTCATAGCAGCCGACGTGGACACCACCGAGGAGAACTACCGGCTCACCCGCGTCCACCCGAATCAGCAGCGGAGCGGCGAAGGCCATATTGACGTCGGCTGCACCCGTGGCGAGATGCTCCGACGTGCCGACCTTCGCGGTGTCGGGGATGTACTGGATGTCGGTGAAGCCCTCGGTACGGAGCAGTTCCTCGGCGACGTACTGTGGCGCAACGCACAGTCCGACCTTGACGAGCCGGATGCGCGTCGTCTCAGGAGGCGGCTCGGCCGCAGCCGTGCGTGGAAGCCCGAGCAGGGCCGCTGCGCCAAGCATCGAGGTGCCCGCCAAGAACTCTCTGCGGCTGAATCCGTGTAGGGTTGACTTGTTCATGGTGATGCCTCCTTAGCGAATTGCCCCCTCCCCAACCCTCTCCCGCAAGCGGGCGGAGGGTCAGGGTGGGGGCGCCCGCCGTTGCATACCAACCCTTTCAGGCGATTGACCCGAAAAAATCAAGCCTTCAACTCTTTCTTCAGCTCATTGAGGAATCGCCAATCGGTTCCTTGGGCGATGATCTTTTGCGGGCTGGATTTGATCATGCCCACTTCGTGCAGGCGCAGCGCGAAAAAGCGCATGGTGTCTTCCGGGTCGTGAGTGCGCCATGTGTCGTAGGGAAGGTCCTTGATCGTCTGCAAAGCATGGTCGTAGCGCGGCGCGTATCCCTTGTCTACCAGGAACCGGGCTACGCGCTCCGGTTCCTGCGTGCATATGTCGGCGGCCTTGAGAATGGCACGCATGGCTCGCTTGGTGGCTACCGGGTACTTGCGCACGAACTCGCGATTGCCGGTCAGCAGGCAGCAGAAGTAATGTGACCAGGGTTTGTCCGTCGTCGTGTTTACCACGACATGGCCGATTCGCCTCTCCCGCAGCTCGTACTGCTCGGGAGCAAACGCGAGGTACGCGTCGATCTTCTCCTCGGCGAGATGCCTGATTGCGTCCTCCGGGGATTCAGCGATCCAGCGGATGTCTTTGTGCGGATTGAGACCCACGTAGGCCGCCATGCTTGCCACAAAAAGGTGGTGATCGCCACCCAACTGCCATACAGCAACGGTCTTTCCTTTCAGGTCTGTGATCGCGTTGACCCGGCTGGTGCCGAAAAGCTCGTAGCAGCCCACGTGCACGCCCGCAAAGGCAACCACCGGATCGCCCGCATCGATTCGGCTCACAACTGTCCCGGCGAAGCCCATCCCCAGGTCACCCTCGCCGGACGCGACGTTCTCTACGACCGATCGCCCTAGATCGCGGGTATAGCGGATTTCAGTAAACCCCTCCGCTCTCAGCAACGCTTCGGCGACATACTGAGGGGCATTGCACACGGCTGTAGCGCGAACCAAACGGAGCCGCGTCGTCTCGGGAGGCGGCTCGGCGGCGGCAGTGCGTGAAAGGCCGAGCAGGGCCGCTGCGCCAAGCGTCGACGTGCCCGCCAAGAACTCTCTGCGGCTGAATCCGTGTTCCGTTGACTCGTCCATCCTGATCCCTCTTAGCAGTGATTACCCCCACCCTAACCCTCCCCCGCATGCAGGGGAGGGAATCTCTACCCCCCACCCCAATCCTCCCCGCAAGCCGGCGGAGGGAGTGGGCCTGCTCACGCCTTGAGTTCTTTCTTCAACTCGTTCTCCATAACTCCCTTCCTCCCTCCCTCGCTTGCGGGGGAGGGTTGGGGTGGGGGCGCCCGAAAACATCAAGCCTTTAGCTCCTTCTTTAGCTCGTTCAGAAACCGCCAATTGGTTCCCTGAGCGATCAGTTTCTGAGGATTGCTCTTGATCATCCCTACTTCGTGCAGGCGCAGCGCGTGGAAGCGCAGCGTATCCTCCGGGTTGAAGGTACGCCAGGCGTCGTAGGACACCTCTTTGACCACTTCCAACGCGATGTCGTAATTCTCCTCGTAGCCTTTCGTCACCATGTATCGGGCAGCCCGCTCGGGTTCCCGGACGCAGATATCGGCCGCCTTGAGAAAGGCGCGAACGGCCCGTTTCGAGGCCACGGGGTTCTTGCGCACAAATTCCCTATTCCCGGCGATCATGCAGCAGAAATGCTGGGACCAGGGCCGGTCCTGCGCCATGTTCACGATAACGTGCCCGATCTTTTGCGCACGAACCTTCTGCGGCTGAGGGGGAAATCCGAGGAATGCGTCGACCTTGCCGTCTATAAAGAGTTCCATCGCCCCATTGAACGTCCCTGTCGCGACCCATTTAACGTCCGTTCGCGGATCTATACCAACGTAGGCCAACATGCTGGCCAGGTAGATGTGGTCATGGGTTCCGGACCCCCAGATGGCAACGCTTTTCCCCTTGAGATCCCGAATCGCGCGGACTCGCTCGTTGGCGAAGAGCTCGTAGCAGCCGCCGTGAACCCCGGCGAGCACGACAATGGGCCGTCCGCTATCCAGCGCCGGAAGCAAGGGTGTCGCAGCTTCCATTGTCAGGTCTGCTCGCCCCGCGGCTAACGCAAAGTCAGGCTCAGGCTCATCATCAACTAACGACACATACTCGACTTGAGAGAACCCCTCAAGGCGCAAAAACTCTTCGGCCAGATACTGTGGCGCGAGGCAGATCGCAGGGAACTTAACCAAACGAATTTTCGTTGTTTCAGGCGGCGGTTCTGCAGCGGCCGTGCGCGAAAGCCCGAGCAAAGTTGCGGCGCCAAGCGTCGAAGTGCCTGCCAGGAACTCCCTGCGGCTGAATCCGTGTAGCGTTGACTTGTTCATGGTGATGCCTCTTCAGTAAGGATTACCCCCACCCTGACCCTCCCCCGCAGGCGGAGGAGGGAATGGGAGAGGGGTCGCTGCTTATGCTTTCAACTCCCTTTTGAGTTCGTTGAGAAACCGCCAATCGGTGCCCTGGGCGATGATCTTTTGCGGGTTCGACTTGATCATTCCCGCCTCGTGCAGGCGCAGCGCGTAGAAACGCACCGCGTCTTCGGGGTTGTATTCCCGCCACTTGTCGTACGGGATTTCCTTCATTGTTTGCAGCGCATACTGGTAGCTGTATCCCTTCGAAGCGATCAGCCTTGCGGCCTTTTCGGGTTCGGCTGCGCACAGATTGGCCGCTTTCAGAATTGCACGCAGTGCGCGCTTAGTCGCCACCGGGTGCTTGTGGACGAACTCACGATGTCCGGCAACCGTGCAGCAGAAGTACTGCGACCAGGGACGGTCTGTGCCGCTGCTCACGACCACGTGGCCGATCTTCTTCGCCCGCATTTCCTGCGGAACGGGCGGAAAGCCCATCAAAGCGTCAATTTTCTTCTCCGCCAGAAGCTTTATCGATTCCGTCGGCGCCTGCGTAACGAAATTGATGTCCCGGTCAGGATTCAGGCCCACATAAGAGGCCATGCTGGCAAGGAAAAGATGGTGGGGCGATCCCAACGCGGGTATTGCGACTGTTTTCCCCTTGAGGTCGCTGATGGCGCGCACGCGATCGGTTCCGAACAGTTCGAAGCAACCGACATGGACGCCGGCGAGGAGCACGATCGGGTTTCCCGCGTCCACCTGGATGATGAACGGCGCGACAAATGCCATGCTGATGTCGATCTCACCGGCGTCAAACGCCTTGTACATCGCTCCTGACCCGACCTTGACGTATTGCACGTCGGTAAATCCCTCGCCACGCAGGAGTTCCTCGGCGACGTACTGAGGCGCGACACAGATACCAGGGATCTGAGCCAACCGGATCCTCGTGGTCTCGGGTGGCGGCTCTGCAGAAGACGGCTTCATATCGTAGCCAAGCAACCCAGCGGATCCGGCCAGTGCGGCCAGTCCCTTCACAAATTCCCGTCGGCCCCATGGTTTCGCGCCCCTCATTTCGACAGTAACACTTCGATCAGCAAGAAAACGGTCGTGACGATTCATAACGGTGTTCTCCTCGGGGGAAAGCATGCAGCCGCCAGGAAACGCAAATGCCGGGCGATGCCGGCACGCGATTCCGCATGCGAAAGGAACTTGTTATATGGACTGGGGTATTCGGGGAGTGCGCTGCCGCAATTCGCGCGCGCGCGTTCGTGCCGGGCTGAATACTCCTGGCAGCAACGTTTATCGAGACGGATCCCGCGCTGACGGAGCGGGCGACCCATGCTGAACTTCTCCCCAAGTCAGGAATGACGAGCGGAGAGACACTACACTACTTCCGGATCACCCGGGTCGCAACGCGCCGCGCGACAATGAGTCCAGTTCAGCCCGAAGTCCTGCCGCTGCCAGTTCGAGTTCGGGCACCCAGGCGTAGGCGTGGGCATCCCTGGCCTGCTGTGCAATGTTCTCCAGCCGGGCCAGCAGCCCGGCATCGCGCACGCCACGACCTACGGCGGCCAGCGTGCGCGCCCGCTCCACCGTGAAGGTGACCAGCGGGACCGGTTCTTCCGAGACCTTGGTTTCCAGCAAGTCTGCGTAACACTCGGCACCTTCCCAGTCGCAGAGTCGCAGCGACAGATCGATCGCGGGGCGGTAGAAGAAGGCGTGATTGTGCGCCGGGCATCCCAATTGAAGGATTCGCTGCGCCTCTTCGAGGCAGCGTTTGCGTTCTTCTGCATCGTTGGTGGTTGCGGCGAGGGCTCCCAGAATTGGGGGACCAAAAAAAAGTAACCATCTCCTGGCTCAAAACGAACGCATCCCGCAGCAACTCGGCGGATTCGTCCGCGCGGCCCTCCTGCTCCAGGCACAGGGCTACATACCACATTCCCTCCGGGACAAAGCGCTTGGCCCCGATGCTCTGCGCCAACTGTACGGCTTCGTCGGCATAGGGCCGTGCGCGCACTGGATCCGCCATCTCGATCCAGGCCCAGGCGCATCCCTGCAGCGCGATCACCTGAGTCCGGCGCTGGCCGACTTTCATTGCCAGCTTCAGCGCTTCCAGCGAGATCGCGAGTCCGTCTTCGACGCGCGCCATGAAGAAGACGTTGATGATCCCCAGCATCGCAAGATTCGCGATCGGCGTTGGCAAGAAATTTCTTCGCGGCGAGGCATTCGAGCAGGCGCAGTACTGGAGTTGGCGGCCAATCTTCATTGCTGTACCGTGTCACGGATGGAGTTGCCTTTCCTCGACAGTTTGCGCGTTGATCAATCCAAGATCGTCCGTTACCTGCTGGATGAGGCAGTCAGCCGTGGCAAGGCAACATTCTTCTTGCAGTTTGGTTTTCGCGTCGACGCACGGGAAGTGCTTGCCGACGCGCTAAAGGCCCAAGCTCGTAGCAACGCTATCGTGGCGGCGGTTGATTCTCCCTATGGCACACGCTACAGTGTAGATGGCGAACTCGAAACCCCGAATAACAGACGGCCCCGTCCCAGGGTGCGGACGGGCTGGATTCTGGAAAAAGGGTCACAAGCTCCGCGACTGATTACAGCGCATCCGGTTTAGAGAAGAATATGCTGCAAGAACATTCATCTGTGGTATTGACCGAAGCATTACCGGCAGCAGGACTTGAGGCCGGCGATGTGGGGGTTGTCGTCCATATCCATCCCCATAGGGAAGCCTTCGAAGTCGAGTTCATGACGCTGGATGGCGGTACGTTGACGATCGAGACCCTCACCACGAAACAAATTCGCGCCGCACGCAGCCGCGATATCCCGCACGTCCGCGAGCGTACTTCCGTCTAAACTGCCGCGCAGCAGAATCGCCGTCAATTTTCCAGAAAACCGGTGGTCTATATCGTAATTCCCGCCCGCCTCCCGCAATAAGTTCTCGGGATGACCGACGATTCATTCGAGTTTTTCCGTTGTGTTAGCGAGTAGAGATCGGGCGGGGTGCCAGTCCAACTGAAAACCCCCTTCCCGGCCTTCCGCCTTAAAAGGGGGAAGGTGTGTTCGCGTCGTGGTATAGATGCCGAGCCGGCCATCCCAGCCTTCTCCCTTAAAAGGGGAAATGTGTTTTCTCGTGATGAAGGGGGAAGGTTGTGCTGGTGATGCGCGACATTACCAGCAGCGTCATAAATCCCAGGGGTTCGGTCGGTCGGCGGCGATGCCATACTTCTCGATCGCCTTCCGGACAATCTTCGCATCGATCGTGCCTTCGTCCGCAAGCGCCTTCAATGCTGCGACCGTGACATGGTTGCGATCCACTTCGAAGAAATCGCGTAGAGCGGCACGCGTGTCGCTGCGATGCTCGGCGAAGAACCCGGCGTACTGCTCGAGCCCGGATGCAACAAGCCACTCACGTAGCCGCGACATCGATCACCTCGGGACGCATGTGTTGCGGAATCTATCACACACCGGTGGACAAACGGCGGCCGATGGCCGGTCGCAACTGCCGGCCCCGCGTCAGCGGTTCACGACGGTGGCCTGCGTCGCAGCCGCGCGCTCGCGTTCACGGGCGATTGCCTTGGCTAGCTGGTGCACCGCCATCGCGTAATTCTTGCTGCGGTTGTAGCGGGTGATGACATAGAAGTTATTGAGCGCCAGCCAGTATTCCTGGCCCTGCTCGACGTCGAGGGCGAAGAGCCCGGCCTGAAGATCGGGCGCAAGCGCTTCGGTTGCTTCCACGCCCTTCGGCTGCATCTGCTGCAAGGTCAGTTGCGGCTTCAGTCCGGCTTCCAGGACTTCATTGAACTGCGTTCCGCTGATCCTCGCCGGCACCGTGACCGGCTGGCCCCAGACCCAGCCGAAATGGCGCAGATAGTTGGCCACGCTGCCGATCACGTCGGCGGTGCTGTCCCACAGATTGATCTTGCCATCGCCGTCGAAATCCACCGCGTACTTGCGGTAACTGGTGGGAATGAACTGCGGCATCCCCATCGCGCCGGCAAACGACCCCTTTACTCCCAGCGGGTCGAGCGCGTTTTCCCGAGCGAGCAGCAGGAACTGCTCCATTTCGCCGCGGAAGAAGGTCGCGCGCTCGGTCATCTCGAAGCCCAGGGTATAGAGCGCATCGATGACGCGGAACGACCCGAGCCGCCGCCCGTAGATGGTCTCCACGCCGATGATCGAGACGACGATCTCCTCGGGCACGCCATAGACATCGCGCGCGCGCGCCAGCAGGTCGGCGTGCTGCTGCCAGAATTCGAGGCCGCCGCTGATGCGGGTCGGAGTGACGAAGATGTTCCTGAACTCGTGCCACGGTTTCGCCGTGGCCGGGGCGCCGATCGCCTTGACCACGCCGTCGTGCGCCTTCAGTTGCCCGAACACCTGGCGCAGTGCCGCCTCCTCGAATTGGTTCTGCCTCACCATCTGGCCGATGAACTCTTCGACCTCCGGCTTGAGCTGGACCTTGGCCGGCGCCTGCGCAAGCGTCGGGATCGCCGCACCGGCGAGAACCATTGCAATCGCCATCAGCAGTTGCGCCGTTCGCATTGCCTTACCTGACTACCTGGTTGATTGCCACCGTGACTCTGTCTGCGCCCGGGCTTACCGTGGCGCTCGCGCCTTCCAGATCACCCGCCGCCGGCTTGGCGCTGCCCGACTTCGACACCCGCGCGCCGACGATGACCTCGTTGAAAGCCGACAATTTCATCTCCGGAATCATCGCCATCGAATCGTCGAGCGAAAAATTGTACGGCAGATCCTTCACCTGCACTTTCACGATCGCCAGCGGCATGCGCGGTCCCTGCGCCGCGCGCGCGTAAACGAACACGGTATCCTCCGGTGCTGCCCGCACCCGCAACGCGGAGTCGAGCGTGACGGTGCCGCTGACTCGCCCCGGCACGGGTGTCGCCGCAACTATCTTCTTTCCTGTAGACAGCGCCCGTGCCTCGGCGATCCCGGCACTGAGCGACTGCGCCAGCTCGCCGCTCACGCTCGGGTGCTTCAGCAAGGCTTCCCAGTGACGGATTGCCGCCTTGTAGTCCTTGCGCTCGAAGGCGACGCTGCCGGAAAGCGCCAGCACCTTGTCGTTATTCGGATCGAGCTTGAGCGCGCGATCGAGCAGCCTGGTCGGCTCACCTGCCAGCGTACGTCCGTTCCTGAGCGCCAGCGCTTCGGCCAGATCCGCGAGCAGATCCGCATTGCCGGGATTGAGCGCCACCGCCTTCCTGAGCGCATCGGCCGCTTCCTGGAAGCGCTCCAGCGCCCGGTAGGTGCGGCCGAGCATCATCCAGCCTTCGGCGTCGCCCGGGTTCTCGCGCATGCGCGCCGCCAGTTTTTCGGTCATCTCCTGGAAATGCTCGGCGGTCATGGAGGACACATCGCGTGCCGCGTGCTGCGTGACGTCCAGTCCCTCGAGTGTGCCGAACTGCAGATACAGCAGCACGGCGGCCACCGGAATCAGCACGCCGACTGCGATCGGCGCGGCGCGCCCGCGACGCGCGCCCGTCACGCCTTCGGCAGGTCTCGCCGCTTCCTCGAGCACGCGGCGCTCGAGATCGGCTTTCGCCTGGTCGAATTGTCCGGCTCCCAACACGCCAGACTTCAGATCGTTATCGAGTTCGGCAAACTGGTCGCGATAGATCTCGAAATTGGCTTTATCACGTGCGACCCCTGTTCCGGCCCCGCCCTTGAGCAGCGGTCGCAGCACGATCGCGACTGCGAGCAGCAGCATGACTGCCGCGCTGACGATGAAGGCTATCATCGGGTCCCGCCCTTCTTTCCCGCACGCAGCAGCGCTTCGGCGCGGACACGTTGTTCCGGCGTCAGTTCACTTTCGGTGAGGCGCTCTCGCCGGCGCCGCAGGTAGAATCCCAGCGCCAGGCCGCCGGCGGCCAGCAGCACGAACGGCCCGGCCCACAGCAACGCCGTGGTGGATTTGAGCGGAGGCCTGTAGAGGACGAAGTCGCCGTAGCGCGCTACCATGAACTCGCGGATCTCGGCATCGCTCTTGCCTGCCTGCATCTGGCTGCGCACCTGATTCCTGAGATCGATCGCCAGGTCGGCGTGGGAATCCGCCAGCGACTGGTTCTGGCACACCAGACAGCGCAACTCCGCGGTCAGACGCATGACCCGTTGTTCGAGCGCCGGATCATCGGCTGCCGGCGCCGCCTCATTGGCATATGCCGGCATTGCCAGTGTCAATAAAAGAACTGCAGTCATGCGCCTCATCCCTGCAACTGCCTTACCAGCGGCAGGATCTTTTCCTCGAGCACTTTCTGCGTCACCGGTCCGATCTGCTTGAAACGGATGACGCCGTTCTTGTCGATGACATAGGTTTCCGGCACGCCGTAAACGCCGTAATCGATGCCCACGCGCCCATCTGCATCCATCGCCGACAGCGTGTACGGGTTGCCGTGCCTGTCCAGCCATTTCAACGCGTTGTCGCGGCCGTCCTTGTAATTGAGACCGTAGATCGGCACCAGGTTCTGCCGGGACAGCTCCACCAGCAGCGGATGCTCCTGCAGGCAGGCGACACACCAGGAGGCCCAGACGTTGAAAATCCATACCTTGCCCTTGAGATCCCCGGGGGCAAGCGTCTTGCCGGGATCCTGCAACTGCACGAGCTGGAATGCCGGCGCCGGTTTGTCGATCAGCGGCGAAGGCACCTCGCGCGGGTCCAGCTTCAGACCGACAGCAAGGAAGACCGAAAGAACCAGAAAGATTCCAAGGGGGAAAAGAAAACGTGTCATGTGATGGTGATGACGTGAAGACCGTGAATATCGCAGGATCCCTGTTTCGCGACCCGCGAGTCACGATCATCAGGACACTTTCTCCGGCTCCTACGCAGTCACCGTTGCCGCCGCGTTGGGTATCTGTTGTTCTGCTTGCCTCGCCAGCCGGTAACGGCGGTCGGTGATCGCCAGAATTCCGCCCAGCGCCATCAGGAAAGCGCCGCCCCAGATCCAGTCCACGAACGGCTTGTGGTAAATGCGCACCACCCAGGCATTGTTGCCGACTGGTTCTCCGAGCGCGACGTAGAGGTCGCGGGTGAATCCGGTATCGATTGCTGCCTCGGTCATCGGCATCTGCTGCACGTGGTAGAGGCGTTTTTCGGGGAACATGGTGCGCACGCTCTTGCCGTTCTTCAGAACCGAAACCAGGCCGCGGGTAGCCTCGTAATTCGGCCCGGGCACCTGCACGAGGCCGTCGAGCCGGAACGTGTATCCGCCGACCTCCACGGTGTCGCCGGCCTGCATGCGCACGTCTCTTTCGACTTCGTAACCCTTCACCAGCGTGACCCCGGCAATGAGCACCGCCACTCCCGCGTGTGCCAGCAGCATCCCGTAGTAACCGCGCGGCAGGCCCCTCAATTGCGCGCCCGTGCCGAGGCCGTTGGCGGCGCGCAACTGCGACACACGCTGCCACACGTTGACGAAGCCGGAGATCACGACCCACAGTGCCAGCAGCAGGCCGAACGCGATCATCGGTGTCCACTTGCCCATGGTGAAGGGAAGAAGCAATGCAGTGATCAGCGCAACCGCGAGCGCCCACTTGAGGCGGTGCGCAAGATCGGGCAGTTCGGCCTGCTTCCATTTCGCCAGCGGGCCCACGCCCATCAGGAAGATCGCCGGCGCCATCAGCGGAACGAACACCGCTTCGAAGTAAGGCGGGCCGACCGAAATCTTGCCCAATCCGAGGGCATCGAGGAACAGCGGATAAAGCGTGCCGAGCAGCACCGACGCGGCGGCCACGATCAGCAGCAGGTTGTTGGCCAGCAGTGCCGATTCGCGCGAAAGGAAATCGAACTTGCCGCCGAGGCCGACTTTGGGCGCCCGCCAGGCGAACAGCGCGAGCGACCCGCCGATCACCACCACCAGAAAGCCGAGGATGAAAACGCCGCGCGCCGGATCTGTGGCGAAGGCGTGCACCGAAGTGAGCACGCCCGAACGCACCAGGAACGTGCCTAGCAATGACAGCGAAAAAGTCACGATCGCCAGCAGCACGGTCCAGACCTTGAAGCCGCCGCGCTTCTCGGTGACGGCGAGCGAGTGAATCAGCGCCGTTCCCAGTAGCCACGGCATGAAGGATGCGTTCTCGACGGGGTCCCAGAACCACCAGCCGCCCCACCCGAGTTCGTAGTACGCCCACCCGCTCCCCAATGCGATGCCAATGGTGAGGAACACCCAGGCCATGGTGGTCCAGGGGCGCGACCACCTTGCCCAGGTTGCGTCGAGCTGGCCCCCGAGCAACGCGGCGACGGCAAAGGCAAAGGCGACCGAAAAGCCGACGTAACCCATGTACAACATCGGCGGGTGAATGACCATGCCGGGATCCTGCAGCAACGGATTCAGGTCGCGCCCGTCGGGCGCTGCAGGCAGCAGGCGCTCGAACGGGTTCGAGGTAAGCAGCATGAACAGCAGGAAGCCGACCGATATCAGCGCCATCACGCCGAGAATGCGCGACACCATTTCAAGGGGCAGATGGCGGCTGAACAGCGTTACCGCCAGCATCCACACGGTGAGCATCAGCACCCACAGCAGCAACGAGCCTTCATGGCTTCCCCAGGTCGCGGCGAAGCGGTAGTACCACGGCAGGCTGGAATTGGAATTGTTGACGACGTTGAGAACCGAAAAATCGTTGGTGACGAACGAATAGGCCAGGCATCCGAAAGCGATGGCGACAAATACGATCTGGCCTTGCGCCGCGGGGCGGGCCACGTTCATCCATGTCACATCACCGCGCGCCGCGCCGACGATCGGCAACACCCCCTGCACGAGTGCGATGCAGAGCGCGATGATGAGAGCGAATTGTCCGAGTTCTGGAATCATGATTTCGTGAGGCGAGAGGCGTGAGGCGAGAGGCGTGCCAAACCGTGCTCGACACGCGCATTCGATCCATGGTCAGGGCCGCAGATTGAAATGGGAAACATGGTTTTTACTATCTCTGAGCTGGTGTCAAAAGTTTGCGCGCTATGCGCGCCGATGGTGTTTCGCCTCTCGCCTCTCGCCTCTCGCCTCTCGCCTTATTTCTTTTCTACCAACGTCTTCTTCGATTCCTGCATCGCCTTGTGCGCGCGCTCGACTGCGTCGGCCGCTTCGGGCGGCATATAGTTCTCGTCGTGCTTTGCCAGCACCTCGGACGCACTGAACACCCCGTCCGCGCCGAGCTTGCCCTGCGCCACCACGCCCTTGCCCTCGCGAAACATGTCGGGAAGGATACCGGAGTAGACCACCGGAACGCTCTTCGCGGTATCCGTGACCACGAAGCGCACCGTCACGCCGTCGGGCTGGCGCCGCACGCTGCCCTGTTCCACCAGCCCGCCGATGCGAAAGCTCCTGCCTTGCGGGGCTTCGTGGGCGGCCACCTGGGTAGGCGTGAAGAAGAACACCAGATTACTCTGGAATGCCTGGAGAATCAGCGCCAGCGCGATTCCCAGTGCGGCAAGGCCGGCGGCGATCAATGCAATGCGCTTGTGGCGGGGCTTCATTTACGATCAGTCGGATTCGGGTCCTGCAATACGACCGGCGCGGGCCCGCAGAGTTCGGCCACGGCGGACCAATGTCGCGACTTCCACCGCGATGACGACGGCGGTGACGAGATACGAGCCCCAGACGTACAGGGCATATCCGCCCATGGCGAAAAATTCGACCGCGCTTCCCCAATGCATCTCAGGTCCCCCCCAGTTCGCGCATCCAGGCGGAATTGCGTTCGCGTTCCAGGATCACGATCCGCACCCGCATCAGCGCCGCCGCGATCGCATAGGCCCAGAATGCGAACACCATCAGCAGCATGGCGCTGACCATGGTGGCTGCCATGCTCGGTGCCCGGGTGATGCTCACCGACGCGCCCTGGTGCAGGGTGTTCCACCACTGCACCGAGAAATAGATGATCGGAATGTTGACCACGCCCACCAACGCCAACACCGCGGAGGCCTTGTCGGCGCGGCGCGGATCGTCGATCGCCGCGGCCAGCGACATATAACCGAAATACAGGAACAACAGGATCAGTTCCGAGGTCAGCCGCGCATCCCACACCCACCAGGTGCCCCAGGTCGGCCTGCCCCATAACGAGCCGGTCCACAGCGCGATGAAGGTCATCAATGCGCCGGTGGGCGCCAGCGCGTGCGCCATCATCGACGACAGGCGCGTATTGAACGCCAGCCCGATCCCGGCCCAGAACGCCA
Organism: Pseudomonadota bacterium; assembly: GCA_038040175.1. GTDB lineage: Bacteria > Pseudomonadota > Gammaproteobacteria > Burkholderiales > JACQAP01 > JACQAP01. Next base: position 13,639 of record JBBPIT010000017.1, on the reverse strand, counting down.
TCACCACATAGATGAACATCGACATCCATGCCGCCGGCACGTGGATGAAGATGATCCGGTAGGCCTCGCCCTGCTGGAAATCGGTAGGCGCGACGAAAAAACAGATGTAAAGCCCGGCCACTCCCAGAACGGCTGCCGGCACCATGAACCACGGCACCATTTTTCCGGCCAGGGGGTAGAAAGTCTGCGGAGACGAATACTTGAACCAGTTGATCGCCACGTTTCTATTCCAGAGAGATCTTCAAGGCAACCGCGGTCGCCCACGGCGCGAATACCAGCGCAATCATCAGCATCGCACCGAGTAGCGACAGATGCCCGGCCGCGCCGGTCCCGGCCGCGGTAGCGACCACCGCGCCGGCGCCGAATATCAGCACCGGCACATACAGCGGCAACACCAGCAGGGAAGTCAGGGCCGCGCCGCCGCGCACGCCCAGGGTCAACGCGGCTCCCACCGCACCGATCAGCGACAACACGGGCGTGCCGATCAGCAGCGACAACAACAGCGTCGCCAACGAATCGGCGGGCAGATCGAACTGCAAACCCAGCACCGGCGCGATCAGCACCAATGGCAAGCCGGTCGTCAACCAGTGTGCCGCAACTTTCGCCATCACCAGCACCATCAGCGGCTGCGGCGTCAGCACCAGTTGCTCGAGGGTGCCGTCGGCGTAGTCCGTACCGAACAAGCGCCCCAGCGACAACATCGCGGCCAGCAGCGCCGCGACCCAGACCACCCCCGGCGCGATCTCGCGCAGCGTGACCGGCTCGGGTCCCACGCCCAGCGGAAACAGGCTGACCACGATGATGAAAAAGAAAAATGTGGTCAGGACGTCGCTACGATGGCGCAACGCGATCAACAGATCGCGCGCCACCACTGCACGGCAGCCGGCGATCAGGAATCCCTTCAACTAATGCACCCCCAGCTCGAGGGTGCTCATTGCCGTTCCGGGAAGCTCGACTTCCTGATGAGTGGTAAACATCACCATGCCGCCGCGCTGCAACTGCTTCGTGATCGTCCTCGCCAGCCGCTCCACCGAGGCCGCGTCCAGCGCAATGAAGGGCTCATCCAGGATCCAGAGCGGCTTCTGCGCGGAAAACGAAAGGCGCGCCAGCGCCACTCGACGCTTCTGTCCCTGCGACAGCAGCTTTACCGGCAGGTCGGCAATCGCAGCCAGTCCCTGTTCGGCCAGCGCCGCGCGCAACGCCGGCTCATCGGCACCCACATGCGCCAGCACCAGCGCGTAGCGCAGGTTCTCGATTGGCGAGAGATCGTCCTTCAGGCCGTTGGAATGTCCGAGGAACAGCAGATCGCCAAGATAGTCCTCGCCGAGCGCGCGAATGTTGCCTTCGTTCCATGACACGCTGCCCGATTCGGCCGGCGACAGCCCGGCAACGATTCTCAGCAGACTGGTCTTGCCGGACCCGTTTTCCCCCCGGACGCGCAGCGCCTGACGCGCTTCGAGCCGGAAGGACAGGTCGCGGAAAAGGCGTCGGCTGCCACGGACGCACTCGATCTGGCTGGCTTCGAGCATGGAGTTGCGGAACGTCCGCGGTTTGCGGGCGCGCCATTATACCCGAGGCCCCTCGGGCCCCAGCCCGGCCCCGTTTCACCTGTTCTGCGCCGGCACGCCCGACGTGCGAATCAAGGCGGGCGCGTCGGCCCACCGCGATTGCGTAACCCGGCGCAATGCATGCAGGACGCAGCGATGGCCGTGGCTCAGGCCGCCTTTGCCTGCCGGGGGACGGCCTCCACCGACACCGGCAGGTTGGCGAGAATGATCTCGCCGAGACGCTTCACCGTCTTGTACAAGGGGTAACGATGCCGCCAGGCGATGCCGATCGTGCGCGTCGGTGCAGGCGGCACGAATGGACGGATATGGACCTCCCCGTCCGGAACCGACCCCACGCCCGGCTTGACGGCAAGTGCCGGAAGCAGCGTGCATCCGACACCCGCGGCGACCATCTGGCGCAGCATTTCCAGACTCGTGGCCTTGAATTCCTCGCGCTGGGACGATGCAGCGGATTCGCAGATTGCGAGAGCCTGGTCGCGCATGCAATGCCCTTCGTCCAGCAACAGTACGGTCTGTCCGGCCAGTTCCTGCCCGGTGATGAACTTCTTGCGTACCAGCGGATGGCCGGAAGGCAGCGCCACGGTGAATGGTTCGCGGAACAACGGCATGACTTCGATGTCCTTCCCCTGAATCGGCAGTGCGATCAATATCGCATCCAGCCTGCCTTGTCGCAACTGCTCCAGAAGATTGGCCGTGAGGTCCTCGCGCAGAAACAGATGCAGCCGCGGACAGGACCCGCGAATCTTCGGCAACAGGTTCGGCACCAGGTAGGGCCCCAGGGTGGGAATGACACCCAGACGCAGATTGCCGTTCATGGGGTCGTTTCCCTGGCGGGCGAGTTCGCGGATCTGCTCCACCACATCCAGCGCAGTTCTCGCCCGCTCGACGATTTCCTCGCCGATCGGCGTCAGCAACAAGTGGTGCTTGTTGCGCTCGAACAAGGTGACGCCCAGATAATCCTCCAGCTTCTTGAGTTGCGTGCTCAGCGTGGGCTGACCTACGTTACAGGCTTCCGCAGCACGAACAAAGCGGCCCTGATCTGCCAGCGCCACCAGATAGCGTAATTCCTGCAGCGTCATGATCCCTCCCAGAATTTGTACTTGTTGCCGTCGTTCGACCGGTAACAGCCGATGGCGTCAAAACTCCTCTCTTGCACCCTCCAAGGCCGCAACGGGAACGGTCGCGATACAACGGAACAGGAAGGCGAAAGCAAAGAGCCATTGATATTTTAGATAAGCGATATCTGCGCAGGCGTTACGCAGAGATAGCGATATCCACTATTGAAACATTGAATTGGCATCCTGACAAGAATGTTGTTTCAGTATCGGCCATTGTGGAACGCGCCAAACGTACGCCGGCGACGGGCCGCGCAGTCGCCGCCGAAGCGTTGCCTCGGCTGGGCTCCAATCCCAAACCGCAAAAGAAGCAAGGAGTTTTGATGAACAAAACCATACCCGGTGCAGCCCTGCTGCCGATTGTTCCGCTGGTCTTGTTCAGCGCTTCCGTTTTCCCCTATGAAGCCGTGAGCGTCTCCGGCGGCGGCACCATCGCCGGCAAGGTCGTTTATCAAGGCAGCGTTCCGATCAAGAAGATCATCCCCACCAAAGACAAGGAAGTGTGCGGCAACCCGCGCGATGAACCGCAGGTTCTGGTCGGACCGGACAAGGGGGTGCAGGATGCCGTCGTCTACCTGAAGGAAGTCGCCAAGGGTAAAGCTTGGGCCAAGCAGGACAAGACCCCGGTGCTGGACCAGGAGCACTGCAAGTTCGATCCCCCGGTTCAGGTCATTCGCGCCGGTAATATCGACATCGTCAGTTCCGACCCTGTGCTGCACAACACGCACGGTTTCTACGGCAGGCGCACCGCATTCAACCTGGCATTGCCCAACAAGGGCACGAGGATTCCGGTGGAGTTGACGCGGTCCGGCATGGTGCGGGTCGAATGCGACGCGCACGGCTGGATGCTCGCGCACATCTACGTCGCCGACAGCCCCTATTACGCCCTGACCGGAAAGGACGGCAGTTTCAGCATCGCAGACGTACCTTCGGGCGACTACACCGTGGTCATTGCACAACACTATCTGGGCGACACCGAGCAGGCGGTAACGGTCAAGAACGGTGAGACCGTGAAGTTGTCCGTCGAGTTGAAGAAGAAATAACGGCGCCTGCCCCGAGTCGCGGGCGGGCAATCTTCATAATGAGGAGGGCAAGCAAATGAGCGAACGTGAACGACTGCAACGCGAAATGGACCGGGTATCGCGGCCGTCCGGGGAGCGTCCGGACAACTCGGTGATCATGACCCGCCGCACCTTCCTGCACAAGTCCGTGGTTTATGGAGCCAGCGCAGCCGCCTGCGGCCTGTTCCCGAGCATCAGCACCATCGACATGGCCTTCGCGCAGGGCGGCCCGAGCTTCAAGTTCGCCTGGCTCTCGGACACCCACATGTATCCGAAGGAGCTGAACAGCCGCTTTGTCGAGAAGACCGTGCGCGCCATCAAGGAAATACAGGCGATGAATCCGCCGGCCGACTTCCTGATTTTCGGCGGCGATATGGCGCAGTTGGGCGACCCGGTCGAGTTGCGGCTGGGTGCCGAGCTGTTGAAGGAAATAAAAATCAAGAAAGTCTTCATCCCCGGCGAGCACGACTGGTACCTCGACATGGGTGCCACCTGGAACAAGATGTTCGGCGCTTCGCCGTGGACCTTCGACCACAAGGGCGTGCGCTTCATCGGGCTGGATACCGTCAGCCGGGCGGAAGACTTCTGGACCTCCCGAAAGATGACAGCGAAAGAACGCATGGGCCACATGGCAACGCTGGACGGCACGCTCGGCGGCGCTTGGGCGGCGGTGGGGGCGGACGGGCTGAAATACCTCAACAGCACCCTTGCCAACTGGCCGAAGGACAAACCGGTGGTCGTCTTCACTCACAACCCGCTTTATGAATATTACCCGCCGTGGAACTTCTGGGTCCGCGACTGGCTGCCGGTTCAGGAGATTCTCAAGCCCTTCAGCAACGTCACCAACATCCACGGGCACACCCACCAGGTGCTCTACAACGAGATCGGCAAGATGCGCTCGATCGGCATGCTCGCCACCTCGTGGCCGTGGCCTTATGCGCCCGAGGGCGTCCCCGTTCTCACCAAGCCGCAGTTACGGACGGATTCCGGCGACCATTTCGATGGGGTGGGCTGGGCCATCCATACGATGACTTCCACGGGGCGCGACGAATATCAATACAAGATGTGGCGCAAGGAGGTGTTTGCGGAGGCGGCCGAAGATTCGGGCACGGGCGACAACGGCAACCAGGTAATAAGGCCGCGCATGGCGGACCGCATCTAGCCGCCGAGCACAACACGATAACGGAGGAGGAACCATCATGACCCGCAAGCTGCTTCGCTACCCGATCATCGCGGCGGCAATGGCTGCGCTGTTTGCCGTCGCCACCGACTCGCAACAGGTGTACGCGCACAAGGAAAAACACACCGCCGACCAGTTGCAGGCGTTCCACGAAGCCTTCATGGAACAGGTGAAAGCCGGCGACAACCTGTTTCACGGCGATCCGGACACGGAAAAGCGGCTCGGCGTGAAGTTGTCCAACACCGGCATGGCTTGTGCAATGTGCCATCCGTATACGTCCGACACGCACCCGCACGAGTTTCCCAAGTACCAGGAGCAGATGAGCAAGTTCGCCACGCTGCGCGACATGATCAACTGGTGCATCGAGAAACCGAACGAAGGCGAGAAGATCGACCCGGACGGGGAGGCCATGAAGGCGCTGGAGACCTACATCTACTGGTCACACCGCAGCACCAAGCTCGACGCGGGCAGGCACTGATCACCATCGGACGGGGCGGCGGAATCTGACCGGCCTGCGGGGACAACGCCAGGGCGGAACGCCGCCGCCCTGCCAGCCCGGGTAGGAAAAGGCGCCGTTAACGGCACGTGGCTGAAAAAAACAATAGCGACAGGGGGAGCGAAATGGCCAGCACGAGTCCAGCCGAAGGCGCATTTCCGGATCTCGATTCTCTGATTGACCGGGATCTCATCCTCAAATGGCTGTACTGGGGACTGTTCTGGCTGATGTTCACTCCCAGCATCGGCCTGACCATGTCCAGTCTTTTCAATTTTCCCGATCACCTGGGCACCTCACAGTATCTGACCCTTGGGCGGCTGCGCCCGATGCACGTGAACGGCGTTATCTTCGGCGCCTTCTCCACACTGTTCATCGGGCTGTGCTATTACCTGCTGCCGCGCCTCACCGGGGTGCGTATCTGGAACGGCCGCTGGGGCCACTGGCTGGTATGGGCGTGGAACCTGGGGCTGGTCGCCGGAATGGCGTCGCTCTTCCTCGGCTACAACCAGGGGCTGGAAGCAGGAGAATTCCCGCTTCCGATCGACATTATCATTTTCATCGTGGTGACCCTCATCACGATTCAATTCCTGGTCACCATCGCCCAGCGCCGCGAGCCTCAGCTTTACGTCGCGTTGTGGTATTTGATCGGCGCATTCGTGTGGACCGTGATGAACCTGATTCTGGGCAGCTTCATCCTGCCTTACTCCATCACGGGCATCAACAGCGCGGCGTTTCACGGACTGTTCATCCACTACATTGTCGGTCTGTGGATCACGCCTGCGGGGTACGTGCTGATCTATTATTTTCTCCCGGCCAGCGTGAAAAACCCGATCTACAGCCACAAGCTGTCACTGATTGGATTCTGGTCCTTGGCTCTGTTCTATCCCTTCGTCGGCATCCACCACTACTTATTCAGCCCCATCGCCGATTGGGCGGAGACGCTCGCCATCATTACCTCGATGCTGCTGATCGTGCCGGTATGGACCGTGCTACAGAACTTTTTCGGCACCATGATCGGCCGCTGGCAAGCCTTCGGCCAAAACCTCCCGGCCAAGTTTCTGATCATGGGTTCGCTCATGTATCTGGTGGGTTGCTTTCAGGGTTCGACCGAGGCCTTGCGCTCGATCCAGGAGCCCACGCACTTTACCGATTTCGTGATCTCCCATTCGCACCTCACGGTGTTCGGCACCTTCGTCGTTTGGGCGATCGGGGGCACGGTGCACGTGATCCCGAAGCTCGCGGGGCGGCCGCTGTGGTCGTTCAGAATGGGCAACTGGTCGTTCTGGTTCATTACTTTCGGCATAACGTTGATGGGGCTGGATCTCACTCTGGCGGGGCTGCAGCAGGGTTACATGCTTATGGCCGGCGTCGAATGGCTGGATTCGCTCGTTGCGATCCGTCCCTACTGGCTGGTGCGCTCGGTGGCGGGTGCTTCCATGGACATCGGCATGACCCTCTTGGTCTATAACCTGATGCGCACCATGCTCGCTGCGGAAGCGCCGCAGATCATCACGAGTCCGGGCACCGGCCCCGTCGCGGCGCACGGAGCGTTGCGATGAGCAAGAACCGTTACGGATTGCGTTTCTACGCTTTGGTGGCCGGTTTCCTCTTTCTCGCTCTCGCCGCGTTTGTGCAAGGCGTGCTGCCGATGCTGGAGCCGCAGTCGCGCACCACCAAGGTCACCAAGGTGGTCCGCACTGACTTGGGCGAGCTCAAATGGATGGAACACACGGCGAGCGACTATACGCCGGTGGAGCTGCGAGGGCGCCAAGTCTACATCCGCGAAGGTTGCTGGTATTGCCATTCGCAATACGTGCGTCCCGTCACCGGCGAAACGCGCCGCTGGGGTCCGGTGACCCAGGCCGGTGAATACGCCTACGATCTGCCCCATTTGTTCTCCACCCGCCGCATCGGCCCGGATCTGTCGCGGGTGGGTCTGAAATTCAGCGACGCCTGGCATCTCGCCCATTTCTGGAATCCGCGCGTGCTCTCGCCGGACTCCATCATGCCGCGCTTCGCCGCGTTGTTCGACGGGCCTTACACGGCCAAGATCGTGACCGATGCAGAGGGCAATCGCACCATCGAGAACACGCCGGCGACCGAGAAACTGTTCGATTTCAAGAGCGACAAGAAGATTCTCCTGACGCCGAACGCGGACGGGCTTCTGTATGTTCCCGAACGCGGCAGATACCCGGTGATCTTCACGCCCAACCAGGAATACGCAGGCGAGGTGCTGAGCCTGGTCACCGAAACCGAAGATCTGAAAGGCCTGGTCGCCTATCTGCAAAAGCTCGGAACCAATCGCGGCAAATGGCGCGACCGCTTTGAACCGCAGTTGATGGAAGCCTCGCAGGTTACGGTGCCACGTTCGGAAGAGTGGACGAGTTACGGCAAACAGGTGTACGAGCGCCGGTGCCTGGGTTGCCATGGCGTCAAAGGAGACGGCAACGGGCCCGCGGCGGCCTTCATTCAGAGCGACCGGCCGCGAAACTTCACCTTGGGCGTATTCAAATTCCGGCTCACGCCTTCGGGGTCCATGCCCGACGATGGCGATCTGTTGCGCACCATCACTCGAGGCGTACGCGGCACCTCGATGCCGACTTGGCACGAACTGCTGGAAAAAGACCGGCTCGCGGTGATCCAGTACATCAAGTTCGAACTGGCGGCAGACCGCAGCAAGCCGGACAAACCGTATCTGTATTTCGTGGAAGAGCCGCCCAAGGCGCCGATTTTCATCGGCCAGCCGCCCGCCCCGTCGGCGGAAATCGTCGCCCATGGCAAGGAAGTCTGGAAGCAGGCCAAGTGCTGGGAATGCCACGGCGAAGGCGGCCAAGGGGACGGTGAAAAGGCGGCGGGGCTGAAAGACGATTTCGGTTTTCCGATTCCTCCCGCCAATCTCACTACCGGCCAGTTTAAATCGGGGGCGGGTGTCAAAGACATCTTCCGCACCATGTCGACCGGGCTTTCCGGCACGCCGATGCCGTCATACAGCGATTCGCTGTCCGAGGCTGACCGCTGGGCCCTGTCCTATTACGTGTTAGCGCTATCGGCGTTCACCGATCCGCTTACCGGAGAAAAAATGAAGATCTCGGAGAAGGACCGCGACGCGCTCAACGATCCGGCACTGAAGGCATCCGAGTCGCACTATGCGTACAAGTCACAGAACACCGAGCAGGCCACGCTTTATGCGGGTGAAGCTTGGGCGAAGAAGCATGGCTTTGACTCCGCCGCGGCGCATGCAAAAGATACGAAATAGGGAGCGATGATGGCCGAACTGACCCTGATCCAATTCCTGGTGGCCCTGTTCATGGGCTTGGCCGCGGTTTGCCTGTTCATCTGGGGGGTACTTTCCGGCTCATTCAACGACGTGGAAGCCATCAAGTACAAAGCCTACCGCGCGGAGGTAAATGACGATGAGTGACAAGCCCATAGAAGCGACCGGCGCGGATCATGACATTCCCCACCACCAGCAGACGGAGGGATACGGTGGCGGTCATATCGAGGCCAGGCACGGACGCGTGGACCGTTGGCTGCTGATCGTCTACGTGATCATGTTGGTCTGGTCGCTCTATTACGGCATCAAGTACTGGGGCGGGCTCGGGCCGGGTCTGGACTTCTGAACCGGCGCGCAAAGGAGGATTGCTCATGGCGGCGAGACTGGTACTGGCACTGGCAGTGTTGAATCTGATCTTCCTCGCCACCGAACTGGCGCTCAATATTTTCGGGGTAATGCTCTCTTGAGGATTGGATGATGACTCTGCCCGAAGGCATCGCGTTCTGGATCTTCATCGTCATGACGATTTCCTTCTTCGCCTGGGTGGCTTATCTCGCGTTCAAGAAGTAACCGCCGGTCGGCGGCTTTCCGCTGGAGAAGAAACTGGTGCTCCAGTACTTTCTGATTTCCCTTGCAGGACTGGCCGGAAGCGTCCACTGCGTTGGCATGTGCGGCGGTTTCGTCTGCGTCATGGGCAAGGATCCGCGCGGTGCGGCGGCGACCTTGCGGCGGCACCTGACTTACAACCTCGGCCGGGTCACAACTTACTGTTTCCTCGGCGCGGTGGTCGGCAGTCTCGGCATGCTGCTGGCCGGCCACAACAGCGAGCCGACCGCGATGAGTCTGGCGCAACGCGGACTCGCGGTCTTCTCAGGGCTGCTCATGCTGTATATCGGGCTGCAGTTCTTCGGTTTCTTCCGCGCCGCCAAGTTGCGGCCGCTCGGCTTCGGCGCCGACTTTCTCACCTCCTCCATGCGCCAGCTGTTGAAAGCTCCCGGTCCCGGCGCACCGCTCGCGCTGGGCGCGCTCAACGGCTTTCTGCCCTGTCCGCTGGTGTACGCCTTCCTCGCGCAAGCCGCCGCCGGCGGCGGCCCATTGCCGGGCTTTCTGACCATGGCGGCGTTCGGTCTCGGGACTTTTCCCGCGATGCTGGCGATGGGCGGGATCGGCCTGTGGCTGCGCCCGGCGCTCGAACGATCCGGTGCGCCGGCGCTCGCGGTTAATAGCGCAAGCGGCGCCGGTGGCGGCGGCACGTTGCCGGCGCGATCCGACTGGCGTCAAACCAGTCTGCGCATTGCCGGCGGCTTCATAATCCTGATCGGCGTCATCACGCTTACCCGCGGTCTGCTGCCGATGGGCGCGCATCTGCATTGAACATGACCACGGCAGCGACCTGCAGCCACTGCCTGCTGCCGATCGGCCGCCTCGGTGAGACCCGCGAAGTCAACGGCGAGCAGCATGCGTTCTGCTGTTACGGCTGCTGCCTCGCCTACCAGGTGCACCACGGCGAACGCGAGGAACCGGAAGCCGCACTGCTGCTGATCCGCATCGGCGTCGGCGCATTCCTCGCGATGAACATCATGCTGTTCAGCCTGCTGCTCTACTCCGGCACCTTCGGCGCCGCAGACGGCGCAACCGCATATCTCGTTCATTGGCTGCTGTGGATTCTCACCACGCCGCTGATGGTGGTTCTGGGCGGGCCGTTTTTCGCCGGCGCATGGCGCGCTGCGCGGTGCGGCCGGCTCAGCACTGACACCTTGGTCAGCGTCGGCACGCTGGCGGCGTATGGCTTTTCCGCTTATCAGGTCTGGCATGGCTCGGGAGACGTGTACTTCGACACCGTCACCATGGTGCTCATCCTGTTCACGCTCGGGCGCTACCTGGAGGCGCTCGGCCGCGTGCAGGCGGCACGCAGCCTTGCCCCGATGCTGGCCGCCGAGCGCGCCGAAGTCAGGGTGGTGGCGGACGGCATCGACATCATGCGGCCAGTGCACGAGATCCGGCCGGGCACCGTGGTGCGCATCCTGCCCGGCGAATGCATCGCAGTGGACGCGGTAGTCATCGAGGGCCGCTCGGAATGCAACGAGGCCATCCTCACCGGTCAGGCGGAACCGCAGATCAAGACAGCCGGTGCGCCGGTGCATGCAGGCAGCATCAATGGCGCTGGACACCTGCTGGTGCGCGCGACCGCGGCGGGCACCGCCACGCGCTGGATCCAGATCAGCCGCCTGGTGCGCGAGGCGCTCGCGCGCAAGTCGCTGTTGGGACATACGGTGGACCGTCTGGCCGCAGTGTTCATTCCCGTGGTCCTGCTGCTCGCCGCGGGGACGCTGTGGTTCTGGAGCGGAGTAGCGACCTTCGAGCAGGCGCTGCTCACCGCGTTGGCTGTGCTGGTGGTCGCCTGCCCCTGCTCGCTGGGGTTGGCAGCGCCGCTGGCGACCACGCTCGGAATCGGCCTCGCGGCGCAGCGCGGAATCCTGTTGCGTAGCGGCGGCGTGCTGGAAAAACTGGCTCGGATCAAAGCCGTCGCCTTCGACAAGACCGGCACGCTTACCGAGGGTCGGCCGCAGGTTCTGCAAGTTACAGCGCACGACGCCAGCGAGCAGCAGGTCCTATACCACGCCGCTTCGCTAGCCCGGACATCCGAACATCCGCTGGCGAAGGCGATCACGCGAGCGCAATGCGCGGTGGGCGCCACGGCCGCCGGCGAGGTGCAAGCGCGACCAGGTGCCGGCATCTCGGGACGAGTCGACGGCCGCGCTGCCGCAATGGGATCCGCTGCCTTCATGTCCGCCTTGGGATGGCAGGTTCCCGCGGTGTGGCCGGCAAGTCCGCAAGGATGCACGCTGGTCTATGTCGGCTGGGAAGGCAGGGTTCAGGGACTGATCGCGCTCGCGGACCGCCTCCTGCCTGAGGCCGCCGCCGTGATCACGGCGCTGCGAAGCCGCGACGTGCCGGTGTTGCTGCTGAGCGGCGATCGTGAATCGGCGGTGGCGCAGACAGCGACCAGGCTCGGCATCCCGGAGTGGCGATCGGAGCTCATGCCGGAAGACAAGGTCGGCGCGCTTCAGGACTGGGCCAGGCGCCACGGGCCTACCGCCATGGTTGGCGACGGCCTGAACGACGGCCCGGTACTGGCCGCGGCAACGGTGGGCATTGCCGTGGGCGGCGCCACCGATCTCGCCAGGGAAAGCGCCGATATCGTTTTGCCCGAACACGCGCTTGCACACCTGCCATGGCTGTTCGAGCTGGCGGCGCAGGTGCGCAGTTCGATTCGCGCCAACCTCGCCTGGGCACTCGGCTATAACCTGGTGGCGATGGGACTGGCGGCATGCGGATTGCTCCAGCCGGTTCTCGCGGCCGGCCTGATGGCCGGCTCCAGTCTAGTGGTCGTCACCCGTTCCCTGAGCGCGCGGCGCGGACTGGCCTTGCCCGCCGCAGACCGGGCCGCGGTGACAGGGACTGCTTCCGCCTGATCACGCTGGCAATGAAACCGAGATTGCTCCGGGGGTTCGCGGCCGCAGCGCTCGCGGCAACACTTGCCGCGCCCGCGTTGGCGGATCACGCCGAACCGCAAAAGGTCAATCGCGAACTGGAAGGCTGGATGGTCGGCGACTTCACGCTGGTCGACCACAACGGCAAGGCCTACACCCAAGAGCGCCTGAACGGCCAATGGACTTTCATACTGTTCGGCGACACCCGCTGCGGCGAGCGTTGCAATTCCGCACTCTCTGCGCTCGCCGGGATGGTCCAGCGTATTGCCAGGGCAGACGCCGTGAAGACCACGCAGGTGCTGTTCGTCTCCCTCGATACAGAGCATGACACGCCCGAGACGCTGCGCCGCTATCTGCAGACTTTCGACCCGCGCTTTATCGGCACCAGCGGACGCCGCGAGAGTCTGGCCCGGTTTGCTGAGGACTTCAGTCCGCCCGGAGCCCCGCCAGGTACGGGAAGAAGCAGTGGCGCCTTGTTCCTGATTGGCCCGGACCGCTACGTTCGCGGAGAATTCCTCCCGCCTTACGACGTCCTGTTGTTGACCGCAAAGTTTCTAAAGACGCGAATTGGTTCCTGACAAACTTTGCATTCTGCGCGACGTCATGTCTGGAATCGGCGCGAGCCGAAACAAGCCGCGGACGAGATCCGCGCGTCACCGCCTGACCGGAATGGAAATCAACCGGCGGCCGCACACACCCGGCGCAGGATTTTACGCTGGGGGGGGAAGTCCGATGAAGAAGTCGCGGCTTACCGAAAGGCACCGCCTTCAAAAGAACCTGGCGACGCGGGAGGGTCGCACTAGGCTGTAGCCACATCGAAATCGTCTTGTGCAAATTCGGCCTTCACTGACGCTTTACGTCTTCGTTCCGTGCCGAGCTTTCGTCAGCCTGGTTTGTCAGTTATTTGACACTTCTCCTTTCCGTCTCGAAACGGAGTGCTTTCCAACCACGGTCCAAGTGCCACTTTTTCGACACCCCCTAATGGCATGGCCATTGCGGAATTAGAGGGTGCGCCGGGGAAATCCGGAGAACTTGGGAGGCACATGCCGACTATAGGCATGTGTTCCGGACTATCCCCGTGCGCACGTTTTTTCCCGACTATCTTTATGGGGAGGTTCCAATGATGCGATCACGCTCCGTTTCCGTTGCTTTAGTGCTTCTTGGGAAAGTCCGGTTCGCGTATGAGTATCCGGGGCAACTTTTGCTGGCCGACATCGCGAGGCTGAAGAAGACGATCAAACGAGCCTGCTCCGCCGGGATGCGCGGTGTTTGATCGGGCGCCACACGCAAATTAGTGCGATCCGGCCATCCCTCGCGCAGCGAGGGACCACCCTACGGGCGTCCCAAAACGCAGTGCGTTTTGGTCGAACCAGTGGGTTCGTCCACCCACCCTTCAACACAAACAAATGAGCCCCAACATTGGGGTTCATTTGTTTGTGGCGGAGAGGGTG
>JBBPIT010000016.1:0-63769 GCA_038040175.1 Pseudomonadota bacterium | reverse complement strand
ATGTCGTGAATGTCGTGAATGTCGTGAATGTCGTGAATGTCGTGAATGTCGTGAACTTGTGCCCCACCTGACCACTCAGAGACAGCAAGTCTAGTGTCGGCCCCGTCGAGAATTCAGGCAAGTACCGACCAGAGCCAACGAGACTCAGCGGCCTGAAAAACAGGGCCCGGAATCGCTTGTCGGTGGATAATGTGAGTGACGGAAGAAGGACCCCGACCAACATCTGGAGAAAAACATGTGCGTCTTCAAGACTGTCATCGTCTTTTTTGTTTGCGTGGCCGCACAATCGCACGCAGTAGCGGCTGATACCACGCAACCCGGTGGGCCACTGGACATCTGCATCGCGGCCGTGATCAACGAGCATCCGGGTATCGTGACCGGGTGGCGTCAGGCCGGGGGCGGCCTCCAACCCCCCTATGCGATCACCGTTCTGGATAAGGAAGGCAAGATGGGCGAGACCACCTGCGACCCGGCCAAGCCGATGAATTTCGAGTTCAAGAGCAAGTCCGGGCTTTACCGCTACAACATGTATGAGCGCGCGACATTGCCCGAGGAGAAGGCGCGCGAGGCTGCGCCGCTGATCTTCGTCGGCCCGGTCAAATTTTTCGGTATGGAATTGTCGGTCGGCTTTACCGGGAGACCCCAATACACGTACCAGATGTTCCTGCCCAGCGGCCACAAGGCGACGGTGGAAATGGATGCGGTCGTCGGCCGCTTGAACAAAGCCGAGGTGAATTGAAAAAGCAAGGATGAAGGATGAAGGATGAAGCAACAGCAAAAGCGGTGGCCACGAAATCAGAGATCAGCGCTGAGTGCTGAGGACTGAGACGAGCAAGCTCAAGTACGAACGACGTCGCACGATCCACCAGCCACCAGCCACCAGCCGCCAGCCGCGAGCCACTTCCGTTCTCGGCTGATGGCCGAGAAACGGAGAGCCTATGCATTTCGCAATCTCTTCTACCTGGGGACCGACCGATCCGACGCGGGCGGCGCTTCCCTTCATCTTCGCCGCTTCGGCCCTGCAGGCGGGCGATACGGTCACGCTAATGCTGTTTCACGACACTGTCCATATCGCGACCCAAGGGACCGCCGAGAAACTCGTTCCCTTCGGGCCGCCGCCGCGCTTCGAGGAAGTCCTGTCCCATGCCGGCGCCAAGGTGCTGGCGTGCAAGCCGTGCGCACAGGTGCGTCACATCACCGAGGCGAACCTCGACAAGCGCATCGCGATGGCCGGGATGAACGAATTTCACGCCGCTGCCGCGCGCGACAACACCAGGGTGGTCTGCTTCTAGGAATCGAGATGACATCGTCAATTTAGTGCAGCCGCGAAGTCCTTGCGAGGGGGGGCAGACAGGACTCCGGTCGATGGTCGTGGCACAATCGCGGCAGGTAGAGGAGGCCGCATCGCGGCGAGCGGATGACGCAGTCAAGCACCGACCGGCAGGCAGCCGGTGCAAAGAACAACCACAGTGCGGTGCCCGGCGGCGAGGTCGAGTCCGCGTACGCCTGGACCCGCCTGGTGATGGCGTTGCTGCTGTCCACGATCGGCGGCGTGGGCATGTGGTCGGTGGTCGTGGCGCTGCCGCCGGTGCAGGCGGAATTCGGCGTCGCGCGCGCCGATGCTTCGCTGCCTTACACACTGACCATGATCGGTTACGGGCTGAGCGGCATTCTCATGGGCCGGCTTTCAGACCGCTTCGGGATCGTGGTTCCAGTCATGGCCGGCACGATCGCGCTGGCGCTCGGCTACGTCATGGCAGCCTCGGCCAGCAGTCTCTGGCAGTTCACGCTGGCGCAGGGCCTGCTGATCGGCGTAGGCAGTTCCGCGACGTTCGCGCCGTTGCTCGCCGACACTTCGTTGTGGTTCACCCGCCGCCGCGGCATCGCCGTGGCCATCTTCGCCAGCGGCAACTACCTGGCGGGCACCGTCTGGCCGCCGATCGTTCAGCATTTCATCGAAAGCGTCGGCTGGCGCCAGACCTACGTCGGCATCGGTGTGTTCTGCGTGGCGACCATGTTGCCGCTGGCGCTGCTGCTGAAAAGAAGGGCGCCCACGACAGGGCAGACAGCGGCAGGCGCACCGGTCGCGTCGTGGACGCCACGTCCGCTGGGGCTCTCGCCCGGTACGTTGCAGACGCTGCTGGTCATCGCGCCGCTCAGTTGTTGCGTCGCGATGTCGATGCCGCAGGTCCACCTCGTCGCCTATTGCGGCGACCTCGGCTACGGCGCCGCGCGCGGCACGCAAATGCTGTCGCTGATGCTGGCCTGCGGAATCGTGAGCCGGCTCTGCTTCGGCTGGATTTGCGATCGCATCGGCGGACTGCGCACGCTGCTGCTGGGCTCGAGCCTGCAGGCGCTCGCGCTGCTGCTGTTCCTGCCGTTCGACGGCCTCGTATCGCTTTACGTCATTTCGGCGCTGTTCGGCCTGTTCCAGGGCGGCATCGTGCCGTCGTACGCAATCATCGTGCGCGAGCACTTCCCGCCGAACGAGGCCGGCGCGCGCGTCGGCACCGTGATGATGGCCTCGCTGTTCGGCATGGCCCTGGGCGGCTGGATGTCGGGCGCGATCTTCGACTGGACCGGCTCCTATGACGCCGCGTTCGTCAACGGCAGCCTTTGGAACCTGCTGAACATGGCGGTTGCCTTCTGGCTGCTCAGACGGCAGCAGAAACCGGGACTTTCCTGAACCCCCCACTCAACCCGGGGAGCGATTTTTGCGGTGCAATGATTTCTTATCTGGCTCCTGCTTGAGTCGAGCCCCGATGAAGGGCATTATCGGCAGTGTGCGGCAGATCGTTGGCCGCACACCTGTATTAAGAGACGGCGGCCGCATCTTCGCGGCACGCCGACGAGAGAAAACCGGTCGATCGGGATGGAGGAGACAACCATGCGCGGGCGAAACATTCGCAGTTGCGTACTGCTGACGGCACTCGTTGCCGCGGGCATCGGCGCGTTTACGCCGGCGCCGGTGCAGGCGAAAGAAGTCAAAATCGGCGTCATCTTCGACTACACCGGACCGTTCGCCGCCGGCGGTTCGCAGGCCGCCGCGATCGGCACCAAGATCGCGATCGACATGATCAATGAGCGCGGCGGGGTCGAGGGCTACCAGATCAGGGCCATCTACGCCGACGCGCAGTCCAAGGCCGAGGTCGCGATCAATGAGGCCATCCGGCTGCTCGACCACGAGAAAGTCGACCTGGTGATGGGCGTGTTCTCCAGCGCGCACTGCGTGCCGATGGCGCAGAAAGTGGACGCCGCCAAGAAATTCATGTGGGCCAACGTGTGCACCGCCTCGGCCGTGTTCAAAGGCAAGAACCTGCGCTACGTCTTCCGCCCGCAGGTGCACACCGACCAGTTCGGCGTTGCCTCGTGCAGCCTGTTGAACGAAACTGCCAAGACCCGGTTCAACAAGGACCCGAAGGACCTGAAGGTCGCGATCATCTACGAGGACGGCCCTTACGGCGCGGGCGTGGCGGCCGGCAACGAAGAGACTTGCAAGAAGTTCGGGATGCAGATCGTGCTCAAGGAGGGCTACTCGTCGACCGCCCCCGACCTGTCCAGCCTGGTAACCAAGCTGCGCCGCGCGCGCGCGGACGTGATCCTGCACACCGGCTACAACCCGGACATCACGCTGTTCTGGCGCCAGGCGCGCGAGCAGGGACTGAGGTGGGCGGCGCTGATCGGCCACGGCGCGGGCTATGCGCAGTTCGACAAACTGCGCGACTCGCTGGGCAAGGATTCCGAATTCATCCTCGACGTGGACCCGGTGCCTGCGCAACTTCTCGATCCCAAAAGCCTCGCGCCGGGATTGGGCCAGCTCACACAGGAGATGGTCAAGCGCTACAAGGCCGAGGTCAAGGTCGACGAGCTGCCGCCGCACGTCTCGATGGGCTTCAACCAGACCTGGATCTTTCTCACCGACGTGCTGCCGCGCGCGATCAAGAAATACGGCGGGGTGGATCCCGAGGCGCTGCGCAAGGCCGCCCTGGACACCGACATCCCTGACGGCGGCACGATCCAGGGCTACGGCGTGAAGTTCCATCCGCCGGGCCACGAGATGTCCGGCCAGAACGAACGCTCCTCGCCGGTGGTAATCCAGTACATCGGCGGCGACAGCAAGATCGTCTGGCCCGCGCGGCTGCGCACCGCCGAACCGGTGCTGCCCTGGCCGAAGACGCACAGCTATTCAAACCAGTAAAGCCGTGAATGTCGTGAATGTCGTGAATATCGTGAATATCGTGAATGCCTAACGGCCAGGATCAGTCCGTGACGAGCCACGCGTTCCCGACAAGCCACAGCAGCCAAGGCCAGTAACCGCCGTAACCAGAGGTCACGTCTGGTGTTGTTACGACAGTCACGACATTCACGATATTCACGGAACTTCAAAGGGGGGAGATGTTAGCGGTCAGCGCATTGACCAAGGTCTTTGGCGGCTTCACGGCCGTCAACAGCGTTTCCTTCGAGGTGAAGGAGGGCGAGATCCTGGGATTGATCGGCCCGAACGGCTCGGGCAAGAGCACCACGTTCAATCTCATCGCCGGCGCCCTTGCACCGACCGCGGGGTCGGTCCGCTTTCTCGGCCGCGAGATCGGCGGTTGGCCGGCTTTCCGCGTCGCTCACGCCGGGATCGGGCGGACTTTCCAGATCCCGCGCCCTTTCCGCCGGCTGTCGATCATCGAAAACGTCGCGCTCGCCGCCTGTTACGGACAGGCGGATCGCCCGACGCGCGAACAAGCGTTCTCCCAGGCAAAAGAGATCCTCGATCTGGTGCGCCTGCGTGCCGAACCCGACTCGCGCGTCGAAGGTCTGGGCGCTGCGGGGCTGAAGAAACTGGAACTGGCACGCGCACTCGCCACCAAACCAAAGTTGCTTCTTGCGGACGAATCGCTCGGCGGCCTCGACGAACAGGAGATGAATCAGGCTGCGGATCTGCTCGCGGAGATCCGAAAGCAGCGCGGCATTACCATCGTCTGGGTCGAGCACATCATGGGCGCGCTGATGCGGGTGGTGGACCGCTGCGTGGTGCTGGACCACGGCGAAGTGATCGCGCAAGGAAAACCCGAGGTGGTGGCGCACGACCCGAGAGTGATCGAGGTGTATCTGGGCACCGACGCCAAGGACGTGCAGGCAACCGTGGCCGCGAGGAGCGGTTAATGCTCGTGCTGCGCAACATATCCGCGGGCTACGCCGGTTTCCAGGCGCTGTTCGACGTGAGCCTCGAGGTCAAGGCGGGCGAAACCGTCGCGGTGATCGGGCCGAACGGTGCCGGCAAGACGACGCTCCTCAGAGTTGTCTCGCGGCTGATCGACGCGACCGCGGGCGAGATGACGATGGAAGGCCGGCGGCTGAACGACGTGGCCTCGTATGAAGTGGTCAGCCACGGGATCGCGCACGTGCCGGAGAATCGGCGACTGTTCCCGAAGCTCACTGTCGAGGAGAACCTGCGCATGGGCGCGTTCGTGCCGCAGGCGCGCGCGCATTTCGAAGTGCGGCTCGCGCGTGTGTACCAGTTGTTTCCGCAAATGGAAGAACGCCGCCACCAGCCGGCCGGCACGCTTTCCGGCGGCGAGCAGCAGATGTGCGCGATCGGCCGCGCGCTCATGTCCGGGCCGAAGCTGCTGTTGCTCGACGAACCCTCCGCGGGACTGGCGCCCGTGGTGGTGCAGTCGATCTTCGAAACGGTGCGGCGGATGAGCGCAGAGGGCTACACGGTTCTGATCGTCGAGCAGAACATCCGCCAGGTCCTCAAGGTGGCGAGCCGCGGGTATCTGCTGGAGACCGGACGCATCCGCGCCGCAGGAACAGCCGCAGAGCTGCACGACACCGACGAGATCAAGAAGGCTTACCTCGGAATCTAAGTGATGGATATCTTCGACATCTTTCTGCTGGAAGCCATCGTCAATGGCGTGCTGCTGGGCGGCATCCTGGCGCTGCTGGCGCTGGGGCTGAACCTGATCTTCGGCGTGATCGACGTGGTGTGGATCTGTTACGCCGAACTGATCATGATCGGCATGTACACGGCCTTCTACCTGCACGTCGAGTACGGCTGGCCGCTGTGGCTCGCCTTCCCGGGGTGCGTCGTGGTGGTCTCGGCACTGGGCGTGGCGTTGCACCACTTCGTGATCCGCCCGGTGCTTACCGCCGAGCCGATCAACCAGCTGCTGGTCACCGGCGGCGTGCTATTTTTCCTGCAGGGCGCGGCCACACTGGCCTTCGGTGTCGAGTTCAGGAACATCGGCGTGAAACTGCCGACCTTCGAGCTGGGCGGGATGTTCCTGAGCCTGGCGCGGCTGACCGCGTTCCTGATCGCGCTCGCGAGCATGATCGGCGTCTATCTGTTTCTCAAGCGCACTTACCTCGGCACCGCGATCCGCGCCATCTCGCAGGACCGCACCATCATGCCGCTGATGGGCGTGAACCCGAGCCGCATCTTCCTGATCACGTCCGCGCTGGGCGGCGCGCTTGCCGGAGTCGCCGCCTGCCTGCTGGTGCTGCAATACGACATCCACCCGGCAATCGGATTGTCTTTTGGGCCGATCGCCTTCCTGGTTTGCGTGCTCGGCGGGCTGGGCAACATGATCGGCGGCTTCCTCGCGGCGTTCATCTTCGCGCAGTTCATCTCGGTGGGCGGGTACTTTTTCCACCTCGAATGGGGCTACGTGCTTGCCTTCCTGTTCTTCATCGCCTTCATGTTCTGGCGGCCGCAGGGCCTGCTGGGAGGCAAGTCATGAGGCGCGCCTTGCCCTGGATCGGTGTCGCAGTACTGGCGGCCGCACCGCTCACGGGGATGGGCAACTACCCGCTGCACCTGATGATCATGTGCTTGGTGTGGGCGTTCGTGTACACCAGCTGGGCGCTGATGGGACGGCTCGGAATGACCAGCCTCGGCCATGGCGCCTTTCTCGCCATCGGTGCGTACGGGGTGGTGATGGCATGGAATCTTTTCGGGCTCTCGCCCTGGCTGTCCCTGCCGGTTTTTCTATTGCTCGCCGCGCTGATCGCGTTCCTGATCGGCTACCCGTGTTTCCGCCTGAAGATCGTCGGCCACTATTTTGCGCTGGTGACCCTCGCGCTCGGCGAGATCGCGCGCATGGTCATCGTCGCGCTGCGCGACCACACCGGCGGCTCGCTCGGCGCCACGCCCAACACCGCGCTCGCGGAGGCGTCCTGGTCGCTCACCGCGCTGCAGTTCTCCTCCAAGCTGGTGTGGTTCTACGTGATCCTCGGCTTCTGGCTGTTTGGGCTGTGGGTGTGGAGCGTGGTGGATCGCTCGATGGCGCGGCTCGCGCTGGAGGCGATCAGCCAGGAGGAAGACGCCGCCGCCTCGATCGGCATCAACGTCACCCGGCTCAAGCTCGGCGTGACGGTGATATCGGCGCTGATGACCTGTCTGGGCGGCGCGCTGTACGCGCAGTACCAGCTCTACGTAAACCCGGAGACGGTTTCGGGAATTGGGGTGAGCTTGCAGATGGTATTCGGAGCGATCGCCGGCGGGATGTTCGTGCGCCTCGGACCGACGGTTGGCGCGGTGTTCACGCTGCTGCTCGCCGAAGTATTGCGGCTCGCGCTCGGCCACGATATCCACGGCCTGGATACCACGCTCTACGGCCTGATGCTGGTGCTGTTCATCATCTTCATGCCGAAGGGCATCCTCGGCGCGGCAACCGAAGCCTGGAACAGGCGCCTCGCGAAGTCCGCCGCCGCCGCGGCCTGATCACAACCCTTTCGCGATCACTCGTTCGGCCGCGATACCGCGGACGTCCATTTCATATTCGAGTTCCTCGATCGGCGGCCGGCAGTAGTGCCAGGTAAGCCCCGCACCGTTGCCGGCGCGGGGGAGAATTTCCCCGGAGAGGATCGAATGGATATCGTGCACCGTGTACACCTGTACCGCGGTCGCTTCACGCCACGAAGCGCCCAGACCGGCAAGACGGTCCTGCATTTTTCCGAGCACGAAGCGCGCTTTCTCTTTAAGCCCCGCAGGCGAGCTGTCGCCGCGTGCGACGATGTCCTCGGGAAACTTTCCGCCTTCCGGCCACTCGCCGCTGCCGGCGACGACGAAATTCGTGCCGGCGTTCTTCGCGGGAACGGTGTAACAGAAGGCGTAGAAGCAGGGCTCGGCAGGCGGAGCGAATTGCGGCGCAACGTTGGAGCGCGCGACCGGATTGAGCCCGTCGCAGAAAAGGTTCCAGTGCTTCAGTACTTCGACATAGCCTTCGTTAAAGGTCTTGAAGCCGGACATGGAGAGAGGAGCGGGGGAACGCAACTCGGCAGCACACAGCGCTGTGCGTGGCCGGTCGAGCGCCGAGAGATGCGCCTCGATCGCCGCGAATCCCTGCACGACGGGCACCGGTTGCGCGAAGCGCACCCGTTCGATTGCGTAACCCTGCAATGCCTTTACGCCCTGGGAGTAGGGGAAACCGCCCTTCAGGAACGCGTACCCGCCCTCGGGAAATTGTATCAGCTCACTCATTGCGCCTCCGCATGGTCTCGGTTGCGCAACTTTACCGCGTGTCGCGGCGACGCGCCTTTCCGAGGCGCTTTCCCATCTGCCACTTCCTCGGGTATTGTCTGTCATCAGGTACATCCGGCGAATCCGGGTTGAATTTTCACCAAGTTTCGGAGCAGAGCATGCGTGCCAGTCGAGTCGTGCAGCGTATAGCGATTGCCGGGCTCGGTGCGATCGGCAAGGCGGTCGCGCGAAAGCTCGATGAGGGCGTTGCAGGTCTGTCGCTGAGCGCGGTCGCGGTACGCGACCCCGCCGGTGCCGGCGCGTTTCTCGAAACCCTGTCGCACCGTCCCGCGGTGGTCGCCCTGGATGCGCTCGCCGGTCACGCAGACATCGTGGTCGAGTGTGCGCCGGCGCAATTGCTCGTCGCGATCGCCGAACCTGTCCTGAGGGAAGGGAAGAAGCTGGTCGTGCTGTCGGTTGGTGCGCTGCTTTCCAATCCGCAACTCGGTCAGATTGCCGAGCGTTACGGCGCGCAGATTCTGGTGCCCACCGGTGCGCTGATCGGGCTGGATGCGGTGCTGGCGGCGGCCGAGGGCAAGATCCAATCGGTTCGCATGGTCACTCGCAAGCCGGTGAAGAGCCTCGCGGGCGCACCCTTTCTCGTCGAGCACGGCATCGGCCTGGACGATCTTCGCGAGCCGCTGAAGATCTTCTCGGGAACCGCGCGGGAGGCGGCGAGCGGTTTCCCTGCGAATCTCAACGTTGCCGCTGCGCTATCGCTGGCGGGAATCGGGCCGGACAGGACGCTGGTGGAGGTGTGGGCCGACCCGTCCGTTACCCGCAATACTCACCGTATCGAGGTGGAGTCGGACTCGGCGAGCTTCAGCATGACCATCGAGAACATTCCGTCGGAGAACCCCAGGACCGGTCGCATCACCGCGAACAGCGTGATCGCGCTGTTGCGCAAGCTGACATCGCCCGTGCGCGTCGGCACCTGACCGGCGCGATCCCGTCCGGGCAGCCGGGACTTCGCGTCCTCAACGTATCAGGTCCCGGTACGCGTGCCACGTTGCGTGCCCCAGCACCGGCAGCACGATCACTAGGCCGAGCAGGAAAGTGCCGAAGCCGATCGCGGTGAACCCTGCGATCAAGGCTGCCCATACGATCATCGCGGAAGGGTTGGTGCCGACGGCTTTGATGCTGGTCAGGATCGCAGTCCGGGTGTCGGCGGCACGGTCGAAGATCATCGGCGCCGAGACCGCAGACACGATGAACGCAACCACCGCAAGTACCACACCGGTACTCAAATAGGTGACGAAGAAATCGTAGTAGTGCCAGTCGACGATGGTCTGGTAGAAAGTATCGCGAACCGATGGCAGCGCGCCGCCCAGGGCTTGCACGAACAGCAACCTCGATATCAGCACCCAGGCGATCGCCAGGATCGCGAGCAGCAACCCCAGGCGCGCAAGCGGCCTTCCGTTTCTCAGCGCACCGTCGAGCGACGCGTCGAAGGTAGCGCGCTGGCCGGAGGCGCGCAGCCGCGACAGCTCGTAAAATCCGGCGCCGAATACCGGCCCCACCAGCAGGAAGCCGGACACCGCCGCGGCGAACAGATCGATCTGCGTGCTGCACATCAGAAGGATCAACCATCCCAGCGCAACCAGAATCAGTCCGTGAGCGACGCTGGGCCCGGGGTTGGCCGTGAAATCCTTCCATCCGCGCGCGAGCCAGTGCAGGGGTCGCAACGTACCGACGCGGGCCACTGGCGGCAAACCCGGCGAGTGAGCAGATGCATCCATCGGCTTGTCCATGATGCGCTCCTCCTTACGATGAGGCTGAGATGTCTACTGCGAAGCCGCCCGCGGCCAGACCCCGGGCCGGTGCCGACGGGCTGCCGCGCTGGCACAACAGTTTCCTCCATTTTCGTCGGTGGCGTTTGCCCGCAGTGCGGCGTCGGGAGCAAATGGCAGTCAGCATTGGCCTGTTCCTTGCAATAACAGTCGTTGCGCGGCACTCGATGTCTCCGCTCGTGACAGCAGAAGAATCTGCATGAGTTTCGCCGATCCCGGGCATCGCGCAATTGTCATGCGATTTCTGCAGGGATCTGTCCCCTTGTCCCGGAAATCCCGGCGCTTCCTGGCCGGCAAAACGGCCGTCCGGAACGGCCCGATTCTTGCGTCAAAGAACCTCAATGGCACTGCATGGCGCGAAGATGTGATGCAACGCGCCAACCATCAATCCCGAAAAAATATTGAGAAAACTCCTCTACATGCGACGTACCGCGCGCCGCGTTCCGCTGCTGTCCAGCTGGTGGAACGATGTGCGCTTTTTCTGGCACACCAGAAACAAGGCTCCGTGGATCGCCGCTCTGATTGTCGGGGTGGCCATCACGACGTTCAGTGCCGTCACGTATTGGTTCGAGTCGAACAGCTCGGAGAAGCGCGAACTGACGTGTCTTTCGCTGAACGTTTACTACGAAGCCCGGGGAGAGCCCCTTGCAGGAAAATACGCGGTGGCGGAAGTCACGATGAACCGCGTGGTCTCGCGCCGTTACCCGGGAACGGTCTGCGAAGTCGTCTACGAGAAAAGATGGGACCGGCTGCGCAAGCGTTACGTGGGCGCATTCTCATGGACGGAGTTCGACATCATTCCGCACCCGGAAGGCGAGCAGTGGCATAAGGCCAGGGAAGTTGCTGAAGCCGTCTACTTCGGGCGGCAGCCGCCGCAGTTGAACGGCGCCCTGCACTATCACGCGACTTACATCAGACCGAGCTGGTCGCGAGGCCGGCAACCCGTCGCACGCATCGGCGGGCATGTTTTCTACAAGTAGCGCGACGAGATACCGTGACGGAAGTTACTACGCTCGTGATCCGCCGTTCCACCTGACCAGGTTGAGGAATTCGCGCCGCGTCTTGGGCCCGTAGGTGAGGTAATGGGGCTTGGGTTTCTCGAGGTAGGCGAGGCGCTCGCGCGCGACGCGGTCGCCGCGGGCGCGTTTCTTCACTTCTTCCGCGCTGATCTTGTAGGGCCGGGTCGCGTTCAACCCGAATATCTTGGCGCGAAGCTGAGGCGTGACTTCCGGGTAGCCGTACTTGTCGCGAAATTCCGCCGAAATCTGGAAGGTACGGAAGGCCTGGATCTGGTCCTGCGGCGAACCGTACCAGATCGAGTCGGTCCCCCACAGCACGTTGTCCGGGCCGCAATACTTCAGCAACTTGCCGAGTGCATGCGCGGCCTGCTGCGGATCGCGCATGAGGAAGCGCCAGGTGCTGCCGAGTTCGGCGTAGACATTGGCTCCGGGCTTGACGCCGTTCTCGATCAGCGAGCGAATCAGCGTGTCGATGCCATCGCCGGCGTCGTTGCCGACAAACGGGCCCTCGGTGACGCCGGGGACAAATCCCGAGTGATAGATCAGGAAGCTCACGTCGGGGAAACGCTTTGCGACCACGCCGATGTCGCTGCACTGGCTGTGCTCGTAGGACTTTTTCCCGAACGGCAATCCCTTGTGCACGCAGATCACCTTTACGCCGAGCGCGCGCGCCTTTTCAATGAAGCGGATGCCGACGTCGTCCGACAGGAAGAATCCGTTGCCGTCGAGGCCCCACTGGGTGTAGGTCTTCCAGGCGCTCACGCCCCAGCGGTCTCTCAGTTCCTCCATGTCATCGATATCGCCGGGCTGGTTCGGGTTGACGCGCCCATGGATCATCAGGCGATGATTGCCTTCCATGCGGTCCACGATCCGGCGTACCGCGTCCGCCGATTCGATGGTGAGCGGCGAGGCGTCGCGCCGGGCCGGCACGAAAGACAGCACCATCATGTCGGTGTCGCTGTCGAGAAAGACGTCCTTCAGGAACTCGTCGGGGGTCAGGCACGCGAGATGGCTGCGCGGCCCCGAATTGTCGTTCAGAGCACATCCGCCCTTCGCCGCAAACTTGAATGCTGACTCCGGTGCGGTCTTCAGCCAGGCACTGGTGGGGTCGACGAAGTGGCCCTGCACGTCGAAAATGAACTCGGCTTTTTCCAGGTTGGCCTGCGCGAGCTGTGGCTCGACCGCGGCCTCGGCGCGGAGATCGAAGAAACCGCCGGTCTTTCCGGCTGCCGCATTGGCGGCATTGAACGCGAGCAGGGTACTCGCCGCGCCACAGGCCGACAGCAGAAAGTCGCGCCGGCCGAGGCCTAACCGTTTGGCATTGACAGTCGCCGCTTGCTGCGCAAGGAGATTCGCCGCGCGGTTCACCGGAGAGAGCGGCACCGGCACGAATTCGCCGTTGGACGTGGTATCCAGTTTGATCGGCAGCCGCTGGCCGCAGGGATCGATGTCGTGTTTCATGCGCTCGAGTATAAGTGGTCAGAACGCCTGTTGCGATAACCGCAACGTAACAGCCTGCAACTTACCACTCATCACCAGCCTCCGATATTTCAGCCGGCGCAGCGCCGTTACATGGCCTCACCGTCGCCGCTGTGACGGTGAATGGGCATTCCCGGCCCCGGTGTTCGAAATTGTGGCCGCCTGAGGATGCGGTAGACGGATGCGGGCGGCATGTTGGCCAGTGCGCCGCCGATGCGGACTGCCTTGAGTCCAAGCCGGTCGAGGATGGAGCGGCGCACGGGGCAGCGCGGGCCATAGGTGAACTGGTAGAACGCGCCGTCGGCGCGCATGTGCGCGAATGCGCCGTCCAGGATGGCGATCACCACGTGCGCAGGCATCGACAGCAGCGGCAGCCCGCTAACCACCGCGCCGACGCGCTCGCCGCCGAACAGTACGACCGACTTCAGGCGCGCCGCATCCATCCGCAGGACATGCGCGCTCGGGAAGCGCGACTGCAGCATGCGCGCGAAGTCCGGTCCGTATTCGACCAGCGCCAGCTTGTCTTCGGGAACCCCTCGCGCAAGCAGCGCTCTGGTGAATACCCCGGTGCCGGGCCCGAGTTCGATGACCGGGGCGGAAACCGGCGTAATCTCTGCCGTAATGGCGTTGGCCAGCGCCGGGCTCGACGGCGCGATGGCCGCAACGCGCCGTGGATCGGCGATCAGGGAGCGGAAGAACGTGAGGGCATTGGTCATTTCGTATCGGTATCGGTGTCAAGCGACATAGATCGCGTTCGCAATGTACTTCATATCGGGGGCGGTGCGTGAGCAAAAGAATTAGGAGTCCGGCTTCGGGGTTCGCGGCTGACGCCCGCCAGGCGGAGGCGTAGGATTCCTCGCTGTCGGGGAGCTTTGCCGACGACTGTCAAGGAGGAGGTTCGCCATGTATAACACGAACGTGTATGCAATGACGGCAGCGGCCCTGGGGTTGGCGCTGGCCTTCGGAATGGGGGTTGCGAACCAGCACATGCGGACTCGATGACATCGGAATTGTCCCTGGAGCTTGCGTCAATTCGGTACGCGATCGCAGTCAGGTTGTGACGTACCGGGTTCGGCGCCGCAAAGTAGTTCCGGAATCACGTTCACGATGCGGGCATACGTCGATGCGAAAGCCTTCACAGCTATCGTCCGCGGGCCCCGCGCGGATTGCCCCGTGCCCGCCTGAATACCTGGGCTTTGGGCATGGAAGGGGGCCGGTTTGCGGCGCCCGGCCGGGGCGTTTTGGTCACCGAA
The DNA here is from genome assembly GCA_038040175.1 of Pseudomonadota bacterium. Taxonomy (GTDB): domain Bacteria; phylum Pseudomonadota; class Gammaproteobacteria; order Burkholderiales; family JACQAP01; genus JACQAP01. Next base: position 49,716 of record JBBPIT010000016.1, on the reverse strand, counting down.
ATCCGTTTGCCGCAGTCGCCGCATTGATAATAATCGGGGTGCTGCAGCGCATGGCTCTGCACGGCTTCCGGGGCCGGCGCGACGTTCTGGCTCTCGCAGTAGGGGCAGCGCATGAGCGCAATGTTACGCCGCAGCCGGTGCTGGCGCCACAGCACCGCCGTTGCGAGAGAACGGCAGGACACGGGATTCCAGCGAGCGGCGAAGCCAGCCGGGCCAGGTCATCGGAGAAACCCTGACGAACCAACGGGAAAGAGCGGAAACGAAGGAAGGGCGGAATCGTCACGGTGTTGTGCTGGGACTGCAATTCATTCGACCGCGCGCCGACTGTGCGTTGGCGTGAGCGGTGACTGGCCGGGGCGAACAAGCGCCCTGAAAGCAGCCGCGGGCGGGCAGTCTTGACTCGGAGGATGCAGCGGGCGCAATCTGATCTCGCACCTGCCGCCTTGGGCAGGGCGTGGCGTCGCGTAGTCAACGTTGCGGTTGCCAATGTCCAAGGGACGCTCTCGACCAAAGGGGGATCTGGCCATGAAGTATATGACGCTCGTATCTGTTTTGGTTCTCTCCGTGTTTCTTGGCGCCGGCGTGCCCGGTGCGTGGGCTCACGAGGACGACGCTGCGCCACAGGGCGCTCCGCCCGAGAAACTCGGCGAAGTGAACTTCCCCGTCTCCTGCAACGCCGCCGCGCAGAAGGAATTCAATCGCGCGATGGCGTTGTTTCACTCGTTCTGGTTCGATCCCGCGAAAAAGTCCTTCGCCAGGGTGCTAGAGCTTGATCCACAGTGTGCGATGGCGCAGTGGGGCATCGCATTCATGTCCATGGGCAATCCGTTTGCCTGGCCTGCCAACCCGAATGCAATGAAGGCGGCGGCCGCCGCCGTGGACGAGGCGCAGCGCATCGGCGCCAACAGCGAGCGCGAGCGCGACTACATCGCCGCACTGGGCGTGTTCCTGAAAGACTGGGACAGCATTGACCACAGGACCCGGGTGGTCGCGTTCGAAAAGGCGATGGAAGGGGTTGCGCGGCGCCATCCGCGGGATATCGAGGCGCAGATCCTGTACGCGCTGGTGCTGGACGCCACCGCGATGCCCACCGACAAGTCCTTTGCCAACCAGCTCAAGGCGGCGGGGATTCTGGAGCCGCTGTTCGGGAAATACCCCAACCATCCGGGTGTGCCGCACTACCTGATCCACACCTACGACTACGCAGAGCTGGCGCGCAGGGGCCTTCCGGCGGCGCGGGTCTACGCCGGACTCGCGCCTTCGGTGCCGCACGCGCTGCACATGCCGTCGCATATCTTTTCGCGGGTCGGACTGTGGGAGGAATTGGTGGAGGGCAACCGCGCCTCGTATCGCGCCGCGATGGGCGAGCTGTCCGAGAAAACGCTGGGCATCGGCGCCTACGATGCGCTGCACGCAATGGACTACATGGTGTTCGGTCATTTGCAGCAGGCACAGGACCAAGCGGCGCAGCAGATCGCGGACGAGGTCGCCGCAATGCGCAAGGTGAATGTCGAGAATTTTGTCGCCGCGTATGCGTTTGCCTCGATCCCGTCCCGCATCGCGCTGGAACACCGCGACTGGGCGCAGGCGGCGGCGCTCGAATTGTCGCCGCCCGATCTGGCGTGGAACAAATTCCCGCAGGCGGAAGCGATCCTGGTGTTCGCCCGCGGATTGGGCGCAGCGCGCACCGGCGATATCAACGCCGCTCGCCGCGACCTGCAACGCCTGCAGGCGCTCAGGGACGCGATGATCGCCGCGAAGATCGGTTACTGGGCCGGACAGGCGGATTTTCAGATCAAAACGGTCAACGCCTGGATCGCGCTCGCGGAAAAACGCAATGACGAGGCGTTGCAGTCGATGCGTGCCGCCGCCGAAGCGGAAGAGGCAAGCGATAAGCATCCGGTGACGCCGGGAAACATCGTGCCTTCACGCGAATTGCTGGCGGAGATGCTGATGGAGACAGGTCAGCCGGCGCAGGCATTGGCCGAGTATGAACGCTCGCTGAAGCGCGATGCCAACCGTTATCGAAGCGTTTCCGGTGCCGCGCGCGCAGCGGAAGCCGCCGGCAATTCCGGCGCTGCCCGCGACTACTACGCGAAACTGCAGCGCCTGACCGCGAATCACGATACCGAGCGTCCGGAACTGGCGCGTGCCCGGGAGTTTCTGGCGAAGCGCTGAGCACGTAGTTTCGCGCTTACCCGGAGCGCTCGAAGCGCCTGCCGCTGAGCGGTGGGGGCCTGTCAGTGCAGTTGCGGTTTTCTGAGGAAGTCGTTGCGATCGGCGGAGCGCAACCGCGCGCGCACCAGGTCGCCGTCGCGTCCCAGCGTGAGCGGAATTTCGGTGCCCGCTGGCCCCAGGCTCCACACCTTGCGAAACAGATCGGCGAGTGCGATGACGCGGCTGCCCGCCACTTCGAGCACCAGATCGCGCTGGCGCACGCCGGCACGAGCCGCCGGACCGTTGTCGGCGATCCCGGCAACCACGAGCTGCCCGTTGGCTTCTATCGTGTACATTCCCAGCCACGGACGCGGCGGGCGATTGGCGCGGCCGAACTTGAGCAGGTCCTCGAGTATCGGTTCCAGCAGATCGATCGGCACCGCCATGTTGCCCTGGACCTTGCGGCCGTTGCGACTTTCCTCGATCACCAACGAACCGATGCCGAGCAGCCGTCCGTCGCTGCCGACCACTGCCGCACCGCCCCATTGCGGGTGCGCCGGCGCAGTGAACAGCGCTTCGTCGAGCACGTACTCCCAGTAACCGGCGAACTCGCGCTTGGCGATGACTTGTGCTTTCAGTGCGTGCGCCCGCCCGCCGTGGCCGATCACGATCACGTCGTCACCGGCCGCGCACGACGCGGTCGAACCGCGCTGCAGGAACGGGGCGTCGAGCCGGCCGAGCGGCTGCACCAGACCGAAACCGGTTACCTGTTCATAGGCCAGCGGATATCCCGCGACTGCCGCGCCGCTGTTGGTCGTCAGCCATACCGCGCGGGCCTCGGTGATGAGATAGCCGATGGTGAGCACCAGCCCGTCCTCGCGGATCACCACGCCGTTGCCGATGCGCTCAGTGCCGAGGATCGAGGCGGTGAACGCGTCTTCCGGGACCTCCGCGCGCAGCATGACCACGGCGTCCAGCGCCGCGTCGAGGTCGAAGCGGACCTCTGCGGGGTTCGGTTGCGCGGCCTCGGGAAAGGCCCAGTTGCCCTGTTCTGCCATGTCTGATTGAAGTGATGCGAAGCGCGCCCGTGGATGCCGGTGGCGTCAGGTCAATATTACGCGATTGGCGCGCTACCGCAGCAGCCGTCCCGGGAGCGCGCCGGTATGTTCGTCGTCGCACAGGGTCTCGGTGCCCGCGACGAACGTGTGCCTGTAACCTTGCGCCCGCTGCGTGAGGCGCCGTCCGCCAGCAGGCAGGTCGTAGACCACTTCGGGCTTGCACAACCGCAAGCGTTCGAAGTCGATGACGTTGAGGTCGGCGCGGTAGCCGGGTGCAAGGACGCCGCGGTCATGCAGGCCGTAGGCCGCCGCAGTGTCGCGGGTCTGCTTGCGCACCAGGAATTCCAGCGGCAACTGCGGGCCGCGGCTGCGGTCGCGCGCCCAGTGGGTGAGCAGGAAAGTGGGCGAGCTCGAATCGCAGATGGTGCAGACGTGCGCCCCGCCATCGCCCAGCCCCATGATGGTGGCCTCGTCCACCAGCATCTCGCGAATCACTTCGAGACTGCCCTCGGTGTAGTTCTCGAAGGTGTGCGTCAGCAGGCCCTTGCCTTCATTCGCCATCAGCGCCTCGAGTGCCAGTGCCCATGGACTGCGATTCTGCGTCTGCGCCCTGGCAGCGACGCTATTCGAAGTGTGCGGTTCATAGTCGTACGCGTCGTCCAGGACGTAGGTGCGCGCGAAAACCTGCCCGATGTTGCGGGTGTGCTCGTCGTCGGGAAGCTCCTCCACCAGCACGCGCCGCAACTGCGGATCGCGTTTGAGCCGCTCGAAGCGCGCGGCGGGCGAAAGGCCGTCCATCGCGGTCCAGGCCCGATGAGTGGAAAACGGATGCGCCGTCGTTTCCAGCCCCATCATCACGCCGATCGGCCGGCACCCGACCTGGCCGTTCACGGAGAGGCCGGCCTTGCGCGCCTCGTGGATCTGCGCGCGGGTTTCGCGCCACAGGTCCGGCGCGTTGTTGACCTGCAGCAGCAGCACCGAGAGCGGCCGTTGCGCGACGGCCGCTGCCGAACGCAACGCGTCGAACTCTCCCGGACCGAAATCGGAGTTGACTTCGATGACACCGCGGCCGGCACGCTTCATCGCCCTCGCCAGGCCGAACAGTTCCGGCTCGCTGGCAGAAAGGCCCGGTGTGAGCCGGCCGTCGCGTGCGCGGTGCTTGATGGTGCGCGAGGTGGAGAGCCCAAGTGCCCCGGCGTACAGCGCTTCCTCGAGCAGCACACCCATGTGGGCGATCTCCGCATCGGTCGGCACTTCGGCATGGTCGGCGCCGCGCTCGCCCATCACATAGAAGCGCAGCACCCCGTGTGGCATCTGCGCGCCGACGTCCATCACCTTTGGTGCCGCGGCCACAACGTCGAGATATTCCGGGAAGGACTCCCAGTCGAAACTCACGCCCTCGGCCAGCACCGTGCCGGGAATGTCTTCCACGCCCTCCATGAGGTTGATCAGGTAGGGTGCGGTTCCCGGGCGCACCGGGGCAAAGCCGACGCCGCAGTTGCCGAAGATGACCGTCGTCACGCCGTGCCAGGACGAAGGCGTGAGATACGGATCCCAGGTGGCCTGGCCGTCGTAGTGGGTGTGGATGTCGACGAAGCCCGGGGTGACCAGCATTCCCCTGGCGTCGATATCGCGGCGCCCGCGCCCGATCCCCGTGCCAATCCCGGTGATCGATTCACCGTCGACCGCGACGTCCGCGGTGCGGCGCGGCGCGCCGGTGCCGTCGACGACGATGCCGCCGCGGATGACCAGATCATGCATGCCGGATTTCCCCTTTAGACCCAGTTGCAAGTGTAGGGCGGTTACGGCGTTATATCAAAGACGTTAACCGGTGATTGCAAATCCCAGTCGATCCCTACTGTATCTTGTTCGCCGTGGACGGCCGGTTATAAGCTCAACGTTTCTCTTCCACATCTCCTGCCTTCGGGGGCACGGTGCGTCAACCATCAGGACTACAGTTCGCAATTACCGGCATGCTGACTCTGGCCGTTGCCATCGGTATCGGTCGTTTCGCCTTCACTCCGATCCTGCCAATGATGCAGAAAGACGCGGGCCTGTCGCTCGCCGCGGCGGGATGGCTCGCCTCAGCGAACTATGTCGGGTATTTCATCGGCGCGCTGTCCGCGATCTGGATCCGCGCGCGATCGGCGGCATCGTGCTGTCCGCGTTTTGCGTAGGCGGCACCTTCATGGTCGCGACCATGGCCGGGATGCAGGAGGCGCGCCGCGTCGTTCCCGACAACGTCTCGAGCCTGTTGGCGGCGATGACTGCGGCATTCGCAATCGGGCAGATTCTCGGTCCGGTACTGGTGAGCATCGTCGCCGGCGATCCGCGCGGCATGGATCTGACCCTGATCGCGGCGTCGGTCGTGCTGATTCTTGGCGCGCTGGCATTGATCGAGCCGCAAGATATGATCTGAGAATATTCACCGAAATGCTTTGACCCTGCCGATATTAGGGCGTATAAAGGCGGCGCAGGATTCTCCAAGCGCTGATATTGCTGGTCCGTTGTATCCGTTTCCGGTACCCCTCAGATCTCCTTAATTTCTCCTCTTGAAGTATCCGCACTCGGGCAATCCGCCCATTTTCAATTTCTATTAGGAAAGTACATTTATGGCTACAGGTACCGTCAAGTGGTTCAACGACGCGAAGGGTTTCGGTTTCATTACTCCGGATGGCGGCGGCAAGGATCTTTTTGCGCATTTCTCCGCGATCCAGGGCAACGGATTCAAGTCACTCCAGGAAAACCAGAAGGTCACGTTCGACGTGACCACCGGTCCCAAGGGTGATCAGGCCTCGAACATCCGTCCCGCGTAAGCCTGACGGCAGGGCCGGTTGCCTAGCGGATTTCGACTAGTTCAACGCGGCACTCAAAGAGAAAAGCCCGGGAAACCGGGCTTTTTTCTTTTCCAGCTAGAGTTGCGACCGTCACCAGCAATCGTCAACGCCATTCCTACGGCTTCGCCGCGTTCCAATGAGAAATATCGGCACCCTTCATGTCGAATTCCTGATTCTTCGGCAGGCTGGGGGCTTTGACTTCCACGCCCACGCGCTGAAAGGCCTCTGCCAGTTTGAAGCTGATTTTGGCGAGGCTCTCCGGGTTGGATTTGATCTGGGCGGTGTTCTCGGTGACGACGACGTTGCGACAGATCAGCTCTATGTAGATCTTCGCTGCCAGGTCTCTCAAGGGATCACTGATCGGGGATGGAGCGGGAGCGGCGATGGGTTTGCCTTAGAGTAGGGTTAAGGTGCGTCCTACGCCAATCGACGCCGCGCCTTCTTTTTTCTTGTCGTCGGACCGGGACATGCAGCAGGCGGCGCACGCGTCATTTTCCGAAAAGATAGAGAACATATAGAGACCCAGGCCTGCTAATTGCTCCTGTCCGCTCATGACAACCGAACTGGCAAACATGGAGCTCACGCCGGCGGACGTGCCCGCGGTCGGCGAGCCTTGGACGCGAATCGAACCCTTTGCCCTGACTTTCGACGGCTTCCGCTACTGGGGATCGGTCGAAAAGTGCGCCGAGGTCGCAGGCCAGACCCCGGGAACCCTGACGCACCTGCGAACCTGCCTGTTCTTCGAGGCACGGCGCTGGAAAAATCTCGGACGCGAACCGGACACCGCATCGATGAAACGCATACGCGCGCTGATATCCGTGATTCAGCAAAAAATTAAAGCTGGTGATATGCGCTGACTAACTGTCGTGACTATTCTGAATGTCGTGGTTCGAGATTCGTAACACCTCAAATTTGTCCCGCCACGGTAATTGCGAAACCTGGGCAGTATACGGTGTCAGCAACTCCATATTCCTGAGTTCTCGTTTCTTCCCTGTATACCTCACGCGGCAGTTCTTGACCGAGTTCTGAGTCATGAGTCGTTCCTCTCCGGCACGTTAGTACCTTCCTTTGGCTGCGGGCGCGGAGACGAACAGGAAGAAGCCGATTACGAACAGCGCCAACGCGATCGGCAGGCTGTAGTCGCCGCCGATGATCCCGGAAGCGATTCCTCCGGCCCACAGCGCGACGCCGATGATGCGGCGCGCCGTGCGCGCCCTGGAAACCGGTTTACGCTGCAAAATTTTTCCTTTTGCCATCTCGCACCTCCCCTGCGCGGAAATGCTACTTCCGCACCCAATCGATCAGCAAGTTACCCCTGAGCGCACAGGTGTTACTAATTTCGGCACCCCGAGTCGCTGCGCGGCGACAATTGCCCTCGATCATCAAGCGGTTTCCCGGCCCCCTAGCACCGATTTATTCGTGCAATAACAGAGAGGTAAGCGCACCGGCTCGCGAACCATGCCGATAGGCGGGTTTGGCCGCATTTCTGGCCCGCCGGTTGCAGATAACAGGAGGTTCAGGCACGCGAACGCTGTTTCGCGTGTTGTTTTGTTGCCGAAGCCAAAGTCAAAGTCACACAACAAGGGGAAACCATGGCACTCCTGGAATCGCTGTTCATCTGGCCGAATCGCCCGTTACTGTCACTGCTGGTCCTGCTGGTCCTGTTGATGCCATTTCTGTATGCGGCGCGCGAACCGATGCATGCGCTGCTCAGAAGCGCGTGCCGGTCGATCGCCAATCCGCTGCGGCTGGGCGCGCGCTGGCTGGCCGATACCGGTTTGCGCCTGCGCAACCGCAACCGCGAAGTGCTGTTCGCGCACGGCAGCCATGAAGTGAAGCTGACGATCGAGCGCGAGTTCGAGCACGTTACCACGCTGGTACAGCGCGACCTCGAGGGCTACCCGGTGCTGCAGCGCAAGTTGATGGACGAAATCACGCGCATCGAGGAGGACTACAAAAAGAGCGGCGAAGTGCCGCCGCCGCCCCCGGAGTGGTCCAAGGCAATCGAGGCCATCGCCAAGATCAAGGCCAGCGGCGACGGTGTGGTGGAGCGCATCCTCTCCGACATCCGCGACTCGCTCGACGATATCTATCAGAAGATCGTGGCAGAGTACCGCGGCGCCTACCAGGAGCGACACCACATATTGAAGGGCTTCCTGCCGTTCTGGCGCTCGGTCAGCCAGACGCTCACCCAGGTGGACCGCAATATCACCAGCCTGCAGAACAGCGCGGCGAAGATCGACGCCAACGTTCTGAAGCTCGAGAACATCGCGGCCCGTGGCAACGACGCCGCGCACGCGCTGGCGACATCGGCTTCGACGCAGTTCTTCATCGCCGGTCTGGTGATGCTGATAGCCTTCGGCGGTGCCTACGTCAACTTCAAGCTGATCGCGCTGCCGATGTCGGCGATGGTCGGCGGCGGCGACTACATCACCGAGAACCTGCAGGCCTCGGAAGTGGCTGCGCTGGTGATCATCCTGTTCGAAACCCTGATGGGTCTGTTCCTGATGGAGACGCTGCGCTTCACCAGCCTGTTCCCGCTCGGCAACATTACCGAGAAGATGCGCCGCCGGCTGATGTGGGCATCACTCACGATTCTTCTGGTGCTGGCAGGTGTTGAAGTGGCGCTGGCGGTCATGCGCGACATGATCATCGCCGCCGATGTGGCACTGAAGCAGCAGCTCGGCGCCGCCGCCGGCGCGGTGAAGGCCGAGGCGGGTTGGGTCACCAGGATCCCGACGTTCGGCCAGATGATCCTGGGCTTCACGCTGCCGTTTGCGCTGGCGTTTGCGGCAATCCCGCTCGAATACTTCATCAATTCCGGCCGTACCGTGGTCGGTGCGGGCCTGGAGATGGCGTTGCGCGGACTGGCGTTCATGCTGCGCTTTGCCGCCAATCTGATCAGGGGGGCGGGCAAGCTGGCAATCATGCTCTACGACGTGTTCATCTTCGTGCCGCTTGTGATCGAGCGCTGGATCGTCAGTTACCGCGAGGGTGGCGCCAGCCGCAACAAGCTGCGCCCGGTGCCGCCGCTCAAGCGTGTGGCCGGATCCGAGGAGGCGCTATGAAAGGGGCATCCCGTCTTGCGGCGCTCGGGGTACTGCTGCTCATCGTTGCCTGCGGGCCCCAGACCAATCACAACCACGCGGTATACATGCTGATCGATACCTCCGGCACCTACGCCAAGGAGACAAGCAAGGCGCAACAGGTGGTGAACTACCTGCTGGGCTCGATCAATCCCGGCGATTCGCTCGCGGTTGCCCGAGTGAAGAGCCGCAGCTTCAGTGAGAAGGACATCGTCGCCAAAGTGAGCCTGGGCAAGGACCCGCTGGCAGCCAACGCCCAGAAGCGCGCGTTCAGCGAGCAGATTGCGGACTTCGCCAAGACCACGAAGGACGCAAAAGGCAGCCGCTACACCGACATCACCGGCGGCATCCTCCTGGCGGCCGAGTTTCTGAACGAGACCGGCGCGGGCAAGAAGACGATCATCATCTTCTCCGACATGCAGGAAGAGCTCGACTACAAGACGGTGCGCGACTTTCCGATCCAGCTCAATGGAATGCGCATCATCGCGCTCAACGTCACCAAGCTCGGTACCGACAACGTGGACCCGCGCCGCTATATCGACCGGCTGGAGTGGTGGGAAAGACGCGCCCGTACGGCCGGTGCGTCGGACTGGAAGGTCGTCAACGACATGGAGCACCTCGATCGCATCTTCAAGAAAAGCGGTTGAGCGATCCTGCCCATGAAAACGGCCGGGATTTCCCGGCCGTTTTTATTTTCAGCGTTGGCGTACCGACGGCCTCGGGCGAGATCGGCCGCCGGGAAAATCAACAGCCTGCAGCGTCATCGTCCTTCGGGCCGGGTTGGGCGGAGCTTCGGTGTCACCGGTCAATGGCAGCCCAACCATCGGTGAACTTTAGCGCAGCCATCCCTTGCGCTTGATATACAACAGTGGCAAAAGGGCTGCGCCCAAAGTCAGCAGCATTGAGTAGATGAAGCCGTGCTCCCACGACAGCTCTGGCATCACGGCGAAGTTCATGCCGTAGAGGGTGCCGACGAGCGTCGGCGGCAGGAACACCGCGGTGACGATCGTGAAGACCTTGATGATCTCGTTCTGCTTGATATTGAGGATGTTGGTGAGCGCAGTCTGGAGGTAGCGGACCCTCTCGTGCTGGAAACCTGCATGCTCCTTTGTCCCGGCCACGTCGCCCGCGAGTTCGTTAACGAGCACCTGCAGATCCGCCTCGGTACGGTTGTCGATCTCTCCGCTGAGGTAGCGCACCGTGCGCGCGAGTGTCAACTGCGCTTCCACACAGTGCAGGATTAGCTCTTCCTTGTCATTGAGGCCGCGCATTGTTCCGCTGAGATCACTCACGCCGAGCTCCTGGCCTTGCTCGTTGTAGCCCTCCGAGATCTGGGAGATCTCGGCTGTGGTCTGATCCAGCGCGTCAGCGACATGATCAATGACACCGGCCGCGCTATCGTTGGCAGTTTGCAGCAGCACCCGCAGCAAGGCTCTCGCGCTCTCGGCGTTGCTCGGCTTGCGGTTGCAGCGTTGCAGCACTGCGCCGAACGGCCGGAACTCCGCGTCATCGCAGACGGTCGCCACGATGCGATCCCCCAAGACAAATGTGACATTGGCGAAACGCGGGGCGCCGTCCGCTCCGAGCGCAATCAGCTGGGAGCGCATGTACAGGAAGCCACCGTATTCGACCACATTCCCGACTCGGGAACGAATCTCGATGGCAAAGCGCTCCCGCAGGCTTGTCGTCTCTTCAGCCGTAGGCGCGTTGACCTCGATCCATAGCACCTGCGGATCGTGTTCCGCCTGCAGCAGGTCGTCCACGGAAGACAACCGTTCGCCGATCTTGAGGACGCTGTGGATCATGGTCGATTTCCTTATTTGAATGGGATTTCGCAATATGTCGTGGCGGACACTTATTTGGCATCCCACTTGCGGGTGCTTTGCTCGCTGTGGGACGGTGAGATCGATGATGTTGCGGTTTCCTGCCCGGACGGTTGCATGTAATGCACGGCCACCATCATGCCGGCGACAAGCGAGTACAGCACGACCACGGCGATGATGATTTCTTTTTCCAGACTGCGACGACGATGCGGTGAGGGTTTCGTCATATCGGACTCCTTTTTGCGGTATTTTGCAGTATTCCTGTATTCAGTGGCGTTCTGGTGGGGATCAACCAAGTGCCCCAACCGTCACGATGATTTCCCTTCATTGCCAGCCGTAGCGCCGGGCGTAGAACCCCTTCATCGCCTGGGTCAACACCATGTAGCAGAGGCAATTGCCCACAGAGGGTCTCCGCAGTTAACAAAACGGCGCAAAGTGTCGTCTCGGAAAATTTAGATGTAAATAGAAATGTTCATGATGATTGGTGTTGCCCTGACGAAATTCATCTCTATGCGGCCTCTGGTCGAGTTAAGCCGGTGCCGCTCCTAATGGAGTCGGTAGGCTATCCGTCAGTTCTCAAATGTGCCTTGGTTGGCGAGCTTACGAGGACACGAAAACGGTCTCGCCACCGTGCCCAGTTTCATCCCGTCCGGCGCCTTAGGCGAGATCGGCGGCCGGGATGCCGAAGGCGACTATCCAGTAGCGACCCGCCTCGAACACGTAGTCGCCGAGGACGGTCATCCCCAGGCCGTCCACGTGCACGGCGAGCGAGCGCGAATTGGCCTTGGAAATGAAAGCCGCGGCCACATCGAACTGCCCGGCCAGTTCCGCCTTTATCCTGGCAATCAGTCCGCGCAGCACGCCACGTTCGCGCCAGGCGCGATCGACGCACACCGGTCCGTAAATGCATACGCGCGCATCGATCAAGGTCGTGCCCAGGTAAGTGAGCCGCCTGAAGGTCGCGATCATGGCGGCGAGTATCGGGAATTGGCGGCTGAAATCCACGCCTGCCGAGCAGGCGTAGCCGACGATGCGCCCGTGGTCCTCCGCGACCACGACCGCCGCCTCGCGGTTCATCTGCGCGAATTGCTCCGCGGCAAAGCGCGCGGACAGGAATCCGTCCTTATGCTGTTCCGTCGGCAGATTCTCGATAAGGTTGGACTCCTGCAGTTGCAGCAGATCAGGGTAATCGCGGTCGGTAACGCGGCGGATCAACATAACAGGTACTTGGAGTCAGGAGGCCGGCCTTCGGCCAGCTGAATCTCTTTCGGCACTCGGCACTGGTTCCGGCGCCTACTGGAGATCGAGCGCGTATTTCTTGAGGTCTTCGAGGGTCACGTAGTCGAGCGCCCGCTCGTGGGTTGCCGCGAGGACCACCGACGGCGCCATTCCGGCACGCAGCGCTTCGCGCCAGCGTGCGGCGCACAGGCACCAGCGGTCGCCGGGTTTCAGCCCCGGGAATCCGAAGTCCGGCATCGGCGTGCTGAGGTCGTTGCCGCGTGCGACCGAGAATTCCAGGAATTCCTTTGTGACCTGGACGCATACGACGTGCGCCCCGTGATCGTCCGGGCCGGTGTTGCAGCAGCCGTCGCGGAAGAAACCGGTCACCGGATTGTTGCAGCAATCGGCGAGCGGCCCGCCGAGTACGTTGCGGGCGCGATTGCCGCGCCGGGAGGTCGGATCGAAGGGCATGGTCCTGATTATTTCGCCCGTACGAATTTCATGGTGCCGCCATCGGCAGGCAGATCGAGAAACAGGATTTCACCTCTGACGCGCTGGCTGACTGCCGCTTCCAGCGCTTTGAGGTAGCGCGCGGAAAGAGAGCCCGCGGGACAGGCGGCGCGGGTCACTCCGGTGATCCTGATGTTGAAGCTACGACCGTCGAATGAATAGCTGGCCTGGCCACGGTTGCAATCCGCAAGCACCTGCGCCTTGCCGCCTGCCTGCAATTGCAGCTTGTAGCGCTCCGGCTGATTGACCGCGACTTTCTCGGCGGCGGAGATCAGGCTTTCCCATCGCCAGGCCCCGATGGGAGAAACCGCTCCGGTCACCGGCGCGGCAATTGGCGGCGCCGCTGCCTTGGCAAGCTTCAGCAGCAAGCCCTGGCTGCCGAATTCGGCAGCCGATGCCGCCGTGGTACGCAGCGTATCCCCCTGCTTCAGCAGGCGAACGGCGGAAGGCTCGACCTGCTTGCCGTCACGGCGTTCGACGATGACTTCGATTTCTTTGACCGAGATGGCGTTCCAGCGGCCTTCCTCGGTGGTCGGCGGACGATTGCTGAGGTAATCGCTGAGCCAGGTCATTTTTCCGTCGGCCGAGAGCCGCAGCTCGACCCTTCGACCCGGGCCGGAGGCGGCGGGTGCCTCGCCGCGATAGATTGCCACCGCCGGCGCGGCGAATGCGGCACTGCGGGGCAGCAGCAGGAGCGCGGTGAAAACGACTGCCACGGCAATCACGAGACGCGTGAATTGGGGAACGCGGGCCATCATGGCGGTTGTCCGTCGGTCAGTTAAAGCCAATCTTCGCGCCACCACGTGCCGGTGACAAGCCTTGGTCACTTTCCGCCAAGAATCCGGGCGAACACGTCGCGGTCCACATTCGCGCCGCACAGGATCACTGCGGCTTTGCGTCCGGCCAGCCGGTCGCGCTCCTTGGTTGCGGCGGCAAGTCCGGCAGCACCGGCACCTTCGGCGACGTTGTGCGTCGCCGAATACATCAGCCGCATTGCCTCCTCGACTTCATCGTCGGTCACCCGCACCACGCGCGCCATCCCGTGCCAGAGAATCTCCAGAGCCTCCGGTTCGGGAGTACGGCAGGCCATGCCGTCGGCGATGCGGGTGCTGACCGGGTGCTCGACCGCGCGCTTCTGCTCGAACGAAAGCGCGTACGCGGGTGCAAGCACGGAGACCACGCCGACGATTTCCGTTTTCAGTTTCAGGGCTTCGCGTGCGGCAATCATCGCGCAGATCCCCGATCCCAATCCGATCGGCACGTACGCCACGTCCAGGTCCGGCACCGCACGCAGCAATTCCAGCGAGTACGAGGCCACGCCCTGCACCAGCAGCGGGTGGAACGAGGGCACCATGTGCAGACCGCGCTGTTGCGCAATCCACAATGCGCGTTCGCGCGCCGCCTGGAAATCCGCGCCATGCTCGATCAGTGCGACCCCGAGCGCCCGCATCGCCGCGTTCTTCTCGACGCTGTTGCCGTGAGGCACGACGATGGTGGCGGACATTCCGTGGTGTCTGGCGGCGTAACCGACAGACTGCCCGTGATTGCCGCGGGTGGCGCTGATCACCCCCAGGGGCCTGTCCTTGCGTTTGGCGAGGTCGTGGAAGTAGGTGAGACCGCCGCGCAGCTTGAAGGCGCCGATCGGAGTGTGGTTCTCGTGCTTGACCCAGATTTCCGCACCGAGTTGCGCCTTGAGCAGCGGCCAGGCGTATTGCGGGGTCGGCGCCATCGTCTCGTACACGATCGACGCGGCGTGCTCGAGTTGCTTCAGCTTGGGCAGGAAGTCGGACATGTGGTCAGCGGGTAAGCCGCAACGATCGCGCCGCCTATGAAGCGGTGCGAAACTCCGGCTGAACGCGCACCGGAAAATTCACCGAGTTGGCGATGAAGCATTTTTCGTGGGCGTCGTGGTGCAGTCGCCGCGCGGTATCGAGGCTCGACTGCGCCGTAATGGTAATGGTCGGATGCAAGGTGACTTCGACAAAGTGGCCGCCGCCGTCCGCGGTTTCCTCCATGATGCCCGCCGCATTGTCCTCGTATTCGAGTACCACGACCTTGTTCACCGCGCAAAGATGCAGGTACCAGAGCATGTGGCAGCCGGACAGCGAAGCGACCAGCAGGTCCTCAGGGTTGTAGCGGCCCGGGTCGCCGTTAAACGCCGGGTCCGAAGAAGCCGGCACGAACGGCTTCCCGGCTGCGCTGATCTCGTGATTGCGGCTGTAGGCCCGGTAAGCGGACGTACCGCTGCCCTGATTGCCGGTCCAGCGGACCGTGGTTCGATAAGTGTGCGTCTTTGCCGTCACGCCATTCCTTTCCTGTTTCAAAGATGCACGACAACTTTCCTCAAGCGCTCGATGCCTTGCGCAAGGCGTTCCTCGCTAGCCGCGAAGCACCAGCGTACGAAGCCCTCGCCCTCCGGACCGAAGGCGATACCTGGTGCCAAACCCAGTCCCGCGTCGGAAACCAATTTCTTGCAAAACGCCAGGCTATCGGTAACGCCATGCACTTTGAAAAAGGCATACATCGCCCCGGGTGGCAGCGTCGCCTCGATTCCGGGAATCTCGCACAGCCGCGCCGACAGGAAGTCGCGCGCCTTTCGCAGGCGCGTGAGCGTGCGTGCGACCACCGGTTCACCCTGTTCGATCGCGACGATGCCGGCCCGTTGAACAAAGCACGGTGCGCACGATGTGTTGTATTCCAGCAGCGTACCGAGGTTGGCAACGAGTTCTTTCGGCGCCATGATCCAGCCCAGCCGCCAGCCGGTCATCAGCCACGACTTCGAGAACGTGTTGGCGCTGACGAAGCGGTCGCGGGTGTCGGCGATGTCGAGGAAAGAGGGTGCCGCACCGTTGCCGTAATAAAGCCGCTGGTAGGCATCGTCGCTGAGGATCCAGATGCCGTGCCTGCGGCAGTGTTCGAGGATTGCGCGCTGGGCTTCACGGTCGATGGTCCAGCCGGTCGGATTGTTCGGCGAGTTGATGTACACCGCGCGCGTTCCGGACTCGAGCGTGGCCAGCAGGCGCTCGAGGTCGAGCGTCCAGCCTTCGGGCGTGAAGTTGAGCGGGAAAGTGACGGTTTCGGCACCGAGGATCTTGGGAATTTCCACCAGGTTCGGCCACACCGGCGTGACGATCACGACGCGGTCGCCCGGCCCCACCAGAGATTGGGTGGTCAGCATCAGCGCAGACATGCCGGAACTGGTGACCGCAATGTTGTCGGAGGTGATCTGCCTGGTTCCATCACGGCGATGCAGGCGAGAGAGGTAATCGCCGATCGCGTCGCGCAATTCGGGAATGCCGAGGTTCTCGGTATAGAAAGTCTCCCCTCGTTTCAGAGCTTCAATTCCGGCCTGGCGGATGAAATCCGGAGTGACCTCGTCGGGTTCGCCGAACCAGAACGCGATCACATCTTTTTTGCCCATCCCGGCGTTGGCGACTTCGCGGATCTTCGACGAGCGAAGCTGCTGGACTGCGGGGCGGGCGGCAAGGGAAAGCATGGGCATCTCATTAACTATCGGAAAGTCCGGCATTTTCTCATGCCGAGGTGGTGAAGCTAAAGGCACAAGTTGGCGAGCGGGGCGAAGCCTTCCCGTGTCGGTCCGGGCGGCGAATCGAAGGGGGCTTGACCGGTTTTGGTAACAATACCAAAATGCTTGGTAATCTTACCAAGAAGAGTTGCCATGCCCCCCGACAACGGACCCGATGTCAGAACGCGAATCCTCGATGCCGCCCTCAACCTGCTGGCCGAGCACGGCTTCATCGAGCTGACCCAGCCCAAGATCGCCAAGGCGGCAGGCGTTCGCCAGAGCCATCTGACCTATTACTTTCCGACGCGCAGCGACCTGCTGAAAGCCGTCGCGGTCCACTCGATTGAGAGCCTGCTCGGATCAATCGCGGCCGGAGCGTCGTCCGGTCCGTTCACGCCGGAGCTGTTCGCGCGGATGGCAGGCGAGGCGTTGAACGACAATCTCCGTACCCGGGTGATGCTCGGTTTGATTGTCAGTTCCGACGAGGATCGCGAGATCAAGCAGTTTCTGCGCGACTTTGTGGCGCGGGTGCGCGAGGGCGTTGCGGGCATCGCCAGGCTTCTGGGACGTAGTCCGGATCCCGCCAGCATCGCCGCTTTTCACATGCTGCTGGTGGGAGCGGCCGTGCTCAATGTTGCCCGCGACGATGCCAATTCGAAGCGCGAATGCGCCGAGATCACGCGCATCGCCGTGGAGAAGTTTCTGGTTGGTGAAGAAATCAACCCTGACGGGTCGCGAACCGACCCGTCAAGTTCGAGGTGAGGTGACTTATGCCCAGGCCGAGGTGGACGCCGCCCGCGCGGTACTGGCGCAGGCCGAGTGGAAACTGGCGCAGAAGGCGCTGCGCGCGCCGCAGGCGGCACTGGTGCACGACACTTTCTACGCGCAGGGCGAATGGGTACCCGCTGGTAAACCGGTAGTGAGCCTGCTGCCTCCGGAGAACATCAAACTGCGCTTCTTCGTCTCTGAAGCCGTGGTGGGCGGACTGCGCATCGGACAGAAAGTGAGCGCGGCCTGCGACGGCTGCGCAGGGTAACGCTGACTACTGGCGGCCCTTACGGTGGGGCTACCTGACACGTAGCGTCGGTCAACACGATGCGTTTACCGTCGCGTGCACTCACCAACACGCAGGCGCTGGCGCTCTTGACCAGCGTAAATGTCTCGGGCTTCCCATAATCGCGCCCGGTGATGCGCACCCCACCCGGATCGCGCGCGGGGCTGCGTTCTATCAGCAGGACGCTCGACCGGGTGAGCGCGTCGTCTGCCATGGTCACCGACGACACGCCCAGCATTTCGTTCACGGCCTTTAGCAATTGCGCGCGCGACTGCGGCGTTGGGTTCACGAGCACCGCCGCCACGTCCGGCTGCGGCGCGGGCGCTTGACAGGCAACCAACCCCAACACGCCAAATACGCACCCCGTGCGTGTCAACCGACGCATGCTTATTTCGTCCAGTAGATGCGATTTTCGCGGACCGGCGAGCGGAACAACTGCGGCTCCGCGTGCAGGATTGCCCGGCCTGCGCTTAGCGCCATGGCTGAGACCGTCGGGCAGGTACCCGTGTCGCGATACGTCAACGCCCCGGCGAGACGGCCCTCAGCGGGATCACCGAGCGCGTGGCTGAAGTCATCGGCCACCGCGCAGGTCGGCGTGAAGCCGTCCGCATATTCGCCAAAGCCCTGCTCGTTCACACCCTGAAACTGG
Source organism: Pseudomonadota bacterium (assembly GCA_038040175.1). GTDB lineage: Bacteria > Pseudomonadota > Gammaproteobacteria > Burkholderiales > JACQAP01 > JACQAP01. The sequence continues at coordinate 31,795 of JBBPIT010000016.1, read as the reverse complement.
ATGGAGAAATAGGTGGTGCTGCAGTTGTCCTTGGGAAAGAAACCGTAGGGCTTGCCGCAAGTCGTAGCGCCAATCAGATTCACCTCAACGTCGACGCCACGTAAACCATTGACGATGGCTTCACTGGCCGAGCAGGTACCCCCGCCGGTCAACACAAATACCTTGCCCAGCCCCAGAAATGGCAGCGACTGGTTTTGCGTGCCGGTGCCGGCGAAGCCCTGGGTCACGGCATGAAACGGTATGGTGGCCTGCGCCGTCGTCAGGCCGAACGGATTCTTGTCGTTGAAATTGAGCCGTTCAAATGTCTTGCCACCGGTGGTGTTCGGCCCGGCAATCATAAAAGCCAATTCGCTGGCAATATCCAGGTAACCACCGCCGTTATAGCGGATGTCGAGCACCAGATCCGTCACGTCTGCAGTCTTCAGTTGATTGATCGCGTCGATCAATAGTTGTTCGGAAGTCGCGATATGGTCGTTGAATTGCAAGTAACCCACCGTCTGGTTGGGCGCGGCCAGCGTCTTGACGTTTTGCACCGGCGTCTTGGTGATAGTGCCCGCATTCAGCGTGACCTCACGCGTTCCGCTGCTGGGGGTATCTCTGATGGTAAAAGTATGCGTCCCAGCCGCAGTTGGAAACAAGCCATTGTTCAGGGTGTCGACCCCCGCCTGGGTGCCGTCGTTCACCACGTTAACGCCATCCACCGTCAGTATCTCCGCGCCGCGCACAATGCCCGCGCCGGCCGCGGGCGTGTTCGGCTCCGTATAGGCGATAAGCGCCTTGCGCGGCGGCGTTGCCGCCAGCAAGGCCAATTCAAATCCATAGCCGAATTCAACGCCCGACTGCGACAGCGCCACCCATTGGGCGGTATCGAGAACGAAGTGGAATTGGTCCTTTGGCTTGCCCGACGACGTGATGGCTGGTGTTTTCAGCGCGTTGAAATAGTCCACCGGCGTGGGGTAGGAGGTGGCAGTGAGGTTCGGTACTTCCTTGTACCAAAGATAGGTCTCGTCGATCCACGAGCGCACCCAGTTTTTTTCGTCATTCAAAGTACCCACCTTGTCGCCGTAGGGTTGCCGGGTAAATGGGTCAATGGCGCCGGCAGGGCGCGGGGCCGCGCAAGTGGCTGCAAGGGTCGAGGAGGCGGCAAACACCGGAGGCGCGCCGGGAGTGCCCCCACCCCCGCCGCAACCGGCCAGCATAGCCCGAAAAATCCCGGCAGCGCTCGCCAATCGCCATTTGAAAAAGCCCTTCAAACCAAAGAGGCGCACTTGCATGGACTTGCTCCCGGATTATTTATTGTTGATGAGCCCGGCCGACAGGCCTGACGTCGGGCGCAATGTCACAGTAACCCGGTGCGCGCCGTTAATTGTTATGGGTTGACAATTGTGACGTACATCACAGTTTCGACCGCCTTCTCCCACTGCTGTCTACCGAGAAAAACCGCTGGGCCCTTCTGAACACAATCGGCCTTCCGCCAACCGCTGCCATGACAGGGTCGGCGCCATCTCCATTATTTCATGGCGACTGCTCATTATCTTGGTTTCCCTGGCATTGGACGGCCTCAGGCGCAAGCGGAGTACGTGGCGTGCCCACGAGAATGGCCGAGCCGGAAGCACACCCCGCGAGAGTCAAGAGCACCAATGGCAGCACCTTCATTTGAGCCTCCTTAACGTTCCCGGTCTAGTTGATCTAGAGCATAGGGAAATCAATAAAACCGCGCCGAAAAATTTCGGAGAAGGAAAATCAGAAGAGTCCCGAAATTCGGGGACGCGGCATATGCGCGTGTTGTGGAAGCCTTGGGGGGATGTACGGGGGGGCGCAAGTTCTGACGGTGCGCCAGGGGCGGGAAGTGGGGTTGGATTGTGGGTAGAGTCTGAATGTCGTAGGAATATCTTTGACAATGAGAATGTTGCGGATAATTTTGGCGGAGAGGGTGACAAGTCTGACCTGTTGCTTTTGAAGTAGAAACTCCTTCTCCGCTCTGGGGAGGAACTCCGCCGACACGGCGTTCGCGATGCGATCCGGGGCGGGAGGCGGAGCTTGGCGCGCGCCCCGGACTCGTTAGGCGTAGCCCAGTTTGCGGGTAGGGGCGCACAAGGCTGTGTTGCACGGTGTAGATAGGGGCGCTACGCGGCTGCTCCCGCAAGCGGGCCTACGGCTAACGTGTCACAGCCGCCCCGCAATCGGCCGCCTTCGTCGGTAACGTGTCCGTGCGCCCGGGGATGAGGTGAAAAAAAAAGGCCGGTCACGTGATGTGACCGGCCGAAGCGGCGGAGGATCGCCCCGCTAGGGGCTTTCCCCGTCCGCACAGGATCGTCACGACACGGTGCCGATCGCGTCCGGGTAAACGCCAATACGGCGTTGGATAATCTGGTCGCACCCGGTTGCACTGTTGCGAAGCGCGGTTACCAGCAGAAGATCATCGGCAACCTCCGGTTTCGGAGGCGTACTGGCAGGAATGCGGTTCAATGCTGCTGCGAGCGCGGTAGCCAGATTCTGGGTCTTCATCGTTCTCTCCCTTGCCTGCGTTGGTTGATTGGCTGCGACATGAGACGGCGCCATCGTGGCGACTTGGCCGGCGCCGGGAAAGCGCCGCAAAAGCTGTTGCTACCTGGTATTCGTTTGGTATCGCATAATTAGACTTTCCGGCTTTTTCAGGGGGAGCCATGTCCCAGACCGCGGCGGTGGTGGAAGCGCTAAAGCGGGCGCTCAAGGCCAGAAAGCTCACGTACGCCCAGGTGGCCAAGACGCTGAAGCTCTCCGAGGCGAGCGTAAAGCGCATGTTCGCCGCCAATCACTTCACCCTGGAGCGCTTCGAGCAGGTCTGCCAGTTGGCCGGCATTGGTCTCACGGACCTGGCGCGCGAGGTGGACAGCGAACGCAATTACCTTTCCCAACTCACACTGGAGCAGGAACGCGAGATCGTCGGCAACCCCAAGCTGTTCCTGGCGGCGGTGTGCGCACTCAACCACATGACGCTGGAGCAGATCACCGAGGTCTACGACATCCCCAAGTCCGAATGCATCCAGCTGCTGCTCAGGCTGGACCACATCAAGTTCCTCGAACTGCTGCCGAAGAACCGCATCAAGCTGCTGGTGACGCGCACTTTTTCCTGGCTGCCGAACGGGCCGATCCTGCAGTACTTCAAGACGCGCGCAGCAGCCGAGTACTTCCGCTCGCGCTTCGACGCGCCGGGCGAGTTCATGATGGTGATCAACGGCATGCTGTCCCCGGCATCCGGCAGCCAGGTGATCGCCAGACTGCGCCGGCTCGCCGCGGAGTTCTCCGAACTGCACAACGACGACATGAACCTGCCGCTGGGGGTGCGCCGCCCGGCGAGCATCGTGCTGGCGCTGCGGCCGTGGGAACTGGATGCGTTCCACGCATTGCGGCGCAAGCGCAAGGCCGGCGCCGCGGCGTGAGGTGACCGGCTCCCGCGCGCCGTGCTAGCATCGCCCCCCTCAGGAGGACCTATGAGCGCACAACAACTGCAGAATTACATCGCCGGCGAATGGATCGCGGGCGCCACCACTTCCAAGGACGTCAATCCCTCGGACACCAGCGACGTCATCGCCGAGTACGCGCAGGCCGACAAGGCGCAGACCGAACGCGCCATCGAAGCCGCGCGCGCGGCCTTCCCGGCCTGGGCCGTTTTCAACGTCCAGGCGCGTGCCGACCTGCTCGACAAGGTGGGCAACGAGATCCTCGCCCGCAAGGAAGAGCTCGGCAAGCTGCTGTCGCGCGAAGAGGGCAAGACGCTGCCGGAGGGCATCGGCGAAGTGGTGCGCGCGGCCAACGTCTTCAAGTTTTTCGCCGGTGAAGTGCTGCGCCGCTCCGGAGAACTGCTGCCCTCGGTGCGTCCCGGCATCGACGTCGAACTCACCCGCGAGCCGGTCGGCGTGGTCGGCATCATTTCGCCGTGGAATTTCCCGGCGGCCATCCCGGCGTGGAAGATCGCCCCGGCGTTGGCGTATGGCAACACCGTGGTGTTCAAGCCGGCCGACCTGGTGCCCGGCATGGCGCACGCGATCGCGAAAATCATCGGGGACGCCGGCGTGCCCAAGGGCGTCTTCAATTTCGTGATGGGGCGCGGGAGCGTGGTCGGTGAAACGCTGGTCAACGATAGGCGCGTGGATGCGATCACGTTCACCGGCTCGGTGGAGACCGGAAAGCAGGTGGCCGCGAAAGCGGTGGCGCGCATGGCCAAGATCCAGCTCGAGATGGGCGGCAAGAATCCGCTGGTGGTGCTGGACGACGCCGATCTGAAAACGGCGGTCGAATGCGCGGTCAACGGCGCGTTCTTCTCCACCGGCCAGCGCTGCACCGCGAGTTCGCGCCTGATCGTCACCAAGGGCATCCACGACAGGTTCGTGGGGGCGGTGGTCGAGCGCCTGAAGAACCTGAAGGTGGACAATGCGCTCAAGCAGGGCACCGAGATGGGCCCGGTGGTCGACAAGAACCAGCTCAACCAGGACCTCTACTACATAGAGGAGGCGAAGAAGGAGGGGGCCAGGCTCGCTTTCGGCGGCAACCTGCTCAAGCGCGACACCGAGGGCTTCTACTTGGAGCCGGCGCTGTTCACAGATACGGTGAACAGCATGCGCATCAACCGCGAGGAAGTGTTCGGCCCGGTGGCATCGGTGGTGATGGTCAAGGACTACGACGAGGCGCTGGCGGTCGCCAACGACACGCCGTTCGGGCTTTCCTCCGGCATCGTGACGACCTCGCTCAAGCACGCTTCGCATTACCGCAAGAACGCGCAGGCCGGGATGGTGATGGTGAACCTGCCGACCGCGGGCGTGGATTACCACGTGCCTTTCGGCGGACGCAAGGGCTCGAGCTACGGTCCGCGCGAGCAGGGCCGCTACGCGGTGGAGTTCTTCACCACGGTGAAGACGAGTTACGTGCTGGCCTGATGCGATCGTGCATGGTGCCGTCGAACATGCCGGAACGAAAACGATGAAATGGCTTGAGGCATTGCGCGCAATGCCGGTCGCCGCAATGCTGGCTTGCGGTGTTGCAATGGCCGCGAACGACGACCGAGTGGTACCGGCGAACGAAGAGCCGCGCCATGTCGTGAAGCTGGAGAACGAATGGGTGCGCGTCATCGACGTCGAAATTCCCGAGGGCGAGCAGACCCTGTATCACGCGCATTCGCTGGACTACCCCTACGTCCTGGTCGCCAGCGTCACGCTCTACAACCAGATTTACGGGCAGGAGCCGAAGGACGTGAAGATGGAAGCCGGTTCGATCGGCTACTACCGCGCCTCCACCCAGGGCACCTATACCCACCGCTTCATCAACAGGGGGCCGGGCACGTTCCGCGCCATCGGCATCGAGCTGCTCAAGCCACTGCAGCCGCCGGTGTCGGTGGTCGAGCCGATGCCGGCTTCGTCCGGACTGGAGACCGTGCTCGACAACGAGCGCGTGCGCGCCTACCGCGTGCGGCTCGCGCCGGGACAGTCGGTCGGGCCGGTGACGATCGCCGGACCGAGCATCCGCGTGGCGATGGGGCAGGGACGAATCGCGGAAAAGGTCGAAGGCCGTTACGACGCGCAGTTCGATCTTGCCCCGGCGCAATTCGTGTTCCGGCCGCAGGCGACCACGACCACCATCACCAACAATGGAACCACGCCGGTCGAACTGGTCGAGTTCGTGCTCAAGTAACGGGCCGCGAGGACAGAATGAAAAAGGGCACCGGAAGGTGCCCTTTTTGTTGTTCCTGGCGGACGTTCAGAAGGAGAACAGGACGCCGGCATCGGGCCAGTGTCCTGCGCGATGCATTGGCCCTCAGAACGGCGAGCGCTGCTGCGCGTTGGCATCCACCACGCACAGGGCGGTCATGTTCACCAGCCGCCGTACCGTCGCGGTCGGCGTGAGGATGTGCACCGGCTTGGCGGCGCCCAGCAGGATCGGCCCCACGGTTATGCCTTCGCCGCCGGTCATTTTCAGCAGGTTGAAGGAAATGTTCGCGGCATCGAGATTGGGCATGATCAGCAGGTTCGCTTCGCCCTTCAGCCGGGATTCCGGATGCACGTGGTTGCGGATCGATTCCGAAAGCGCGGCGTCGCCGTGCATTTCGCCTTCGACCTCGAGATCCGGGGCGAGCTTCTCGATCAGGTCGCGGGCCCGGCTCATTTTCAGCGCGGCCGGCGAGTCATCGCTGCCGAAGTTCGAGTGGGACAGCAGGGCGATCCTGGGCGCCACCCCGAAGCGCTTCACTTCCTCGGCCGCCATGATCGCTATCTCGGCCAGTTGTTCGACGCCCGGGTCTTCGTTGACATAGGTGTCCGAGATGAACAGCGTGCGCTTGGCCAGCAGCAGCACGTTCATCGCGGCGAATATGCTCGCGCCTTGTTTGAGGCCGATCACGTTGGCGATATGGCGCAGGTGGTCCTTGTGGCGGCCGAACGTTCCGCACAGCATCGCGTCGCCGTCGCCCCTGCGCAGCAGCATTGCGCCGATCAGCGTCGTGGACTGGCGCACGTGCACCCTGGCGTCGTCGGGGGAAACGCCTTTGCGGTTCATCGCCTTGTAGTATTCGGTCCACACTTCCCGGTAACGCGCGTCGCTCTCCGGGTTGACCAGTTCGAAATCCTTCCCCGGCTTGATGCGCAGCCCGAAGCGTTTGAGCCGCATTTCCACCACTTCCGGCCGCCCGATCAGGATCGGATTGGCGAGGTGCTCATCCACCACTACTTGCACGGCGCGCAGCACGCGCTCATCCTCGCCCTCCGCGTAGATCACCCGCCGCGGTGCGGCCTTCGCCGCCGCAAACACCGGCTTCATCACGAACCCGGAGTGGTAAACGAAATTGGTGAGCTGCTGGCGGTAGGCGTCGAAATCCGTGATCGGGCGGGTTGCCACGCCGCTGTCCATCGCCGCCTTCGCCACCGCCGGCGCAATCCGGGTGATGAGCCGCGGATCGAAGGGCTTGGGAATGATGTACTCAGGCCCGAATGACAGTTCCTGGCCTTCGTAGGCCATGGCCACCACGTCCGACTGCTCGGCCTGGGTGAGTTCCGCGATCGCCTTCACGCAGGCGAGCTTCATTTCCTCGGTGATCTTGGTTGCGCCGACGTCGAGCGCGCCGCGGAAGATGAACGGGAAGCACAGCACGTTGTTCACCTGGTTCGGATAGTCGGAGCGGCCGGTGGCGATCACCGCATCGGGCCGCACCGCCTTCACTTCCTCGGGCAGGATTTCCGGCGTCGGGTTGGCGAGCGCCAGCACCAGCGGCTTATCCGCCATGGTCTTGATCCACTCCTGTTTCATCGCGCCCGGGCCCGATAGTCCGAGGAAGATGTCCGCGCCGGGCATCGCGTCGGCAAGCTTGCGCGCGTCGGTCTTGCGCGCGTAACGTGCCTTGTTCGGCTCCATGCTCGTGTCGCGGCCTTCGTATATGACTCCCTTCGAGTCGCAGACGATGATGTTCTCGCGTTTCAGCCCGAGCTTCACCAGCAGATCGAGGCAGGCGATCGCCGAAGCGCCGGCGCCGGAGCACACCAGTTTTACCTTCGAAATGTCCTTGCCCACGACCTTGAGCCCGTTGGTCACCGCCGCGCCGACGATGATCGCGGTGCCGTGCTGGTCGTCGTGGAAAACCGGGATCTTCATGCGCTCGCGCAGCTTGGCTTCGATGTAGAAGCACTCGGGCGCCTTGATGTCTTCGAGATTGATGCCGCCCAGCGTCGGCTCGAGTGCGGCGATCATGTCGACCAGCTTGTCCGGGTCGTTCTCTGCCAGTTCGATGTCGAATACGTCGATGCCGGCGAACTTCTTGAACAGGCACGCCTTGCCTTCCATCACCGGCTTGCTTGCCAGCGGGCCGATGTTGCCCAGGCCGAGCACCGCGGTGCCGTTGGTCACCACGCCGACCAGATTGGCGCGCGAAGTCAGTTGTGCCGCGCGCGAAGGATCCGCCTCGATCGCCTTGCAGGCGAACGCCACGCCCGGCGAGTAGGCGAGCGCGAGGTCGCGCTGGTTGGTGAGGCCCTTGGTGGGAACGACGGAGATTTTCCCGGGGGTCGGCTGCTCGTGGTATTCGATCGCCGCTGACTCAAGTTCCAAAGCCATTCTTGTCTCCTCTGGGTATCGTTGTGGGTTCGCTGCACAAACGGGCCGCGAAACCGTCTTTTTCGGGTGGCTGCAGCCGATAAGATACTGCGGGATGCGGTCCTATGGGTGGCTTCGTTGTCCCGGACGGTGAATTGCGCAGGAACGAGGTTTATGATGCGCAGGGTCCGCATGCGCGGACAGGTGCCCGGATTGCCGAGCCGATGAAACTTGAGACCCCGGAACAAGTCACCACGGCGAAGCCGGCGGCGATCGCGCGCCTGCGCGCGTTGGCGGTGCTGTGGCGCTTTGCCACGCCGTACCGCGCGCGCATGCTGGTGTTCGCGCTGGCGCTGGTGGTCGCGGCAGCATGTTTTCTGGTAATCGGCCAGGGACTCAAGCAAGTCATCGACCGCGGTTTCGCGGGCGGCGATCCGCAGGCGCTCAATCAGGCGCTGTTTTTCCTGCTGGGCGTGATCGTGGTGATGTCGGTCGCGACCTGGGTGCGCTTCTATCTGATTTCATGGCTGGGCGAGCGGGTGATCGCCGACATCCGCCGCGAGGTCTTCTCGCGCCTGCTGAGCCTGTCTCCCGGCTGGTTCGAGCAGGCGCGCACCGGCGAGGTGATCTCGCGGCTGACCACCGATACCGCGCTGCTGGAACAGGTGGTCGGCACCAGCGTGTCGATGGCGCTGCGCAACGGGCTGCTGGGCGTGGGCGCGCTGGCGATGCTGATGCTGACCAGCTGGAAGCTCACGGCTCTGGTGCTGCTGATGGTGCCGGTGGTGATCGGGCCGATCGTGGTCTTCGGCCGGCGTGTGCGCAAACTCGCCCGAGCCAGCCAGGACCGCGTGGCGGACCTCGGCAGCTACGTTGACGAGGCCCTGCATGAAGTGCGCACGGTGCAGGCCTACGGTCACGAAGGCGAGGACCGGCGCCTGTTCGGGAGCCGCGCCGAAGCGGCGTTCGATACGGCGCGCGACCGCATCCGGGTGCGCGCCTCGCTGATCTCCGCGGTCATCGTGCTGGTGTTCACAGGCGTTGGAGTCATTCTCTGGATCGGCGGGCATGACGTGCTGGCGGGCAACATCTCGCCCGGCGAACTGTCGGCCTTCGTGTTTTACGCCGCGATGGTTGCGAGCGCGGCCGGCGCGTTGAGTGAGGTGATCGGCGACTTGCAGCGCGGCGCCGGTGCGGCCGAGCGGCTGATCGAGATTCTCGACACCCGTCCGGAAATTACCGCACCGGCCCAGCCGCTCGCACTGCCCGAGCCGCCGATCGGATCGGTGCAACTGCAGGCGGTGACCTTCCATTACCCGTCGCGTCCCAACCAGGCGGCCTTGCAGGATTTTTCGCTCGATGTCCGGCCGGGGGAGAGTTTCGCGCTGGTCGGCCCTTCGGGGGCGGGCAAATCCACGGTGTTCCAACTCCTGCTGCGCTTCTACGATCCCGAGCGCGGCACGGTGCGAGTCGACGGCGTGGACGTGAAGCGTGTCGATCCTCAGGCATTGCGCAGGCGTATCGCGCTGGTGGCGCAGGAGCCGGCCATCTTCGCGGCCAGCGTCGCCGAGAATGTGCGCTACGGCCGCCCGGATGCTTCCGACGAGGAAGTCCGGCGTGCCTGCGATGCGGCGTTCGCGACCGAGTTCGTCGAGAAGTTGCCGCAGGGATTCGATACCTGGCTGGGCGAGCGCGGCGTGCGCCTCTCCGGCGGCCAGCGGCAGCGGCTGGCGATCGCCCGCGCTATCCTGTCCGGCCGGCCGATCCTGTTGTTGGACGAGGCAACCAGTGCGCTCGATTCGGAGAGCGAGCGCATGGTGCAACTGGCAATGGAGCGGCTGATGCGGGCGCGCACCACGCTGATCATCGCGCATCGGCTGTCCACGGTGAAAAGCGTGAATCGCATCGCGGTGATCGATCAGGGCCGCCTGGTCGGTGTGGGTTCGCACGATGAACTGCTGACCGGGAATCCGCTGTACGCACGTCTGGCAGCGCTGCAATTCGTGGCCTAGCGGTCGGCAGCCGCTCTCCTGCTAAAATCCGCGGCGTTCCCAAACCTGCCCGGCGATAGAACCGATGACAAGCGCCCTGTTTTCCCCAATTGAGATGCGCGGCCTGCGCCTTCCCAACCGCATTGTCGTCTCGCCGATGTGCCAATACATGTCCGTGGACGGCTCGGCGAGCGACTGGCATCTGATGCATCTCGGCCAGTTCGCGATGGGTGCGGGCGGCCTGCTGATTACCGAGGCCACGCACGTGTCCGCGGTCGGGCGCATCACCCATCGCTGCCTCGGACTCTACAGCGACGAGAACGAGACCACGATCAAACGCGCGGTGGATTTCTGCAGGAAGTACGGCGTGGCGAAACTCGGCATCCAGCTCGCTCATGCCGGCCGCAAGGGCTCGGCGCATACCCCCTTCGAGGGCGGCAAGCCGCTGGCGCCGGACGAAAATCCGTGGACCACGGTGGCGCCTTCGGCGCTGCCCTACGGGCCCGGGTGGCATGTGCCGCAAGCGCTGACGAAGGACGGCTTGCGCGAGGTGAAGCAGCAGTTCGTGGATGCGGTTAAACGCGCGGCACGCATCGGTTTCGACCTGGCGGAGCTGCATGCGGCGCACGGCTATCTGCTGCATGAGTTCCTGTCGCCGATCTCGAACCAGCGCGACGATGATTACGGCGGGTCGCTCGAGAATCGCATGCGCTTCCCGCTCGAGGTCTTCGACGCGGTGCGTGCTGTCTGGCCCAAGGAGCGGCCGCTCGGCGCGCGCGTGTCGGCGACCGACTGGATCGACGGCGGCTGGAAGCCGGAAGAGACCGTGGTGTTCGCGAAGGCGATGAAAGCGCACGGCTGCGATTTCTTCGATGTCAGTTCCGGCGCGCTCGATCCGCGCCAGCAGATCCCGATGGCTCCGGGCTACAACGTGCCGTTCGCGGAGAAGGTGAGGAAAGAAACCGGCATCGCGGTGATGTCGGTGGGAATGATCTCCCGGCCCCGGCAAGCCGAAGACATTATCGCGGGCGGGAAAGCCGACTTGGTGGTGATCGCCCGCGCGATGATGGATGACCCGCGCTGGGCCTGGCATGCGGCACGCGAACTCGGCGCCGAGACGCCCTACGCGCCCAACTACGTGCGCTGCAGCCCCGCGGTGTGGAAGCCCTGACGCGAGCCGCGTTCCCCTGCTCGGCGGCGCCCCGCTCGAAGGTAAGCGCCACATCTGGTGGAATTTCGTCTCGAGCTCGAAGGAGCGCATCGAACAGGCGAAGCGGCAATGGGAATACGGAGCGTTTCCGGAAGTACCCGGCGAAACCGAGTTCATTCCACTGCCCGAGCGCTGATGCTCAGACCGGAGGCGGCGCGACGACTTCGTCGTAAGCGTGGCGTTTCGTGATCAGCTTCGAGTGGGCGAAGACATCGAGCGCCGTTTCGTAGTGCGCGCGGTCGATGGTCACCTCACCTGCCCAGCATCCAAGTTCCTGGTAGTACGCGATCGAACGAGCGAGCGCCTCGCGGTGAATGTCCGGAAAGAAAGATTGTTCGGCTGTGGCGACTTTTCCCGGCGGCGCCGTGTTTACCCATTCGCGTGCCTTGCGGTAGGCGCGCATGAAGCGTTGCGCGTCCGGTCCCGCGAGCCATGCCGGCGAAGCCGCCAGGCTGCTGAACGCCACCGGGCCGATTGCCTCTCCGACCGACGCCACGGCATGCGCCACGCCTTCGTGCTCGAGTTGTTGGGGGTAGGGCGCCTGCTCATGGAAGTAATCGCCCTGGCCGGCGCGGAAGGCCGCCATCATCTGCCCGGTGTTGCCCGCATCGAGCCCTTTCAGTGCGGCGATGTTCACTCCTTTCTTGTGCAGGGCGTAAGCCAGCATCGCCTGCGGCTGCCCGCCGTGAACGAACATGAAGCGGCCGGTAGCGAGTTTCTCCCAGCGAAAGTTTGCGTCGGGCCGGCGCGAGGCGATCAGAAAGCCGTCGCGCTGGTTGATCTGGCCGAAATGCAGGAAGGGCGGCTTTTCGCCCTTCTCCAGGTAGGCCCAACTGCCCGAGACTGCTGTCTGCGATACATGGATTTCGCCGGAGGCAATCATCTCGCCCACGCTTCGCTGCGGCGGCATTACTGTGTATGTTGCTTCGAAGCCTTCGTGCGCCAGGAATCCGCCGGCGATCGCGCTCAGTATCGGGCTGTAGAACGCGGAGTGACGGTAGACCATCAGGTTCAGGGCTGTCATAGGAAAGGATTATGAGTGAGAGATCTTCAATACCAAAGTCATGTAAATAAAATGCTTACCGAACGAAAACCCTTGTTAGTGCTGCGTTTACCAATAATTCTCGACCGTGATGTGCCCGGGGGCTTTCCTGCGGTTTTTCCTTAGGCCGCGTGCTTCGAGTATGAGACTTGTGTCGCGAACCATGTCCGGATTCCCGCAAATCATGACCTGAGATCTTTCAGCGGAAAGTTCGACGCCTGACTTTGCTTCGAGGCGGCCGTCTTTGATCGCTTCCGGGACGCGCCCTTTGATTGCAAAGCCGGTATCCTCCCGGCTTACGAAAGGGACCATTTTCAGTTCTACCGGATGTTCGTCTAGCAGGCGGCGAATCTGGTCTTGATAAGTCAATTCTTCGGAGTTGCGCACTGCATGAACCAGAACGATGCTTGAGAACCGGCGCCACGGTTCGTCGGTTTTGAGGATCGAGAGGAACGGGCCGATTGCAGTGCCGGTAGAAAGCAGCCACAGATTCTTTGCCTCGGGAAGTTCAGAAAGCGTTAGAAAACCGGCGGCACGCGGGGCTACAAATATCGGGTCGCCGGAATCAAGTTTGATCAGCCGCTGAGTCAACGGTCCGTTCTCGAGAACGATGAAATAAAACTCCAACGGCCGCTCGTTCGGCGCGTTCACGAACGAGTACGGGCGAAAAACCATTTGTCCGTCAATTTCCAGAGCAAGCTTGCCGAACTGCCCGGCTTTAAACGGCTCGATGGGCGCTTCAACCCGTAGGGAATAAAGCCTCTCGGTCCAACGTTCCAAGTTCACGACTTGCCCTTGCAGAAACTTGCTCATGTGCTCTTTATAATGAGATTTAACTTGCTGTTGTCACCATCATATGAACCATAAGACAGCACGTGAACGTTCTTGTTACTGAGCTCGATCGCCATATACAGCACCGGCGCATTTGCGTTACCTTCGTTCCCACGGGTCGCCGGGTTCATCTTCTGGCGGTCCTCCTCACGGTTGAGAATGCCACCAGAGGGTAGCCCACACGGCCCTGCGAGGAAGACCCCAACAAGCTCTATTGGTACGACGAGCAAGGCAACCGCTTCGAAACCCCTGACAGTTTCCAGGGTATTCGCTGTCCACAAGAGTGAATCCGGAAGCCACGACGCGAGCCGCTTCGTGCCCCTGGAGCGTTTGGCGGTAAGCCCGCAATGCGGCTTTTCCAACTCGGTGATTGGAAACGCCATCAGCCCGGCAGACCAGGAACGAAAGCTCAGACTGGTCGTGGAGACCGCGCGGCGGGTTTGGGGCGAAGACACAGCATTGCTTTCCTCATCATGAGGCGCCCGACATGCGCTCTCGCACGCCGCCACGTACTCCCCGGCGCCCGACGCCGATGATCAAACCCTCAAATGGATCCTAGAACATGAGTACCGGCGAGACCAGAACCCCTGCCGCACCGCAGATCGAATCGATTAGCGCAGTAACCCTTGCGACCCATGACATGGCGCGGGCGGTGCGATTTTACTCGGCGCTGGGCTTGTCCATTCGATACGGCGGGGCGTCGGCTGCGTTCACCAGTTTCCACGCAGGCAGGGGCTATCTCAACCTCATCGCTGTGCCCAAGGATCAGCGCTGGTCGTGGTGGGGGCGCGTGATCTTTTACGCATCGGACGTGGACGGCATGTACCGGCACGCCGTGGCGCAAGGCCTGCAACCCCAGTTTGCCCCGCGCGACGCGGAATGGGGCGAGCACTATTTCCACATTACCGACCCGGACGGCCACGAACTGAGCTTTGCGAAACTCCTCGTCCGGTAAGCTATTGGCATGGGGTGACCCGAGCCCTTCAAACTTGTTCGTTTTAAATTGGATTTTCCATCATCCAGCGGTTGGAAAAGGATGAGCGACACGAATCCGAACCTGACGCCAGAGGATTTCGACTGGCTGCGCAAGATCCAGGCGGCGACTGATGCGAAACGGGACTGGCCCCCCGTTCCGGTGGCAATCGCGGGCAAGCTTCGTACGTTCGGCTTGGTAACGCCGAATGGTCTCGGCGGTCTTGCAATTTCAGATCGAGGACGCGGAGCGTTGCTGGAACAAGACATGCGGGACGCCGAAGAGCGCTGAATCACTGACCTAGCCGTCTAGCAGTACCATTCGTGGGGGGCTCCATGGCGATATCGGGCAAACACTCGTGGATCGAAAACTCGGACGTCGTTTCGCTTTTTCCCACCCTGGTCTGGAAAACCCAGCTTCGAGCCGAGGTGCACGAACCGATCGACGCAAGCGCGCTCGGACTGCTGCACTCGCTGCGGCAGGGACTGCCCGAGCTGAAGACCGGCGAGGCCTGGCAGTCGGGCCATGCCCTGCACCGGCGCGAGGAACTGCGCGAGCTTTGCGACTGCGTCAGCCGGGCGGCAGCGAGCGTGCTGCAGTTCCTTAACATCGGCGAACGAGCGATCGAAATCACCGGCTGCTGGGCCAACCTGTATGCGCCGGGCGCCGCGCACCGCGCGCACAGCCACCCCAACAATTACCTGAGCGCGGTGTACTACGTGCGCACCTGGCCCGGCGCCGACAGCATCAACTTCCACGACCCGCGCAGCCAGACCGGCGTCATCAGGCCACCGGTCACGGAACTCACTGCCGCCAACACTGATCAGGTCGTGGTGCGAGTTAGCAACGGTACGCTACTGGTTTTCCCTGCGTATTTGCATCACTCCGTCGATGCCAACGCCAGCGGCGAGGGCCGCGTGAGCGTGAGCTTCAACCTGATGTTTTCCGCGTTCACCGCTGCAATGAGCAAGCCGCTGTGGGGCGACTAGCCTATCAAGGGAGACCCCCCGGCTTTGCCGGGGGATACTTACAGTCGGCATGCGTTTCTCGGCGAACTGGAATTCCGACCAACCCCCAATCACGCGCACCCATTGATTCGGCGGGGTGCGTTGCGCCTGCTCGCGCAGCATGCGCATCGCATCGGCAAGCGACGGCACGCCGTCCCATCTGAGCTCGCGGTTGTAGTACAGGCCCCCGCGTATCGGGTGCGAGTGTGAATCGATCAGGCCGGGGACCACCATGCGCCCGTTGAGTTCCACGACGCGGGTCGCGGCGCCTCGATAGGCCATGACCGTCGCAGTGTCCCCGGTCGCGTCAATGCGCCCGTCCTTGATCGCCAGTGTAAGTAAGGGTCAGTTCTTTACTTTATAGTCCGTGAGTAAGTAAGTAAGTAAGGGTCAGTTCTTTACTTTATAGTCCGAGTAAGTAAGGGTCAGTTCTTTACTTTATAGTCCTGTTGATCTAGTCTGGCGCCATGGCCCGCCCGCTTCGCCTGGAGTTTTCTGGCGCTCTGTATCACCTCACCGCCCGGGGGAATCGCCGCGAGCCGATCTTTCTCGATGACGAGGATCGGTCGTTTTTCATCGACCTTCTCGCCAAAGAAGTCTGCCATCAGGGCTGGCTGCTCTATGCGTTTTGCCTGATGGACAATCACTACCATCTGTTGGTCGAAACCCCGGAGCCCAACCTGGTGCGTGGCATGCGCCGGCTAAACGGGGTCTACACCCAGGCCTTCAACCGCCGCCATGGGCTGGTCGGTCACCTGCTGCAGGGGCGCTACCAAGCCATTCTGGTAGACAAGGACAGCTACCTGCTGGAGCTGTGCCGCTACGTGGTGCTAAACCCCGTGCGGGTCAAGAAGAAACGGGCCGCCGCGGTCGAAGACTGGCCTTGGAGCAGCTACCTGCCCATCGTGGGCAAGATGGCCTGTCCCGACTGGCTGGCGGCAGAGCAGGTATTGGCGCTATTCGGCAAAGGCCAAGCCGCGGCCCGCAAGGCCTATGAACGCTTCGTTGCACAGGGAGTGGGGGTGGCTTCACCCTGGGGAAGCGTCTCGGGGCAGATCTATCTGGGCAAAGACAAGTTCTTGAAGAAAATGCAGAAGCTGGCTGAGACCAAGCCGTCGAAAAATGTCACCCGCACCCATCGCCAGCCGTTACGGCCCTCCGTTGACCAAGTGTTAAGACAGGTCGCAAAGACTTATGGGCTGGCTCAGAACAAAGTCCTCGACCGCTCACACCCGGACGCCTTCAAGCGGGCGGTCTATCTGCTGCGCCGGCAGGCCAACCTGACGCTAAACGAGGTCGCCACGCTGGCGCGCATTTCCCCACCGCGGGTCTCGCAGATCCAAGCCGAGGTGGAAGGCAAAAAGAAAATCAGTTGATACAAAGATCATCGTGGACTATAAAGTAAAGAACTGACCCCATTGTTCTCCTAAAGTAAAGAACTGACCCCATTGTTCTCCGCTGACTGACCCCATTGTTACTGACCCCATTGTTAAAGACCCCATTGTTACCTAAAGTAAAGAACTGACCCCATTGTTACCCTGACCCCATTGTTACCATTGTTATTGTTCTGACCCCATTGTTATTGTTATAAACAAGGAGCGACGATCCATGACGAGACGAGTTCTGCTACTTGGCACCGGCCACATTGGCCGCGCCGTCGCACATCTGCTCGTTACAGCCGAGGGCGAACCGCGTTACGAAGTCGTGGTCGGCGACCGCTTGGTCGATCCCGAGGTACGCTCCTTGTTCTCGGATCGCTGGTTCGAGATCGATGGCGACGATATCGGCAGCTTCGCGCGCCGTATCCAGGGCCATGACATCGTTATCAATGCCCTGCCCTTCCATCTTGCCGCTACGGTGGCCAATGCCGCTGCGCAGGCCAAGGCACACTACTTTGATTTGACCGAGGACGTCTCCGCCACGCGTGCTATCCGCGCGTTGGCCGAGGGGGTCCCCATTGCCTTCATGCCGCAATGCGGACTGGCGCCTGGCTTCATTGGAATTGCGGGCTATGCGCTATCGCAAGGCTTCGACAAACTGGAACGGCTGCACATGCGGGTGGGCGCCCTGCCGCAATATCCCACTAATGCGCTGAAGTACAACCTCACCTGGTCCGTGGATGGGCTCATCAACGAGTACGTTCATCCCTGCGAGGCCATCGTGGACGGAAGGCGCATCGAACTACCAGCGCTGGAAGGCTACGAGACCTTCGCGTTGGACGGCGTGCATTACGAAGCCTTCAACACCTCCGGCGGTTTGGGTACCCTTGCCGAAACTTTGGAAGGTCACGTGCTGTATCTCGACTACAAGACGATCCGCTACCCGGGCCACCGCGATATCGCCAAGCTATTGCTGCAAGACTTCGGGCTCGCGGGAAAACGCGAGACCATGAAAGACATTCTGCAAACGGCCATTCCTACTACCGAGCAGGACGTGGTCGTGGTGTTCGTGACGGCGTCGGGCTTGCGAGGTGGGAAACGCACTCAGGTGTCTTTCGCTCGCAAAGTGTATGCACAGACATGGTCTGGAATGCCCATGACAGCCATCCAGATTACGACCGCCAGCGGTGTTTGCGCCGTGATGGATCTTTTCGTTCAAGGAAAACTCCCGCAGTCTGGATTCCTTCGGCAGGAGCAAGTAGCGCTTACGGATTTTCTGTCCAATCGATTTGGCCGCGCCTACGAGGCCGCGGCCACATGAGGGCAACATGAATCTACATCACGAAGTACAGATTCTGCTGAACGCCTTTGGTGCCTCTGGTGGCGACTCCACGGAAGGTCTTTGCGCCTGCTCACCCATTGACGGTTCTCGGATCGGCGGGGTCGTGCTCGACGACGAGGCGAGTATTCGAGAAAAGGTTGCCCGATCGCGGGAGGCCTTCCGATACTGGCGAATGACACCGGCGCCCAAGCGCGGCGAGTTGATTCGCCTCTTCGGCGAAGCGGTTCGGAACAACAAAGCGGCGCTCGGCAAGTTGGTCAGTATCGAATCGGGAAAAATCCTCCAGGAAGGTCTTGGTGAGGTGCAGGAGGTCATCGATATCTGTGAGTTCGCGGTCGGACTCTCGCGGCAGCTGCATGGGCTTACCATCGCCAGTGAGCGGCCGGGTCATCGCATGATGGAAACCTGGCATCCACTGGGTCCAAGCGTGGTCATTACCGCCTTTAATTTCCCTGTCGCGGTATGGGCCTGGAACGCCGCGCTTGCCCTCGTGTGCGGCAACACCATGCTGTGGAAACCCTCGGAGAAAACGCCACTCACCGCATTAGCCATGCAAGCACTGTTAGAGCGGACCTGTCGGGAATTTGGGAATGCTCCAAATCAGCTCAATCAGGTCGTATTCGGTGTGAGCGATCAGGGACGTATTCTTCTGGATCAACCGGAGATTCGACTTGCATCGGTAACGGGCTCAACGCGTATGGGCAGGGCCGTCGCGGCTCAGTTAGTGCCCCGCTTCGTGCGCACGATCTTGGAGTTGGGCGGAAACAATGCGGCCATCGTCGCGCCCTCGGCGGACCTCGCCTTGACCGAGCGCGCGATCCTATTCTCGGCAGTAGGAACCGCCGGCCAGCGTTGCACAACCCTGCGCCGGCTGTTCGTGCATCGAAGTCTTTTCGATGGTTTTCTTGGCCGATTGAAATCGCTATACGCGCGCATCAAAGTGGGCAACCCGCTGGATTCGGACACGCTGGTGGGTCCGTTGATCGACGCGCACGCCTATGCTGGCATGCGCTCCGCACTAGATCGGGCCAATGTCGACGCGCAGTGGATCGCAGGTGGTGAGCGTGTCAATACAGAGTACCCCGACGGGTATTACGTTCGCCCAGTGCTGGCGGCGATGCGTAAGCAGACCGACATCGTATTGGAGGAAACCTTCGCACCCATTCTCTACGCTATGCCCTACGATACGCTCGAGGAGACTGTCCAACTGCACAACGCCGCGCGGCACGGCTTGTCCTCGTCCATCTTCACCAAGGATCTTCAAGAAGCTGAGCTGTTCATGAGCAGCGCGGGATCGGATTGCGGCATTGCCAACGTGAACATCGGCACCTCGGGAGCTGAGATCGGCGGTGCTTTCGGCGGAGAAAAGGATACGGGAGGTGGACGCGAGTCCGGCTCGGATGCATGGAAGGCTTACATGCGACGAGCCACCAACACCATCAATTACTCTGGCGAACTTCCATTGGCCCAGGGCATTCGCTTCGAACTATGAGCGCAGCACCGAGGTTCGTGCCAAATACACCCTGCTTGCGAAAGCCAAGGCGCTCAGCGCGCGTTCGGGCGTTTGACGCTTCCGCGTCTCCTCGAATTGGCTCGGAGGGGCCGCGGCCGCGTGAGCACTTCCGGCCTGAGAATCTTGTCCACCTCCTTTCGGGACAAGATTCCCTCATTCACCACTAGGTCGTAGACAGACTGACCCGTTGTTGTCGCTTTCTTCGCGATGTAGGTGGCCTTCTCGTAACCGATATAGGGATTGAGCGCGGTGGCGATGCTAGGCGAGTCCTTGACCATTCTGGCCAGGTGTTTCTGGTTCGCGGTAATTCCCTTGACGCAGCGCTCTGCGAGCACTACACAGCCGCGGCGCAGGTGAGACACCGAAGTGAACAGGCTATGGGCGATGATGGGCCCGAAGGCGTTGAGTTGCAGCTGTCCACCCTCCGCGGCGAAACTCACCGTGACATCGTGTCCGATGACCTGAAAGGCAATCTGATTCATGACCTCCGGAATCACCGGATTGACCTTACCGGGCATGATGCTGGAACCCGCCTGCATCGGGGGCAGATTGATCTCGTTGAATCCCGCCATGGGCCCTGAGGACAGCAGGCGCAGGTCGTTGCAGACCTTGGATAGTTTCACGGCGATGCGCTTGAGCACGCCAGAGAGTTGGACGAAAGCCCCCGCGTCCTGGGTCGCTTCCACGAGATTGGGTGCGGTGATGAGTTTGACCCCGGAGATTCGAGTCAATTCCTTGCGCACGAGGCGCGCATAGCCGGGCACGGTGTTGATCCCGGTGCCGATCGCGGTGGCCCCCAGGTTGATTTCCTCAATCAAACGCGAAGCCTCGCGCAGTCGCATACTGTCCTCGCCCAACATCACCGCGTAGGTGCTGAACTCCTGCCCCAAAGTCATGGGCACCGCGTCCTGCAATTGCGTGCGCCCCAGCTTGATGACCTTTACGAAGGCCCTCGCCTTCTCGTTGAAGGCTCGTTGAAGCAACGCCATGGCCTCCAACAGACCATCGATGGCGAAGTGAAGGCCCAGGCACACCGCAGTGGGATACACATCGTTGGTGCTCTGGCTCATGTTCACATGCTCCAGCGGATGTAGATATTCATACTCACCACGGCGACGCCCCAAGTGCTCCAGCGCACGGTTGGCGATCACCTCGTTGGCGTTCATGTTGGTGGAGGTTCCCGCGCCCCCTTGGATGACATCCACCACGAACTCCGCATGCAGCTTGCCGCCACGAATCTCTTCACACGCCGCGATAATTGCCCGGGCACGACTGCGATCGAGCGAACCAAGTTTCTGATTGGAGATTGCGCAAGCTTGCTTCACGCAGGCCAAGGCTATGATCAGATCTCCATGCAGAGCGATGGAAGTACCGCTGATGGGAAAATTCTCCAAGGCCCGGAGCGTGTGGATGCCGTAGTAGGCAGTTACGGGAACATTGCGCTCCCCGAGCAAATCATGCTCAACCCTGTGGGCGGTTCTTGGCATCTCATCACTCCCCTTGTGCTCAAAGCGATAGCATACCTTGGGAGTCAGCGCCTGGAGCGCGAGAACGCGACTACAAGTAGTTGAACAGACTCAGCCCTTGAACCTGAACGAAGGTCTTCTGCGACCGGATGCGCGCACGGTGAGGATGCGATCCAAGGCGTTGTCGAGATTGGAAAGGGCGGCAGGGAGATGGCATGACTGAGCGAAAGGAGAAAAGGGGCCACGCTCGATTATTCTTGGCGCCTCAGTTCTTTCTGCCCTTCGCACAACGAATGTGCGGCATCAGGTGCAAGGCGCGGCCGGCAGCACGGTGGACCTTCTCATGCCGGAACCCTGCCCACGGAAGCGTGGTGAATCGCCGCATACTTTGCAGGGTCTTTCTGGAACGTTGTCCTGCAGCCGTCACAGCAGAAGTAGTAAGACACGCCTGCGTACTTCTCGATGTGCATCGGATTGGCGGTGCTCACGGCCAACCCGCAAACGGGGTTGATGACTGTGCCTTCCGCCGCCTTGTTTGAGCAAGCATCCCATGATCGTGATTCCGCCACTCTGTAGAGAATCTTGTGGGATTAGCCTCGCAGCGGATAGTCGTGCTAAACGGCGGCATACCGCAACCTTAGTCTACTCCCGGACTAAAATTACATTTACCGCTTTGACGAGCACGCGCACTGAATCCCCCTTTTTCACGCCAAGGTCCGCGAGAGTGTCCAGCGTCATGACGGAGGTGATGTCGATCGGGCCGTCGACGCTGACCTTGACCTGACACATGAGGGAACCCTTTTTGATTTCCGCGATCTTTCCGACAACGTTGTTTCGCGCTCCGTATTTCATGCGGCCCTCCAAAGAGGATTTGCTATCGAATCACCGGAATTGGGACAGCGAAAAAGCAAGGTGATGATACCCGAAGCGGCGTGTTGGAGACGGGTTTTGGCGCAAAGGTGATTCGGATCCACAAGAAACTCCCATTGGAAGCGATGTTCTCCAGACACTCGCCAGCCAGGGCTGCTGTTCGCGCGGCGATTTTTTCAGGTCTTGCGGATTTAGTTTCATGTCGATCAGCGCGCACAGTGCGAGCCAGCATCAACGCCTCTCGGCGGCGGGCGCTACGATCGCCGGATACTCGGTGCGGATATCGAACTGCAGTCGGCGATGGGCGATGCGCAGCGCGTTTTCAGCCTCCGCGGGGCTCGCCGCCCGGGCGAAGATGAACCCCAGGTAGCTCGCCCCGTCGGGAGGCGGCGCAATGATCTGGCCGGGCTCCGCCGTAATGGTCACCCCGGTGATGCCAGGTACCGACTGCGCGGCGGCCAGGCCTTTGAGCCCATGGTAAATGCCGCGCCGTGGAATCGGGATCATCATGACTCCCGCGGCGCCGCCTTCGCCGGCAATGGCGAGCGGTTCTGCCACCACCTGGCGCAAAATCAGCTCCTCCAGACTCATGCCCAGCGAATGGGTGAGCACCCGCCCGCATAAGCCCCCGATGGAGCGGGCCGCGACCTCCAGAATCCAGATACCCTGGTCATTGACCCGCACTTCGGCGTGGACCGGCCCGTCGGTGAGCTCGGCACAGCGACAGACCCGCGCCACCTCCCGATGGATGCGGTCCTGGAGTTGCCCCGGCAGTCGCGAGGGTGTGATGTAGAGCGTTTCCTCGAAGTAGGGCCCGTCCAGCGGGTCGGGTTTGTCGAACAACGCAAGAGTCGTGAGTTCGCCTCGTTTCAGCATGCCTTCGAGCGCGTACTCGCGTCCCGGAATGAAGTCCTCGATGATGAGGCCCAGCTCTTGGGCGTCCCGGTCGGCCCGGGACTGGATGGCCCGCACCCAGTTCACGGCCCGCACCAGCGCTTCGGAATCATCGGCACGGATCACCCCGCGGCTCCCCGACAAACGCCGCGCCTTCACCACCACGGGAAACTTCAACTCAGGAAACAGTTTCTGCGGGTCTTCTCCAGTCGGCAGGTGATGGAATTCGGGACACGGGAATTCCCGCTCCTGGAGCAGCCGGCGGAACGCCAGCTTGTCACGCACCCGGCGCACCGCGTGGGCGGGATTCCCCGGCAGGCCAAGTCGCTCCGAAAGCAGCGCCGCAAGCTCGACTCCCGAATCGTCCACTGCCAGCACTGCATCCGGGGTGGCGTTGATCTCCCGCAATAGGGTGTCCGCCGCCTGCTCCGGCCGGTCGAAATGCAGCGCCATGATGGGAGACAGGCCCCAGGTTGGGGCGAGTTGGTGACAGTAATTGGCCGCGGCCACGATCTCCACGCCCAGCTTTTTCGCGGCGGCAAGAAAATCCTGGTTCCGGTAGCCGGTGGTGGGCAGAAGCAGCAGGACGCGCTTCATGGATCGGCTGGTTCAGAAGGACTGGAGCTGCTCTTCGGTGGGCGCGGCGCAGCAGTTCGGCGTGATCGATGATGTGCTGGATTTCAACAGTTTTTCGCTCTGATCCATGCGCGCTCTCCTTTTTGGGAAGTTTACCCGCAGTGCGCGGTGCCTGGCAGGCCGCGGCGTTGCGCCTCCTCGATTGCGGCCCTTGACAATGCTATCCCCAGCATTACAATGTCTGTAATGTGTAGGATTACACATTCTCTGTGATCAAGAGCTTCCGCCACAAGGGGCTCGATCGGTTCTTTACGAAGAGCGGCCGCAGCAAGATAAACGCCAGGCAGGCCGACAGGATTCGGCGGATTCTGGACCGATTGGACGCCGCGGTGAAGCCCGAGGACATGAACCTCCCGGGATTCGGGTTCCACGGGCTTTCCGGAAAACTGAAAGGCGCCTTTGCGGTGTCGGTGTCTGGAAACTGGCGAATCACTTTCCGGTTTGCAGACGCCGATGCGATAGATGTGAACTTGGAGGATTACCACTGATGAAGAGCCTGCGAGACCCGAAGCGTAAACCAACCCATCCCGGCGAATTGCTGCGGGAGGAAGTACTGCCGCCGCTCAAGATGACCCAGACTGAGTTTGCCAAGCGCTTGGGCGTCAGCCGGCTAAGCGTGTCGGAGCTGCTGCTCGAGAAGCGCGCCCTCTCGCCGGATATGGCCATCCGTGTCGGCCGACTGACCAATACGACCCCTGAGAGTTGGCTGCGGATGCAGGAGGGGCTTGACCTCTGGGAGCTTGAGCGCCAACCGAAGCGATACGAGGACATTGAGCCGCTTCGAGTTGCAGCATAGGGATCTGCATCGTTCGCTGCGCTAACGAACGCGAAGAGCGCAATTTGTTACGCATAGGCGTCGACCTCGGTGGCACCAAGATCGAGGTTGCCGCTCTCGACGCCGACCGGCGCATGCTCGAGCGGCACCGCATCGCCACATCCGCAGGCGACTACGGAGCGATCCTGGCGGCGATCGTGGCGCTGGTACACGAGACCGAACGCGCGAGCGCTCGCCCGTGTGTGCAACCTGCTCGATCCTGACACAAACTCCACGCCCAGCTTTTTCGCGGCGGCAAGAAAATCGTTGTTGCGGTAGCCGGTAGTGGGCAGGAGCAGCAGGACGCGCTTCATGGAATGTGTCCGTTTGGCTCGCATCAATACCGGGTCATGCGCGATGCCGATGCCGCTATGCGACCAACCTGAAACCGGCAACCGCGAAGTGGTGATCGAACGCGAACGCAAGCCGAATGCGCGCGCGCTTCATGATGGTGAAGCTGGTCGCGTCCACGGCAGACAGCTTGTGCAGGTCCGGGCGCCGGAAATATTCCCAAGACTGCCCCAGATCGCGCAACTCGCAGGGAAGGATCTTGACGGTTCCAGGCTTGTAGATCGAACCCTTCCACGTCAAGGCCACGTCCCGGTTGGCATTGCGCTCAAGAAAGGTGAATGTCTCAATGACCACGGGAATGGAGGTGTGAAGCTTCGCACCGGCACCCTGCAGAATTTCCCACTGCTCCCGCGCTTGCGCGTGCAGAGGATCCCGCGAAAGCGCAAGCGCGATCCACGCTCCGCTGTCGACGAAAGCGGCCTCCCGCTGCCGCATCAGGGCTCGTCGTGAACGGTGTCGTGCTCCACTGACAGGCGCTTTGGCTCGCCGTCCCAGATTGCGACCGGACCCGCAGCCTGCGGCTTGAGCACAACCTTGCGGACAGCGTCCCGAACCAGCTCCGCTACGCTCCGCCCCGATCGGGCCGCGGCTTCGCGCAGCGCGGCAAGTTCCTCCTTGCGCAGGTACACTTGTGTCTTTTCCATATGTGTCAATCTATTCCTTGAAGTGACATATGTCAAACCCGCAATCTGCCGCACCATGCGACGGCGAAGGCGCTCGGCGCGCACGGCATTCGCGTTAACCCGCTTACACTTCTCGCTCGTTGTCTACCGGTCATGGCGGGACCGGGCGTTTGCCGCGCCGCCGCATTTTCCCTCCTAGGCCAGCACTCGCCATTGCGCACGATAGGGGGCTAAAAACATATTTCTTTCAGCGCGGATATTTGCCCATGCCCGTTGTGTCACCATGGCACGTTCTGGAGCATGCTCATGGCAATGATCACGAAATCACGGGCGGGCCGCTGGCTGATCGGCGGTCTGGTTACATTCGTCGGACTCATCGCCGCCATCGTGATAGCCGTGGCGCTGTTCGACTGGAATCACGCGCGCGGCTGGATCGGAGAGAAGTTCAAGGAGCGCACCGGCCGGGAGCTGGTCATCGGCGGCGACCTGCGAATCAGGCCGTTTTCGTTCTATCCCAAGATTCACGCGGAGCAGGTCACCCTTGCCAATGCGGAGTGGGGAGAGAAGACTCCCATGATCATAGCCGACACCATTGATTTTTCGTTGAGCCTCCCGGCGCTGATCGTGGGGCGCGTCGTATTCCCCGAGGTGGCGCTGGGCGAAGCATCGGTGCTGCTGCAGCGGGACCGGGAAGGCCGCCGCAATTGGGTCCTGAAGCCGGATCAGGAAAAAACCGGTGAGCCCGCGCAAATCGAGCGCCTGACCGTAAACCAGGGCCGGCTCGCCGTTAAGGACCTCATGTCGGACACCGACGTCAACGTCAAAGTCCAGACGACGTCGGATGCAACTTACGGCGTCGAAGTCGGGGCGCAGGGCAAGGTGAAGGGCTACGGCTTCAAAGCCGATGCCAAGGGCGGCGGTCTCCTCTCGCTCATGAATCAGTCCGATCCTTATCCGCTGAAGCTGAACGCGACGGTCGGGGAAGCGCAGATCTCTTTCGAGGGCACGATCACCGAGCTCGCGACTTTGAATTCGGTAGACGGGCAATTCACGCTCGCGGGCAAGAATCTTTCAAACTTGGGCGATGCCCTGCAGTTATCGTTCCCCGACACCGCGCCATACAAGTTGAGCGGCCGGCTTCAGCGCGACGGCGACGTATGGCGCTATAACGATTTTCACGGCACCGTAGGTAAGAGCGACCTGCGGGGCAACTTCAACGTGAACATCGGGGCCAAGCGGCCGACCCTGGAGGCCAAGCTCAATTCGACCCTGTTGGATGTCGCGGACCTCGGCGGCTTCGTCGGCTCCCGGCCGGGCGAGCCCGATAAGAAGGAGCCCGGCAAGGTGCTGCCGGCAGAGCCTGTCAACCTCGAAAAACTGCAGCGGATGGATGCGCACGTTACGCTCACCGCAACGAAGTTTCGCAACCGTGACAAGTTGCCGCTCGATAATCTCGATGCGAAACTCGATCTCGAGGACGGCCTCCTCAAGTTCGATCCCGTGGTGTTCGGCGTAGCGGGGGGCACGGTAAATACGCGTATCGCGGTAGATGCGCGCCAGACCAAGCTTGCGGTGGATACCGATACGCGCTTCCGGCAGCTTCATATCAACAAGCTGATCCCGGGCACGGATATGCTCGACAAGTCGTTTGGCGCCATCCACGGCAGGGCGCAGTTCAAAGGGCAGGGCAACTCGGCGGCCGCCGTGCTCGGGAGTTCCAACGGGCGGCTGGATTTGCTCTCTGGTGACGGCCAGATCAGCAACCTCCTGCTTGAATTCGGTGGCGCGGATATCGCAGAGATCGTCAAGTTCTGGGTGGGCGGCGATCAGAACGCCGAACTGCGATGCGGAGTCATCGGTTTCAACGTCAAGGACGGGTTGATGACGAGCGAAGTGTTCGTGATCGACACGGACGACACGTATTTCGGCGGAGAAGGCACGGTCAATCTGAAAGACGAAACGCTCAATCTGAAGATTACGCCGCTGCCCAAGGACTTCAGCCCCATTACCCTGAGAGGGCCGCTCAACGTGAGAGGAACGTTTGCCAAGCCGGCCTTCGGGCTCGAGAAGAAGAACCTCATCGCAAGGGCCGGCGCCGCGTTGCTGCTGGGATTGATCAACCCGCTGGCCGCCATCATCCCGCTGATAGAAACCGGTCCGGGCAAGGATGCCCCGTGCGCGGACCTCGTCCAGTCGCTGGAGGCCCGGATCAAGGCCCCCGCCGCGCCCCAGAAGAAGCCGGCCCAGTAGGCCGCGAATCGGTGACTGGCGACCGGTATCAGAGCGCGAGCCGTTAGGCTGCTGTCCCGTTAAATAACGTGCAATATAAAGTGCCGTCTTGCCGGCGAAGGCCGGCATCCAGACATCTGTAGCCACCGCGAGCCAGTGACCTGCCCAGCTTTTTCGCGGCGGCCAGAAAATCGTCGTTGCGGTAGCCGGTGATGGACAGCAGCAGCAGGACGCGCTTCATGGAGCGGCTGGTTCAGAAGGACTGGACTGATTTTTCCGGTCTCCAAAAGCGTCGACCACGACTGTTTCGCAGCGCCTCACCTCGTCATCGGTCATCCAGCTGAAGAATGACTGGCGCTTGGTCCTGGAGAGCGTTCCCCCGTTTTGATGCACAAGACGAATGAACAGGTCAAGCGAGTGTGCAGGCCAGTCCAACAGCCCGCTCAGCCGCGCGCGTGCTGCAGCGAAGCCGAGCAGAAAAGCGATTTCCTCCTCAAGGTCGTGCTCGACCGTCCGTTCAAGCGCCCAATACAGAAATGAAGCTTGCTCCGTCGCATCGAAATAACGGAAGTAGAGTGCATCGTTTCCGGTCGCGGGTGCTTCCGGGACGTCCGGATCGTATGTCGTGCGCGCTAGCAAGGGCTTGGAGAAGCGCTCGAGTGCGTGAACATATTTGTCCAGGTTGGCCAGGATGACGGCCGAGACCGGAAGCACGATGCCTTTGGGAGTAAAGCCGCTCGAGGAGAGCACTTCGTGGATAACGTAGCGGTGCAGCCGCCCATTGCCGTCCATGAACGGATGGATGAATACGAAGCCGAAGGCAAGGCTTGCCGCGGCCACTACCGGGTCCATGCTCTCGGGGTTTGCCCGTAAATACTCGGAGAATCCTACGAGTCCGTTCATCAGTTCGGGTACGTCCTCCGGGCGTGCTGGTACCAAATCGACCTTCTTGCGGTAGCCGAGATCCTGTCCGATCCAGTTCTGCTGGCGACGGTAGGAAAACTCGTGAAAGCGAGCGTCGACGACCGCGTTCTGCAGCTGGGCCAGGCGGCTCTCTGAAAGAGGCGTTCCGCTCTCGCCTTCGCGCAGCAGGTCCGCAAAACGCCGGGCGCGGTCGGGGCTCGGCTTTTCGCGCTCAACCTCAAAGGAGGAGTGCGTCTCCTTGAGATAGAGGAAGGCGGACGCCCGTCGCAACAGGTCGCGGTCGTACTTGGCGAGCGTTTCCTGGGTGCGCCGCTTCAAGTCTTTCCGGGCCATCGCTTGCAAAAAGTCCGTTTTCCGTACCAGGGGGCAGAATTGACGATTGCCGGGCAGGTTGTCGATGACCCGGAATTTCGCGTTTCTGGTGCCTTCGGCAAGACCGAACTGCAGCTTCTCGTCGAGTGTCGGGACGTAAGCGGCTTTCGGCGGGGCCGCAGCCGCAAGTTCGTTACCCGTCAGCCACTCGTACAGATAGCCCGCGCGGCGAGCGAAACGAGATTCGGGTTGTGCCGCCAGCCAAACTTCCAGCTCGGCCCGTCCAGCGCCAGCAAAGAGCAGGGCGAGCACTTCGAGATTGATACCCTCATAGCGAAGCGCGAACTGCACATCACCCACTAAGGTGGGCGAGGGGCGGTACTTGGACTCGAATCGCATGAGTTCGAAGTCACCCGTGTTTGTCGTCTGCCTGCCGTTTACGGATGAGTCGATGAGGGCAAAGCGCGCCAGCGGCCGGGCAGGCAAGTGGTATGTCTGAATCAGCCTGTCGTAGCCGATAGGTTCAGTTGCCATTTAGTCTCCGAAAAACGCCTGGCGATCCGGATATTTAGCCGCAATTGGTAAGTATAGTCGAAAATTGACCGCGCGGCCTATATTCAGAAGAAAGCTATTTTTGCGGTCAATTTTCGATTGTGCCAGGCGTTTTTCGAATAGGCAGCAGCTCGGCGGGCACGCTCGCGCCGTCGGAAGCCTTCTCATTAGCCGATCGGCTGCCACCCAGGGAGCTCCACCGGCTGATCACCGACTGCGCAGGGCGGGGAATTTACTTCGACCATTCTGAGGAAATTACGACCAACGTTGACAGTCGACGAGATCGTGAACCTGAAGGCGCTGCGCAACTACCTCAAGGCATTCGCCGGCGCCGTCTACCAGAACGCATATCTGCCCGCGGCACCAGATGCTGCTGCCGCGGATGGTCAAGGGCTGATACGCGGGACGCTCGGCTCTCCGATCAACCCCATCCCCTCGAACACCGACAGCATGACGGCCGCAGCCACGATCTCGACGCCCAGCTTTTTCGCGGCGGCAAGAAAATCGTTGTTGCGGTAGCCGGTAGTGGGCAGCAGCGGCAGGACGCGCTTCACAGATCGGCTGATCAGAAAGACTGGAGCTGCTCTTCGGTGGGCTCGGCGCAGCAGTACCACGGTTCCGACAGACGGGGGATCGGAGATCCCGGGTTCCCCGGGAGCTTTGGCGCGGGGCGCCCGGCAGCCTCGTGGGACATGCGCCAAATGGCGGCGAACACTTCGCCGCGCGGAAGGCGTTCCTCTTCACATCGCGCTACCCAGGCCTGCAGGTCCTGCTGCAGACGATCCACCAGGGGATCGGGATGGCCCCACGGATAGCCCAAGAGCTTGGGATCGAAGGCCATCAGCTTCTCCTTGAAGCCGGGGAGCTTCAGAAGATAGGAGCCTTCAGGAACGAGCAGCCGGATGGTGAGCTGCACCGGGGGCACGCTCTCCACGAGTTGCAGTTCCAGCAGCCGCTCCAGCAGGGCGATGGTGCCTTTCAATGTCGTCCAGGGGGTGAAGGCTACAAAGGTCGGGGCGAGCGCAATGCCGGCTTCGCGGGTGAGCGCCACCGCCCGGTCGAAGTCCCGGCTCGTATGGTTCTTGTCGAGAAAGCGCAGGATGTCGTCGTCCACGGCTTCCACCGCCGAGGTGATGAACAGGCACCCGCTGCGCCGCAACTCGGGCAGCAGTTCGGCGTGATCGATGAGGTGCTGGATTTTGATGGTGGCATCAAAGGTGACGTGGGGGAATGCTTCGTGCAGGGCGCGTGCGAGCCTCATGCCATGGGTGGGACCGTTGAAGAAGTCCGGGTCGCCGAAGGAAATATGGCTTGCCCCTTCTGCTACCTGCTGCCGGATGTCTTCCATCACCACGTCTACCGGGACGATGCGGAACTTTCCCTGGTACACCGGGACCACCGGGCAGTGCCGGCACAGGTGCTTGCAGCCCCGGCTGCCCTCGGCAAACCCGACTACGCGGGTAGATCCGTCCGGCAGCACCAGGTGGGCGTAGCGGGAGAGCTTCGGCAGGCCGCTGCGGTCCGGCACCTCGAACCGGATCCTGCCCAGGCTGATGACCGGCTCGCTCTGGCTCATTTGCGTTCCGGTCGCCGTTCCATTGGCCCGGAGTCGCTGGCAAAGGGAAAGCAGCGCGGGCTCCAGCTCGCCGCCCAGCACGGTGCCCACGCCCAGTCCGCGCAGCAGCGCCTCATTCATGGGGGCGTAGAGCCCGTAGACGCAGACGTGGGCCTTCGGGGCGAGCCGTCTGATGTGGGGCAGGGCCTCCACCGCGATGCGGGTGGCGGTATGCATGCCCACATAAAGAGCCACCAGGCCCGCATCTTCCAGGATTTCGGGATCGAGATTCTGCAGCGAAAGATCGAGGCAGGTCACCGCAAAGCCCTCGCGCTTCAGCCAGGCGGCAGGCTCCGCCAGGGCAAACGGCTGCCGCCCCAACTCATAGGGGTTTACGAGGACGACCTTGAAGGGGCCAGTCGCTCCGGGCGCGGGAAGTGGTGCAACCTGGGACAACATGGTTCAGCTATTTTGATTTCGGGCGCTGCTCGAAAGGCGCGGGGCCCGGCTCGCGGCTCGCCCCGGCCTGTTCCAGGCGCTTGAGAAAGTGCTGCCACATTTCCTCCTGGTGCAGGCCGTAATCGTACAGCAGGTCCCATGAGTAGATCCCGGTGGCGTGGCCGTCGGAGAAGGTAAGCTGAATGGCGTAGTTGCCGACCGGCTCGATATGGGTGATCTCCACGTGTTTCTTTCCCGCCTGCAGCACTTCCTGCCCCGGGCCGTGGCCGCGCACTTCGGCGGAAGGCGAATAGACCCGCAGGAACTCGCAAGGCAGCGGGAAGGTCTTGCCGTCGGCGAATGAGATTTCCAGCACCCGCGACTTTTGGTGCAGCTTGATTTCGGTGGGTCGTGGCGTATTGGCGTCCATGGTGCCCTACAGGGGACTGTTCGCGCGGCGCGGTGCGGATGTGCCGCTGCTCGGCACCGCGAGCGTGTGGGTTTTCAGCCGTTAATCAGCCGCGGTGCGCCCCGCATTGGCGCTCGCGGTCCGGTGCGGCGCCACGGTCTACTTCTTCTTCGGTGACGGCGGGATATAGCCGGCGGCAACGTCGGCGCCGCTGCCGAAGAAATATTTCTCCGTCTGCTGCGCGAGGTAGTCGCGCGCCTTCTTGTCGGCGAGGTTGAGCTGGTTCTCGTTCACCAGCATCTTTTGCTGCTCGAGCCACTGCCTCCACGCTTCCTTCGACACGTTCTCGAAGATGCGCTTGCCGAGCTCGCCGGGATAG
>JBBPIT010000015.1:0-65728 GCA_038040175.1 Pseudomonadota bacterium | reverse complement strand
GGGTGAAGGGTGAAGGGTGAAGGGTGAAGGGTGAAGGGTGAAGGGTGAAGGGTAAACAACGATCGAAATCAGAGCCGATTTTTGATGGCCTCACGCCTCACGCCTCACGCCTCTCGCCTCTCGCCTCACGCCTCACGCCTCACGCCTCTCGCCTCACCCCTCACCCCGTTAGAAGTCGACGCAAAAAGCGTCCGGTGTCGCGAGTTCGTCATGTCAACTTTTAACGGGGCTCACGCCGCTCTCAGCGCATCGATGATGTTCAGCCGTGCCGCCCGCAGCGCAGGCAGGAAACCGCCCAGCAGTCCCATCACCAGCGCGAATGCCAGTGACTTTGCGACGATCCCGGCATTAAGCGTGAAGGTGAACGCAAGTTCGGCAAAGGTCTGCCAGTTCATCGTCGAAATGGTGAGGAACTGCATGAACGATGCAAGCACCAGCCCCACCGCGCCGCCGACGAGTCCGAGCAGCAACGCTTCCAGCAGAAACACCGCAAGAACGCTGCGGCTGCGGAAACCCAGTGCCCGCAACGTGCCGATCTCCGCCGTACGGTTTGCCACCGACGCGTACATCGTGATCATGGCACCGATGGTCGCGCCGATCGAGAATATCACCGACAGCGTGAGCCCGAGATAGCCGATGAAATTGGCGAGCATCTGCGATTGCTCGGCGTAGAACACCGTCTCCCGCTTGGCCTCGACCGTAAGCCGCGGGTCCGATTCCAGCCGCGCTTTCAGCGCATCGAAACGGCCCGCATCCTCGAGACGCAAGATCACCGAAGAGAACACCGGCCGGCGAAACGCCTGCATCAACTGGTCGGAGTCGCCCCAGATCTCCGAATCGAAACCGCTTCTGCCGGCATCGAACACGCCGACCACCCTCCAGTCACGCATCGCGAATCGCAATTGTTCGCCCGCGCCCGCCCCCTGGAACCGCTCCGCAATGCTGCGCCCGGCCACGATCTCGGACGATCCCGGCCGGAACATCCTGCCCTCGATGATGCGAACCTGCGGCCGCAACGCCTGGCCTTTAGGTCCGACGCCGCGAATGATGACGTTAGACGGTTTGTCGGAATCGCGCTTGGGCAGCGTGACCAGTACCACGGTTTCCTTCGACACCAGCGGCAAGCCGTCCGTGCCGTACGCCACTTCCGGCTGGCTCTCCACCACCCCCGCCTGCGCGCGATCCACGCCGCTCTGCACCTCGGTGCCTGCGGAGCGCCGGGTTACAACCACGTTGTCCCACGAGCCGGTCTGGACCAGCGTTTTCCTCAGTCCTTCCTGCAGCATCAACACCGTGGCGAACACGAACACCACCAGCGCCATGCCGCCGGCAGTGAGCGCGGTGGTCAGCTTGCGCGCCATCAGGTTCTTCGCCGTGTACGAAAGCGGTATCGCCATGGTCTCAAATCAAAACGAGACACTCACCCTCAAGAAAACGCGTTGAAAGATCTTCACGCTCTAGTATCTGCTATTGCACTAACCGATGTTGCGAAGGCCATCGACGATGCGCACGCTGGCGGCACGGTAGCTCGGCAGCAGCGCTGCGACTGCACCTACCGTTACGGCGGCTACCGCCTGCATCGCCACAGTCTGCTGCGAAACGTTGAACACCGGGAACAGCGCACCCATTTTCGCGGCAAACCACTCCGCTACGGGGAAGGTGGCAAATACGCCTGCGGCCGCGCCTGCAAGCGCGATGGCCAGCGACTCGCCGAAGATCAGGCTCACCACCCATGCCGGACCGAAGCCGAGCGCCTTCATGGTGGCGTACTCCGCCATGCGCTCGCGCGCCGTCATGGCCATCGTATTCGCCATGACGGCCATGATGATGAAGATCACCAGGAACGACACGACTTCTATGGCGATCACGATGGCCTCGGTCATGGCCACGAACGCAAGCTGAAACGCTTTTTCGGTCTCGGTCAGGGTTTCGGCCAGAGAATTCCTGAAGGTCCGGTCGATCTCCGCCGCGATCTCGGCGGCCCGGTCTGACTGGTCGATGCCCACGACGTAGACGCCGACCGTGTTGGCGCGGCGCGGCACCGTCTTCTTCAGGGTCTCGTTGAGATAGTCCCAGTGGAAGAGAAATTGCGAAGTGTCGGTTACCGCTTCCGCGCCGTCGTAGATCGCCCTCACCACGAACTCCCAGGTGCCGGGGAAAATCGTTCCGCGCAACTGCACCACGTCGCCAACCTTGAAACCGTAGATGTCCGCCAGCTTCCGCCCTACCGTGCACCCCTTGCGGTCGAGCAGGAACGCCTTCATCTGCTCCGGCGGCACCAGATACTCCGGGTAGAGCTCGAGATACGACTTCGCATCCACCGCGAACTGCGGAAAAAAGTTCTTCTCCGATACGTAGATGCCACCGAACCAGTTGGCGTGGCTGACGCGGACCACGCCGCCGATCTGGCGGATTCTGTCCTGGTAGGCGATCGGCAGCGGAAAGACCAGGGAAATAGAATTGCGGGTGATGAGCCGAGTGTTCGACGCGCCCTCGGCGCCGGCGAACCACGCCTCCACCACCGTACGCAGCAGCCCGAACGCCAGTATGGCGACGAAAATGCCCAGCACGGTGAGCCCGGTGCGCAGCTTGTGCCGCAGGGCGTTTCTCAGTACCAGCTTCGCGAAGTACATGTGTCTAGACCTTCACCGCAAAGGCGGTTATAGGGTCTATGGAGTGGATTCGCCGTTGGTGAGTTCGCCCTTGTCGAGATGCCGCACGATGCGCGCGTGTTCGGCGGCGCGCTGGTCGTGCGTGACCATGACGATGGTCTTGCCCAACTCGCGGTTCAGGCGGTCGAGCAGGTTGAGAATGTCGGCAGCGGAGACGCGATCCAGATCCCCGGTCGGTTCGTCGGCAACGATCAGCAGCGGGTCGCTGATGATGGCGCGCGCGATGGCGACGCGCTGCTGCTGGCCGCCGGAGAGTTCGGAGGGATAGTGATCCATCCGGTCGGTGAGTCCGACCATGTCGAGGGCGAGTTCGACGCGCTCACGCCTCTGGCGGCGCGACAGGCGGGTCAGCAGCAGCGGCAGCTCGATGTTCTCGAATGCCGTCAGGACCGGCATCAGGTTGTACAACTGGAAGATGAAGCCGATGTGGGTGGCCCGCCAATCGGCGAGATCCGCTTCCGAAAGCGTGGAGATGTCGAGGCCGGCAACGCGCAGTTCGCCGCGGTCAGGTTTGTCGATCCCCGCAATCAGATTCAGCAACGTGCTTTTGCCCGAACCGGAAGGGCCCATCAGCGCCACGAACTCGCCTTCGGAAATATCGAAACTGAGGTCGTTGAACACCGGAACGATCTGGCCGCCGCGCCGGTAGGATTTGGCGAGATGGCGGATCTCGACGATCGTTGCCGCCATTCACTTGCCGGCCGGCTTCACCGCCGCACCGTTGTGCAGTTTCGCGCTCGGGCGCAGCACCACCTTTTCCCCAGGTTGCGGTCCACTCCTGATTTCGACCAGGTCGCCCAACTTCGCACCGGTTTCGACCGCCACCTCGGCAACCTTGTCGCCCCTGACCACGAATACCACGTTGCGGCCCGAACGGGTCGTCAGCGCAGCCGCGTTCAGCGCCGCCCGCGGCGCGCGCTCGGCATCGCTGATCTCCTGCGACAGGAATGCGACCTTCGCGCTCATCTCCGGAAGGATGCGCGCATCGGCTTCGAGAAAGCGGATCTTGTGCATGACCGTGGCCTTGGCCCGGTCCACCGTCGGCACCGTGCGGGCGACCACGCCGCGGAACCGGACGTCGGGAAGCGCATCGAGTTGGATTTCGACCGGCTGGCCGATTCGCACCCGGGACAGGTTCGACTCCGACACATCGGCTTCGACTTCCAGCGTGCTCATGTCGGCCATCGTCACCACCGCTCCTTTCGCGTCCAGAGCCGAGGAGAAAGGCGTGACCACGTCGCCGACGTTGGCGGCCTTGGTAAGCACGACCCCGTCGAACGGCGCGCGTATCAGCGTCTGCTCCACGGCAACATCGGTACCGCGCAGGTTGGCCTGTGCAGCGGCGATCCCCGCCTGCAGGCTGGCGATGTTGGCCCTGGCCTTGTCGTGGCGTGCCACTGCGATGTCATGCGAGGCCCGCGAAACGAAGCCTTGCGCGAGCAGTTCCTCCGAGCGCTTGAGCGCGGATTCCGCATCCCTGAGTTCGGCAAGGCCTTGCTCCAGATTGGCTTTGGCAAGCTGGAGGTTCGCCGCGGCCTGTTCGCGCGTGGCCTTGACGTCGAGATTTTCCAACCGGGCAATGATCTCGTCTTTCTTCACGCGACTGCCTTCCTCCACGCCCAGCCACACCAGGCGGCCGGTTGCTTTCGATGCCACCGCGGCCTTGCGCTGCGCGACCACATAGCCGGTCGCATTCAGTTCGGTGTACGCCTGCGAGGGATACGACATCGTTACCGACGCCGTCTCGACCGCGACCGGGGCGCGCAGCAGCCGGTTGTACCCGAACAGCGACACGATCGCAGCCGCAACCACGACCAATGCCGGGGCCATCAGCCGCCGCAGCCGGCCGCGCGGGCGCATCGCGATGGCCCCCGCTCCGCCGCGATCGATCTTCAGCCTGGAAATATCCGGACCACTCAAGTGCGTTCACCAGAGGGAAAAAGTGGCGTCATTATGACGGAAAGCCCCGCCATTCGACCGGCCGTTGGTCCGTGCTTGCGATGGCAAGACACAAAAAGGGCAGCGCCTCCGCGCTGCCCTTTTCCGGCAACTGCCGCCGAGCGGTCCCGCCTACCAGCTCACTTCGCGGTCCGGCGTCGACGAGATCTTGTGGATGCTCAAGTCGGCTCCGATGAATTCTTCCTCCGCGTCGAGACGGATTCCCATTGCGGCCTTGAGGCCACCATAGACAATCAACGCCCCGGCCACCGCCACGCCAATTCCAAGCAGACTGCCGATCAACTGCGACATGAAGCTCACCCCGCCCAGTCCGCCAAATGCGTGCAGCCCGAAGATGCCGGCTGCGATGCCGCCCCAGGCGCCGCACAGGCCGTGCAGCGGCCAGACGCCCAGCACGTCGTCGATCTTCCAGCGGTTCTGCGTCACGGTGAACATGAACACGAACAGGACGCCGGCCACCGCGCCGGTCGCCAGCGCCCCGATCGGATGCATCAGATCCGAGCCGGCGCAAATTGCCACCAGGCCAGCAAGCGGGCCGTTGTGAACGAAACCCGGGTCGTTGCGTCCCGCAAACAGAGCGCCGATGGTGCCACCGGCCATCGCCATCAGCGAATTCACCGCAACCAGGCCACTGATCTTGTCGATGGTCTGTGCAGACATGACGTTGAAGCCGAACCAGCCCACCGTGAGCACCCAGGCACCGAGTGCGAGAAAAGGAATGCTCGACGGCGGATGCGCGGAGACGCCCCCTTCGCGGTTGTAACGACCGCGGCGGGCGCCGAGCAGAACGACCGCGACCAGCCCGACCCAGCCGCCTACGGCATGCACCACGATCGAACCGGCAAAGTCATGAAACGGCGCGCCGAAGGTGGCCTCCAGCCACGCCTGCACGCCGTAGTTGCCGTTCCAGGAGATGCCTTCGAAGAAGGGATAGATGAATCCGACCAGAAGGAAAGTTGCCGCCAGCTGCGCGTTGAACTTGGCGCGTTCGGCGATGCCCCCGGAGACGATTGCCGGGATGGCGGCGGCAAAAGTCAGCAGGAAAAAGAACTTGACCAGTTGATACCCGCTGTCGGCCGCGAGCTTGTCCGCCGCGGCGAAGAAATTCACGCCGTAGGCGAGCGTATAGCCGATGAAGAAATACGCCACCGTGGATACGGAGAAATCCGCAAGGATCTTCACCAGCGCGTTCACCTGGTTTTTCTTGCGTACGGTGCCGAGCTCCAGAAACGCAAACCCGGCGTGCATCGCCAGCACCATCACCGCGCCAAGCAGAATGAACAGCGCGTCACTGCTGATTTTCAGGGCTTCCATGCTTTCCTCCCGTTTTCTTGTAGGTGAAATCGGATCATTTCTAGCAACCCACATTCCCACAGATAAACTGTCTGTACGATAACGACTTTAAAGCCGCGATCATGCGCCGACAAGGCCTTTTGGAACCAGTATGGTGCATCTGGCGGAAAAGAGGCACCATTGCGATGCGGGTGCATTCCCGGGCGTGCTCCCGGGCGGCACTTCGGCTCGACGGTCCGGTCTGTATTGGAGGCCGCAGAGTGGCGGTTTATAGTGCAACGCATACCCGATAACCTCGTCCGAGGAGGCGACATTGCCTCCCCTGACAACCCACGTCCACTTCGATAGAAACGGCATGACGCCGACCTCAACCCTGCACAAAGCCGACCAGCCCCGGCAACAGACCGACAAGAAGCTGTCTCTCGAGCAATTGCTTGCCGAACTGGTCGCCGACAAACTGGTGGCGCAGGACACGGCCGACAAACTGCTGGCGCTGCGTCGCAACTTCCGCGGCGGCGACGTTCACCCACTGGTGATCCTCGCCGACCAGAAGTGGAAGGACCCGCGAAACCCCAAGAAACTGTTGAACCTGGATACGCTCACCGAGTGGCTGGCCGACAAGGTGGGGCTGCCCTACCTGCACATCGATCCGTTCAAGATCGACTTCGCCGCGGTCACCAAGGTGATGTCGAATGCCTATGCCAGCCGCTTCCGCATCCTTCCGGTCGGCGTCACTTCGACCGAAGCGATCATCGCCACCTGCGAGCCGTATATACACGAATGGGAAACCGAGCTCGGCCGCATCCTGCGGCTGGAAATCAAGAGGGTGCTGGCCAATCCGGTCGACATCAACAGCTACCTGGTCGAGTTCTACAACCTGGCACGGTCAGTAAAAGGCGCAAGCCAGCAGCACGGCACATCGCTTTCTGACATCACCAACTTCGAGCAGCTTGTGCAGCTGGGCACGAGCGGCAAGCTCGATGCCAATGATCAGCACATCGTGCGCTTGGTCGACTGGCTGCTGCAGTATGCGTTCGATCAACGCGCCAGCGATATCCACGTCGAGCCGCGCCGCGATCTGGCCAACGTTCGCTTCCGCATCGACGGTGTACTGCATCAGGTGTATCAGATCCCCACACCCATCGTCGCCGCGATGACCAGCCGCATCAAGATCCTCGGGCGCATGGACGTGGTGGAAAAACGCCGGCCGCAGGACGGCCGCATCAAGACCCGCACGGCGGATGGCGAAGAGCTCGAACTGCGCCTGTCCACCATGCCCACCGCCTTCGGCGAGAAGCTGGTGATGCGGATCTTCAACCCGGACGTACTGGTGAAGAGCTTCAAGGACCTGGGGTTCTCCGACGAGGACCGCGAGCGCTGGGGCCAGGTAACATCGCGTCCACACGGCATCGTGCTGGTGACCGGACCGACCGGTTCCGGCAAGACCACCACGCTGTACTCGACCCTGAAACAGGTGGCCTCGCCGGAGGTCAACGTCTGCACCATCGAGGACCCGATCGAAATGGTCGAGCAGCAGTTCAACCAGATGCAGGTGCAACACGGCATCGGACTCGACTTCGCCACCGGAGTGCGCACGCTCATGCGCCAGGACCCCGACATCATCATGGTCGGCGAGATCCGCGACATGGAAACCGCGGAAATGGCGATCCAGGCGGCGCTCACCGGCCATCTGGTGTTTTCCACGCTGCATACCAACGACGCGCCCTCGGCGCTCACCCGCCTGCTCGACATCGGCGTGCCGCCTTACCTGCTTCACACCACCATTCTGGCGGTGATGGCGCAACGGCTGGTGCGCACGCTCTGTCCTCTCTGCCGCGAAGCCGGCACCGTTGACGACAGCACCTGGAAAATGCTGATCGCGCCGTGGCAATCCGAAAAGCCGAAGCAGGTTTACAACGCCAAGGGCTGCCTCGAGTGCCGGATGACGGGTTACGCGGGCCGGATTGGTATCTACGAAATCCTGCTTATGACCGCGGCACAGCGGCCGCTCATTACGGCTGAAACCGATGCCGCGCTGATACGCGAGCAGGCGTACCGCGACGGCATGAAACCGCTGCGGATCGCCGGCGCGGTGAAAATCGCCGCCGGCGTAACGACGGTGGACGAAGTGCTCAAGGTAACGCCACCGATTGCGGACGACCGGGGAAAGAAGCCGTGATTCGTGACTCGTGACTCGTGATTCGTGATTCGTGATTCGTGATTCGTGGCTCATAATGCCCTCGAAAGACACGTTGCAAAATTCTTTCCACGAAAAACGAGACACGATCCGCAGGGCGCAAGCGGGTTTTCCGCAGCCATGAACCGGCTGATTGAAGCCCTGCGGGAGCTTGCCGCTCCCTCTCCGTACCGGTACGCGGTTCGCGTCGCCGGGCTGGCGCTGGCGTATTTCCTCGCTGCGCGCATCGGGCTTGAGTACGCCGTCGCCCATCCGGTCATTTCCACGGTCTGGCCCGCTTCCGGTATCGCGCTGGCTGCCGTGCTGCTGGGAGGCTTGCGGCTTGTGCCCGCGGTATTCATCGGCACATTTGCCGTGAACTACTCGATCCAGGGCAGCATAACCGTCTCCGCAATCACCGGACTCGGCAACTCGCTGGAAGTGCTGCTCGGTACCTTGCTGCTGCGCCGCGCTCGCGGTGCTGTTCATCGACCTGGACCGCTTCAAGAACATCAACGATTCGCTCGGCCACCACGTCGGCGACCTGCTGCTCAAGGAAGTCTCCAGCCAGATGGCTGCCTGCATACGCAAGGGCGACACCTTGTCGCGCCTGGGTGGCGACGAGTTTGTCGTCACCCTCGAGGGCCTGAGCCAGGCCGAGGATGCGGCCCAGGTTGCGCGCAAGATCATCCGGGCGCTGGCAAAGCCGCTGAACGTCGGCGGGCACATGCTCAACACCACCTGCAGCATCGGCATCAGCATTTTCCCCAACGATGCCGAGGACGGCCGCGAGCTGATGAAGAATGCCGACACCGCCATGTACCACGCCAAGGAGCGCGGGCGGAACACTTTCCAGTTCTTCTCCCCGGAAATGAACGTCCGCGCCGTCGAGCGCCATCAGCTCGAAACCGAAATGCGGCAGGCGCTGGAATTGGACCAGTTCGCCCTGCACTACCAGCCGCAGGCGGACATGCGC
This sequence comes from Pseudomonadota bacterium, assembly GCA_038040175.1. Taxonomy (GTDB): domain Bacteria; phylum Pseudomonadota; class Gammaproteobacteria; order Burkholderiales; family JACQAP01; genus JACQAP01. The sequence goes on along the minus strand of JBBPIT010000015.1, from coordinate 56,652 downwards.
ACCGGCACGCTGGTGGGAATGGAGGCACTGATCCGCTGGCAACATCCCGAGCGCGGCCTGGTGCCGCCGTCGAGCTTCATTCCGGTTGCGGAAGAATTGGGGCTTATCGATCTTATCGGACGATGGGCGCTCAAGACTGCTTGCGAACAGAACCGCAAATGGCAGGCGGGCAGTTTGCCGGCCCTGAAGGTGGCGGTCAACATTGCAACGCGCCAGTTCAACGACCCCAGAGGTTTCGCCAATGAAGTCACGCGATTGCTGAATGCCACGGGACTGGATCCGCGTTACCTCGAGCTGGAGATGACCGAGAGCATGCTGTTGAAAAACATGGACGAAAACATCGCGGTGCTGCGGCGGCTGGGGAAACTCGGCACCCACCTCGTGGTAGACGACTTCGGCACCGGTTACTCTTCGCTCGCCTACCTCAAGCAGTTGCCGATCGATACCCTGAAGATCGACCGCACCTTCGTGCGCGACATCGAGACCGACTCGGACGATTCCGCCATCATCGAGGCCATCATTGCCATGGCGCACGGACTGGATGTGCGCGTGACCGCGGAAGGGGTGGAGACCAAAGGGCAGATGGAAGCGCTGCGCAAGCTGGGATGGGACGAATTCCAGGGTTATCTGCTGTCGAAGCCTCTGCCCGCAGGGGAATTCGCCGCGCAATTCCTCGCGCCGGCAAAGAAGAAAGTCCGCAAGGCTGCCGCTAGCGTGCGAGCGCGCGCATCGCGCGGTCGAGCCCGTCGAGCGTAAGCGGGAACATCCGGTCGGCCATCAGCTGCCGGACCGTGCCGATCGATTCGTAGTAGCCCCAACGCTCTTCCGCTGTGGGGTTGAGCCACACCGCATGGTGGTATACGTCCAGCATGCGCTGCATCCACACCGCGCCCGCTTCCTCGTTGTTGTGCTCGATGCTGCCGCCCGGGTAGGCGATCTCGTACGGACTCATGGTCGCATCGCCCACGAAAATCAGCTTGTAGTCGTGGGCGTACTTGTGCAGCACGTCGAAAGTTGGCGTGCGTTCGCTGTTGCGCCTGCGATTGTTGCGCCACACCGACTCGTAGAGGAAGTTGTGGAAGTAGAAGTATTCGAGGTGCTTGAATTCGGCGCGCGCGGCCGAGAACAGTTCCTCGCACACCGTGACGTAGTCCTCCATCGAGCCGCCCACGTCCAGGAACAGCAGCACCTTCACCGAGTTGTGCCGCTCCGGCACCATCTTGATGTCGAGCCAGCCGGCGTTCTTCGCGGTCGAGCGGATGGTGTCGTCCAGATCCAGTTCCTCGGCCGCGCCCTCGCGGGCGAATTTGCGCAGGCGCTTGAGCGCGACCTTGATGTTGCGCGTGCCCAGTTCGACCGAATCGTCGAGATTGCGGTACTCGCGCTGGTCCCATACCTTCACAGCGCGGCGGTTGCGCGACTCCTCTTGGCCGACGCGGATGCCTTCCGGGTTATAGCCGTAGGCGCCGAACGGCGAGGTGCCGCCGGTGCCGATCCATTTCGAGCCGCCCTGGTGGCGGCCCTTCTGCTCCTCGAGGCGCTTCTTCAGCGTCTCCATCAGCTTCTCCCAGCCGCCGAGCGACTCGATCAGCTTCTTTTCTTCCTCGGAGAGCAGCAGTTCCGCCTGCCGGCGCAGCCATTCCTCGGGGATTTGCGCCAGCAATCCCTGGGGCGCCGACGTGATGCCCTTGAAGTAGGCACCGAAGACGCGGTCGAACTTGTCGTAGTTCGACTCGTCCTTCACGAGGCAGGCGCGCGCGAGATAGTAGAACTCGTCCACCGACGGGCCGATCACGCCCTTGTCCATGGCTTCCAGCAGCGTCAGGTACTCCTTGATGGAGACCGGGAGCTTGTGGCTCTTCAGCTTGAGGAAGAAGTCGATCAACATGGCAGGCGACGAAGCCAGCACATTGTAGTCGTCCTCGCGGCCGAAGCGATAGTTCTGGAGTAAAATCAACCTGTTGCCACCCTAGAGCGCAAAGGGATTGCGATGAAGCTCTCCGAACCCGTGGTTGTCGCCCGCAGGATCAATCCGCGAAGCGCTGGGCCGCTGGCAAGCGGATTGCCGCGAACATCCGCCGGCTGCAAAGAAGCCCGCGGCACGCGGGCCGGTCAGGCGCTCGCAGAAGCCCGCGGCGAAGTCTCGCGCGCTGATGGCGATCGAGCTGGTTCTGGACGCCAGCGTATCGCTCGCCTGGTTCCTCAAGGAAACTCCTGAACGCGCGGCCTATGCGGCGGCTGTCAATGCGGCTGCCGCCGAAGGCGCGATCCTGCACGTCCCGGTGCAGTGGGGCATCGAAATCAGTCGGGCGGTGAGTGCCGAGGAGTTCGTGACCTTGCTTGAGACCAAGAAGGAACTTACTCCTCAGTTGCAGGCAATTTAAGAGTGCGTTTATGCGAATAGGCTCTGCAAAGTTTGATATCGTGCCGAGCATGCTGGTCGCCCGCTTGTTCTCGATCGCCTACCGCATAGCGCCGGTGAAACGGTGGCTCTGGCGCAGCTGGTATGAGTTCCTGGCGCGCCGCTACCGGGACCGGCAATGGACGTTCATGAACTATGGGCATCGTCCGCCGCACGGGACGGCGCCGCTCGCGCTGGCGTCCGATGACGAGCCGGATCGATCCTGTATCCAGCTCTATCACCTGGTCGCGAGCGCGGTGGACCTGACCGGGCGGGAGGTACTGGAAGTGGGGAGCGGGCGCGGCGGCGGCGCTTCGTTCGTGGCCCGCTACCTGCGACCGAGCCGAGTGGTGGGCGTCGACGTATCGCCCCGGGCAGTGGCGTTCTGTCGCGCGCGGCATGCCGTACCCGGGCTGTCCTTCGAGGTCGGGAACGCAGAGCAGCTCGGTTTTGCGGCCGCTTCGTTCGACGCCATCCTCAATGTCGAGTCATCGCACTGCTACGGTGACCTGGGTGCGTTCGTCCGTGAAGTGCGGCGTGTCTTGCGTCCTGACGGTCATTTCTTGTACGCCGATTTCCGTTCGCGCGACGAACTGGACGCCTGGCGTGCCGGGCTGCTGGCCGCCGGCCTGCGGCTCGTCGTCGAGCGGGACATCACGCCCGGCGTAGTGGCGGCGCTGGACGCCGACGACGAGCGGAAAAGAGGCTTGATAGAGGCGCAGGTAGAGCGTCCCCTGGTGCGAGCGTTCTGCCAATTCGCGGCGCTACGCGGAACGGTCCTCTACGATAAGCTTCGCGGCGGCACCGTGGTCTACCGCGCGTTCGTGTTCCAGAACGGCGCGGCCACGGGCGCTGGGGCTCAATCTATCGTCGGCGCGGACGATCATCTTTAGCCTCTGTCCGCGACAGGCCCGACAGCATTCTTCGTTGACCCCTGCTCGCAGAGCGGTTCAGCAAGCGGCTCGATGCGTATGTAGTACCGCTGCTCTCGCGCCCTGTGCGTTGCCCCTCGCATGGGCGAGGGGAGACAGGCGCGCCAAAGCGGCGCTGTCCCGAGCGGCGGGGTCTATCGGGCGCGCAACCCGCGGGCAAGTCCTCTGTACCAGTGCGCCGCCCGGCACGCCGGCGAGCTTCGCGAGGCAGGGCGGTTTCGCCGAGCGGTCGAGGAGGAGGTGGTCGAGCGGTTTCTGGAGTGCGCCGATCCGCACTTTGGATTTGCCCGCGTCCACTGCGACGGCTGCGTCCTCCGCGCCTCCGCGTTGAAGCACTTCAGGTTCTTGCGCGGCGGGACATGAAAACCAGCCGTTCGAAGAGATGCACGTCCTGCTCGTTCTTGAGCAGCGCGCCGGCGAGCGGCGGGATGATCTTGGCCTGGTCCTGGCCGCGCAGCGTCTCCGGGGAGATGTCCTCGGCCATCAGCAGCTTCAGCCAGTCGAGCAGCTCGGACGTGGACGGTTTCTTCTTCAGTCCGGGCACTTCGCGGATCTCGAAAAACACCTCCAGCGCCTCGCGCAGCAGAGACTTCTTGAGGTTCGGGAAGTGCACGTCGACGATGCGCTCCATGATTTCCTTGTCCGGAAACTTGATGTAGTGGAAGAAGCAGCGGCGCAGGAAGGCGTCCGGCAGCTCCTTCTCGTTGTTGCTGGTGATGATGATCGCGGGCCGGTGCCTGGCCTTGACCAGCTTCTGGGTCTCGTAGACGTAGAACTCCATGCGGTCAAGCTCGCGCAGCAGGTCGTTGGGGAACTCGATGTCCGCCTTGTCCACCTCGTCGATCAGCAGCACCGCGGGACGGTCGGATTCGAAGGCGTCCCACAGCGGTCCCCTGACGATGTAATTGGCGATGTCGTGCACGCGCCCGTCGCCCAATTGGGAATCGCGCAGGCGGGACACCGCGTCGTATTCGTACAGCCCCTGCTGCGCCTTGGAGGTGGATTTGACGTGCCACTGGTACAGCGGCCGTTCCAGCGCCTTCGCCACCTCGATCGCCAGCATGGTCTTGCCGGTGCCCGGCTCGCCCTTGATCAGCAGCGGGCGCTCCAGCGTGACGGCGGCGTTTACCGCCATCATCAGGTCTTCGGTGGCGACGTAGGTCTCGGTTCCCTTGAACTTCATCGGTGATCTCGCTTTCGGGCGATTCGTCCTGCGGATTATAGCCGCGCGCGGGCGCCGGCCCTGCGGGCGGCTATAATTGCCGCTCCCGACAATCCATTCCAAGAAAAGTCCCGGGAGGACCGATGCCGCAGTTCAACGCCAACCTCTCCATGATGTTCAACGAGGTGCCGTTTTTGGAGCGCTTCGGCGCCGCCGCGAGGGCCGGATTCAGCGGGGTCGAGTTCCTGTTTCCTTACGAATTTCCGGCCGCGCAGATCAGGGAGCAGCTCGACAAGCACAAGCTGCAGATGATCCTGTTCAACATGCCGCCCGGCGACTGGGCCGCGGGCGACCGGGGACTGGCCTGCGACCCGTCCAAGGTCGGCCAGTTCCAGGAGAACATCGGCAAGGCGGTCGAGTACGCCAGGGCGCTAGGCTGCGGACAGATCCACTGCATGGCCGGGCTCAAGCCGCGCGGCGTCAACGATGACACCATGCGCGCGACCTACATTGCCAACCTGCAGTTCGCGGGCAGGGAACTGGCGAAGCACAACATCAAGCTGCTGATCGAGGCCATCAACACCCGCGACATCCCCGGCTTCTACCTGAACTACTCGCGCCAGGCATTCGACATCATGCATTACGCCAACGTGCCGAATCTGTACTTCCAATACGACATCTACCACATGCAGATCATGGAGGGCGACCTGGCGCCGACGGTCGAGAAGAACCTGCTCAAGATCGCGCATATGCAGCTCGCCGACACGCCGGGGCGCCACGAGCCGGGGACCGGCGAGATCAATTATCCGTTCCTGTTCGGCTTTTTCGACCGGATCGGCTACGAGGGCTGGATCGGCTGCGAGTACCGGCCGGCGGGCAACACCGAAGCCGGCCTCGGCTGGCTCAAGCCTTACTTATAAATCCGGAAAACCTTTTCACCGCAAAGTCGCAAAGAACACAAAGGAAATCTAGAGAACACGATTCTGACCCAAAACAAGACTGAGAGATTTTCGGGTAATGAGTTACCTGTATTCTTAAACGGGCATTCTTGTAGTTCTGTTCTCTTCGTCTCCAAGTTCTTCTTTGCGTTCTTTGCGCCTTTGCGGTGAGATCTAGATTAAGGAGCAAAACATGAGCAACGTAGGATTCATCGGTCTGGGCATCATGGGCAAGCCCATGGCGGCCAATCTCATGAAGGGCGGGCACACGCTGTACCTGTACAGCCGCAGCGGCGTGGCGCCGGAGTTGACCGCGGCGGGCGGCAAGGCCTGCGCGACCGCGAAGGAAGTGGCGCAGAAAGCCGAGATCATCATCACCATGGTTCCGGACACGCCGGACGTGGAAAAGGCGCTGTTCGGCAGGGACGGCGTCGCCGAAGGCCTGTTCGCCGGCAAGATCGTGGTGGACATGAGCTCGATTTCGCCGATCGAGACCAAGGTCTTCGCCGAGCGCATCCGCAAGGCCGGCGCCGAATACATGGACGCGCCGGTGTCCGGCGGCGAGGTCGGCGCCAAGAACGCGACGCTCACCATCATGGTCGGCGGCAACGAAACCGTGTTCGACAAGGTCAAGCCGCTGTTCGAGCTGATGGGCAAGAACATCACCCTGGTCGGCGACGTCGGCGCCGGCCAGACCTGCAAGGTCTGCAACCAGATCATCGTCGCGCTCAACATCGAAGCGGTGGCCGAAGCGCTGCTGCTCGCCTCCAAGGCCGGCGTGGATCCCGGCAAGGTGCGCCAGGCGCTGATGGGCGGATTCGCTTCCTCGCGGGTACTGGAAGTGCACGGCGAGCGCATGATCAAGCGCACCTTCGATCCGGGCTTCCGCATCGAGCTGCACCAGAAGGACCTGAACCTCGCGCTCGCCTCCGCGCGCGCGCTCAAGATGAGCCTGCCCAACACCGCCACCGCGCAGGAACTGTTCAGCGCCTGCCAGGCGCAGGGCGGCGGCAAGTGGGATCACTCCGCGATGGTCAAGGCCCTCGAAGCTCTCGCCAATCACCAAGTAGCAAAATAACCTTTCACCGCAAAGTCGCAAAGGACGCAAAGAAATGCAGAAAGCGTATCAATAAGGCTAAGCACAAGAATGCACATATTCACGAAGCCGGCGTCTGCTCTGAATTCTTGGGTCCGGTCTTGCATCCTCACGATAAGTTCCTTGATCTCCTTTGCGTCCTTTGCGTCTTTGCGGTGAAAAGGTTTTTCATGAACATAGACCCACGCACACTGCTAAGAGCCATGTTCGATGCGGCGATTGCGGCGGCGCTACCGGACAAGTCACTGCCGGCGTATCTGCCGAAGCCACCGAAAGGCCGCACCATCGTGGTCGGCTGCGGCAAGGCGGCGGCGAGCATGGCCAAAGCCGTGGAGGATCACTGGAAGGGAGAAATCTCCGGGCTGGTCGTCACACGTTACGGCCACAACGCGCCCACCCGGAAAATCGAAGTGGTCGAAGCCGCGCATCCGGTGCCCGACCTGGCGGGGCGCGAAGCCGCCGAACGCATCTTGAAGATGGTGCAGGGACTCTCCGCCGACGACATGGTGCTGTTCCTGGTTTCCGGCGGTGGCTCCGCCCTGCTTTCCATGCCCGCACCGGGGCTCACGCTCGCCGACAAGCAGGCCATCAACAAGGCGCTGCTCAAAAGCGGCGCCAACATCGCCGAGATGAACTGCGTGCGCAAGCACCTGTCCGCGGTCAAGGGCGGGCGGCTTGCCGCCGCTTGCGCGCCGGCGAAAGTGGTGACGCTGGCGATCTCCGACATTCCGGGAGACGATCCTGCGGTCATTGCATCCGGTCCCACCGTGGCCGATCCGACCACGTTTTCCGATGCGCTCGCCATCCTCGAAAAGTACCGGATAACGGAACCGCTGGGGGTAGTGAACCACCTGCGCGCCGCCAGGGAAGAAACGCCGAAGCCCGGCGACCCGCGCCTTGCCAGGACCGAGTTGCACATGGTCGCGACGCCGCAGATGTCGCTCGAAGCGGCCGCGGAAGTCGCGCGCAAGGCCGGCGTCATGCCGGTGATCCTGGGTGACGCGATCGAAGGCGAGTCGCACGAAGTCGCGCTGGTCCACGCCGGCATCGCCCGGCAGGTCAAGCGCCATGGCCAGCCGGCCAAGTCGCCGTGCGTGCTGCTCAGCGGCGGCGAGACCACGGTGACCGTGCGTGGGCACGGCCGCGGTGGCCGTAACGCCGAATTTCTGCTCGCACTGGCGGTTGCCCTCAACGGAGAGTCGGGTATTAGCGCACTCGCAGGCGATACCGACGGCGTGGACGGCACCGAAGACAACGCCGGCGCGGTTCTCACGCCCGATTCGCTCGCGCGCGCCGCCGCACGCAATCTGGACGCTAAGGCGATGCTCGCGGATAATGATGGTTACAGTTTCTTCTCCGGCCTCGGCGATTTGGTCATCACCGGTCCGACGCTGACCAACGTAAACGATTTCCGCGCGATTCTCGTCACCTGATCTTTCCATGGGCAGACCCGAACTCCTTCCTTCCGAGACGATCGAGCCGCAGATCTCCAAGGCCGAACTGGCGCACCGTCTGGCTGCGATCCTGCCGCCGGACGCCATACTCCACGTGAAGGAGGATCTCAAGCCTTTCGAATGCGACGGCCTCACGGCGTACCATCGCGTGCCGCTGATGGTGGCGCTGCCCGAAAATGAAGACCAGGTTCGGGCGATTCTCCGCATCTGTCACGAAGGCCGGGTGCCCGTGGTATTCCGCGGCGCGGGGACCGGGCTGTCCGGCGGGGCCCTGCCCTACGAGCACGGGCTGCTGCTGGTGATGTCGAAGATGATGCGGATTCTCGAGATCGACCCGCTGGCATGCACCGCCCGCGTGCAGCCGGGTGTACGCAACCTGGCGATCTCCGAGGCGACTGCGCCGTTCGGTCTTTATTACGCCCCTGATCCGTCCAGCCAGATCGCGTGCTCGATCGGCGGCAACGTCGCCGAGAATTCCGGCGGCGTGCACTGCCTGAAGTACGGACTCACGGTGCACAACATCCTCAAGGTGCGGTTCGTCACCATCGAGGGAGAATTGCTCGAGATCGGCTCGGAAGGGCTCGATTCGCCAGGTTACGACCTGCTGGCGCTGATCACCGGGTCGGAAGGCCTGCTCGGCGTGGTCACCGAGATCACCGTCAAGCTGCTGCCGAAGCCCGAAAAAGCGCAGGTGGTGCTGGCAGCGTTCGACGACATCGCCAAGGCTTGCCAGGCGGTAGCGGACGTCATTGCCGCCGGCATCATCCCCGCCGGCCTGGAGATGATGGACAAGAAGGCCACCGCCGCGGTGGAGCAATTCGTCCATGCCGGCTACCCGCTCGATGCCGCCGCCATCCTGTTGTGCGAGTCCGACGGCACCGAGGAGGAAGTCGCCGCGCAGATCGCCAAGGTCACCGAGGTGATGCGCAAGGCTGGCGCGATCGAGGTCCGCACTTCCCGCGACGAGGCCGAGCGGCTGAAGTTCTGGGCCGGGCGCAAAGCGGCGTTTCCGGCTGTCGGCCGCATCATGCCCGACTATTACTGCATGGACGGCACCATTCCGCGCAAGCATCTCGCGTACGTGCTGACGCGCATCGAGGAGATGTCCGGGCAGTACGGGCTGCAGTGCGCGAACGTGTTTCATGCCGGCGACGGCAACCTGCACCCGCTGATCATGTTCGATGCCAACGACGACGAACAGTTGCGGCGCGCCGAGGCCTACGGAGCAGCGATCCTGGAATTGTGCGTCGAGGTCGGCGGCACCATCACCGGCGAGCACGGCGTGGGTATCGAGAAGATCAACCAGATGTGCCTGCAGTTCAGGACCCGCGAACTGGAAACCTTCCATGCGGTGAAACGCGTGTTCGACGAGCACGGCCTGCTCAATCCCGGCAAGGCCGTGCCCACGCTGCAGCGCTGCGCCGAGTTCGGCACCATGCACGTGCACCGCGGCAAAGAGAAGTTCCCCGACCTGCCCCGTTTCTAAGACCCGTTAGCCACAGAGAACACAGAGAACAGCAAAAAAGCACATTCGAAGTGGAGAAACGGGAAATGACGCAGACTGATCTGGTCATTCCTGCATGGGCCTTACGCAAGTAGCAACCAAGGGTCTCTATCCCAGCACTTTGTTTTTCTCTGTGTACCCCTCAAGGGCACCCGTCAAGCGGGTATTGAAGAGAAGGTATTGACAAGAATCCTCTGTGGCTAAAAAGACTCTTTCATGCAGGAAGTAATCGGACAGTTTTCCGAAACCATCCGCAAGGCAGCCACCGAGCGCACGCACGTGCGCATCCGCGGCAGCGGAGCCAAGGATTTCTACGGCCTGGCTCTGATCGGCGATGTGCTCGACACACGCCCGTGTACCGGCATCGTCGAGTACGAGCCCACCGAACTGGTGCTCACGGCGCGCGCCGGCTCGCCACTTCGGGAAGTGGAAGCCGAGCTGTCGAAGAACGGGCAGATGCTCCCGTTCGAACCGCCACACTTCGGCGCCGCAGCCACTCTCGGCGGCAGCGTGGCCTGCGGATTCTCCGGACCGCGCCGCGCCGCCGCCGGATCGGTGCGCGACTTCGTGCTCGGCGTGCGCATGTTGAACGGCCTGGGCGAAGATCTTCGCTTCGGAGGCCAAGTGATGAAGAACGTCGCCGGCTATGACCTGTCGAGGCTGATGACCGGCTCCTTCGGCACCCTGGGATTGATCACCGAAGTTTCGCTCAAAGTGCTGCCGGTGCCGGAACAGGAACGCACGCTGCGCCTGGAGATGGATGAGGCCGCCGCGCTCGATTCGATGAGCCGCTGGGCGGGGAAGCCTTTGCCGTTGTCGGCGTCCTGCCACGTGGACGGTGCGCTCTACCTGCGCCTATCCGGTGCGGGTTCCGCGGTCGAAGCAGCCCAGAAGAAACTCGGCGGCGAACCGGTTGCCGACGGCGCCGCGTTCTGGCAATCGATCCGCGAGCAGACACATCCTTTCTTCGCCGGTCCCGCGGCACTGTGGCGCCTGTCCATCAAACCAACGACCGTGCCGCTCGGCCTCGGCCCGCAATTGATCGAGTGGCACGGCGGCCTGCGCTGGATTTCCGCAAATCTCAGTCCGTCGCAGGCGTTCGAGACCGCGCAAAGGGCGGGCGGCCACGCCACCCTGTTCCGCGGCGGCGACAAGCGGCTCGGCATCCAGCGGTTGCCGGCGAATATGCTGGCGATCCACAAGAAGCTCAAGCGTGCCTTCGACCCGGAAGGCATCCTCAGCCCCGGCCGCATCCACGCCGATTTTTGATTCTACCGCGTTGAAGCATTTTCTCGTTTAATGAAAACGAATCTGGCGGAATTCATCAGAAACACCCCGGAAGGACGGGAAGCGGACAGCATCCTGCGTGCCTGCGTGCACTGCGGATTCTGCACCGCGACCTGTCCGACCTATCAGTTGCTCGGCGACGAGCTCGACGGTCCGCGCGGCCGCATCTATCTCATCAAGGAGTTGCTGGAGGGTTACACCGTCACCGCCAAAACGCAGTTGCACCTGGATCGATGCCTCACCTGTCGCGCCTGCGAGACCACCTGTCCCTCCGGCGTGCAGTACGGCCGGCTGGTGGACATCGGCCGTAACATCGTCGAAAAACGCGTAGGCCGGCCTTTCAGCGAATTCCTCAAGCGCGCGGTGCTGCGCGCCGTGATTCCCAACCCGGCGCTGTTCGGCCCGCTGTTCAGGGTCGGCCAGTTCCTGCGGCCGCTGTTGCCCGGCGCGCTCAAGCGCAAAGTGCCGAAAGCCGCTGCGCACAACACCGTTTGGCCGGAGCCGCGCCACGCGCGCAGGATGCTGGTCCTGGACGGATGCGTGCAACCCTCGCTGGCGCCCGACATCAATCCGGCGGCGGCGCGTGTGCTGGACCGGCTGGGAATTTCGCTGGTGAAAGCCGAAGCGGCGGGCTGCTGCGGCGCCGTGACCTTCCATTTGAACCGCCAGGAAGACGCGCTCCACTACATGCGCCGGAACATCGACGCCTGGTGGCCACACATCGAAGCCGGCGCGGAAGCGGTGGTCATGACCGCGAGCGGCTGCGGCACGATGGTCAAGGAGTACGGCCACCTCCTCGCCCGCGACCCGGCCTACGCGGAGAAGGCGAAGCGGATTTCGGAATTGACCAAGGACATCAGCGAAATCATCGCCGGCGAGAAAGACAAGCTGGAGGAGGTTTTGAAGTCACGCCTCGCGCCTCATGCCTCACGCCTCACGCGCATCGCGTTTCACTCTCCGTGCTCACTCCAGCACGGCCTTCAGATCGTCGGCAAGGTGGAAGCCCTGCTCACTGCCGCAGGCTTTGAACTGACTTCGGTACCGGATTCGCATCTGTGCTGCGGCTCGGCGGGGACCTATTCGATTCTCCAACCGGAACTGTCGCAGAAACTGCTCAAGAACAAGGTCAATGCGCTGGAGTCCGGTAAACCAGCACTACTTGCGACGGCGAATATCGGGTGCCTGACTCATATTCAGAGCGGCACCGCTCTACCCGTCAGACATTGGATCGAATTGCTGGACGAGAGACTGAAAAACTAATCGCGATCGAACAGGCAATCGCGCGGTTTTTCAACCGCTCCATCGGTTCACGCCCGCCTCTCAGTTCCTGGACGACCTGTCAGCCTCGATTGCTTGATCCACACACGCCTTGATTCTCGCCGCACCCCGGCGCCCAAACTCTGCCTTGCATTTCTCCATCGACGAGTCGTGTTCTCTCCCGTAATTCGCAAGCGCAGCCTCTGCTTCGATATCCTTTTCGATGCACAGCTTCACCATCAACCAGCCCATTTCCCTCCCGCGCACGCAACGCGCGACGATGTCCTTTACCTCCTCCGGGTACTGCAACACCGCTGCGCGAGCAGCCTGGTTGTCTTTTATGCATATCTGGATCGCCACAATGCCAAACTCGGCATTGGCGAAGTTGCAGCCGTTGACGATATCGTCGTACTCATCTGCCCAGGTAGCAGAGGAAAACATCAGCAACATGGCTGCGAAAACCATCGGTCTCATGGACAATTACTCTTTAATGGGTCAGACCGCAAAATGTCATTTTGCTCCAACAAACGTCCCGCCAGGTGCCTGGGTGGGTCGTCTATTGCGCTGTTATCTCACCGGACCAATGCGATGCCCGGGCCCGACATGGCTCAGGGTGGCGATTGGCGAAGCCAGTATTTGTTCCCCCGGACATTCTGATACGCTTCTCAATGACCCGCCGGCCGCTCGGTGCCGACGGTTATTTCAACTACAAAAACCTGATAGAGGAGGATCGCATGAGCACACTGTACGGCGCCAAGCAGCGCGCCTTCCAGGACCGTTTCGACACGCGCCGCCTGGCCGACAAAGTGGAGGCACTCGCCGTCCATTCGGAGATCGGCGATATGGACAAGGCGTTCATAGAAAGCCGCGACATGTTCTGGCTCTCGACCATCGACGATCAGGGGCGCCCGACCGTGTCGTACAAAGGTGGCGATCCCGGTTTCGTGCGCGTGCTTGACGGATGGAAGCGCATCGACATGCTTCAGGACGTCTTGCCAGGCAAGGACCAGGGGCGCGCGCAAAAGGCAGCCGGCCTGGTCACCATCGAGGATTGGTTCGGCAAGGTGGCACAGGGTGATCCCGAGGCCTGAAGGCAATTTCTGCCGACAGCCGTTTCAGTTCTCGCAGGCGAAACAACCTGCCGGCGCCGATGGCGAACCAGCTCGACTTGGGCACGATGGGAAACGCCCGCCGCTCGTGGTTGAGCCAGACCAGGTAGCCGTAGAAGGGCGGGCACAACGGGGGTCGGGCTGAGCCAGCCCCGATTAATCCCGGCAATCGGGGGAATAAGACCGGACTGGACATTCTGGTTTTGGAAGGCGTAGTGTGGCCATGACAGCCGCATCGGATGGTTGCGCAGGTGTTCATAACCATAGGGGAGGTCGTCATGGATGACAAGATCATCGTCAGCAACCGAAGCGTACTGACCGCTAAATACCGAAAGGCCGGGCTGGCGAAAATCGAGGCCGCCGTGACTGCGCTGATCGCAGCGGACAAGGGACGGGGCATCAGGAGCCGTCTCGTCTATCTCGACAATGCCGCTGCCATGAAAAAGATGAAGGGCAAGGCGGTGACGATCGCCATCAGCCCGCGGCAGAATAAGGAAGCCATCGACGCCGTTTTCCATGCCACCGATCCCGAATACCTGATGATCCTGGGCGCGCCGGATGTAGTACCGCATCAGGATCTCAGGAACCTGATGTTTCAAAAAGACGACGACGACGATCGCTTTGCGTATGGCGACCTGCCGTACGCCAGCGAGACGGCTTACTCCCAGGACACGACGAAGTTCAAGGGCCCGACGCGCGTGGTGGGCCGGTTGCCGGACCTGAGAGCCGCGGACGAACCGTCGTACCTGCTCAAACTGCTCAAGATTGCAAGCCAGTATCGGGCGCGGGACGTCGCGGACTACGCCCGCTATTTCGCCATGTCCACACAGTCATGGCAGGAATCAACCGCCATGAGCCTGTTCAACATCTTCGGCAACTCCGATGCGATGTTGCTGGCGCCGCCGACTGCGCCACCGCTTCCGGCCAAGAAGTTCGCGGCACTCGCGCATTTCATCAACTGCCACGGCGGTTCCTCGGATCCTGAATTTGCCGGGGAGAGCGCGAGCGGAAAGAGCCAGCCGGTGGCGATGACCAGCGACTCTATCAAGAAGAAAATAAAGCCGGGTACCGTGGCGGCAATCGAATGCTGCTATGGCGCCGAATTGTACGAGTCCGAGACACTGTCGCTGCCGATGCCGATCTGCCAGCGCTATCTGGCGCAGGGTGCGTACGGCTACTTCGGTAGCAGTACGATCGCTTACGGGCCTCCGGAAGGTAACGGAGCTGCCGACCTGATCACCCAGTTCTTTTTGCTCGCGGTGCTGGAAGGTGCGTCGCTGGGGCGTGCGGCGCTCATGGCGCGGCAGCGCTTCGTCGAGGAAGTAGCCGAGCTTGATCCGGTCGATCTGAAGACACTCGCCCAGTTCAATCTTCTCGGCGATCCGTCGGTGCATCCGGCGCGGGTGGCCACGGCAACCGACACGCCAAAGAACGCCGACCGCGAGGACGTTCAGCGTTTGCAGCGCCGGGAACGCCGGGCGAAGCTGCGGGTCATGGGCAAGTTTCTGCAGGAAACCAAACCGACGGCCGCACGCAAGGAAAAGGCCGTGCGGAAATCCGTCAATGTGCGCACGGCACTCACCAACATTGCCAGGCGCGCGGGTATCGGCGGCAAGAAGGAGTTTGTCGCGTACAGCGTCAACAGGCCACCCGCGGCCAGAGCGCGGAACACCAAGGCGGCGCCCGCCGCGACGCGTTACTACATCGCGTTGGGTACGCCGAAAGGGCGCCGCAGCGATACTTTGCATTTCGGCGTGGCGGCTGTCGCCAAGGAAGTGAGCGGGCGCATCGTGGGCTACCGCATATATACTCAGCGGTGACATGAGCACGGATGACGTCGAGCCACGCCGGGTGGAAGGCATTAAGGGAACTGTCGAGCGCGGACCATTCGGCGCCGGCAGCAAGAGCGCGCGCGACGCGGTCTGGGTCAATACGCCGCAAGGGCGGTTCGTGCTCAGGCGCAAGGATGGCCCGACTTTCGATGACGCCGCGCTCGATCGCTACGTCGGCAAACGCGTGACCTGCAACGGGTTCATCGTTGGCTACTCATTGCTGGCCGATCGCATCAGCGTGGATGGCGAGGCTTGACGGTCCTGCCTGAACGGCAGAAAAAGGGGCAAGCATGGCGACGAGACAGCGGCCGAAGCGGAAGGCCGCAGTGGCATTCCGTAAGTCAACTGCCGACCGCGCCGCCATCTCGACCGGACGGAAAGAGGCGGCTGCCACCGTCGCATTGCGCACCAGGGTCCGCAAGCAACGCGAGAGTGCCGTCCAGGCCCACTACCGGTCGCAGCGCAAGGCCGCCCGTCCCAAGGGAAAGAAAGCCGCGGCCTTCGCTGCCTCAGCCATTCCTGCCGACGTGGGGATCCTCGTGGCCGAGGGAGATTCCTGGTTCGACTATCCCCTCTACGACGTGCTCAAACCGTGCTCGACGGGGTCATCGACCAGAGGATTCGCACGGCCTATATGAAGATCCTGAGCCGGATCACCGGTGCGTGCGAACAGTTGTGGCCGAAGCAGCCGACCATCCCGATCCTGGTGCACGGCTATGACTATCCAGTTCCCGACGGTCGCGGGTTCTTCGGTGGATGGGGGCCGCTGCCCGGCCCGTGGCTGGAGCCCGGCTTCCGCCAGAAGGACTACGCCGATCTGCCGGAGCGGATCGCCATTGCCGCGACGCTGATCGATCGCTTCAACAGCATGCTCCAGTCAATTGTGGCGACGGCTCCCTTCAAGCATGTGACCTATATCAACCTGCGCGGTACGCTCTCCACGAAATCGAAGGACTACCGGCAGTGGTGGGGCAACGAGTTGCACCCGACACGCGACACGCGACGGTTTCGCCGCGGTTACGAGGAGGTTCGTCGAGACGCTGCGGAAACTGAACAAGTGAGTAGTGAGCCCTGGGGTGCGCGGAGAACCGGGGTCAGGCATATACCTTCCAGTTCGAATTATCGCTGGACGTTGCGACCCGCTGCTCTCCTGCGGTCCTGTCATCCCGGATTGTCTATCGCCTTCAATACCCGACCGAAGAACTCGTCGGCATGGTCCGCATCTATCCAGCGCACCACCAGTACCATTCCGCGCTCGGGCTCGATCCAAGTAAACGAGCTGCCCGCGCCGATGGCGAAGTAGCTCGATTTGGGCACACTCGGGAATACGCGCCGGTCGTGGTTGAGCCAGATCAGGTATCCGTAAAAGGGCGCGATCTTGCACGGCGTGCGCATGCGTTTTATCCATTCTGCTGAAATCACCTGCCGGCCGTTCGCCTTCCCGTCGTCGAGGAGCAACTGGCCCACACGCGCCTGGTCGTGACTGCCAATCGACATGCCGCCGCCCCAATGCGTGCCGCCGGGAACTGACTGGACTCGCCGCCCGTTGAGGTTGATCCAGGCGTTGTCGTACCCCACCCAGCGCCAGTTGTCGCTGGCGCCGATGGGTTGCATGATGGCTTCGCGAAAGACTTCGGGCAGCGGACGCCCGAAAAGATGCAGCATGGCCAGCGAGAGCTGGTTGATGCGCACGTCGTTGTACTCCCAGAACGTGCCCGGAGTCTGCAGCGGCCGCGGATCGCCTTTCTTTCCTGCAATGACGCCGCCCTGGAACGACAGGGTACGGTAGCGGTCCGCCTGATCCGGAACGCCAAAGATCGCGCCTTCCCATTCGCTGGTTTGTTGCAGCAGATGCGCCCAGGTCACTTGCGCATTGCGGCCTTCATCGAAGCCGATGCCGGATACCCGCGCACGTACGGGTTCATCTACGTCGGGCAACAACCCGCGGTCGTGCGCGACGCCCGCCAGCAACGCCAGGTAAGTTTTCGCAATGCTGAAGGTGAGGTCGGGCCGATCCGGCTCACCCCAGGAGGTCAGGGTTTTCCCGTTCAGGACGATGGTGCCCGAGACCGGGCCGCGCGCATGCACCGGCCCAAGGAGTTTGTTCCAGGGCGGCGGGTCCTCGTGATGAATGCCCCACTTGTCGGTGATCTCGCGCGTCCACGGCGTTTCGTGGTCGATCGCGAATTGCACAGCCTGCTCGAATTTCTTGTTCTTCACGGGAGATGTGCTTCACTCGCTACTGGCCGTGATCCGGCCCGATATTGTCACATCTTTACTTCTTGGCCGCCTTCCACAACCCCATCATTCGTCCCTCGGGATCCGTGAAAAGCGAGAACGAGCCCATGCCGGGCACTTGCTGCTCCTCGACGTGGATCTTGCCTCCGGCCGCGACGATCTTCTTGCGGTAGGCCGCGAGGTCGTCGACGTCGATATAGAGAGTCATGTTGCCGGGCCAGGTCCCTTCGCGCTCCGGCTTGAGGATGCCGCCGTTGATGCCGCCTTCGCCGCCGGTCTCGACGAGGCGGTAATTCATCTCCGGAAAGTGCTGGATCTTCCAGTCGAAGAGCTTTTCGTAGAAGGCCGACACTTTCGCCGGATCCTTCGACATCAATTCCCAGTGAACTACGGGTCTTCCCATGACGATCTCCTCTTGAGTAAGTGTTAATGCGGTTTCAAGCGCTACAGTAGTCCGACTTCCCGGGGGCCACGTGCTATGCGGCTGCGTCGACGATGCAGCCGTCGCCCCAGCGCGGCCCGGGGCACGTCGGCCCGCGGGCAAACATCGCGTGCGCAACATCAACCACCGCTGAGCGCCTGAACGATGACGACCTCGTCGGTCGCGCGCAACGGCTGCGACGAGTCGTGCACCTGCTCGCCATTGACGAAGATGCGGATGTGAGGCCGAATCCTGTCCTGCTCGTCGATCATGCGGAAACGAATTCCCGGGTATTGACGGTCCAGGTCCGCAAGGATGGCGGCGAGCGTCGCGCCGCTCGCCTCGGCCTCGCCGCGCTCGGTGTACGAGCGCAGCGCGCTGGGGATGAGCACCTTCATCGGGGCACGTCAGCCTACGTGAGTTCGGCCGCTTCCACGGAGTAGACCTCCGGCAGATGCCGCGCTATACAGACCCAGCGGCGGCCTTCGTCGCGGCTCATCCACAGCTCGCCGCTGGTCGTGCCGAAGTAGAGGCCCACGGGATCGGACGCGTCCGCCGTCATTGCCTGGCGCTTCACGGTCCACCATCCCTGCTTCGCGGGAAGGCCGGTGTCTAGACGCTGCCACGTCTTGCCGGCGTTGTGCGTCGCATAGACCGCGGGCTTGCCTTCCGGGCTCGTGCGCGGCCAGACGGCGGTGCCGTCCATCGGAAACACCCACGCCGTATCCGCGTCGCGCGGGTGCACCACCATCGGAAAACCGATGTCGCCGACCCGCGCGGGCATGCTCTTGCCGATGCGCACCCACGTGTCCGACGGCCGGTCGAGCCGGTAGATGCCGCAATGATTCTGCTGATACAAACGGTCCGGGTTGCTCGGGCAGATCCGGATGCAATGCGGGTCGTGAACAGTGGCGTCGGCCCGGTCGAAGCCTTCGACTACGTCGAGACCCTTCAGGAGCAGGGCCCAGGTCCGGCCGTCGTCAACCGACTCGTGCACGCCGCCGCCCGACATGGCGAAATAGAGATGCTTCGGGTCGCGCGGGTCAATGATGATCGAGTGCAATTTCGGCCCGTCCGGCGTGCCGTCCTGCACGGTGCCCATCCATTTCCGATACTGCGGATCGTCGTTGATCGAAGAGAACGGCTTCCACGTGACCCCACTATCGTCGGAGCGGAACAGCCCCTGCGGCGAGGTCCCCGCGTACCACACGTCCCGCTCGGAGGCATGGCCAGGTGTAAGCCAGAACGTATGATCGACCGCGCGTCCCTGTTCGCCGGCCGGCGCTTTCGCGAACGCGGGCGGCTGCGCGGCTTCCTTCCAGGTGCGCCCGAGGTCGGTGGAGCGAAAGACGGTCGGGCCGAGGTGGCCGGTCTTCGCCGCCGCGAGCAGCGTGCGCCCGTCGCGCGGGTCGAGCACGACGTGACTGATGACGTGGCCGAGAAAGTGCGGCCCGTCGGCCCGCCAGGTCTTCCGCGCCGCATCGCCGTGATACAGCCACGCGCCCTTGCGCGTGGCGACCATCACCAGCACACGGCGCGCGGGTGTGGTCGAGCCCTGCTTTCGAACTGCCGGTTTCCTGATATTGCGTGCCATTGACCGCTCCTCTACGAGACGCCCTTCTGCTGCTGCGATGCGGCCTGCGCGACCGTTTCCCGGTTGTACGCCTGCTCCAGGAGTTTTATGTCCAATTTGTCCATTTGAAGAATTGCCTGCATGACCCTGTTTGCGCCTTCAGCATCTTTGTCCTGCATCAACTTGCGCAGCACAGTGGGAACGATTTGCCAGGACAGACTATATTTGTCCTTCAGCCAGCCGCAGTGTATCTTCGCGCCCCCTTCAGAAAGCTTCTCCCACAGTTCGTCCACTTCCTGCTGCGTCTCACAGTTCACTACCAGGGATATGGCTTCGCTGAAGGTGAAATGCGGGCCGCCGTTCAGTGCGACGAATTCCTGTCCGTCGAGCTGGAACGTAACGGTCATTACCGTCCCCTTCGGTCTTCCGGAGGCTTTTGCCCCTGCTTCCCCGTAGCGGGTAATGCTTCCAATCTTCGAATTCCTGAAAACCGACACATAGAATTTCGCAGCCTCTTCGGCTTTGTCGTCGAACCACAGGAACGGGGTGATTTTTTGCATGATGGTCATGTGGCGTCTCCCAGGCTCTTTTCCAGGTTATCAAGCAGGTCGCGCGTGCCCTGTTCACGCGCGGCCACGTTGTCGATGCCGTCCAGGAAGACATCCTGCTCGGTGAGCACGAGCTTCGTACCCTTCCCCGCCGGGGGAAGTCACTCCTGCTTCACCGCCTCGACCTGGATGCGGAGGTGGACCCTGCCGGCGTCGCCCTCGCCGTACTTGCTCATTCTCATTCCGTATTCCGACCAGTTGAGATCGCCTTCAACATCGGCGCCGCACACCTCTTTCTTGAACATGGGATGCGGTACGCATTTGCAGCTGTTGATGGTGAGCTTCACCGGGCGCGTGACCCCTAACAGCGTAAGCTGGCCTTCGACCGTCCTTGGGACATCGCCGACGAACGTCAGGGTGCCCTTGTACGTGGCCGTCGGAAACTTTGCGACGTTGAACCAGTCTTCCGAGCGTGCGGCCTCGTCCATCTTGTTCAGCCCAAAATTGATGCTGGCCGCGTCGATCACAATGTCGGCTGTCCCGGTCCCGGCGGCGCGGTCAATGGTGATCCTGCCGCTGGTCCTGTCGAATTTGCCGCGCCAGACCGAGATGCCCATGTGCGAGAACTCGATACTGGGATAGGTGTGATTCGGTTCGATCTCGTACTTGTCGACCGCGGCGAATGCCGGCCCGGCCATAGTTGCAACCAGGGCGGCGAGAGTAAGCTTTTCTCTAAACATTCGACACTCCTCTGTAATCGGCTGTATAGGGGTCGGTGCAGCTAATGCCGTTGGGTCCGCTTACTTTTCAGTGACGGTCTTCAAGTTGGCAAGCCCGGCCTCGAAGTCCTTGCCGACCATCTTGTCCATATCCATGAACAGGTGCACCGCCTTGGCGATGAAGTTGTTCTGGCCGGTCATGCTCCACGTCACGGCGGTTTGATTGCCCTCGGGTTTGAAGGTGAATTCCGCGGTGTTGGTGGCGGCAAAGGGTTTGAACAATTCGAGTTTGATCCGGATGAGATCGCTCGGTCGGCTCTCGGTGATGGTCATGCGTCCTTCGCCGACCTGCTTGTTGCCGGTCCACGCGTAGATTGCGCCGGTTCCGGCCGGCGCGCCCTCGTAGTTCTGCTTCATCTGCGGATCGCGTTTCGCCCACGGGGACCATGCCTCCCAATTGTGGAGATCGTTCACCTGCGCAAAAACCGCCGGCGCGGGGGGGCGATGGTGGCGCTGCGCACGACGCGGAACTCGGAGGGCCGCGTAGCAACGACGACGACAAATGCGAGAACGATGACTGCCAGCGCAATGAGAACCTTGATCACCATGATGAGTCCTCTCCGGATTGGTTTAACATCAGGCTTTCGCCAGATATTTGGCGAACTGGTCAAACGTTCCGGTCCAGCCCTGCTGCATGGAGGCGTGGCCGGCATCGAAGGTCTCGCGCTCCGAATCGGTCGCGGACAGCGGCGACCACTGCAGGGTAAGGGTCGTTCGGCCTTCATGCTCGGCCAACGTCAACGTGGAGAGCAGTTCCATCGGCCAGGTTGCGTGCATCGAGTGGCGGACCAGCCCTCCCTTTTCGTCTGAAAAGGAGTTGATCCAGACGATTCGCTCCGGCGCGACGATCTCGCGATAAACGAACTTGCCCCACATGTCGCTGCCATCGGGCGCCCGCATGCCATAGTGAAAGACACCGCCGGGGCGGAGATCGACCTTGCAGGTATGCACTGTGAAACCTTTCGGCCCCCACCACTGCTTCAACCGCTCAGCCTCGGTCCACGCCTTCCACACCCGCTCGCGGGCCGCGTCGAAGACGCGCGTGATGACGAACTCATTGCTCTTTTCGACCATGTTCTTCCCCTTTACAGATCAACCAGGACCTTGAATCCGCCGTAAATCAGCCGCTTGCCATCGAAAGGCATCGACTTGGGGTCCATCATGCTTGCCATGCGCGGATCCTTCATTACTCTGGCATTCACGCGGTCACGATGCTTGCGAGTCTTGTAGACGATCCAGGAAAAGCAGACGACTTCATTGGCCTTCAGCTTGACGCTTTGCGGGAACGACGTGTACTTGCCCGGCTTTACGTCGTCGGCGACGCATTCCACGTAGTCGAACGCACCATGCTCGCGCCAGATTTTTCCCGCCTTCCGGGCGACGCGACGATAGGCCTGCAGGTTCTTTTTCGGTACCGGTAATACGAAGCCGTCAACGTAGCGCATGATTCCTCCGTAGTAAGGTCGTCAAGGCAGGTTCCTCATTTCGCCTGCAGAAAGCGCTCGAGCTTGGCGAGGCTGCCGGTCCATCCAGACTCGTGCCGGTCGCGCGCCGCGACGTCGAAGAACTGCTCATGCAGCATGTTGAACTCGGTGCCGCTACCAGAGGGCCGGAACGTCAGCGTCACCAGCGACTCGCGCTCGGGCGTGCTTTTCCAGGCCCAGGTGAACACCAGCTTGCGGTTCGGCTGCACTTCGCGATACACGCCGCTGACGTCGTGCTGCTCGCCGTCCAGGGTACTGAAGACGACGCGAAATCGGCCCCGTACCCGTACATCGGTTTCCGCCAGAGACACTTTCCCGGCGTCCGGCCCGAACCAGTGTTTCAGCGCTTCCGGGTCGGTCCACGCGCGCCAGACTTTTTCGGGCGGCGAGTTGAAATTGCGGGTGAGGGAGAGCGAGGGCTTTTCTTTGAGCTTGCTGTCTTCCATGGTGTCAACTCCTCTTGCTGATACAGATAGCGGGCGAGCGCATCCAACTTTTCGGTCCAGAACTTCTTGTAGTGCAACAGCCACGCGGCCGCCTCCTGCATGGGTTCCGGCGAAAGCGTGCAGCTCACCACCCGCCCCACCTTCGAGCGGCTGATCAACCCGGCGTCCTCGAGAACGCTCAGATGCTTCATGAAGCCGGGCAACGACATGTTGTGCGGACTCGCGAGTTCCATTACAGGCAGGCTGCCCTCGCTCAACGACGCCAGGACCTTTCGCCGCGTGGAATCGGAGAGCGCGGCAAACACGGCATCGAGGTCGGCATCCTCATACTTAACCATACGGTTTAGTATTAGCCGGATCGATCGGCTTGTCAAGTACCGGTCCGCTATTGCCGAAAAGGTACGCGACGGAAAGCAAAGAAAAAGGCCAGCGAGCATTGCTGGCCTTTCTCAAATACGAAACGCCCGGGACGCTCCCTATCCTATGGACTTACATCACCAAATCACGGAGATGTGCGGCTCCGACCCGGGTCATGTTTGGTCGAATCCCGAACTACTTCACCATCGATGACACGTCCGCCCTGCGGCTGTTCGCGCATCTGCCGGCGCTGCTCGCGCGTCTTCCACCAAAGGAAGGCCAGGATCAGTACTGCAGCGGTTGCCGCAAGTGCGAACACCAATAGTGAGAACATCAACCCCACAACCAGCAGCACGGCACCGGTCGCAAGCGTCATCACCTTGCCCAGAAAGCCTGAGGCTCTCAACTGTAAACGCGCGTCGGTCCGATCAAGCCTGTACATCTCGTCGTTGTCCTGCATAGCAACTCCTTACCTTGATTTCGCGCGCACTGCCGAAGGCGTGCGCTATCAAAGCTTGGATAGTCTCTGTGCGATTTTGTTCGACGGAAACCCGGCGAGATCTAATATGAAATGTCCATCGAGTATCTTGAACTGCGGCATAAAAATCTGCGCGGATCGATGAATTGGCGCGGCTACGCAATTTTGCAGGTCTGACGCGGTTGGCCGACCCGGTTGGCCCGCAATGGTCAGGCGGCAAGTGCGCGTCGACGATCTGTCAGAACTCGGTCGCGTGCGGCGGCGGCGCCCGCCAGTCCAGGCGTCGATCGCCAAAACGGCGCGGCCGCCGACGGCGTCACCCTCGACTCACTGCTCAACGCGATTCTCAGCGTACCGAACGGCGGCTATCCGCCCTCCACAGTGGGACATCCGCGCCGTTTCGGAATGCCGTCCTGCGCACAAACCTTAAGTAGAGAATCCAAGATCCGCACACCCCGCGCTCAGTGAACCAGGAATTTCAGCAGCATCCCCACCACGCCCAAGACCGCCGGCGCCGCGTCCTTCACCGCCTCGGCCGCTTGTTTCAGACCTTCGGCGCTCAGCTTCAGGAAGGACGGGTCGGGATTCTTCTTAAGTGCTTCCGTTACCACCAAGCCGGCGGTATTGACGACCCGATCGGCATCCTCTGCGCGCTCGGCGGGTAGCTTTTCCAGCGCCGCCTGCAACTTTTCGATCAGTTTCTCGAGTTCGGCGTTCCGCTCCTTGTCCAGCCCGCTGCTGCCGATCACCTGCTTGACGTTCCGCAGGCTGGCTTTGACGTTGACGATACCGCCGACATTGTGAATCTGGAACCGTTCCTTGCTCACGCTGACCCCCTCGACTTTGGAATCGAAAATATAAGTATTGAACACCTGCTGCGCCGCCTGCGGTGCAGACACTGTTCGCCGGCGCCGCGGCGCTCTTTCCGGCTTCGGGACGGAGTCGCGATACACCTGCTGGTAGATCGCCACCGGGTCCACGATCTGCGCAGTGTCGAAGATCCTTTGCGTCTGATCGTACTCTGCGATGACCTCGGCGCCGCCGTAAAAGCGCTGCGCATCCTCGCGGAGCCCCTCCCTTTCTGCCCTGATGTCCGCCGGATCCGACAGATCCAGAAAACGGCTCACCACGCGTTCAGTCTCACCGACACGCAGCGCCACCCAGATGTCGCCGTCGATGTATCGGCACTCCCCCAAAGGCTCGATCTCGGTACCGTCGTCACCGTCCACCTGCAGCGCAAACCGCGACGCTACCCGCTTGAACATGCTCGGATTGAAAACCTTGGAGAGGCCGGTCTCGCGCAGAAAGGAAAGTAGGTAGTCGTCGGGCGTCGGCAGAAGTCGCGCCACGACGCGTGCCTCGATCGCGGCCGAATCATGGTTGTTATGCAGCGCCGGAATCAGCCGATTGCAGTGGTAGTCCTGCCTGACGAACAAAGGAATCGAGTTACGGACTATGCTGTGGTACATGCCAAGGTAGGCATAGGGCATGCGTTGACTGGCCAACTGGACCACCATCTGCCCAGACGTATACGCGAGCAGCGCATCGATGCTGGCTGGACCGACGCCGTGTCCCTGTTTCCTAAGATGCGCCACGATCTGCGGGATCGACCGCCGCACCTCGCGATGCAAGTCACGCTTGCGACGCGGCACGCCTGGCAGGGCCGGCGCGAGCGTCGAGATCGTCCCGGTCAGTTCGATATACTGCGTCGGCGGCTTGTCCGTATTCCAGCGGCTGGCCTGCTCCCAGAACTCCGTCACATGATTGAAGCGCTCAGTTGGTATGTCAGCGCCGCGATACTGTGACCGGCTATGCGCCGTACGGTAGACCTCCTCGATGAATCGAGTCAGCAGTTCGGTAACTAGACCACGCATTGCCATCCTTGCAGCCAGGAGTCTGGGCGAAACCTTCGACAGCACAACCTTTCGAGGTCTGTCACTTTGCCGGAATTCACCAATTGCAGCTACCGCCCCATTTGAACGCGGGAAAAGTTTACACCGATGGCATGGAGGTGCAAGGCCCGGCGAGCGTCCCGCAAACGCTAGACTACACCGCAACGCTGAGGGCGCCCGACTGTTACGGCCGTGCGTCCGTGTCGCTCACTGCCGTTCGTTCCGTGAGAGCCTCTCAATTCAGAGCGCTCGCGAGCTTTCTGCGGTAATCGGACACCAGTTCAGGCTGATTTTCGGCGAGGTTGAAGATGGCGAGGATCTGCTTTCGCGCTTCGCCGTCCTTCCAGTTCCTGTCCCGGCGCACGATTTCGAGCAGCTCGTCGAGCGCCTCACGATAAAGCTTCGAACCTGCGTAAAGGCTCGCCAGCGCAAAACGCGCCTCGTGGTCAGCGGGGTTCGCCGCGAGCTTCGCCTTCAGTTCCGCCTCGCTGGCACCCGAACCGGCCGCGCGGGCGAACGCCAGCGCCGCGCGCAAGGTCGCAAGGCGGTTGTCCAAGTCGATGTTCGGTTTCACGGCCGCAAGCGCGGCTTCGGCCTCGTCCACGCGCTTCAGCTCGATGAGCAGCTCGGCGAGATCGAGGCGCGCAGGGTCGTTCGCAGGGTCGAGATCGATCGCCTTGCGCAGCGCTTCCACCGCCCCGGCGAGATCGCCCGCCTCGCGCAGCTCCGCGGCCCGCGCCCGTTCGATCTCGGAGGGCGTGGGGATGAGCGCGTCGATAAAGGCGCGAACCTGAGACTCCGGAATCGCGCCGAGGAAATGTGAGACGGGCTTCCCATCCCTGAACGCCATCACGTCCGGGATCGAGCGCACCCCGTACGCGGCGGCGATCTCCGGGTTCTCGTCGGAGTTCACCTTCGCGAGCTTGAACCGCCCGTCGTAGTCGGAGGCGACCTTTTCGAGAATCGGTTTCAGGACACGGCAGGGACCGCACCAGGGAGCCCAGAAATCGACTACGACCGGTGTGGACTTCGAGGCCTCGATGACCTCGAGCTCGAAAGTGGCGTTCGTGACGTCGACAGCGTGCGCAGACATGCTCTATCCCTTACGACACGACAGAAAGACTGTAGCAAAGATGGGGCCGCAGGCGGGATTATCAAGCTGTTCTGGATTGCAGATCAGACGAACCCCGCGAAGGGGAACTCGCATTGGATGCGTCACAACTCGCCTATTAAGTATAGGCCTGACCCTCTCGGTCCTCTCCAGACATTCGGACCTAAAAGAGCCTGCAGCTCAATTCAGCGCAGCTTATCGATTACGCCAGCCATCATGCGATCGAACAGCGGCGCTTCGTCCACAACAACATCAACAATAACAACCATTCCGAGGCGGATCAGGCGCCCAAGCTCAGTTCGCGAACACTCTTTGACAGTTTTTCCCAGTTGGTCAACGAAGAGGAAGCTGCCCCTGAGCGGACTGATGTAAGACAGCTTGGCCCGCCGGTGCGCGTCTTCCGCGACCGTCTCGCGAAATTCCACCCAGGTTCCTTCATTGATATTTTTAATGAATTCAACTTCGTTCACCTCGCCTTTGGCGCGAGGAGTGGCGGCCGCGCGCACGTCCGTGGATTCCAATTCTTCGACATGGACCTGGCCACCACCAAACGGGTTCTTGATGGTGATGCTCTTGGTGAAGTCCAATGAATCAGAATCCGCCCCTTGCGCTTCGATAGGGGCGCGTGCCTTACCTGCCGTTGCCGGGATCGGCTGAACCGTTTCCTTGGGCTCTGGCACGGGTTTTCTGGCCGGCGCGGCATCGGGTTTTGTGGCCGGCGCGGCATCGGGTTTCGCAGAGTGTTTTTCAGCGCTGGCGTCATGCGCCGCGGCGACTTCGCCTTCTCCACCCATGCTCATCGCTTCGGTATGGAGTTTATTCAGATCGGAGAAAAAGCGCTCGCGGATGGCGTCTTCAACGCCGGCGATTTTCAGGCCGGCAGCCAGACGCTTAAGCAGTTCCGGCACTACCGTGGCCTGCTTGCGGCGCTCCTCAGACGTATGTTTGGCTTCGACGCTCCAGATAAGCAAATCCATGGTGGCGAGCGAGTTCTTCCAGGCATCGCTGTGTTGGCCGCGCCTGACATGGACTATCAGCAGCGACTTGACCCATTGGTGGACGAGAAAGTCGCGCACCGGACGGGGCAATTTACAAGCTTGGACGCGAGCCTTGACCTCAAACTCTGCCATGGTCTTGGAGGCGGCGAGGCTTTCATTTTGTTCGATTCGCTTCGCGGCGAACCGCGTCTCCTGCTCGACGTGCCGATCCTCTTCCTCGACGAGAATCTGCAACCGCTCGCGCACGACGTCGAAGATCTCCATGCTGTCCTGGAAGTTGTTCATCAGTTCCTGGATGATGGCCTCCAGGCGCCCAAACAGCGGATTGGAGGCGTTAAAGTCGGCCGGCAAGCGCGACGAAATTTCGCCCAGCGTATCGAGCAGCCGCCGGGCGGGATGGGTTTTCTTGGAGAAGAACGCCTTGTCCGCAATCGCGACCTTAAGCATCGGGATCTGCATCCGGCCGATGAGCCCCTTCACGGCAATGGGGATCTTGGGATCATCGAAAAGCTGATCGAACAACATGGCGATGATATCCAGCGTCATGCTGTCCAACTGGTTCATGCCGGTGCCCAGACTGCTGGCCTTCAGTTCGCGAAGAACATTCGTCGTGCCCGGCTCGCCAGCGGAGACCACCAGTGGGAGGCCACCATCCGCCACGGCCTTGACGTCGCCGTGTTGGACGCGCGTGAGAAGATTCATCAGTTCCGCGCCTTGGAGCACTACCAGTGGGGCCCCGACCGCCCCCCCTAAACCAGGCGTGCCTGGAATGGGTGGAAACCCGGGTATGGCAGCCACACCTTGCGCGGACGCGCCGGTTCCCCCGGTGGCGCCCGGTTGAGTCATCGCCTTGACGTTACTGGCGAGCAGGTTTTGTAAGACTGAGAAAAAGTCCGGCTCGCCACTGGGGACTCTGTCGGCAGTATGGGCGACGGCTCCCGGCGGCTCCTCGCCCGCCCGCGCGCCAGAGGGCGGCGCCTTGCTGCTCTCCTTGCCGCGTGAGACGCCGAATCGGATTTTGGGCAGGATCGAATTTTGCACCAACAACGCATTTACGGCCTTGTAGACGGAGCGGATGTCGTCGAGCACATGGTCGTCGAACAGCTTGAGGAGGACCATCCGTACCTTGACGTTCGAATCGACGTTGCGGCAGGTATGTTTGAATGCATCGCAGATCGCCTGCGGACTAAAGGGGTTATCTTCCGCCTCCAGGTTGGCGTCGCCGAGCAGCACACCAACTCGCTGATCGAGGGCGGCGAGTTCCTCGTCGCAGTACTGACGCAGCTTGGTTGCCATGTCGTTGAGCTTGAGCGTCTCGTTGAGATCGTCTTCGCCCACCAGATCGAGCTCGAGTGAAGACGAATCAAATTCGGAGAAACTTTGGCCTATTTTGTTCACCCGGTTCCTGCGTACCTGGAACTCTCTCAGATATTGCGCTCGGAATTGCTCCGCGATGGTTTTGCGTTGCGCAAGCGCCTTGTCTTTGGTCTCTAAATAGAGCGTTCGCAGGTCACGATCTTGGGTTTCATAGATAAGGGCTGAAAGCGTGTCGTCCACGTTGTCGAGCATGCCGTCCAACGCCTGAGCCAGACGCTCGCAAACCAAGTCACGACTTTGCGCCAGAAGGCTGTCGAACGGCATCGCCTGCTTCGTCGTAACGGGTAGATTCGAATCGATCATGCGCGGCTCTTCTGCATTTCGAGTGAATTATGCGGCAACTTAGCCCTTGGTGGGGGCGTGCCCGGTATGGCTAAAGGACCGGTCGGCAGTCGAATGGGCGCGTGAACACGTTTGCAAACGACGGCTTTCTGAGTTTAATCGCTTGTCCGCAGTGCCGGCACCGGTCCTTCAGGAGTTTCGTACGAGCTTGAACCGCCCGCCGTACTCGGATGCGACTTTCTCGAGAATCGGTTTCAAGATACGGCAGGGACCGCACCAGGGAGCCCAGAAATCGACTACTACTGGGTTGGACTTCGAGGCTTCGATGACCTCGCGCTCGAAAGTGGCGGACGTAACGTCGACAGCGTGCGGTCCCAACGCGCAGTTGCGGCCAGACAATGGTCGTCTGGATTTTCAGGACAGGTATTGACTAAAGAGCTGAGGACGGCGTTGCTTAACGCGTCCTTTTGCCCGTCAAAAACACGCCTCTAAGCGCTAGAAGCAACCCTTTTTCGGGCCCTCTTCTCATTGGGTCAATGCGTTGCCGTGGTCCGACCCGGATCAGACCGGCCCGAAGATGGGCTACAGACGGCGTACTTGCGGGAGAGCGCCCATCTTGCGGTCGAGCGTGAGCGTGGTGAGTTCGGCGCGGCGGTAGTCGTCGGCAATCAGGCGGTCGAGCAGGCCGCAGCCTGCATCGGCCTCCAAGGCGGCGAACACGCCTGCCCCGTTCAGCGGCGCCACCAGACCGCTCTTGAGCACGCTGGCAAGCGCGGCGCGTGCGTCGGGTTTGGACACGCCGTAGTGATGTTGCAGAGCGATATAGGCCTCGCCGATAACCTGATTCGATGCGAACACCTCGGCATCGTCGCGCTCGATGAGCGCGGTCAACTTGCGCACGCAGCGTTCGAAGCCGTCCTCGGGATCGCCGGTCGCCAGCCGGACGAGGATCGACGTATCAATCCCGAAGCGTGCGGTCATGGGGCTTGTTGCGGAAGGCTTCGAGATCGAAGGTGCCTTTGCCACGGCGCAGCTTGCCGCGCAGCAGCGCGAGGCGCGCCCGGTCGATGTGTCGCGCGCGCAAGACAAAACCGTCAGGTCCTTCCTCGAGTTCGATCCGGTCGCCGGGCTTGACGCCCAGTGCCTCCAAGACGCGAGCGGGAAATGTGACCTGGCGCTTGGCGGTAATCTTGACGAACATGGTGGCGATCTCCCTTTGACGTACCTTACCAGAACTGTATATTGGTAAGGTGCGCGCGTCAAGCCGCGGACCGATAGAGCGCTGCCTGCAGTTCATGGACGGCTTTCTCAAAGCCGTCCCGTCCGCCGAAGGTTTTGAGCAATTCGACCGGGGTGCCCATGGCGTCGAACGGAGCAAGCCTCAGGAAACGACCGGGTCGGGCCTGCATAATTGCATTATGAGCCGCTCGACTCGATTGCAATAAAAAAACGGCCCTCGCATGGGAAGGCCGTCTTTCTTTTCGATTTACCTGTAGCTCTCAGTGATTATCGCGCGGCACGCCCTTGCTCGATGATATCCGCTGATACTTGACCGCCGGCTTGAGCACCATTCCGTGCGAAAGTTCGTCCACCATGCTGCGCTGGATTTCCTGCCAGGGCGTCTGGCTGCCGGGCATCTTGAATCCGCCCTGCTTCGCCAGCGCCTTCTTGCGCCTTTCGTACTCCGCCTTGCTGATCAGGATATTGGCGGTGCGCTTGTTCAGATCGATGCGAATCCGGTCACCGGTTTTCAGGATCGCGAGGCCGCCGCCGGTCGCCGCTTCCGGCGAGGCGTTCAGGATCGAAGGAGACCCCGACGTGCCCGATTGCCTTCCGTCGCCGATGCACGGCAACTCGGTCACGCCGTGCTTGATCAGCTCCGCGGGCGGCTGCATGTTCACCACTTCGGCAGCGCCGGGATAGCCGACCGGCCCGGTGCCGCGCACCAACAGCATGCAGTCGTCGTCGATCTTGAGCTTAGGATCGTCGATGCGGTGGTGATAGTCCTCCGGCCCGTCGAACACGATGGCACGGCCTTCCCATGCATTCGGATCCTTCGGGTTAGAGAGATAACGCTTGCGGAAAGCGTCCGAGATCACGCTGGTCTTCATGATTGCGCTGTCGAACAGGTTGCCCTTGAGGTTCAGGAACCCGGCCTTCTCCTTCATCGGCTGCTTGTACGGCCAGATCACCTTCTCGTCCTCGATCTTCGCGTTCTTGCAATTCTCATAGAACGTCTTGCCGTTGACGGTCAGCGCGTTCTTGCGGATCTTCCCGGCCTTGATCAGCTCGCTGGCCACCGCGGGCACGCCGCCGGCGCGATGGTATTCCTCGCCCAGGTATTCGCCTGCCGGTTGGACGTTGACCAGCAGCGGGATGTCGTAGCCGACCTTTTCCCAGTCGTTGTTGTCGAGCTTGACGCCGATGTGGCGCGCGATCGCGTTGAAATGAATAGGCGCATTGGTCGAGCCGCCGATCGCCGAATTGACGACGATCACGTTCTCGAAGGCCTCGCGGGTCATGATCTTCGAGGGGCGCAGGTCTTCCCACACCATGTCGACGATGCGCTTGCCGGTTTCGTAGGCGTTCACTGCGCGATCCTTGTGGGGCGCCGGAATCGCGGCGCTGCCGGGCAGCGACATGCCCAGCGCTTCGGCCAGCGAGTTCATGGTCGATGCCGTTCCCATGGTGTTGCAGTGGCCCGTCGACGGCGCCGAGGAGGCAATCAGCTCGATGTACTCCTCGTCGTTGATTTCGCCCGCCGCCAGAAGTTCACGCGCCTTCCAGACGATGGTGCCCGAACCGGTGCGTTCGCCGCGGAACCAGCCGTTCAGCATCGGCCCGCCGGACAGCACGATGGCCGGGATGTCCACGGTCGCCGCCGCCATCAGTTGCGCAGGCGTGGTCTTGTCGCAGCCGGTGGTCAGCACCACGCCGTCGATGAAATAGCCGTACAGGATTTCCACCAGCCCAAGGTAGCAGAGGTTGCGGTCCAGCGCGGCGGTCGGGCGCTTGCCGGTTTCCTGGATCGGGTGCACCGGAAACTCGAACGCAATGCCGCCCGCCTCGCGAATCCCTTCGCGCACGCGATGGGCAAGCTCGAGGTGGTGGCGGTTACAGGGAGAAAGGTCCGAGCCCGATTGGGCGATGCCGATGATGGGCTTGCCGGCCTGCAGCTCCTCGCGCTTCAGGCCGAAGTTCATGTAGCGCTCCAGGTACAGCGCCGTCATGTTGGGATTGTCCGGATTGGCGAACCACTTGCGGGAGCGGAGTTTTGAAGGGTCTTTCTTGACGGATTTCCTTGCCATGATCTGAATTCTCCTCGGGAGGCCGGGGCTCTAGCTGGCCACGAGCCGGAATGATTGGTCACACGGGATGATTTTACCCGACTAGGTGAGGCCGTGACGAACGTGACGGCGAAAGGCCGTGAATATCGTGAATGTCGGAAAGGGCAGGGCTCGGGACTCGGAAATCCGTGGCTCGTGGCTCGTGAAGTCTAACTTCTTCCTTTGCGTTCTCTCTTCTTACCTCTGCGTACCCCTCAAGGGCACCCGTCGAGCGGGTATTGAAGAGAAGGTATTGAAAAGAAACCTTCGCGTCAACGCTCCCAAAACCCCCTTGTTACGGCAGCCGAGCCTGCCCTTGCTGGCCGGGGCCTGCGGACCTACTCAATCGCGCCACTTTTCAACGTCACGCGATGGGGCCAAACTCGATACCTGCGCTTCGCACGTACCGGACTCCGGGATGTGCCGGCATGGTGACAACCCACGTCAGTTGTTACCCGATTCGCAAATTCGTTTCGGAGGATTGGTGCCTTAGGCCCCAGTGTGGTTAAGTAGGGGCCAATCCACGCAGTAGGTGGCACAGGGATTGCCAACTAAAGAATCCTGGAAACTATTCTCGGACGTTCAAAATGGCCAGAGAACCGGAACCGCAGAAAAGTCTCGTCG
Source organism: Pseudomonadota bacterium (assembly GCA_038040175.1). Lineage (GTDB taxonomy): Bacteria > Pseudomonadota > Gammaproteobacteria > Burkholderiales > JACQAP01 > JACQAP01. Next base: position 23,746 of record JBBPIT010000015.1, on the reverse strand, counting down.
ATCGCCTGATAGCGTCGCTTCAGCAGGACGAATTCGTCCTGTACGCGCAGAGCATCATGCCGCTTGCCCCGCAAAGCGGGGAGCGGCCGTTCCAGGAGATTTATGTCCGCTTCAAGGAAGAGGACGCCAAGCTGCTCCCGCCGGGGACGTTTTTCCCCGTTCTGGAAGAGTGTCAGTTACTGCCGTATCTCGACCGCTGGGTGGCGAATCGGTTGGCGCGTTGGGTTCGTAGCGCGGTCGGCATCAAGCCGGACTGGGCAATACCCCGCAACAACGTCAATCTTTCGGAGGCAACGCTGACTGACCCGCATTACGGCCAATACGTGTGCAAGTACGTTGACGATTCGTATTTGTCCGATGGGGCGCTGGGGTTTGAGGTTCCATGGGACAACGCGATCGCGCACGAAACGTCGTTGCGGAAAATGATGGCGGAAGTTCGGCCATACGGCTGCAGCTTGACCCTTTCCGGTTTCGACGGGAGCGAGGCGTCGTTTGCAAAACTGAAAGGTTTGGCACCGAACTTCATCAAGATCAGCGCCACGAACGTCGCCCCGGCCAAGCTGTCCGAAATCAGTCGAAAGTGCCAAGCATTGGGGATCAAGACCATCGCCGAGCATGTGGAAAGCAACCAGATGCTGCAGCACTTGCGTCAATCGAAGATCGACTTTGCCCAGGGATTCCAGATCTCGCCCGTACGGCCGCTTTAAACAAGGATAAAGGCGGAAGGATGAAGGATGAAGAAAAGTGCTGCGTACCCCTCAAGGGGGTATAGAAAAGAATACTGGGTACTGCGAAAAGTTCCGTGAATGTCGTGAATGTCGGGAAGGGCAGGCCTCGGTACTCAGGACTCGGGACTCGGGACTCAGAAATTCAAATCAACTCTCGTCCTACTCTGTGTTCTCTGTGTACCCCTCAAGGGCACCCGTCGAGCGGGTATTGAAGAGAAGGTATTGAAAAGAATCCTCTATGGCAAAGAGGTGTTCCTGTTCTGAACTTCCTTCAGCGGGACTTGCGCAGCGCCGGATTGAGCCTGTCGATGTCGGCCTGGACCTGAACGCGGCTGCGTTCGTAGATCAGCTCGCGCCCCATCACGCTACCGGCGTAGCCCAGCCCGTTGCGGGTCGGGGTCAGGTCGCATTTGACGTTGTGGACGCCTTCGCCGAGCACCACCACGATCCGCTCGGCGCGCTTGTTCAGAACCACCACGTCGAGGACTTGTCCGGTTTCGGTGACGCGTACCTTGATTCTTTCGTCGATCATGGTTTTGTACGTGACAAGTGACGGGGAAAAGTCGTGAATGTCGTGAATATCGTGAATGTCGGGAAGGGCAGGACTCAGGACTCAGGACTCAGGAAAATCCAGCGTTTCATAAGCGCCCGGAACTTTTCAGTTGTCCTCGAGCGCACGTTTCAAAGCAGCTTGGTCAATCCGGCCCTGTGCTCCGCCAGCGCTTCCTCGGCAAATCTCTCCAACACGTCCTGGGACTTCGCGAATGATGAAGTCCAGCGTTCCTCCGAGGCGAGCTCGTTCAGAAGGATTGCCGCAAGGGCATCTTGCTCGGACGGCGGCAGCTTCGCAGCCTCGCTCAAGACTTTTTCAAGCAGCTTGGTCATGGGAACGTTCCCCCTCTTTAGAAACGACATGATACGCCGGTCTGTCAGGAGCGGTTCAACGTGATTGCCTTCCTTAGCGCCCTCTCTTTTTCTCTTTGCGACCTTTGCGTCAACGCTCTTGAACTGGACAAGAAAAAAGATTCAAGTGCCGGATACCCAGCGCTGGAGAGAGAGCGTCAGCACGAATGCCACTACCGCCAGCCCTGCCAGCAGCGGCGCGCCGTGACCGGCGAGGATCACCGAATCGAGCAGCGCGATGCCGGCAATTAGACTGACCACTGCGCGCGGCACGTCGCCTTTCGCGCGACGGCGCAGCAGCCAGAGCGCATACAGCGTCCAGCCGATGAAGAGCAGCAGCGGCAGCAACGCCGACGGTTGCCGCGTCGCGAGCCAGATTCCGTAGGCGACCGGTACCGCCAGAAACGCGAGCGGCCAGATGGCTCCGAGGCGGTCGAGATGTTCCTGCTTGGCGGTGTAGGTCAGCCCGATCAGGTAACCGAGTAGCACGATCGCCGCGACGAATACCGGTTGCGGAACGACGCTCGCCACCGCGTACGCCGCAGCGAGGTAGACCAGCAGCCGGCACACGCCCATCACCAGCGGGCTCAGGGGATTGTCCTTGTGGTGCCAGTTGTAGAATGTGATGGCGGCCGCCAGCGCGATCCCGGCCAGCACCGGCCGCCATTGGGTGAACGGTTCGAATCCGTAACCGGCCCACGCGAGCAGCCCCACCCCGACCGCCAGCATGCCGAAGCCGACGGCGTATACCTGCGCCGCACTCACCTGCCCCGACGGGATCGGCCGTTCCGGGCGCGCTTTGGCATCGAAGCCGCTGTCGAAAGCGTCGTTCAGGAACATACCGCCGACGTAGAACAGCGACAGCGACACCAGCAGGATGGCGAGCCGCGCATCCGCAGCGGCAGAGCCTGCCAGAGCCACGCCGGTAAACACGTTGGTCCAGACGGTCGGCAGATTGGATACGCGCCCGAGCCCGAGCGCGACGGACAAATTCATGAAGCCAACTCTTCTCTCACCCAGTTGAGCTCGCGCGCTATGGCCTGTTCCATGCCGCCGGCCTGCAGGTGCGCGGGCAGCACGTTCCAGGTATAGGTCTCGACTTCGAGGTGCGGAGAAATCGGCTTGAGGCGATGTTGGTCGAGCACCTTGCGGATGAAAAAGCGCGTCGAAGAAAAGGCGCCGAGGTCGTCGAGGAAAATCGGCACGTGGAAGTGCACGCGCCATTCGCGATCCTTGGCCTGCCCGTTCACCGTCGCCAGCGCTTCGGGCAGATCGGCGAAGCGGCGCACGCCGTTCGGGCCGACTTCCACCACCTGGTGCAGGTAAACCGGATCGTCGAACTGGCGCAGCGCCTTCAGCGCTTCCGGCGTGAGTTCCGCCACCCGCAGGCCTGCGCTGATCTGCATCTTGTGCACGCGGATGCCGGCCTTCTCGAGCTGCTGCAAACAGGCGACCGGGTCCTCGAATTCCACCGCCGCATGGCACAGGTCCAGGCACAGGCCCAGATAATCGTGCAGCGCCACCGACGCGGCCTGCCGCTCCAGGCCGGCAAGTTCGCTAAGGCGCCGCACTGCCTGCGCGCTGAACAGATGCCGCTGGAAAAATCCGACGCTCTCGTCCACCGTCTCCAAATAGCAATGCGGCTCCGGCTCGATCGCCAGCGTGACGCGCTTGCCGGTACGCCTTTCAAGCTCGATCAGATGCGCGACATGACGCAGCAGGTTGTCGGCGATGCGCTCCACGCCGCTGCCGTTGTTGCCCGTCATCGCCGGCTTGAATGCGCCCGGCACCGTGCTGACGCTGCCCTCGACGCCTTCCGGCAGCAGCTTGGCGAGCAGGTCCGCCAGCTCGTCGGTATAGCGCAGCCGCTCCGCGTCGCGCCAGTCCGGCAGATAGACCTCTTCCTTCACCCGGGTGCCATGGAAAGTGCCGTAGGGAAAACCGTTGATGGTGAAAACGTAGAGCTTGTTGCGCTGGAGGAAGTCGCGAAATTCTTCTAGCGTCGCCGGGTCGGTCAGCGCCCGCGAGGCCTGCGCCGACAGCCGCAGGCCAACGCCGAACGGCTGGCCCGGCGCCACGCGGTCGCGCACGGCCGGAAAGAAACGCTCGATGTTGGCCCGTACCTCGGCCCAGGTCTCGCCCGGATGGATGTTGCTGCAGTAGGTCAGGTGGCTGCCGTCCGACCCGAGCCTCATTGGCCGGTCTCCCGCCGGCGCAACCACGTCATCGCATGCAGAATCTCGTCGTTGTCCATCTGGTGCACTTCCTCGCCGCGACCGAGGTCGCGCAACAGCGTGATGGTGAGTTCGCCACCGAGGTGTTCGCGGAACTCCTCGATCCCGCGCAGTATGACCAGCCGGCCCTGTTCGTCCCGGGTTTCCATGGCCGGGTGCCACAGGTAGAAGCCCAGGCGCTTGAGCAGCTTGTATACCCGCTCCTCGCCGCCCGGCGCCAGCATGCCGATCTGCACCGAATAGCGCGTGTCCAGCGCCAGTCCGATGGCGACTGCTTCGCCGTGACGCAGTTCGTGCTGCGTGAGCGCCTCCAGCTTGTGCGCGGACCAATGGCCGTAGTCGAGCGGGCGCACGCTGCCGGTCTCGAAGGGATCGCCGCCGTGCGCGATCTGGCGCATGTGCAGCTCGGCGCAGCGCCGGATCATGCGCGCCATCGCAGCCGGCGCGCAGTCGCGCAATGCCTCAGCGTTGGCTTCCAGCCAGTTGAAGAACTGGGCGTCGCGAATCAGCGATACCTTCACCGCTTCGGCCACGCCGGCGATCTTGTCGCGAGGATGCAGCGTGCGCAGGAAAGCAAAGTCGTTGAGCACCGCAAACGGCGGCGCGAATGTGCCGAGCAGGTTCTTCACGCCAAAGGCGTTGATGCCGTTTTTCACGCCGACGCCGGAATCGTTCTGGCCGAGCACGGTGGTCGGCACGCGCACATGGCGGATGCCGCGATGCGTGGTGGCGGCAACGAAGCCGATCATGTCCAGAAACGCGCCGCCGCCCACGCCGACCACGAACGCGTGGCGGTCGAGGCCCATTTCCATCAACCGGTGCTGCAGGCTGGTGACCAGCGCGGGGTCGTTTTTCACTTGCTCGCCGCCGGACACCACTTCGGGACGGCCGACCAGTTCCAGCGAATCCGCGTGCACCTCGGCATACGCGGCGATGTCGTGCACCAGCGCCGGCCAGCTTGCCGCCACGTTGGCATCCACGAACACCACAAAGCGATGGCGCTTGCCGGGTTCGCGGCGCACCATCACCTGCAAGAACACCGGATTGTCGCGGGCGAACAGATGCTCGGTGAAATGCACCGGGTAGTCGTAGCGGACCGAGAATTCCTGGTTGTAGACCGCCTCGGATTCGGCGGATGCCCTGACCAGTTCGATGCTCATCTGGTTTCCCGTCTGCCGGTGTACTGCCCGGCTTATTTGAATACGGTTGCGTCGCTGTGTTGCGGGACCGCCGGCGGCTCGCCGACGCGCGGCGCCTGGCCGCGCAGCACCGAGTTGCCCTCGAACAGCATGCGCTGATCGATCGGCGCCGGATCGAGCCAGTGATCCTCCTTCATCTGGCCGCTCTGGCCGAATGCCTTGAGCGCGTTGCCGTAACAGATCGCGTTGACGTGCTCCGGGGCGATGCCGCGCTCGAGCATCAGGCGCGCGGTCTTCGGCACCGCCAGCGGATCGGACACGCCCCAGTCCGCGCTGGAATCGATGAAGATATGGTCAGAGCCGTACTTGCGCGCGATCTCGACCATGCGCTCGTTACCCATCTTGGTATGCGGATAGATCGTGAATGCCGCCCAAAAGCCGCGGTCGAGCACTTCCTGCACGGTTTCCTCGTTGTTGTGATCGATCACGACGCGCTCGGGGTCCATCCCCATTTCGATGGCGACGTCCATGCTGCGAGTGGTCCCGCTTTTCTTGTCGCGGTGCGGCGTATGCACCTGCACCAGCATGTCGAATTCCTTCGCCAACGATAACTGCGCGCGGTAGTACTTGTCCTCCACCGGCGTCTGATCGTCGTAGCCGATCTCACCTACCGCCACTACGCCCTCCTTCATGAGATAACGCGGCAGCACTTCCAGCACCTGCTCGGCGAGCGCCTCGTTGTTGGCTTCCTTGCTGTTCAGGCCGATGGTGCAATAGTGACGGATGCCGAATTGTGCGGCGCGGAATCGCTCCCAGCCGACCAGGCTGGACATGTAGTCGATGTAGCTGCCCACCTGGGTGCGCGGCTGACCCAGCCAGAACGCCGGCTCGACGATGGCGACGATGCCGGCTGCGGCCATGCGCTCGTAATCGTCGGTGGTGCGCGCACTCATGTGGATGTGGGGGTCGATGAATCGCATGGTCTATCTCCAGATGATCGGTGCCGTCAGGCTGGATTCGCAATCGCCTGCCAGCTCACCTTCTTTTCGGACACGGCGACCGAGAGTTCCGGGTATGCCCATAATAGCCCGGATGCCGCTGGATCGGGCGAGCTGGAGAGCGCCAGCGCCGCCGCCGCGCGCTCCGGACCGGTTCCCTTTTCGAGCACGCGGCCCAGGTCGGCGAGCATTTCGCCCCGGGCATGCGGCCCGACGCAACGCCACAATTCCGGGCTGACCGGCCGCCCCGCGGCCCAGCGTTCGTGTGCGTAATCGCAGAGCATGCGCGCCAGCGCCGGATTGGCGCGGCGGTCCAGGCCGATGATCGGATCCAGGCTGGCGCCGATGAACAAGGCCTTCAGCACCATCTGGTTCCAGGCCGGCTCCCCGAGTTGCTCGGACGGATACGGATTGCGGTGCGCCACAGCCTGGAAAACCGCTTTCATGTTGGTGCGCACGCCCTCCGCGGCGCGCAGCACGTGGCGCGGCTGGTCGGGATACAGCGGCAGTCCGCGATAAAAGGCGGCCAGTTCGCCGACGTCCGCGGTCGCGCACAACTGGTCCAGCCGCCGCGAGAACGTGGCGCCATCGCTGGCTGCGGCCAGCAGCAGATAAACGCGCGCGGCCTGGTCCAGGCTCCATTCACGCGAGTCCCAGCCGGGCCGGGCCGCAGTCGCCTGACCGAGTTCCGCGGCGCTCAGCGCCAGGTCGGCCTTGCCGATCTTGCGCGGCACCAGGCTCACCGACATGTACAAGTCCTTGTCGCTGCCGCCGCCGCGCAGCCGCTGCGCGCTGTCTTTCATCCACGCGGCCGCGTCGCCCGGCAGCCGGGCGACCAACCATTGCTCGAGTACCTGTGCCGGGGTCATGCCACCTTCCTCGCCGATGCCGAAGAACTGGCGAATAGGTGATCGAGCAGCAGACGTTTCACGGAGGTGGCGGCCACCGGGCCTTCGCCGAAGAGCTCCGGCGCCGAACTGATGAACAGCGGACCCTCTTCCGCACGGTCGGTCGGACGGCCGTGCGAACCCTTGACCAATGTCGCGTCGAGCGAGATCACGTCCATCAGATAGCGCATGCCGAGCATCTTCTGCGCCAGCCGCAGCGCGATGCGCAGCTTGGCGAGCGGCAGCGCCGGATCGATGAAAAGTTCCACCGGGTCGTAACCCGGCTTGCGGTGGATGTCCACGGTGCGCGCATAATCCGGCGCGCGCGCATCGTCCAGAAAATGGTAGTAGGTGAACCAACTGTCGGGACGCGCGATCGCTACCAGTTCCCCGGAGCGCGGATGATCCAGGCCCATTTCGCGCTTGCCCGCCTCGTCCAGCACCCGCTCCACGCCCGGAAGGGCGCGCAACAGAGCGGCGACCTTGTCCACCAGTTCCGGGCGCGCCACGTACACGTGCGCAATCTGGTGGTCGGCGACCGCGAACGCCTCGGACGCGCCGGCATCGAGTTGTTCGCGCCCGAGCTCCTCGCGCACGCGCAGCCAGCCGGCCTGGCGCAGCGTGCGGTTGATGTGCACCGGCCTGGACACTTCGGTGATGCCGTACTCGGACAGCGCGACCACGTGCGCGCCGGCGCTCTGCGCGGCATCGATCAGCTCGCCGCATACCTCGTCCACCTGCGCGACGTCGCGCGCGATGGCGGGATGATTCGGGCCGAGCCGCTGCAGGTTGTAGTCGAGGTGCGGTAGGTACACCAGCGTCAGCGTCGGCTTGAACTTGCCGAACACGTGCAACGCCGATTTGCCGATCCAGCGCGTCGAGGTGATGTCCGCCGCCGGGCCCCAGAAGCGGAACAGCGGAAACTGGCCGAGTGTGCCCTGCAACTCGTCGCGCAGGTCGGCCGGGTGGGTGTGGATGTCGGGCAGCTTGCGGCCGTCGGCCGGGTACATCGGCCGCGGTGTGACCGCGAAGTCCGCGGTCGAATACATGTTGTACCACCAGAACAGATTGGCGCAGGTGAACGACGGATCGCGGCTCCGCGCAGCCTCCCACAGCTTCTCGCCGCCCACCAAGCGGTTGGACTGGCGCCACAGCCAAATCTCGGACAGGTCGCGGAAATACCAGCCGTTGCCGACGATGCCGTGATCGCGCGGCAGCGCGCCGGTGACGAAGGTGGATTGCACCGTCGTGGTCACCGCCGGCACCACCGTGTCGAGCGGCCGCATGCCGCCCCGCTTCGCCAGCGCATTCAGGTTCGGCGCATGCGCGAGCAACGCGGGCGTAAGGCCCACCACGTTCAGTACCAGCGTGCGGTTCATGGCTGCGCCTGCATCGGATCGTGAAAAATCCACAGCCGCTTCCCCAGCGACCATCCTGTTGTCACTACCCCTCCTCCGTGCCCCTCAATTGCGGGCTTTGATCGATTGTTCCGCAGGCGCTTCCGCGGCACGCGGCGGAACTACCGGGATTGCTTTCTGCAATTGTAACTCTGCCAAGGTCGGGAACCTCGACGGAAAACAAACGGCGAGTGGCCTTGGGGTGCAGCCATCGGCCGATAGCCGGCACGCCCCCGATCCGATGCCCGCCTGTTTCCCAGGCGGGCATTTTTTCTTCCCCTGCCCGCGCCGTCTATAATCTCGGCCACGCCCGCTTCGCGACCGATGGCGGCATCCTGACAATTGAGAAGAATCGACAATGACCCCCTCGTCAATTCGAGCGCTGACTTTCGACGTATTCGGTACCGTGGTGGACTGGCGCGGCAGCATCATTCGCGAAGGACGCGCGCTCGGAAAGCAGAAGAACCTGAAAGTGGATTGGGCGGCGGTCGCGGACGCATGGCGCGATGGTTACAAGCCGGCGATGGACCGGGTGCGCAAGCGGCAACTGCCGTGGATGAGCATCGATCAACTGCACCGGCTGATCCTCGACGACGTGCTGGCGAAGTTGCGGATAGACGGCGTCACTCCGCAGGACAAGGATCATCTCAACCACGCCTGGCACCGCCTGCGCCCGTGGCCGGACGCACTGCGGGGAATAAGGCGCCTCAAAAAACGCTACATCGTTGCCACGCTGTCGAACGGCAACATGTCGCTGCTCGTGGACATGGCCAGGAACGCCGGGCTGCCGTGGGACTGCGTGCTTTCGGCGGAACTGTTCCGGCATTACAAGCCCGATCCCGAAGCCTATCTCGGCGCCGCTGCGCTGCTCGGCCTCCAGCCCTCGGAAGTGTTGATGGTGGCCGCGCACAAGGACGACCTCCAGGCGGCGAAACGCTGCGGGTTGCGTACCGCTTTCGTGCGCCGGCCAATGGAACGGGGACCGGGTGCGAAGGCCGACCTGTCGTCGGACCGCTCCTTCGATTTCAATGCCGACGACTTCAACGACCTCGCCTCCCGACTCCACGCGTAAAGCCCTGGGATGAAAGCACAGGATTCGAGCAACGTACTGGAAACGCGGGCCACGACCACCGTCTGGGACCTGCCGGTACGCATTTTCCACTGGGTGCTGGTCCTGCTGGTCATCTCGCAGATCGTCACCGCGACGATCGGCGGCAATGCGATGGAATACCACGCGCTCGGCGGCTTTACGATTCTCACGCTGGTGCTGTTCCGAATCTCGTGGGGATTTGCCGGGGGAACGCATGCGCGTTTCGGCGACTTCCTGCGCGGGCCAGCCGCGGTGGCGCGCTACGCGCACATGCTGATCAAGAGCACGGCCGAGAGCCATCGCGGCCACAATCCGCTGGGCGGCTGGAGCGTGGTGCTGATGCTAATGTCTCTACTGGTTCAGGCGATGACCGGGCTGTTCGCCAACGACGACGTGATGATGGAGGGGCCGCTGGCGAAACACGTGTCGGGGGATGCCAGCGCTCTGTTTACGGCTATCCACGACATCAACGCCGCCGTTCTGCTGACGCTGATCTCGCTACACATCCTGGCGGTATTTTTCTATCTGTTCCGCAGGAAACAGGACCTGATCGGACCGATGTTCACCGGCCGGAAACCGATCGAGTTGACGGACGCAAGGCCGCCGAGGACCGGCAACCCCTGGCTCGCCGCGCTGCTGCTCGGCGCATCCTCGCTGGTCGTTTACTTCGTCGTTACTTTTTAGCCCGCCGGTAGCGCTGCGCATGCTCCGGGACAGGGATCCCTGACGCAAGGCGCGGATCGGGTTTCGGCGTGGAAGAAAGCGGCGCGAATTCGAGGGTGCCCGCCCAGATCGGCAGCCCGTAATCCTCCTCCTCGTCCAACGGCGGGCCGGCGCGCACCTTCGCCGAAGCCTCGACGATTTCCATTCTCAGCACGGCGGTCTGGTCGAGTTCCTGCAGCTTGACCGGGCGCAGGGTCTCCCAGCGTCCCGGGATGATGTGATCCGAAATCGTTTTCAGCGCGCGCAGCTTGTCGGCAGCGGGCACCGGTTCGGCGGTGCCGAGGATCAGCACCGAACGATAATTCACCGACGAGTGGAAGGCCGAGCGTGCCAGCACCAGCCCGTCCACCAGCGTTACCGTCACGCTCAGCGCAATGCCCTTTCCTGCTTCGTTCAGCATGCGGCTGGCCGCCGAACCGTGGATGTAAAGAGTATGGCCGTCACGCCCGAAACCCGTGGGAATGACGTAGGGCTGGCCATTGACGACGAAGCCGACGTGGCAGAAGAAACCCTCGTCGAGGATCGCCGCGACGGTTGCGAAGTCGTGGTTTCCGCGCGCCGGATAGCGGCCGAGTTTCGTGCGGCTGGAGAGAAGATCCATAAAATCGGTGAAGGGTGAAGGGTGAAGGGTGAAGAGTGAAGGGACGTGCTTCCTCTCCTCCATTTTACTTGGAGAGAGGGTTGTGGCCAGAGGGATTACGTGTAGAAATCGGCATTTGATCTGACATACAGTGTCAGTCGGAAGGTGATTCTCTCTAAGAAACGCGGACCCACTCGAGTTGCCCAGTTCTCCCTCATCCTCGGTCCCTCTCCCGGAGGGAGAGGGAAAACAACTCCCTTCTCCCCTCGGGAGAAGGGTTGGGGATGAGGGAATGCAGGAAAGCGGTTCGATCTGATCTGACGTTCCTTGATAGATCAAATCTCAATTACTACAGATTACGCATTCACGCATTCACGCTTCAGGTATTTACTTGTTCCTGTATTTATCGTGACAGGCCTTGCACGCCTTGCCTGCCTCTCCGAGCTGCGCCTTGCTGGTATTGAAATCGCCAGCCTTCGCGACTTCGGCCAGCTTGGCAACTTCGGCCTGCATCTTCTCCAGCTTGGCCTTGAAGTCGTCCATGTCGAGCCAGATTTCAGGCTTGGCCTTGGTTTCGCCGGTGTCCGATCCGGGCACAAAGCCTTCCAGCGGGAGTTTGCTCATGAAGGCGACGATCTCCGCGTGGCGGGCGAATGCGGCCGCGTCATAGGGCCTTTCGCCCTTCGCCATCGCCGCCATCGGGCCGAAATTCCAGCCAATCGTCCGATACACACCCTGCCTGTATTTGATGGCGTCCTCGGGTTTCTGCGCGAATGCGGGATTGGCGAACACAGATGCACAGGCAGCGAACAACAGCACAGCGGCAAGGCGTTTCATTATTTCCTCCTGTAGACGATGGGCGGGAAGATTCTACATCAGCCTCCAACCGCCATCTCATCCCAATCGACATGGGCGATCTCCGCCTTGATGCTGTAGTGCTTCTAATGAATCTTGTTCCGGACACGGTCAAGGAGTAGGCTTTTCGTCGAGCCGGTGGTATCGGACGCGATCATGGCCTATGGGAGGTTTCTTCAAATGGAAACGGTTTATATGTCCGGTAGTTGTCATGTCCGCAGCCATTTTATTCGTCAAGTTGACGGAAAATATTCCCTCAACGGGATTGCTAATTCTAGGAGTTACCACATGCGCCAATTGATTACGGCCCTGCTTTTGATTCCGACATTGTGCTTCGCCTACGACGGTGAGCGGGCAAAAAATAATCTTGCGCATGAGTTTGCCGAGTGTGGTGCGTACTACATGCTTGTCGCGGGTGCTCCTGGCCTCAGCCCGGAAACAGCATCGGGACTACAGAAAAAGGGCGAGAAAGCAGCAGAATTTTCGATTGAATTGTCCACACCGGATTTGACGCGCGCTCGGCACGAGTTGGCAGTAAAGACAATGATGCGTGAGTTGAAGGGAACTTGGGACAAGATTTCGATCATCAACAACCAGTACGGCTATCCCTGCATAGATCTCATGGAAAATCCGGAAGCTCGTATGCGGTACTGGCTCGAAAAGAAAGACTAATGCGACCATTCTTCCTAACCCGACGGTCCAGGCGACTGGCCGCCATCGTGCTTTTTTGCGAAGTCCGTGCCAAATTGCACCGGCTTCTGCCTTTTCCACCACCGGGGCGGCGGCCGTCGCCTTACCTCGCACGTTAGACCTCTATGGCTAACGGGCACGGGGTCGAGACTCCCGCCAACAAGATCGCGACTGCGCAGGCGACCTTGGGGCTCGCGATCCGTCTTAACGGGGAAGTCGAAGCCGGCCGTATTGACAAGGACATCTACTCGCGGGCCGTAACCATCGTTACCGGTGGACCTGGCCTCCGTCTTCCTGCATTTCCGGAGGCAACAGCCGCTGATTTGAAGGATGGGATGTTCAACATAGTGCTCATCACGCTGAGCGCCTCGGCGCTCACCGTCGACGAAACGCTCGATGATGTCTTCGGCAAGGCTGCCTCCGACACGGAGCCCAGTCGCGTCGGAATCCGGGTCATGGTCAAGCAACTTCGCAACGCTTTTGCCCACAATCCGTGGCGACCGCGCTGGTTGGTGTACGCGAAGTATCGCAACACCTATCCGATAACCCTCGACGACGGCTCAACGTTCACTTTCGACGCGACGAACTTGGACGGCCAATCCGTTAAGCCCGAGCAGGTCGGCGGTTTCGAGTTCTGGGTGAAGCTTCTGCGACACTGTGAGAAGCTCGTTACGTGAAGAGGTCTAACCGCCCAGTCAACGCGGACGCGCGCGCGAGCGCTGTGCTTTGCAAAGGTCGGCGGGCGCGCGCCGGTTACTGGGGACGTTGAAGCTGTAGAAAAAGTCCGAAGTCGATCGACACAAGAATTAGACGCGATATGAGCCGCGATCCGATAAGATTGGACATCAACGATCGACTGCCCTGCGATCTCCTCGCAGAACGCATCGTCGAGCGTGGCAGCGGCAACATTTTCAGGCACCAACAGAATCGAGGTTGTTTTGTTGGACCATCAATCATGGTTGTTTTAGGGCTTTTTCTACAGCCTCGTTAGCCGCTAGAAAGCCACCAGATGCGCTCTCCCAACCGTAGCCACAACCGCGAGAGCTTCTTCAAGTACATGTCCGTGGCCACGGCCGCCATCGTCCTGGAACGCCGCACGCTGAGGTGGAGTTCACCCGTTCTGTTCAATGATCCATTTGATGTTCCGCGTGAACTCTCCTTCGGAATTACACCGGAAGATATTGTTCGAGCTTTGGCGCGTCGGATGACGCACCTCATTGAGCATCCCCCGGAAGACACGTCAAGCCTAGAGCCAAAGGTCCGCTTGATCGTTGACACGGTCAAGAAGGGCATTTCGGCAGAGTTGAAGACGCAGCTGATTGCGGGCCTTGCCGATTCCGCGGAGACGCTCCGTCCCACTGGACAATCCATGGAAGCCCTGCGCGACATGTGGCGAGTTTGGCTACCTCAGTTCCGTATTCTGTGCCTCACCGAGAGCCCGGCGCACGCGGCCATGTGGTACCACTACGCCGATCAATATAGAGGCGTAGTACTAGAGCTTCGATGCGATGACGAACTTGACAGTGCCTGGCTCGGAACCAAACCCGTAACGTATCCGGCGCCAAAGCCTGCCATCTACACGGCAGATGGATGGGCTAAACTACTGACAACGCTCGGCGGCCTAGCGATCAAGAAGCTGCTGGACGTCGCAACGTATACAAAGGCGCCGGACTGGTCCTACGAGGAAGAGTGGAGAATCACCTCTTTCATGCGTTCGCCAGAGACTGGTCTTTTCACCGACTATCGCCTACATCCGCGAGAATTAGCGGGCGTCTACGTGGGCCCCAAGATCTCACCATCAGATCGCGACGCGATTGTCGCGCTCACGGCCGGCTATCCGGAAGCTGCCGTCCGAAACGTATCGATAGGAATGACCCGTGAATTTAATTTCTCACCGGCTGGCAGCTACCCCCTCCGTCGAGGCGAGGCCCAACGGCAGCCTTCGGCTGCCGTCGGCCCCGCCTCACGTCGAACGTTGGTCGCGGAAATGAGTCCCGAGATTGGCCCCGTCGACAGTGAGTTCATGCGGGTTCTCTTCGCTGAAGACGAACTCGGGGCAGTTATTCGTGCCCACATCCTAATCGAAGCTCAAGTAAATGCAATCATCGAGAGCCTGGTCGTGGACCCTGAGAGCCTTCCCCGCCTACGCTTCGAGCAAAGCGCGCGTCTGATGATTGCGCTCGGAGCATCGGAGGAATTATCTGAGCCATTGCTTGAGCTGGGTCGAATACGAAATGCTTTTGGCCATCGCATTGACACCCGTCTCACAATGGGAATGATTGACAAGTGGCTATCGTTCTTCTCGGAAAGCGATCGTGCCATGATGGATAGGGCGATCGAAAAGACATGTGTCGACTTAGGACAGCCTACGGCCAGCATCGGTGAACATAATGCGAAATCAAAATTCATCTTGATCTCAGTGTTCGTGCGCCAAGTGCTGAGGCAAATGCAGGTCGAACTGGATGCCAAACGAGCCGCAACCTAACCGCCGCATCGAGGCGGACCGTTATGCCTCAATGAGGATCGCTGGTGTTTGAGAAGCTATTTCGGCCCAGATCCAAATCGGGTGGGAAATTGGCAACTGATCTCGATTCTGAGCGGCCATACTTTTCTGGACTACTGTTGCGGTTCGATGAGGAACACGCAGAAGCAATATCTTTTTTCTCCAAAGTAAATCCACGTTTCACCCAACCCCCTCTTCCAGAAGATGCTTCCGAGAGCATAAGGGCAGGAGTTGCGGCGTATGGATTGGCACTTGGTATTGCGTGCGAAGCGATGGGGGCACAGGGAAAGCTCATGATTAATGTGGGAGAGGTGTCTATTTTTGAGGGTGCAATAGGACTGAGCTACGCGATGTTCATCTTCACGTTGTTCTCGGGTTACTTGAAGGATGACCGCATACAGATTGAATCCAAGCCTGTGGCAAGTGGTTTCGCCGACCTGTTTGTGTATCTTAATGATGCTCAGCGAAAGGAACTAGCAAAGAAGGGAATTGAAATATTTAAAGACATGATCGGTTCGGATCACCAAAAAGTGAAGGAGTGGCATGACGCGTTGTCAAAGGCGATCCAACTGTGGCTAATATCGGCAACATCTGACAAGAGAACAAAGGAGCATGATGAGGACTTCCGCAAGATATTCGCAGGTCAACTGAGTGCTTTGTACAAGGCTGTGGAGTCACGCCAATCGGGTCGGACCAGCGTATGACATTGATCTTCTTAAGCAAGGTCGTAAAATAAAGGCAAAGCCGACGCTTAGAGGCGCATTTTTACAGTCAAAACGCGCGCTTTAGGGAGAGAATCGATGCCCCGCGCCAACCGCCACTTTCTGCCCGGTCATGTCGGGCACATTACGCACCGTTGCCATCAGAAAGCTTTTCTCCTCAAATTCGCCCGGGATCGGCAACATTACCTTCACTGGCTCTTCGAGGCCAAGAAGCGCTTTGGGCTCGGCGTACTCAACTACACCGTAACCTCCAATCACATTCACCTTCTGGTGAAAGATACCGCGCCAGATGTCATCCCGCAGAGCATGCAGTTGATAGCTGGACGCACTGCGCAGGACTACAACCAGCGTAAAGCGCGCAAAGGTGCTTTCTGGTAAGACCGTTACCACGCGACCGCGATCGAAGGCGGCAGCGTTCAACAAGCAATCTTGAAGGAGAGGAGATGAACCCAGGAACGGTATTTCTGACATTCGCCACCACGATGCTCACCTCAGGTGCCGCAATCTCCGCGGAAGGTCCGGTGGTCTGGGCCGATACGACTTGCGACTATTTCATTGTCCAGCTGCCAGAGGGGAATCCGGCCGAAACGTTCGGCTTGTTTAAGTCCAACACTAAGCTAATACCCAAGGTCGGTGACATCGTCGAAGGCGATATTGTTGCGGCGTATAAAGTCGACGTAACCGACAAAGCAACCGGGCAGAAGTATTCGTTGTTGCACTGGGCCAATGGCAAGAGCGAGGAGACGTTGGTGCGCCATTCTCCGGTGTACTGCGCCAGCCGCTATAAGAAAACTTCAGGGGCGAGGGACGAGGAATGAGGGACGAGTGAAAGTCCAAGTCTCGAAATCCTTTTAACCCTCTCCCCTCGTCCCTCGTCCCTCGACCCTCGACTCTCGTCCCTCGTCCCTATTTTTCACACCACCCTGAAATTCTTGAACTGCCACGGATCGGATGCATCCACGTCTTCCGGAAAGAGCACTCCGCGCCCTTCCAGCGGAGTCCAGTCGGTGTACACGCCCACGACCCTGCCGAGGTAGGGCTTGCAGATCTGCATCATGGTCTTGTACGGCAACTCGTCGGGCTCGACGATGCCGGCGTCGGGATTGTTGATGGCCCAGATGATCGCCGCTGCATAGCCGATATTGACCTGCAGGCTGGTGGCATTGTTATACGGGCAGAGCTTGCGCGCCTCCTCGATGGTGAGCTGCGAGCCGTACCAGTATGCGCCCTTCTTGTGGCCCATCAGCAACACGCCGAGTTCGTCCATGCCTTCTGAAATCTCATCGCGCAGCAGCCGGTAGCGCGGCGGAAACCGGTAGTTGTTGCCGATGTACTCGTGCATCGACAGCACCGCGTCGTCGCACGGATGGTACGAGTAGTGGCAGGTCGGCCGGTACACCGCCTTGCCCTTCTTGTGCACCGTGAAGTAGTCGGGAATCGTGGTGGACTCGCCGTGGGAGATCAGGAAGCCGAGCATCGGGCCTTCCAGCGGCGTCCAGGTTCGCACCCGCGTGGACGCGCCGGTGCGCTCCAGATAAATCGCGGCACCGCAGCCGAAATCGAACTTGCGGGCGTCGTGCGGCCAGTTCTTCTCGTGCGTACCCCAGCCCAGCTCTGCCGGCTGCAGCGACTCGCCGGCAAAGGCTTCGCTCGACCACGTGTTGACGAACTCGTCGCGCTGCTTGCGGCGCGGGCTCACCTGGCTGTCGCGCTCGGCGATATGGATGACCTTGATGTTGAGCCGTTGCGCGAGCTGCGCCCACTGCTCGCGGCTTTTCGGCACCGGCGTTTTTTCCCCGACATCCTTGGCGATATTGAGCAGCGCCTGCTTGAGCATGTGCGAGACCAGCCCGGGGTTGGCGCCGTGCATCAACACGCAGGCCGGGCCCTTGGGGTGTTTCCTGCGCAGATCCAGCGCCGCCTCGCGGTAGGCGTAGTTGGAGCGACGGTCGGCCGGGACGCTGGTGTTGTTGTGCCCGCCGGGCCAGGGTTCGATGCAGGCGTCGATGTAGAGAATCCCGCGCCGCCGGCAGTACTCGATGGTGTCGAGACTATTGACGTCGTAGGAGGCGTTGACCAAGAAGTCCCCGGGACCCAGGTACTTGTCGTACTGGGCGACGTAGGACTCGCGCTTGATCGGCTCGACGATGAACTTGACGCCAAGACTGCCGGCAATCTCGCGGCCGAAAGCTTTGGCAGTGATGATGGTGATCTGCTCGGGCTTGATGTCGATATGGCGCAGGATCAGCGGCAGCGAGCCCTGGCCCACTGACCCGAAACCGACGATAAGCATCCTCCCTTCGAAAACCGCATACTTTTTGTAGCCGGCCAATTTAGCTTTCACTCCTTGATCTGGCGACGCAGGCCATCCCTGCGTGAGGGCAACTTTATAGACGAAGTTGGCGGCAATCTCAACCCCGGGTCGCGTTGTGCCTCTTCAGCGCCCACGCCACGTGGCTTCTCACCAACGCCGAGGGGTGGTCGCGTCGCGCTTCGAGCGCCGCCACCACCGCGGCGGAAGTCGGCGCGTTGCCCAGACCCACCGCCAGATTCCGCAGCCAGCGCTCGTGGCCGATCCTGCGGATGGCACTGCCTTCCAGCCGCCGCTCGAATTCTTCTTCGCTCCAGGCAAACAGTTCCGTCAGGGCCGCCGCATCGAGGCCGTTGCGAACCGAGAAGTCTTCGACGTCCGCCTTCTGGGCATACCGGTTCCACGGACAGACCAGTTGGCAGTCGTCGCAGCCGTAAATGCGGTTGCCCATCAACGGGCGCAGCTCCTCCGGGATCTCGCCCTTGTGCTCGATGGTGAGATAGGAGATGCAGCGGCGCGCGTCGAGCTGATAGGGAGCCACGATCGCCCCGGTCGGACAGACGTCGATGCAGCGCCGGCAGGTGCCGCAGTGATCCGGTTGCGGCTCATCCACCGGCAACGGCAGATCGGTATAGATCTCCCCGAGGAAAAACCAGGAGCCGGCCTCGCGATTGAGCAGCAGGGTGTGTTTGCCGCGCCAGCCGATTCCCGCCTTGGCAGCCAGCTCGACTTCCATGACCGGCGCGCTGTCGGTGAAGACGCGGTAAGAGAACCGCCTCGCCGACTCCGTGGTCAACGTGTCCGCGCGCTTCACATACTCGGCGATGCGGTCGCAAAGTTTCTGCAGGCGGCCGCGCAGCACCTTGTGGTAATCACGCCCGACCGCATAGCGCGCCACGTAGGCGCTACTGCCGTCGTTGATGACCTCCCAGGAATCGCGAGCCTTCTGCGGGAAGTAGTTCATGCGCACCGAGATCACC
The DNA here is from genome assembly GCA_038040175.1 of Pseudomonadota bacterium. Taxonomy (GTDB): domain Bacteria; phylum Pseudomonadota; class Gammaproteobacteria; order Burkholderiales; family JACQAP01; genus JACQAP01. The sequence goes on along the minus strand of JBBPIT010000015.1, from coordinate 5,006 downwards.
CGCAAGGTGCCGGGCACCAATTCGCCCGGGCGGCTGCGCCGCGTGCCGTGTGCGGCCATGTAGTCCATGTCGCCGTGCCAGCCGCGCGCCAGCCATTCCATCAGCCGCGCTTCGGCCTCGCCAATTTCGCAGTCGGCAATGCCGACCTGCTGAAAGCCCAGCTCGCTGCCCCAACCACGGATACGGGCCGCAAGCGCGCCGAGGTCGGGTGCGGCGCCCTGCCCCGGATCAGCGGGCGGAAGCTCGTTTTGGCTGTGCGGACTCATTACCGGATTCGGCGAGAAGAAATTCCAGCCCGCGGGTCTCGCCGTGCGTCATCAGGAAGAAGCGCTCCGTCGCGGGTGTGGTGGGTTTTCATCGGATTATAATGAGGGTTGCCGTGACAGGCGGTGATTACCAACGCACACGCGGCATAGCGGACCATATTCGAATTCATCGTTCCATTCAGGACAAGACACCCGCTGGAGTTTAACAGCGAAGCAAAACATTCGACACACGGGGAGCGAGCAAATGGCGGCCAGGAAAAAACCGGCGGTGGGCGTAATCGGATTAGGATCGATGGGCATCGGCGTAGCCCGCACGCTGCTCAAGAAGGGCTTCGAAGTGCACGCCTGCGACGTTCGGCCGGAAGTGTCGAAGGCATTCGCCAAGGAAGGCGGCGTTGCCGCCGCGAACCCGGCCGCGGTCGGCCGCCACGCCGAAGTCGTCATCATTCTGGTGGTGAATGCCGACCAGACCAGCGACGTGCTGTTCGGCAGGGACGGCGCGGCGGGCACGCTGGCGAGCGGCGCGGTGGTCATCGCCAGCAGCACGGTCGCGCCGGAATTCGCCACCGATCTCGGCGAGCGGCTGCGCGCCAAGGGCATCCTCATGATCGACGCGCCGGTATCCGGCGGCGCCGCGCGCGCCGCCAAGGGCGAACTCTCGATCATGGCTTCGGGCACAAAGGAAGCCTTCAGGAAAGCCAATGCCGTGCTGGGCGCGATCGCCGCCAAGGTCTACCGGCTTGGCGACGCGCCGGGAATGGGCTCGAAAGTGAAGATGATCAACCAGCTGCTCGCCGGCGTGCACATCGCCGCCTCGGCGGAGGCGATGGCGCTCGGCATCCGCGCCGGCGCCGATCCGCAGGTGCTCTACGACGTCATCTCCAACAGCGCCGGTTCCTCATGGATGTTCCAGAACCGCGTGCCGCACATCATCGCGGGCGACTACACGCCGCTGTCGGCCGTGAATATTTTCGTCAAGGACCTCGGCATCGTGCTGGATTCGGCGAAGAAGATGACCTTTCCCCTGCCGCTCACCGCCGCCGCGCACCAGATGTTCCTCGGCGCAGCCGGCGCCGGACTCGGCTACGAGGATGACTCCGCGGTGGTGAAGGTGTACCAGGCGCTGTCCGGAATCAAACTGCCGGGAAAGAAAAAAACAAAGAAGCCGTGAATATCGTGAATGTCGTGAATGTCGTGAATGTCGTGAATGTCGTGAATGTCGTGAATGTCGTGAATGCCGTATCCGAGACTTAAGACCGAGCCCAGGACATGAAACAAAGAACCGCCTTACACGATATTCACGGATTCACCTTGTCACGATATTCACGACATTCACGGGTTTTCAAATCCTGTCGTTCTCGAGCGACTTCTCCAGCCGCTGCAGTATTTCCGCAACGTTCCACAGGTTCGGGTTGATTTCCAGCGCCCGCCGGAAGTATTCGGCGGCCTTGCGGTAGTTGCCGCGTTCCAGCCAGATCTGGCCGAAGCTTTCCAGCGTGCCAAAGTGGTAGGGATTGAGCCGCATGACGTGTTCGTAGTCGGCCAGCGCCCGCTCCTCATCGCCCATAAACTGGTAGGTATCGCCGCGGCGGTTCCACGCTTCGGCGAACTCGGGTTTCAGCGCGAGCACCTGGTTGAACTTTTCCAGCGCCTGCGCCGGCTTTTCCTCGATCAGCAGTTGAATTCCGGTCTGAAACATCGGATCGGCGGCCGGATCGTCGGTGCGCATCCATATTCCCCAAACCGCCTGCTCGGCCATGCCGCGGATCAATTCCTCCTCGTCCCAGAGCGCGGCAAGCAGCACCGGCACGTCAGCCGGGGTGCCGACTTCTGCCAGCCGGCCGTATGCCAGGCGGCGCTTGTCGATCTGGCCGCTCTTGGCCTGCTCGAGGGCCTGTACGCGGGACAGCGGCCCCCAGTCGGCAGCCGGGGCGGAGAGGCAAAGGGAGGCGGCAAACAGCGCCGGCGCGATCCAAAAGCAAATACGCATCGTGATCTCCTTCCTGGGCCCACCTCCCCCGAAAGCAGCGCCAGTACTGCGAGTTTGGCGCCTTCATGCCGCCAATGCAATGCGCGGAAATTATAACTGCCCGCCGGCAGAACACTTCCCAGGAGCTAGCACTGGGCCATTTATATCGCACCCTGAATGTCGCATGAGGTCGCAGATCACTCTCATGCCGTGGCCGGCCAACGGCGTTGCGCGGGAGCGGTCCCAGTGGCGGCAAGAGCTTTGTCGACAAACGCAGGAAATGTATCGGCGACGCGATAGCGTGTAAACCAGGTGCTGACGCGGCGCGCATTGTCGGTCCAGCCGCGGCTCTCGACCATCGCGTCGACCAGCTCACGAATGCTTCGCGCACTCACGCTCTCGGGGCGCAGGGCAACCCCGGCACCGGTGCGCCGGATGGCTGCCATCGTCAGGAGTTGGTCCATATTCGACGCCAGACCAATGACCGGTGTGCCCACCGAGAGAGCTTGATACGCGGTCGCGCTACCACCATTGCAGACAACGACGCTCGCGCGCTTTGCCACTTCCACGCCCGGAAAATAGTCAGCGCTGTAGAAGTTGGCTGGCAGCGCGCGCGGCGTGGCGCGGCCGGCCGACGCTAGGAGGACTGAATACGGCGCGCCAGCAAGCGCTTCGACGAGGCGCGGCACGTAGTCGAGCTGGCCAGAGCTACCAAGGGTGATGTAGATGACGGGTCTTTCGGCGGGCAGGTCGTTCCACCATTTCGGCAAAGCCACCGGCGGCGACCAGATGATCGGGCCGATGTATGAATGCGACGCAGGGGCCCGAGCCGTGGGCACGAGCTCCGGCGTGTCGGCGTACAACAGGAAATCCGCCTCGGTGCAGGCCTGCAGCCACGACTTCGTGTTTCGCAAGCCGTGTCGCTGTTGCCAGTAACGCAGCGGTCGCGCAAAGTTGCGAAACGTGAGCGGCCGGACACAATCGAATATTTTTTGCGCCGAGCTCACGCCAACCAGGTGCGTCAATTTGTGCTCGGGAATCGGATAGGTCGGATCGACGGCGAATGGACTCCAGGTCGCGTTGATGATGGCGGCGTAGGGTACGCCAAAAATGCGGCAGCTTACGGCCAACGACAGTCGCAGATCGCCGATGACGAGATCGGGTTGAACATGGCCCAGGACACGCAGGTCGTCATCGATGTAGCGGCCGAGTGTCTTGGTGTCGAAGAGCGGCCTGCCAGCGGCGATGTTTTTGAGAAATTCGTCTGCCGAGATCGACGTCAGCGGCCAGCGTGTGACACCGCCTCCTGGAGCACAGAACGAAAAGCGGTCGGCGGCGGCGAAGTGAACGTCATAGTCATGCGGTGCAAGCGTGCCGGCGAGCACTGTCGGCCTGGCGACGTGCGCCAGCGTGACGGCTTCGGCGATGAACAGAATGCGTGGTTTGCGTGCCGTCATCATTGTGGATCTCCGACGTGGGCAGGCACGACTGCGTTGGTCAGAAGGCCCAAGCGTGAAAGCTCCGCGGCCGCGCGTTCGGAGTGGTCGCCACAGGGTTGCGACGCGGCCCATCGTACGAACTCACGCATGCCTTCTTCGAGGCTGACGCGCGCTGTGAACCCGAGAGCGCTGCGGGCAGCCGTGATGTCCGCGTAGCACGCATAGATGTCACCGCGCCGATGCATCGCGGTCGTCACGAGCGGAGCCGTCTGGCCCGCGGCGGCGCTCAAGACCTCGGCGAGTTGGCGCACCGAAGTGGAAACACCTGAGCCGACATTGAACGTTGCGGTGGCGGCGGCATTGGCCTTCGGGACGTGGGAGATCTCGAGCGCCGCGATGTTGGCAGCGACGACGTCCGATACGTGAACGAAATCGCGTGAAGGCTCGCCGCTCTCATAGAGCTCGATAGCTCGCCCAGCGCGGGCGCGGGCGAAGAAGATCGTCGCGATGCCGGTGTAGGGATTGCTCAATGATTGCTGCGAGCCGTAGACGTTGAAGTACCGGAGAACGACCGCAGGTAATCCAAACGTGTCCGCCGCGAGGCCGACTTGTTGCTCTTGCTGCAGCTTGGTCAAGGCATAAACTGACGCCGCTTGCGGCAACACGTCCTCGCGGGTGGGCACGGTGTGGACTGGTGCGCCGCATGCCGGGCATCTTGGTGCAAAGACACCACGCGCCAAGAGGACGGGATCGCGCTTGGCGACTCGTATCTCGCCGTGCTGGTCGCAAGCGTAAGCGCCCTCGCCGTAAATGGCGCGCGACGAGGCCAAGACGAAGCGGCGCGGGCGGATCCCTTGGCGCACGATGCCGTCTAATAGGGTCGCGGTGCCGCTGCAATTGACGTCGGCGTAGCGGCGCATCTCGTACATGCTTTGGCCGACGCCGGTGAGCGCCGCCAAGTGCACGACCGCGTCGATGTCGCGCAAGGCCAGCGCTACGTCATCGGGGTTACGTACATCCCCGATGATGCACTCAACGCGCGGATCGAGGCGCCGCCGCGCGCCGTCATCGGGATGGATCTGCGGATCGAGGTTGTCGAGAATCCTCGCTTCGTGGCCTCGCAGAAGCAGCGCCTTGACCGTGTGTGTTCCAATAAAACCGAGTCCGCCGGTCACCAACACGCGCATTCTGGCACCACCTTGTGGGGCGATGCGAACAGGGGCGGGCAACGGACTTTGCTTTTTCTGCATGGTGAGGGAAGCTCCGATCAAGTTCCGCGACGCGCGTTGCGCCAGGTGCGGATGACTGCTAGGCGTCGCTTCGCAGTTGCGG
>JBBPIT010000014.1:0-69232 GCA_038040175.1 Pseudomonadota bacterium | reverse complement strand
TGAAGGGTGAAGGGTGAAGGGTGAAGGGTGAAGGGTGAAGGGTGAAGGGTGAAACTCGGGTGCTGAGCAGGAAGGTGTTACTCGTGGTACGTGGTTCGTAACTTCTTGTTCCTGAATTTCTTTGCGCCCTCTCTTTTCAACTTTGCGGTCTCTGCGTCAACGCTCTTGATGCCGGCCCCGGCCGGCTGGTTCCTTCTCTACACTCACAGTACGACGGGCCGGTCGGGCAACTCGTTCGGCCCGGGGGCCTGCCTGGGAAAGTAGGTTTCCAGGTAGCGCGACACGCGTGCAATTGCGTCGAGCACGCCCGCCTCGAACCGGCCCTGGCGAAACGCCGCTTCCATTTCGCGGCAGACCTCTTCCCAGGCGCGGCTGCCGACTCTTTCGTGAATGCCGCGGTCGGCGACGATCTCGACGTCACGGTCCGCGAGCAACAGGTAAATCAGCACGCCGTTGTTGTGTTCAGTGTCCCAGACTGGCAACGCCGCAAACACCTCGATGGCGCGCTCGCGCGCTGATTGACCGCGCAGCAAGGCATGCAGATCGAGCGCGTTCTCCACGGCGAAACGGATTTGTCCAGAGTGGCGTGACTCCGCCTCGGCGATGGCATGCTCGATTCGCAACAGCGCTCCTCGTCGCAACACCTGGCCGGCCCGCCACTGCGGCATCGTCAGGTGACGCAACATGCGCGCGAGTCTCATTTCACCAGCGTCCCGAAGCACCGCCGCCACCAAACCCGCCGCCACCGCCACTGAATCCGCCACCACCGAAGCCACCCCTGCCGAAGCCGCCGCTTCCCATCCCGCCGCGATGACCGCCGCCGGCCAGCGTAAAGATAAAGGCGACGATGCCCACCAACACCGCGACAATCACCGGCGCGACGATGAGCCAGGCGAGCAAGCCGGTACCGAGGCTGACGATCGTCGCGGCGGGCAACCGCCCGAACAGCGCTCGCAACAAGCCGCCGACCGCGATCACGATCGCCATGAACAGGACGAAATAGGCCTCGATCGAGCGCAGATCGCTGCCACGGCCGGTCTCCTGCTTCGGCGCGGGCAGCGGCTCGCCGTCGATGACCCGTATGAGGCGATCAAGCCCCGCGCGCAAGCCGCCATAAAAATCGCCCCCGCGAAATTTGGGGATGAATTCTTCTTCGATCAGGCGTTTGGCGACGGCATCCGGCACCGCGCCTTCCAACCCATAACCGACCTCGATGCGCATCGCCTGGTCGCTCTTGGCGATGACCACGACGATGCCGTCGTCCACGCCCTTGCGGCCGATCTTCCATGCCTCTGCCACCCGGATGGCGAATGATTCGATCGGCTCGGGAAAGGTCGTCCCGGTAATCACTACCGCGATCTGGCTGCCCTTGCGCGTCTCGAACGCTTCCAGGCTCGCTTCCAGTTCACGCTTCTGTTCGACGGTCAGCGCGCCGTTAAGGTCCACCACGCGGCCCGTCAGTGGCGGAATCGGCGCGTCTTCCGCCGCGGCACAGAAGGCAAGCAGCAGCACGGCCGCCGCGGCGGCGCGCACGAGCAGCATCATTTCGTCACTTGTTCTGCGCCGGCTCGGGCTTGGAGAAATCCACGGCCGGGGGCTTGGCGACGGCCTGTTCGTTTTCGACCGTGAATGTCGGCTTGACCTTGTGGCCGAACAGCATCGCCGTCAGGTTGCTGGGGAAGGAACGCACGGTGACGTTATAGTCCTGCACCGCGCGAATGTAACGCTGGCGCGCCACGGCGATGCGGTTCTCGGTACCTTCGAGTTGCGCCTGCAGGTCGCGGAAATTGGCATCGGATTTCAGTTGCGGATAGTTCTCCACCACCAGCAACAGCCGCGACAGCGCCGAGGTCATCTCCCCCTGCGCGGCGATGAACTTTGAGAAAGCCCCCGGATCATTGACCAGTTCCGGAGTGGCCTGGATGCTGCCGACGCGCGCCCGAGCATTGGTCACGCCCAGCAGCACGTCCTTCTCCTGCGAGGCGAAACCCTTCACGGTATTCACCAGGTTCGGCACCAGATCGGCGCGGCGCTGGTACTGGTTGAGCACTTCCGCCCACGCCGCCTTGATCTGCTCGTCCCGGGTTTGCAGCGTGTTGTAGCCGCAGCCGGCGAGGCCGAGCGAAATGACCAGCAGGAACAGCAGGGCAAGGATGCGTTTCATCGAATTCTCCCGGTTAGAGACGACGGCAATCAATTGGGGGTGCTGGCGCCCTGTTTCAACGCTTTCATGGTGTCCACCGCGAAGCACAGGTCTTCCCAGGCCTTGGCCTTGTCGGTGAGGTTGCGCAGCAGGTAGGCCGGATGATAGGTCACGATCAATGGCGTGCCGCGATAAGCGTGCGCGCGGCCTCGCTGGCTGGCAATCGTCGCTTCTGTGCCCAGGAGGTTCTGTGCCGCGACCTTGCCGAGTGCGATGATCAGCCTCGGCTGGATGAGCCGGATCTGGCGTGAAAGGTAGGGCTCGCAGGCGTTGGCCTCGGCGGGCTCGGGGGTGCGATTGCCCGGAGGCCGGCACTTCACGACGTTGGCGATGTAGACGTTGTCGCCGCGCTTCAATCCGATCGCGGCGAGCATGTTGTCCAGCAGCTTGCCGGCCTGGCCGACGAAGGGCTCCCCGCGCGCATCCTCTTCGGCGCCGGGACCTTCGCCGACGAACAGCCATTCGGCGCGCTCGTCGCCCACTCCGAACACTGCCTGGCGCCGCTGCTTGTGGAGAACGCACGAGGTGCAGGCGGCAGCCGCGGACTTGAGCTGTTGCCAGTCCATCGCCCCGATCTGCGCGCCGCGGTCATCCGCGGGGAGCGCTTGCGCCGTTGGCAGCGGCGGCAGATCCTGGAATACAGCGCTTTGAACTGCGTCCGTTTCCTGTGCGGCAAGCGCCGGGCGTCTGCGCACCCACAAAGGCGTGAGCCCGAGTTCGGTGAGGACCAGCGCCCGGCGGCTCACAGCATCAGCCCCATCAGGATCGCATCCTCGCGCCCGCCGGCTCCCGGGTAATAGCCGCGGCGAACGCAGATGTCGTTAAAGCCGAAGTCCGCGTACAGCCGCCGCGCCGACGTATTGGACGGCCGCACTTCCAGGAACATCTGTTGTGCGTCGCTGTCGCGGCCGATGCGCACGAAATGCTCCAGCAGCGAGCGGCCCAGCCCGCGTCCCTGCCACTCCGGCGCGATGCTCAGGTTGAGCAGATGCGCCTCCCTGACGCCGGTCATGAGCACGCCGTAGCCGGCCATCACCCCGCCGCAATCGATCACCCAGCAGCCGTAGCCGACCCGCATCGAGTCGCCGAAATTGCCCCGCGTCCACGGGTGCGTATAGATGACCGGCTCGATCTCCATGATCCGATCAAGATCGGCGGCACGCATCGGACGCAGTTTCGGCAGGCTGTCGAGCTGGGCACTCATGGTTGTTCGTGCATTTTACGGGCGACTTTGTCGCGCACATAGAGCGGCACCGCCTGTTCTGCCGGTACGCCGTGGCCGGCGGCAAGTACCGGCAACGCCAGCTGCGCGACCTCCCGCGCGTGAGGAAAGGCCCGCGATTGAACGCGAGCAAGCTGGCCGCGATAGCGCGCCGCCAGGGCATCGCCGTACACCGCGAAACCGCTGCCGCAACCCACCCAGTCCCCGCCTTCCAGTGCCGGCGCCGCGTCGGCCTTGCATACGTTGGGCAACACCGTTTCGCTCCATCCCGCGCCATTGCGCTGGTAGGCGGCGTGGTAAATCTCTCCCATGCGCGCGTCGAGGCAGGTCACCACCCTCGGCGCGCCAGCGGCCTCCGCCAGCGCCAGCAGCGTTCCGACCGGCACAACCAGAAGCCCGGCACCGAACGCCAGCCCCTGCGCGACTCCGCAGGCGATGCGCAGTCCGGTGAACGATCCCGGTCCGGCACCGAATGCGACACCGTGCAGATGCGCCAGCTTAAGATTCGATGCGCCCAACAGCGCGTCAATCATCGCCAGAATCAGTTCGGAGTGCTTCTGACCGGCGAGGTCTTCGCGGAACGTGAGCTTTCCGTCGTGCAGCAGCGCGACCGAGCAGTATTCCGTCGAAGTGTCGAGGGCGAGGATGTTCAAGGAGGATCCGGCAGCGCTTAAGAAGTGCGAAACCAGTACGACGCGGATTCTAGCCGAACCGAATCGCCATAAGTTAGTTGTTATAATCGCAGCCTGTCAGCCGCGGCGGACTCACGACCGTTAGGGGCGGCGGGCGGCGACCGCGCCGTCAAAAAACAAAAGACCCATCCGGAGGATCAATCATGAATCGCTTCCTGCGCAGCGTCGGCGCAACATCCGCACTTTTCGCACTCGCACTCCTCGGCAGTCCATTCGCCTCGGCGCAAGCTCCGCTCCGCATCGGCATCATTACCTTCCTGTCCGGACCGGCTGCCGGTCCCTTCGGCGTTCCGGCCAAAAATGCGTCGGATCTGCTGGTGGACGCGCTCAACAAGGGCGGGCAAATTCCGGGCTATGAAAAGAAGGGCTTCGGCGGAAGGCCGCTTGAAGTGGCCTACGTGGATGAAGCCGGCGGACCGACCAAGGTCGTGACCGAGTATCGCAACCTGGTGGCGCGGCAGGATGTGGACATGGTGATCGGGGTCATTTCCAGCGGCGACTGCCTGGCGGTCGCGCCGGTCGCCGAGGAACTGAAGAAGTTCACTGTGTTGTTCGATTGCGCCACCAACCGCATCTTCGAGGAAGGGAGCTACAAGTACGTCTTCCGCACTACGACCATGGCGACTCAGGAGAACGTGGCGGCGGCCCGCTACATCGCGGAGAACTTCCCCAACCTCAAGACCTTCTCCGGGGTCAATCCGAACTACGCCTGGGGCCAGGACGCCTGGTCCGATTTCACCGAGGCAATGAAAATCATCAAGCCGCAGGTCCAGATCGGCACCAACGTCACGCCCAAGCTCGGCGCGGGCCAGTACGGCACCGAAGTTTCCGCGGTGCTGGGCAGTGGCGCCGAGATCGTGCAGAACTCGCTGTGGGGCGGCGACCTCGAGGCCTTCATCCTGCAGGCGGCACCGCGCGGGCTGCTGGCGCGCATGCCCAACATCATGATTACCGGCGAGACCGTGCTCGAGCGTCTCGGCGACCAGTTGCCGGACGGCACCATGATCGGTGCACGCGGCCCCAACGGTCCGTTTGCGCCGCCGACCACCCTCAACAAGTGGTTCCAAAAGGCATTCAAGGACCGCTTCGGCGTCGCGCCGGTTTACGCCTCGTATCACATGGCGACCGCGTTCCTGGGTGCCAAGGCCGCATTTGAAAAAGCGCAGGCCGCCAACAAGGTGCAGGACCCCACGATCGACCAGATCATCGGCGCGTTTGAATACCTCAAGTTCGAGTCGGTCGCCGGCACGGTGGACATGTCGCTCGGCAAGGGACACCAGGCGGTGCAGCACGTGCCCTACGGCACCGTGAAGAAGGTCGACGGGAAGATCACGCTCATCAACATCAAGTACTACCCGCCCGAGCACATCAGCCCGCCGGACGGAATGAAAAGCATCGACTGGATCCGCTCCGGCTTCAAACGCTGAAGAACGGCCACCTCACCCCCCGCCCTCTCCACTGACGTGGAGAGGGCGCTCAAGAAGCCTTCCATGAAAGAATTCAACATCGCGCTGATCCCGGGTGACGGCATAGGCAAGGAAGTCGTCCCCGAAGGCACGCGCGTTCTCGACGCCGCGGCGAAAGCGCACGGCGGGCTCAGGTTCAGTTACCGCAGCTTCCCGTGGAGTTGCGAGTACTACCAGAAGCACGGACGCATGATGCCCGCGGACGGACTGGACCAGTTGCGCCCCTTCGATTCCATTTTTCTCGGTGCCGTCGGGTTTCCCGGCGTGCCGGACCATGTTTCGCTGTGGGAACTGATCGCGCCGATACGCCGCGGCTTCCAGCAGTACGCCTGTGTGCGGCCGGTAAAGCTGCTGCCGGGAGTGAAAACGCCGCTTGCCGACCGCGGCCCGCAGGACATCGACTTCGTAGTGGTTCGCGAAAACAACGAGGGCGAGTACTCGAACATGGGCGGCCGCATCTACTCCGGCACGCCCAACGAAGTGGTCAGCCAGATCAGCATCTTCACCCGCATGGGCACCGAGCGCATCATCCGCTATGCGTTCGAGCTGGCGCGCCGGATCGGCAAGAAGAAAGTCACCTCGGCCACCAAATCCAATGGCATCAATTTCAGCATGCCGTTCTGGGACGAGGTGTTCTGGCAAATCGCCAAAGGCTACCCCGAGATCGAAAGCGAGCAGATGCACATCGACGCGCTGTGCGCGCGCTTCGTCACTCATCCGCAACGCTTCGGCGTGGTGGTCGGCAGCAATCTGTTCGGCGACATTCTCACCGACCTGGGAGCGGCCATTGCCGGCAGCATCGGCATTGCGGCTTCCGCCAATATCAATCCGGAAAGGCAGTATCCTTCCATGTTCGAGCCGGTGCACGGCTCGGCGCCGGATATTGCCGGCAAGGGCATTGCCAACCCGCTTGGGCAGATCTGGAGCGGGGCGATGATGTTGGAGCACCTCGGCCAGGCGGAACTTGCAACTCGAATCGTTTCCGCCATGTCCGCGGTGATGCAGTCCGGGCTGCGCACGCCGGACCTGGGCGGCAACGCCAATACCAGGCAGGTGACCGACGCCGTGGTCGCCCGCATTCTCAAGGCGGACTGAACCGGTTCGGATTCGAACCAGCAGCCTGCGAAAACGGGCTGCTATAGAAATCAGGGGAGGAACCATGAGCAAGAAAACCGAAAGCACGGTCGTACCGGGCCGCCGCAAGCTGATCAAGCAGACCGCCACGCTGACTGTCGCTGCTGCTGCGGCGCAGTTCGGTTTCCCGGCAATCCTGCGCGCGCAATCCGATGCGATTCGTATCGGACACATCACGCCGCGCACCGGCTTTCTCGGCCAGGTGGGCGAGTACGGCTACAAGGGCGCCGTGCTGGCGGTCGAAGAGGCCAATGCGGCGGGCGGCGTACTCGGGCGCAAAATCGAGATGATCGCCGAAGACAGCGTCAATCCCGCCACCGCGGTGACCAAGGCGAACAAGCTGGTCGAGCGCGACCAGGTGATCTGCCTGATTGGGGAGATCAGTTCGGCTTCGGGGCTCGCCATCGGCGAGCAGGCACAGCGCTACAAGATCCCGTTCTTCAACACCGGCTGCAATTCCGATGCGCTGCGCGGCGCCAACTGCAAACGCTACATGTTCCACGTCGAGGGCAGCAATACCATGTACACCAAGACCATCGGCACATGGCAACTGCAGAAGAACCTGATCAAGGGCGCGCGCTGGTGTTTTCTGACCGCGGACTACGCCTTCGGCCACGATCTCTACAAGGTTTCCTCGCGCTTCCTGGAGCAGAACGGCGGCATCATCCTCAACAACGATTTCGTGCCGACCAACACGGCGGACTACAGCGCCTATATTCTCAAGATCCGTCAGTTCAAGCCCGATTTCGTCTACCTCAATCTGGCCGGCGTGGACCAGACCACGTTCCTGAAACAGTACAAGGAATACGGCCTGCCCTATCAGCTTACCGGCGGCGTGATGGACACTGCGCCGTTCTGGGCCACCGGCCTTGATTCGCTGTCCGGCCACTGGCAGAGCCTGTGGTATCACGGCCTGAACATTCCCTCCTCCCGGGCCTTTACCGAACGCTTCGTGAAGAAGTACGGACAACCGCCGGAGAATCAGGCCTGGGGCGATTACATCGGCGTGCGCATCGTGCTGCAGACGGTTGCGGAAACCAAGGGCACCGAGGCTTCCAGGATCGTCCAGCATCTGGAGAAAGGCGCGGGGTTCGATCTGCTCAAAGCGCGCAAGGGCAAGTTCCGCGACTGGGACCACCAGTTGCTGCAGGAAATGTACGTGGTCAAGGTGAAGGACAAGTCGAAGTCGAAGGATCAGTGGGACATCTTCGACGTCGTCGAGACCGTGCCAGGCCCGAAGCAGTCGCTGGAGCTGACCCAGCCCACGCAGCAGGAAAACCCCTGCAACCTGCCGGCCGCGTGAGCCGCGGCTGAGTTCGTTTCAGTCGTGCTTCTTCTCGAGCAGATCGCCAACGGCCTGCTGGTCGGGTCGTACTACATCGTCCTGTCGCTGGGACTTTCGCTGATCTTCAGTCTCGGCGGCGTGGTCAACCTTGCCCACGGCGCGTTCTATGCGGTAGGCGCCTATCTCGCCTACGAAATCGAAAGACGACTCGGCTTTTTCGGCGCGATGGGGCTCTCCCCGGTGGGCGTGGCGCTGATCGGCATCCTGATCGAGCGCTTTGCCCTGCGGCGCCTCTACAACAAGGATCCGATGCTGGGCCTGTTGTTCACTTTCGGCCTGGCGCTGACCGCCGAGCAGAGCCTGCGCATGATCTGGGGCACCACCGGCCTGCCGTTCTCGCTGCCGGAGCAGCTTCGCGGCCAACTGATTCTCGGCGATTTCATCTATTCCTATTACCGCCTGTTCGTGCTCGCGGTGGCGATCACCGCCGTGACCGGGTGCTGGCTGTTGCTCAACAAGACCGCCTTCGGAATGGTGGTGCGCGCCGGGGTTCGCGATCCGGAAATGGTGCGCGCGCTGGGCATCTCGCTGCGGCCGATCCTGACCGCGGTGTTCGCGCTGGGGGTGGCGCTCGCCGGCCTGGCGGGCGTGCTTTCGGCCCCGCTCGCAGGCGTGCAACCGGCGATGGGCACCGAAATCCTCACCGCGACTTTCGTCGTGGTGGTGATCGGCGGATTGGGCAGTTTCTGGGGCGTGGTCGTCGCCGGCTTGCTGGTCGGTGCCGTGCGCGGCATCACCGTGTATTACTACCCGCCCGCGGCGGAGGCCTCGATGTACCTGCTGATGGTGCTGATCCTGCTGTTCCGCCCGCGCGGATTGATGGGTGAGAAATTCGAGAAGTTCGAATGAAGCCAGGCAACTTCCTCAGACATCCGCTTTTCATCGCCGCGGTGGCGCTGCTGGCGCTGCCGCACGTCGTCACCGGCACCGGCTTTACCTGGGGCATCGCCACCGAGATCGCGATCTTTGCGCTGGTCGGCCTGGGCTATAACCTTTTGCTCGGCTACACCGGGCTGCTGTCCTTCGGTCACGGCATGTTCTTCGGACTGGCCGCTTATGCCACTGTGCTGTCGCAAATGCATTGGTTCAAGGGCAGCCTGTGGCTGCCGCTCGGGTTCGCGGTGCTGTTCTCCGCCGCGTTCGGCCTGGTCGTCGGCTTCCTGGTGCTGCGCCGGCGCGGCGTGTACTTTTCCCTGCTCACGCTGGCGTTCACCGCGCTGACCTTCTACATCGTGTACCGCTGGACCTCGTTTACCGGCGGCGAAAACGGCCTTTCCGGGATTCAGCGTGCGCCGTTTTTCGGACTCGATCTCGATAACCAAGTAGTTTTCTATCACCTGATCGCGGTGATCGTATTTGTCGTTGCATGGATCATGTGGCGGGTCGTGCACTCGCCGCTCGGCTCGGTGCTCGCAGCCATCCGCGAGAACGAGAACCGCGCCCGCTTTATCGGCTATCCGGTGCTGCGCTACAAGCTTGCGGCCTTCGTGATCTCCGCCACCGTCACCGGCCTGGGCGGCAGCCTGATGGCTTTTCTCAAGCTGTTCGTTTCCGCGGACACGGTGCACGTCAATTTCTCCGGGGAAATCCTCGCCATGACCATCTTCGGCGGCGTCGGCAGTTTCCTCGGGCCGACCCTCGGCGCGTTCTTCTACATCATGTTCCGCGAGGTGCTGACCGGCTACACCTCGGCATGGCAATTCTGGTTCGGCCTTCTGTTCATGGCCTTCATCCTGTTTTCGCCTTCGGGACTAGTCGGCGTCGGCGCGCGCCTGCTGGCGCCTCTGCGCAAGAAGAAGGAAGGCATCGGCGCGATGGCCGCGCGCGTAACCCCGCAGCCGGGTCAGGAGATCCCTGCTTTCCTGCGCGAGCATCCGCCGGTATCCGGCACGATCCTGAGCTGCGCCGGCGTGGTCAAGCGGTTCGGCGGCTTCACTGCGGTCGCGGGGGTGGATCTGAAGCTCGCCGACCGCAAGCTGCATGCGCTGATCGGACCCAACGGCGCCGGCAAGACCACCCTGTTCAATACCATCTCCGGAATGTTCGCTCCCGATGCCGGGCGCATCGTTCTGGACAATACCCCGATCGCAGGACTCCCCGCGGAGCAAGTGGTGAATCAGGGCCTGGCGCGTTCCTTCCAGATCACCAGCCTGTTTCCGGCGCTGTCCGTTTGGGAGAACCTGCGGTTGGCGGTGCAAGCGCGCGATGCGCGGCGCTTTAACGCCTGGACGCGCAGCGGCGCCCTGCCGCAAGTGAACGCCGAAACCCGTGAACTGGTGAAATTTCTCGGGCTTGAGAACACCGAGCACGCGCTGATCTCCAGCCTTTCCTACGGCGGACAGAGGCTGGTCGAGATCGGCATGGCGCTGGCGGCAAAGCCCCGCGTCCTGCTGCTGGACGAACCGCTGGCCAGCCTCGCCGCGGCGGAACGCGAGCGCATCGGCGTCCTGATACGCCGGCTGACCGGGGATATGGCGGTGCTGCTGGTCGAGCACGACATCGATCGCGTGTTCGGCATGGCCGACATCGTCACGGTAATGAACGAAGGCAGGGTGCTGGTCGAGGGCGACGCAGAAACCGTGCGCGCGCATCCCGAAGTTCAGCGCGTGTACATCGGCAGCGGTCATGCGCATCTCGTCGTCCAACGGACGCAGACGGATCCGTCCTCGCAGGAAGTCCTGCTGCAACTGGACAACATCAATTCCTTTTACGGCAAGAGCCACATCCTCCACGATGTCAGCCTCATGGTGCGCGCCCGCGAGGTCGTCGGCTTGCTGGGACGCAACGGCGCCGGCAAGTCGTCGACCTTCAAGAGCATACTCGGCATCGTTCAACCGGCTTCCGGTACCGTCACTTTCAACGGCCGCGTGATCAGCGGCAGCACGCCGGAACGGATCGCGCGTCTGGGCATCGGCCTGGTGCCACAGGGGCGCAGGCTGTTCTCCGGCCTGACCGTGGAGGAAAATCTGCGCCTCGGCGCGCTCGCGCGCCGGACGGGCGGCGGCGTCAAGTGGGATCGCGACAGGATCTACGGCTACTTCCCGAGAATCCGCGAAAAGCTCCACACCAAAGCCGACCTGCTCTCCGGCGGCGAACAGCAGATGGTCGCGATTGCCCGTGCCCTATCCGGCAACGTCAATCTGCTGCTAATGGATGAGCCGTTCGAAGGCCTGTCGCCGGCAATGGTCGAAGAAGTCTTCAAGTCGATCGAGCAACTCCGGCAGGAAGTCGCGATTTTGATCATCGAGCATCGTCTGGACCTGGTGCTGTCGCTCGCCGACCGCGCCTACGTCCTCGACCGCGGGCATGTCTCGCACGAGGGACCGGCGCAGCCGCTGCTCACCGATCTCGAATTCCGCAAACAGGTCTTGTGGCTTTAGCTAAACCTCACGGCATCTAAACCTCACCGCAAAGGCGCAAAGACGCAAACATTAATTCTTCACCGCAAAGACGCAAAGAACGCAAAGAAATGCGACAGTAGAAATCGGGGCAAGGAACGTTCACGCTTGGATCTCGACATTCGTGCCCGTTGTCGGGAGCAAGGCAATTTTCCCGTTGTTGTGGAACTGATTCGATCGATTCTATTTCAAGTCTGTTTTCTGGTTTTCTTTGCGTTCTTTGCGTCTTTGTGGTGAAAAGATTTTTTTATGGAGTAAGTGATGGAAATTTCTGTAAAGGGACAACGGGTCCTGATCACCGCCGGTGCGGCGGGAATTGGCCGGGCGATGACAGACGTGTTTCACAAGGCCGGCGCGCGCGTGCATATCTGCGATGTGGTGCAGGCTTCGCTTGAAGAAACGGTAAGAGCCTTTCCCGGGGTCAGCGCCACACTGGCGGACGTGTCCAGCCTCAAGGATGTGGACCGGCTGTTTGCCGATGTAAAAAAACATCTCGGCGGCCTGGACTGCCTGATCAACAATGCCGGCATTGCAGGGCCCACCGGCAAGGTCGAGGACATTCCGGTCGAGGAATGGGAGCGCTGCATCGCGGTGGACCTGAACGGCATGTTCTACTGCACGCGACTGGCCATGCCGCTGATCAAGGCGGCGGGCGGCGGATCGGTCATCAACCTGTCCTCCGCGGCCGGACGTCTCGCTTTCCCGTTCCGCACCCCCTACTCCGCAGCCAAATGGGGCGTGGTCGGGTTCACCAAGAGCCTGTCGATGGAAGTCGGGCCCGACAACATCCGCGTCAATGCGATCCAGCCGGGCGTGGTCGAAGGCGAGCGCATCGATCGCGTGATTGATGCCAAAGCCAAAGCGGTGGGCATCAGCTTCGAAGAACAGAAGAAAATATCGCTGGAACGCGTGTCGATGCATCGCATGGTCAGCCCCTACGACATCGCCAACATGGCTTTGTATCTCGCCAGCGATATCGGCAGGAACATCACGGGTCAGGCGATTTCGGTCTGCGCCGGCGTCGAAATGCTGGGCTAGAGCAATCAACCGCAAAGATTCTTTTCAATACCTTCTCTTCAATACCCGCTCGACGGGTGCCCTTGAGGGGTGCGCAAAGGCGCCAAGGGAACGCAAAGAAAACCGAAACGGGAATTCTGAGGAAACGAACGGACAGATATCCGCATTTTTTTGTCTGCCCGCCAAAGAATTTCATGTTTCATTCCTTTGCGTGTTCTTCTTTGCGCCTTCGCGCCTTTGCGGTGAGTATCTAAATTACTAAGGAAGAAAAATGGAAAAAGTGGCAATCATTGGTACGGGACTGATCGGCCGTGCCTGGGCAATGGTGTTCGCGCGCGCGGGACACACCGTGAAGCTCTACGACAGTACCCCCGGTGCGACCGACAAGGCCATCGGCCTCATCAGGGAGGGTCTGGAGGAACTGCAACAGTTCGGGCTGATCAAGGAATCTCCCGAAACGGTGATGAAGCGCGTCAGCGGGGCCGCGACGCTGGCAGAGGCCGTAAGGGGCGCCGATTACGTTCAGGAGAACACTTCGGAGCGGCTGGACGTCAAGCGCGAGGTTTATCGCCAGCTCGATGAAGCGGCTCCGGCCCATTGCATTCTCGCCAGCTCGACTTCGACGATCCAGACGTCGCGTTTCAGCGAAGGTCTCAAGGGCCGCCATCGCTGCATCGTTGCCCATCCGGTGAACCCACCGCACATCGTGCCGATCGTGGAGATTTCTCCCGCGCCGTGGACCAGCGCCGATGTCGTGGCGAAAACGCGTGCGCTGCACGAGAAAGTCGGCCAGGTCGCCATCACCGTCAAGAAGGAAGTCGAAGGCTTCATCCTGAACCGCCTGCAGGCGGCACTACTGCTGGAATCCTGGCGACTGGTGAAAGAGGACTACGTATCCGTGGAAGATCTCGACAAATGCATCAAGGACGGCCTGGGGTTACGCTGGTCGTTCATGGGCCCGTTCGAGACCATCGATCTAAACGCACCCGGCGGCGTGTCCGACTATGCGGCGCGCTACGGCCCGGTGCTTTACGGCATGATGAAGGACGTGAAGCACGAATCCTGGGACGACAAGCTGGTCGCGAAGATCGAAGGGGAACGGCGCAAGCTCATGCCCCAGGCCCAGCACGCCGAACGCGAAGCCTGGCGCGACCGCCGGCTGATGGCGCTGATCGCTCACAAACGCTCAATCGAAGCGAAAGACTAAAACCTTCACCGCAAAGGCGCAAAGGACGCAAAGAAAAACGTGAGAACAAAGAACAAATAACCACGCGGTACAAGGGGAAGTAAGTCACACCATTGAAGTCCTGGTTTGCGAGAGGGGTTGACCTAGTGTTTCCCATGGTTAGATTGAATATTTGAATTTCTTTGCGTCCTTTGCGCCTTTGCGGTGACAGAATTTGACTTTTGATTGGAGAAACTAAAAATGGCACAGAAAGTCATCATCACCTGCGCCGTGACCGGCGCAATCCATACGCCTTCGATGTCGCCGCATCTGCCGATAACGCCGGATGAGATCGCCGAAGCGGCCATCGGCGCAGCAAAAGCCGGCGCGGCGGTCGTGCACCTGCATGCCCGCGAACCAAAGGACGGACGCCCGACGCAGGACCCGAAGATGTTCATGCAGTTCCTGCCGAAAATCAAAGCCGCCTCGGATGTGGTGATCAACCTCACTACCGGCGGCGCGCCGACGATGACCATCGAAGACCGGCTGCAGCCGGCATTGCAACTGAAGCCGGAAGTGGCATCGCTGAACATGGGTTCGATGAACTTCGGCCTGTACGAAATGATCCCGCGGGTCAAGGAGTGGAAGTACGACTGGGAAAAGCCCTACCTCGCCGGGTCCGATGACCGCGTCTTCAAGAACACCTTCAAGGACATCGCCCACATCCTGCAGTCGTGCAGCAACAACGACACGCGATTCGAAATCGAGTGTTACGACATCGGGCATCTCTACACCGCGGCGCACTTCCTCGATCGCGGGCTGGTGAAGCCGCCGTTGTTCATCCAGTCTGTATTCGGTATCCGCGGCGGCATCGGACCGCACCCCGAGGACGTGCTGCACATGAGGCGCACGGCGGATCGCCTGTTCGGCGATCAGTACCAGTGGTCGGTGCTCGGCGGCGGACGCAACCAGATGTACATCGCCACCCAGTCCGCCGTCATGGGCGGCAACGTGCGCGTCGGCCTGGAAGACAGCCTGTGGATCGGCAAGGGACAACTGGCGAAGACCAATGCCGACCAAGTCTCCAAGATCCGCCGCATCCTCGAGGAACTCGGTCTGGAAGTCGCCACTCCGGATGATGCGCGCAAGATCCTCAAGCTCAAGGGCAAGAACAACGTGAATTTCTAGAAACGGAACCTCTTTCAACACGAAGGATCACGAAGGAAAAACGAAGGACCACGAAGGGAGGCAAACCCAGAATCTCCTGAATTGGCGACGTAAGGAACTTGGAGGACAATCTGCGTAGAGTTCTCCGTGAATTCCGTAGTTTGAATCTTTCCGATTCTCCTTCGTGTTCCTTTCTTGCCTTTCCTTCGTGTCCTTCGTGTTAAACGTGTATCGCCTTTAAGGAATCAAATGAAGACGTACAAAATTGCGGCGATTCCCGGAGACGGCATCGGCGCCGAAGTGATAGCGGCCGGCATCGAGGTGCTGGAGATGCTGGCAAAGCAGGACGGCAGCTTCAAGCTGCGCTTCGAGCACTTCGACTGGGGCAGCACGTATTACCTCAAGCACGGCGAAATGATGCCTGCGGACGGACTTGCAAGGCTCAAGAACTTTGACGCGATCTACTTCGGCGCCGTCGGCTCCCGGGAAGTGCCGGATCACATCACGCTGTGGGGCCTGCGGCTCAACATCTGCCAGGGCTTCGACCAATACGCCAACGTGCGCCCCGCCCGGGTGCTGCCGGGCATCGAGCCGCCGCTCAAACTGAAGTCGCCGGCCGACCTCGATTGGGTGATCGTGCGCGAGAACACCGAGGGCGAATACTCCGGACAGGGCGGGCGATCGCATCGCGGCCTGCCCGAGGAGGTCGCCACTGAAATCTCGGTGTTTACCCGTGCTGGCGTGGAGCGCATCCAGCGGTTCGCCTTCGGTCTTGCGCGCAAGCGGCCGAAACGGCATCTGACCTTGATCACCAAGTCCAACGCACAGCGCCACGGGATGGTGATGTGGGACGAGATCTTCGCCTCGGTCGCGAAGGACTATCCCGACGTCGAAACCGACAAGATGCTGGTGGATGCCGCCACCATGCGCATGGTGCTCCGGCCCGCCTCTCTCGACGTGATGGTTGCCACCAATCTGCATGCCGACATCCTGTCGGATCTCGCGGCGGCGCTCTCCGGTAGCCTCGGCATCGCGCCCACTGCCAACCTCGACCCGGAACGCCGTTTTCCGTCGATGTTCGAGCCGATCCACGGCTCGGCACTCGACATCGTCGGCAAAGGCATCGCCAATCCGATCGGGACTTTCTGGACCGCGGTGATGATGCTCGAACATCTTGGCGAGTCCGTGGCCGCCGCCCGCCTGATGGGCGCGATCGAAAGCGTCACTCTGGCGCGCGTCTTTACCCCCGACCTTGGCGGCAAGGCCACGACCGCCCAGGTTACCCGGGCGGTCTGCAAGGCCATCGAAACACTGCCAATACACGCCTGATTCTGACGAGTGAGCCCCGCCAAGAGCAAAAGACGCGCCGCAAACAAGACGAAGCCAGGCAAACGCGCAAGTCCTCGCGCGCGCAAACCCATCGTGCGCACGCCGGCGCGGCCGGCTGACCTGAAAAAGAGGCTCGCAGCCGCCCAGCAGCGCTCGCAGGAAACCAACGAGAAGCTTCAGAGCGCCACCGCGGAGCTGCTGATATCTTCGGAGAGGCTGCGCGATTCACAGGCCATCACCCACAACACCCTCGATGCGCTCAAGGCCAGCCTCGACCGCGAGAAGCTCGCGCTGGCGTTCGCGGAGATCGGAACCTGCGAGTTCGATGTTCGAAGCCGGATGGTGCGCGCTTCGGAAATGAGCCTGCGCCTGTTCGGCATTCGCAGCGACCGCCCGGACGTTCCCTACAAACAGTTGCTCGAATCGATCCATCTCGAGGATCGTCCCCGTTTTACACAGGCCGTTGACGAATGCCTCGGCGGAACCGGCAATCTGGACATCGAGTACCGGGTGTCCTGGCCCGACGGCACCCACCGTTGGCTGCGCACCAAGGGAGATGCGCTGCTCGATCTGGAGGGCGAACCGATCAAGGTGTTATGGGTGACCGAGGACGTGTCCCAGCGCAAGGACATGGATGCGCGGGTGCGCTTCCTTGCCCACCATGACCTGCTCACCGGCCTGCCCAACCGCACCCTGTTTCAGGATCGTCTGCAACAGGCGCTGGCATCGGCGAAGCGCATGGAAACCAGGGTCGCGCTGCTGTTCATCGACCTGGACCGTTTCAAGTATGTCAACGATTCCTTCGGGCACCGCGCCGGCGACATCCTGTTGCAAACTGTGGCGGCGCGGCTGCGCGGCTGCGTGCGCGAGACCGATACGGTGTGCCGTCACGCCGGCGACGAGTACCTGATCGTCCTGTCGGCATTGCGCGAACCGGCCGAGGCGGCACTGGTCGCAGGCAAGGTGCTCGCCACCTTCGAGGAACCGTTCCTGCTCGACACGCAGGAAATCCAGATCTCGGCAAGCGTCGGCGTCAGCGTCTATCCCGACGACGGCCAGACCATGGAGGATCTGATCCGCAACGCCGATGCGGCGATGTACTACTCGAAGAAAAGCGGCCGCAACCGCTACGAGTTCTTTACGCCGGAGCTGACCGCTCCGGT
Organism: Pseudomonadota bacterium; assembly: GCA_038040175.1. Lineage (GTDB taxonomy): Bacteria > Pseudomonadota > Gammaproteobacteria > Burkholderiales > JACQAP01 > JACQAP01. The sequence continues at coordinate 51,931 of JBBPIT010000014.1, read as the reverse complement.
GGCCGAGCGCCTGGTATTGGCCAATCAGCTACGCCGCGCCATCGAGCGCAATCACCTGGTCCTTCACTACCAGCCGCAGTTCGACACCGCCAATGGCAAGTTGCTGGGTGCCGAGGCGCTGGTGCGCTGGAACCACGACGAGCACGGACTGCTGTTTCCGGAGAGTTTCATTCCCCTGGCGGAAGAATCGGACATCATCCATCTCATCGGCGAATGGGTGTTGGACGAGGCCTGCCGCCAGATCAACGCCTGGTAAACGAAGGGACTGCGGGTGGTCCCCGTGGCCGTCAACTATTCGGCGTTCCAGTTCCGCCGCGCCAACCTGGTCCAGGGCGTGGCGGCGGCGTTTGCCCGCCATAACCTCAAGCCGCATCAGCTCGAAATCGAACTCACCGAGAACGCGATCATGCAGGACCCGAAGGAAACCGCAAAGACGCTGGCGATGCTGCATGACATGGGGGTGAGTCTGTCCATCGACGACTTCGGCACCGGCTACTCGAGCCTGAATTATCTGAAACGCTTCCCGATCGACAAACTCAAGATCGACCGCAGCTTCGTCGCGGACCTGCCGCACGACCTGAACGATTCCGCGATCGTGCAGGCGATCATCAACCTGGCGAAGAGCCTGCGCATGACGGTGATTGCCGAAGGTGTGGAAACCCGGGGGCAGCTCGATTTTCTGCGTGCGCTCGGCTGCGAGGCTTACCAGGGCTACTTCGGCGGCCGGCCGATGGAAGCCGAACGCTTCGCGGCCATGCTTGCGTGAACGCGCTCAGCGGGCGATCCGTCGATTGACGTAGTCCTCTACGGCGGCGCGTTCGGCGTTGCTCAGGTGCAGGCCGATCTTGCTGCGCCGCCACAGCACATCTTCCGCGGTGCGCGCCCATTCCCTGTCCATGAAATGATCCACTTCACGCGCGGTCAATCCGGCGCCGAAGTGTGTACCCAGGTCGTTGACGTTCTGTGCGTCGCCAATCAAGTCGATTGCAGTCGATCCGTGCCGCCGCACGATGCCTTCGACCAGCCCGGTAGGCAATGAGGCGCAGCGAGTCAGCATGCTCTTCAGAAATTCCACGTAATCGAAGTGTCCGGTCGCGGCACCGGGGAGCGGCGCCGTTGAGGTCCACGGTTGGCCCGGAATTCCGAGTTCTGCGGAAAGCTTCTCCAGTGCATGCTCGGCAAGGCGGCGGAAAGTCGTGATCTTGCCCCCGAAAACAGACAGGATGGGGGCGCCGTTGCCGGCGTGGTCGAGCTGCAGGACATAGTCACGCGTCACTTCACTGGGATTCGCCTTGCCGTCGTCGTGAAGCGCCCTCACCCCGGCAAAACTCCACACCACTTCCTCCGCCCGCACCGGTTTCGCCAGATAGCGGTTCGCAGCGTCACACAGGTAGCGCACTTCTTCATCCGACACCTCCATGACCGCGGGCGGTTGCGCGAGCACCACCTCTGTAGTGCCGATCAGGGTGAATCTGCGTTCGAACGGCAGCAGGAAAACAATACGGCGGTCGTGGTTCTGCAAAATATAGGCATGGTCGCCCGCAATCCGGCGCGGCACGACGATATGGCTGCCCTTGACCAGCCGCACCGGTGCCCGCACATCCAGGCCGGCGATCTCGCGCAGAAGCTGTACAACCCAGGGTCCGGCGGCGTTGACCACGGCTTTGGCCGACAAGAATCCGCGCCGTCCATCGGCAGCCTCGAGGTCGGCGCGCCAGCCGTTTTTCGTGGCGGTGAGACCCACGCAGGCCGTGCGCGGCAGGATCTTCGCCCCAAGAGTCTGCGCCGACAACGCGTTCACCACCACCAGCCGCGCGTCATCCACGCGGCAATCCGAATAAGAGAATCCGCTGCCGAAGCGGGGATCGAGATCGTCGTCGAAGGGCGGTCTGCGCAGATCGACCGCACGGCTTCGCGGCAGAGTGCTGGCGCCGCCGAGGCGGTCATAGAGCCACAAGCCGGCGCGGATCATCCACTTCGGCCGCAGTCCGGGAGCGTGAGGAAGGACGAAGCGTAGTGGCCTCACCAGATGCGGCGCGAGCCGCATCAGCACTTCGCGCTCGGCCAGTGACTCGCGTACCAGCCGCCACTGCCGCTGCTCCAGATAGCGCAGGCCGCCGTGAATCAACTTGCTGCTCGCCATCGAGGTCGCGCCGCCCAGATCACCGCGTTCGCACAGGGCGACGCGAACGCCCCTGCCGGCGGCATCGCGTGCCACGCCCACCCCGTTGATTCCGCCGCCGATCACCAGAAGATCGTATTCGCCGTCCAGCGTATCCATCGCGTCGATCGTCCCAGGGAATGCAGCGTGTCAGCGCAGGCCGGCCAGCGCCTCGGTGACCGCCGAGTACGAATCCGCGTTGAAGCAGACACATCGAACCTCGTCGATGCGGTTCTCCCGCGACAGAAACTCCGCGATCTCGGCGATGGCGATCCCTGCGGCCCGGCGCAACGGGAAGCCGTAGACCCCGGTGCTGATCTGCGGGAAGGCGACGGTTCGCGCTTCGTGCGCCACGGCGAGCGCCAGGCTGTTGCGGTAGCAGCGCGCGAGCAGATCGTCCTCATTGTCGCCGGCGCCGCGCCAGACCGGGCCGACGGTATGGATGATCCAGCGCGCCTGCAGGCGGAATCCCGGCGTAATGCGCGCCTCCCCGGTCGGGCAGCCTCCGAGTCCACGGCAAAACTCCAGAAGTTCCGGCCCCGCGGCCCGGTGAATCGCCCCGTCCACGCCCCCGCCCCCGAGCAGGGAGGCGTTGGCGGCGTTGACGATCGCATCCACCTGCTGGCGGGTGATGTCGCCCTGCAGCACCTGGATGCGCTGGCTCATGGGACAAGAATAACCTGTTCCCGGCGCTATCATGGGCGCCGTCAACTGATTCATAATTTGCAGGTATGCTGCAGACGACCAGAACCGACATGAACGCCGCGACCACAAACATCCTGGTAGTAGACGACGACCAACGCCTGCGCGATCTCCTGAACCGCTATCTCGCGGAACAGGGTTTCGGCGTGCGCGCCGTTGCCAACGGCAGCGCGATGGAGCGGGTAATGGGCAAGGAGAACGTGGACATGATCATCCTCGACCTGATGCTGCCGGGCGAAGACGGCATGAGCATCTGCCGCCGGCTGCGCGCCGGGGGAAAGCGCACACCGATCATCATGCTCACGGCAAAAGGCGACGAAGCGGACCGCATCGCCGGGCTCGATATCGGCGCAGACGACTATCTGCCGAAACCGTTCAACCCGCGCGAACTGGTCGCAAGGATCAACGCGGTCTTGCGCCGCCAGTCGCCGGCATCGGCCCTGCCCGGCGCTCCCGACGACAGCAAGGCGCCGGTGCGATTCGGTCCATTCGAAATCAATCTTGCCACCCGCGCGCTCACCCGCAACGGCAAGCACGTCGGGCTGACGACCGGCGAATTCGCCATGCTTAAGGCGCTCGTCACGCATCCGCGCACGCCGCTGTCGCGCGACCGCTTGATGGAACTCGCCCGCGGACGCGAATACGGCGTATTCGACCGCAGCATCGATGTACAAGTTTCGCGACTGCGGCGACTGCTGGAGGAAGATCCGGCCAATCCACGCTACTTCCAGACGGTATGGGGCGTGGGTTACGTCTTCGTTCCCGACGATTCCCGCTAGGCTCTTCGGCCGTGTCATGAACTGGGTTCCGCAATCCCTGCTTTCCCGTTCGGTGCTGCTGATCTCGGCGCTGCTGGTGGTCAGCCAGTTGATCTGGTTCGGCCTGTACCGGTCCTACAACGTGCGCACCCAGTCCGAATACCTCGCCAACCAGATTGCCGGCGTGATCAGCACCGTCAGCGTGGCGCTGGAAACCATGCCGCCTGCGGTCCGCCGCAAGTTCAGCGAAAAACTACCGGCGCACCACAACATCAAGCTGTTGCCGGCCACCGCCTGGGACGATGAGGACGTACCGCTGCCGCAGTCTCCACTGCTGCGCGCCATCGGCGAGGCATTGAAGCGCGAAGTCGCCGACGATGCGCAGGCACTGGTGCTGCTGGAGGATGCCACGCGGGCGCTGTGGATCAAGATCAAAGTCAAGAATCAGGCCTACTGGGTGGTATTCCCGCCCGAGTCGCGCGGTTCCGCCTCGGCCTGGGCCTGGACCGGCTGGAGCGTATTTGGGCTGACGCTGGCAATCGCCGGCGGGCTGTTGCTGATGCTGCGGGTGAACCGGCCGCTGCGGGCGCTGGCCGCGGCCGCGGAACAGATCGGCGCCGGCAAGACGCCCTCTCCGCTCGATGAAAAAGGCCCCACGGAAATTCGCACGCTGTCCCACGCATTCAACCAGATGACTTCCAACCTGAAGCAACTGGACAACGATCGCGCGGTCCTGCTCGCCGGAATCTCCCACGATCTGCGCACGCCGCTGTCCAGGCTGCGGCTCGGCATCGAGATGCTCGGCGAGGCCGGAGACTACGGATTGAAGGACGGCATGATCCAGGATATCGAGGACATGGACACGATCATCAACCAGTTCCTCGACTTTGCCCGCGAGGGCGGCAACGAGCCGTCCCGGAGCGGTGAGGATCTCAACCAGATCGTCTCCAGCGTGTGCGAGCGATTCTCGCGCATGGGCAAATCGGTGAACACCCATCTGGGCGCGTTGCCTCCGCTTACACTGAAGCCGACCGCAACGCAGCGGATGGTAACCAATCTCGTGGACAACGCGCTGCGTTACGGCGGCGGTGAGGTCGAAGTCAGGACCGAATGCGTCGACGGACATGCGCTGGTTCGGGTCCTCGATCGCGGCCCCGGCATCCCGGAGTCGGAAGTCTGGCGCGTGATGCAACCTTTCACCCGGCTTGAGGCCTCGCGTAGCGGAGGCAAGGGCTCCGGACTTGGACTGGCGATCGTCGAGCGCGCCGCGCGCATGAACGGCGGCAACGTCAAGTTGCTGCGACGCGAGGGAGGCGGACTGGAGGCCCGCGTCGAACTGCCCACCGAAACTCAGAAGGCAGCATAGGTCCCAACGAGACTTTGCACCACAGACGACAAGGCGGCGTTCCAAAGCGAAAGTCTTACCACGAAGGCACGAAGGACACGAAGGAATACCAAGAAAAAACACACGGGGATTCTCTTTGCGTCCCTTTGCGTTCTGTGCCCCTCTGCGTTGAGAATTATGTTTTTTTGTCTTGTCCTTCTTCGTGTTCTTCGTGACTTCGTGGTGAGATTGTCGATTCTGACTTTCTAGTATTCCAGCGGCCAGCGGCCGATGGTTTCGTAGCGTGAGCCGTCGGGCGCGAGCATCGATCGCACTAGAACAAAGTCTTCTACCTGCCACTCTATGCTCGGCGTCGAGTCGGGCAAGGGCGCACACTGCGCCTTCCTGACCAGCGTTACGTGCGGATTGAAGGGCCGAACATCCATCTCGAATCCCGCGTCACGCAACCAGGCTTCCATTCCCGCGGCCAGTTCGCGCAGAGGGTCGGGCACGCGCGACGGCGCCACCCAGGCGACGCCGTTGCGCGGCCAACAACCCCAGCAGTCGAGCGTCAGCGTGAACCGGGCAACGGTAAACTCGGCCGGCGGCGCCAGCAATTCAGCGAGCCGTACGCTGTCAACGTCACCGACAAAAGCGAGCGTGAGGTGAATGCTGTCATCGCGGGTGCGTCTGCCGCTGACCACGGGATGCATGCGTCGCGCCGCCTCGGCAAGAGCACTGTTGACGCTCCGATCCGGCCACAGCGCGTAAAAAACACGCAGTCTTTGCGGATTCAACGGCGGCCGAATTCCACCGGCGGCCGCGACTCGATCAAGGCGATCGCCTCGGCCGCAATGCCCTCACCGCGGCCGGCAAAGCCAAGCCTCTCAGTGGTCTTCGCCTTCACGTTCACACGCTCCTTGGCGATAGCCAGATCGGCCGCGATGTTGGCGACCATCGCGGGTATATGCGGGGCCATCTTCGGCGCCTGGGCGATGATGGTGGTGTCCACATTGATCACATGAAAGTGATTCTTCTCCAGCAGGGCGGCGACCTCACGCAACAGCCAACGGCTGTCCGCACCGCGATATGCCGGATCGGTATCGGGAAAATGACGACCGATGTCACCAAGCGCCGCGGCGCCCAGCAGCGCGTCGCAGAGCGCGTGCAACAACACGTCCGCGTCCGAGTGTCCCGCCAATCCCTTCTCGTAGGGGATGGCAACTCCGCCGATGATCAGCGAGCGTCCCGCCACCAGCGCGTGCACATCAAATCCCTGCCCTATTCTCATCTAGACCCTTTTCGCCGCCAAGATTCTTTTCTATACCCCCTTGAGGGGTACGCCAAGAGCACCAAGAAATCTAATCGGCGGCTCATGTGTTCTTCAGTATCAACTCGGCAAGCGCCAGATCCTCCGGATAGGTGACCTTGAGGTTGGTGATGTCCGAAGCGACCAGCCGCGGTTGCATCCCCAGCCTTTCGATCGCCGAGGCCTCATCGGTGATGTCCGCAAGATCCACGGACTGAAGAGCGCGGGTCAACAGGCCGTAACGGAACATCTGGGGGGTCTGCGCCTGCCATAGCCCGGCACGCGGCTCGGTGGCCACTACCCGTGCACTTGAATTTGCGCGCTTCAGTGTATCGGCAAGCGGCACAGCGAGCAGGCCGCCAGTTTGATCCGCACCGATTTCACCGATCAAACGGTCAAGCAATGCCGGCGTGACGCACGGACGCGCAGCATCGTGCACCAGAATCCAGTCGTCACCGGCGACCTCCCTTTCGATCCGTTGCAGGCCATTGCGTACCGTCTCGGCGCGTGATTCTCCGCCGGCGTATAGCGGCACCAGCTTCGCACCGAACGGATTCCAGTCGTATTCATCGAACCATCGATCAGCGGCTGCCAGCACGACATACACGCGCTCCACCAGCGCGTGCGCGCAAAGGCGCGCGATCGAGTGGTGAAGAAGCGGTCGATTCAGTATCGGCAGGTATTGCTTGGGCAGGGTCTGGCCCATGCGGCTGCCGGCGCCGGCCGCCGGGATGAGTGCTAGGTATCGGGACATTGGCGAAAGGCCAGCATTATCAACCGGCACCGCTGGCCGGGCAACAAAACTTGCGTCCATTCAAGTTGTTGAGCATTAGAGCGGCCCTTTTTCTCTCATGGCGCTTGACTTGTAAATACAACTGACTATCATTCGCATTCACTTGTTACATGTGACTAGGAAAAAACGTGATCCTGCGATTTCCCCTTGTTTTTTTGGCTTTGCTCGCTACCTGCGTACTGGGTGCCGCTCCCGCATCCGCCCAGGAAACCTACACGATCGTGATCAAGGACCACCGCATGAGCCCGGCCGAACTGGAGGTTCCTGCCGGAAAGAAAATCAAGCTGCTGGTCGACAACCAGGACCCCACGCCCGAGGAGTTCGAGAGTCACTCTCTGAACCGGGAAAAGGTCATCCCGGGCAACTCGAAGGCCACCATTTTCATCGGTCCGCTCAAGCCAGGCAGCTACGAGTTCTTCGGTGAATTCCACCAGGCGACGGCCCAGGGCCGCATCGTCGCAAAATAGGCCGGGGCCAGGATGTTTGCCACGGCACTCATCGTTTTCCGGGAAGTCCTCGAGGCCGCGCTGATCATCGGCATCGTGTTGGCGGCCTGCCGGGGCATACCGCACAGGGGCCTGATGGTGTCCGGCGGCATCACGGCCGGACTGGCGGGCGCCGTCGTTGTTGCCGCGGCCGCGGGCACGATTGCCGAAGCCGTGTCCGGAATGGGGCAGGAAATCCTCAATGCCTGCATCCTCGGTGCGGCGGTGCTCATGCTCGGATGGCACAACATCTGGATGAGCCGCCACGGCCGTGAGATTGCCCAGCACATGCGATCCGTCGGCAAGAATGTCGCTCACGGCGCCGCGCCGGTGTGGATGCTTGGAACCGTAATTGCACTTGCGGTCCTGCGCGAGGGATCCGAAGTCGTGCTGTTCCTGTATGGCGTTGCTGCCGGGGGAGCGGATTCCGGACAGATGCTCGCCGGCGGCGCGGCAGGATTGGCGGCCGGCGCCATGGTCGGCGCACTCGTTTACTTCGGCCTGCTTGGCATCCCGTTGCGTTATTTCTTCGCGGTGACCAGTGCAATGATCCTGCTGGTAGCGGCGGGACTGGCCTCGCAGGCGGCCGGAATGCTGCTGCAGGCCGGCCTGCTCCCGCCGCTGGGAGAGCCGCTGTGGGACACCTCTTCTCTGGTCGCGGACGGCTCGATATTGGGCAGGCTGCTGCAAGCACTGATCGGCTACAGCGCGCGTCCTGCCGGCATTCAGGTTCTTTCATACGTCGTCACACTTCTTGCTATCGGGGGATTGATGAAGCTTATCGGCCGCATGTCTACCATACCCGGATCCCACGCGGTTACCGCGCTAGGCGCCGCAGCCATTGCCGCCATGCTGGCCGTCTCGATGCCGCGTGACGCCGAAGCGGCACCCTTCAAGGTTTACTCGCCGAACGTCGTCAAGGGAGAGAACGAGATCGAGTATCGCGGCTTCCGCGATTTCGACGACGATTCCTCGCGCGACGGCGCGGAGAAGCACAAGTTCGGCGTGGGGCGCGGCTTCACCGATTTCTGGTTCAGCGAGATCTACAGCGTTTACGAGAAAGAACCGGGCGGCTCCTACGAGCATGAAGCGATCGAATGGGAGAACCGTTTCCAGTTGACCGAGCAGGGAAAGTACTGGGCCGATTTCGGGCTGCTGGTCGAGTACGAAGCCACCCCGCACGGCAACCCGGACGAACTCGTCATCGCGCCGATCATCGAGAAAACCGTCGACCGCTGGGTCGGAACCGTCAATCTTTTTTTTGAACGCGAGGTCGGCAGCGGCAGGTCTTCGGATACCACGTTTGCCTATGCCGCCAGGTTGAAGTACCTGCTGCACCCGCATTTTGAGCCGGCGATCGAGGCATTCGGCGAGCCAGGACATTTCAATCACTTCGGTTCGTTCAACGCGCAGGAACACTGGGCCGGACCGGCAGTTTACGGCGCGGCCGGACTTGGCGGAACCCGCAAGCTCGTCTACAGCGCGGCCTACCTGTTCGGCGAGACTTCGGTGTCGAGCGACAACCGCGCAATACTGCGGCTCGAATACGAGTTTTTCTAGGCTTCGCCACTCAGCGGAGGCCCGGTGGGCCGCCGCGATCCTCTATAATCGCGGCTACTCTTCAGGCCGCAACGATGCTTCTGCCTCCGCTGACCCCGACCCCGGGGTCGCGTGCCACCTTTCCCCCGCTGCACGGATCCGCAGACGCATTGGCGCTCGCTGAACTGGCACGCAGCGCGCGCCCGCTGGCAATCATCACCGAGACCGCGCAGGATGCAGAGCGGCTGCGCGAGGAAATCGCCTTTTTCGACCCGACACTGCGTGTATTCCTGCTGCCGGATTGGGAAACGCTGCCCTACGACAGCTTCTCGCCGCACCAGGACCTGATTTCCGAGCGCCTGGCCACGCTCTACCAGATCACCCACGAAGCCTTCGACGTCGCGGTGGTGCCGATCACCACTGCGCTTTACCGCTTGCCCCCGGCGTCCTATCTCGCGGCCTACACGTTTTTCCTCAAGCAGGGCGAAAAACTCGATGCGAACTCGCTGCGCAGGCAGTTGACGCTGGCCGGTTACTCGCACGTCACCCAGGTGGTCTCGCCCGGAGAGTTCAGCTTCCGCGGCGGCGTCATCGATCTGTTCCCGATGGGCAGTCCGTTGCCCTACCGCATCGACCTGTTCGACGACGAGATCGAGAGCATCCGCTCCTTCGACGTGGACACCCAGCGCAGCATCTACAAGGTCAGGGAGGTGCGGCTGCTGCCGGCGCGCGAGTTCCCCACCGACGACAACGCCCGCACCACTTTTCGCCAGCGCTTCCGGGAAAAGTTCGAAGGCGATCCCTCCAAGAGCCGCCTGTACAAGGACATGAGCCAGGGTTTCATCCCCGCCGGAATCGAGTATTACCTGCCGCTGTTCTTCGAGTCCACTGCGACGCTCGCTGATTACCTTCCCCCCGGAACGCTGGTGTCCCTGCATCAGAACGTGGCAAAGGCGATACGCCAGTTCTGGCAGGACACCCAGTCGCGTTACAACCTGCTGCGCGGCGACCCGGATCGCCCGCTGCTGCCGCCCGCCGAGTTGTTTCTGCGCGAGGACGAGTTTTTCGGCAGCCTCAAGCCGTTCGCCCGGATCGAAACCGCTTCCGCCGCGAACAGCGAGGGCGCCGGGACACCGGTCCCGACGGAGTCGCTGCCGCCGGTGGCAGTCGATCGCCGCGCCGACAATCCGCTCGCCGCCCTGTCCGCGTTTCACAGCAACTACGGCGGCCGTGTCCTGCTGATCGCGGAAAGCACGGGACGGCGGGAGACGCTGCTCGGGCTGCTGAACGAGTACCAGGTGCGGCCGAAAGTCTGCGACGGCTGGAAGGCCTTCAAGGATGCGACGGAGCGGCTGATGCTGACCGTAGGCCCGCTGCATGCCGGCTTCGTCGATGCCGGTGACGCCGTCGCGCTGATCACCGAGAACGAACTCTACCCGTCACAGGTTCGCACGCGGGTTTCGCGGGAGCGCCGCGTCGCCACCGAGGGCATGCTGCGCGACCTGTCGGAAGTCAAGGTCGGCGATCCCGTGGTACACGCCCAACACGGCATCGGCCGCTATCTCGGGCTCGCCAACATGGACCTGGGCGACGGCGAGACCGAGTTCCTAACGCTCGAGTACGACGGCGGCGACAAGCTCTACGTGCCGGTGTCGCAGCTTGCGGTGATCAGCCGTTACAGCGGCGCGGCACCCGAAGCTGCGCCGCTGCACAAGCTCGGCAGCGGCCAGTGGGATAAAGCCCGGCGGCGCGCCGCCGCGCAGGTGCGCGATACCGCGGCGGAACTTCTGAACCTCTACGCCCAGCGCGCCGCGCGCCAGGGCCACGGCTTCCAGCTCGAGCCCCACGACTACGAGGCGTTCAGGGCAGGCTTCCCGTTCGAGGAAACGCCCGACCAGGCGGCGGCCATCCAGGCCGTGATCGGCGACATGCAGGCCGGCAAGCCGATGGACCGGCTGGTGTGCGGCGACGTGGGCTTCGGCAAAACCGAAGTCGCGCTGCGAGCCGCTTTCGTCGCCGTCGCGGACGGCAAACAGGTGGCCGTTCTGGTGCCCACCACGCTGCTCGCCGAACAGCACTTCCAGACCTTCTCCGACCGCTTCGCAGATTGGCCGGTGAAGATCGCCGAGCTGTCGCGCTTTCGTTCGGCAAAGGAAACCGGCGCCGCACTCGAAGGCCTGGAGCAGGGCCGCATCGACATCGCCATCGGCACCCACAAGCTGCTCTCCCGCGGCGTGAAGTTCAAGAACCTCGGTCTGGTGATCATCGACGAGGAGCACCGCTTCGGCGTGCGCCAGAAGGAAAAACTGAAGGCGTTGCGCGCCCAGGTGGACGTGTTGACGCTCACCGCCACGCCGATTCCGCGCACGCTGGCAATGGCGCTCGAAGGACTGCGCGATTTCTCGGTCATCGCCACCGCTCCGCAGCGGCGCCTGGCGATCAAGACCTTCGTATCACCTCTAAGCGAGGGCCTGATCCGCGAAGCCGTGCTGCGTGAACTGAAGCGCGGCGGGCAGGTGTACTTCCTGCACAACGAGATCGAGACCATCCGCAACATGGAGGCGCGGATGGCTAGGCTGCTGCCGGAAGCGCGCATCCGCACCGCCCACGGCCAGATTCCTGAGCGCGAATTGGAACTGGTCATGCGCGACTTCTACCAGGGCCGCTTCAACCTGCTGCTGTGCACGACCATCATCGAGTCCGGCATCGACGTGCCGACCGCCAACACCATCATCATCAATCGCGCCGACAAGTTCGGCCTTGCGCAGTTGCACCAGTTGCGCGGCCGCGTCGGCCGCTCGCACCACCAGGCTTACGCCTATCTGCTGAGGCCGGATGAGGATGCCGTCGGCAGCCAGGCGAGAAAACGCCTGGAGGCGATCCAGATGATGGAAGAACTGGGCTCGGGCTTCTATCTCGCCATGCACGACCTGGAAATCCGCGGCGCCGGCGAAGTGCTGGGTGAATCGCAGAGCGGCGAAATGCAGGAAGTGGGCTTCGCACTCTATGCCGAAATGCTCAACGCGGCCGTGAAGTCGCTCAAGGCCGGCAAGGAACCGGAACTCGCCGGCGGCTTGAATCTCGGCACCGAGATCAACCTGCACGCCCCGGCGCTGCTGCCCGAGGCCTACTGCGCCGACATCCACGAGCGCCTGGTGCTGTACAAGCGGCTCGCCAACTGCGAGACGCCGGAAGAACTGGAAGCCATGCACGAAGAACTGGTGGACCGCTTCGGCTTACTACCTGACCCTGCAAAAGTACTGCTGGAAACACACCGGCTGCGCATCGCCGCCAAGCCACTTGGCATCTCCCGTATCGACGCGGGGCCGGATGCCATCGTTCTCCAATTCGTCCCCAAGCCGCCGATCGATCCATCGAAGATCATCGAACTGGTACAGAACCGCAAGGGCGCGCGTTTCGCCGGGCAGGATCGTATTCGGATCGAAATCAGATCGCCGGACCAGCCCGCGCGCAGCGGCATGGTGCGGGAACTTCTGCGGGCGCTGGGCTAGGTTAGTGACTGCGTGCGCGCCCCCGTCCGCTGGCGGCGGCTGAGTGGTAATGCAGAATCTCGCCTTACCCCAAACAAGCATCGCCACTGCTCGCCCACGGGTATGCGGCAACGGCGACTTAACTCACCGTTACCGACCGCGATAACTCGTCGAAAAACCGGAACTGATCCGGTGTCGGCGGCCAATTGCCGAATGCCGGATCGGAGGAAGCGAGTTCGACATGTTTTCCATGGGCGGCAAGCGCCTCCGTTCTGATCGGATCCCTTTTGTCGGTTGCCAATTCTTGCCAGTCGGTCGATTCCAATTCGGCGATCTCTTTCCTCGTGGCCTGCAGCGCCGCCAAACCGACCAGCACCGGCTCGGGAATCGCACCCGGCGTCCTCCGCTACCTCGCGTCCGAGAAACTCGTCCAAAGCCTGCCTGGCGCGGCCCCAGACCCCGGGGGCGGGTTCGATCTTTCGCGTGCGCATCGCCAACCAGCGCAAACGGTTCATGAAGCGCTTCAATTTGCGTGGCGTGTCCTGCGTGGTCAGGATGACGTCGTTCCAGATCGCCAGAGCATCGCGGAAGCTCTTTGAATCTTTGACCACGATCTGTGGGCGCGACAGCACCAGCACCACCGCGCCTGCGACAAAAAGGATCAACCCGGCGAACATCCAGCCCAGGCTCGGTCGAGCCTCCTGCCCGGGAATAAGTTCGGCAACGCGCGGGCCCGCGTCGTCAGCCCGAGGTGTTCGACTTGGGGATTCTGCTCCGGCGCCCGCAGCGGGCGCCTTCGCATCCGACGCCGAGGGCGCGCCACCAGTGGTCGCCGCGGCGTTCGCCGTGGTTTCGTCGCTCCGCGGAGGCGGAAGATCGTAGCCGTACTGGAAAATCGCCGCCGCGAGCAGCAATGCCGCGGTCGCGCCGAGTGCCTCCAGGGCGCCAATTGCGATGCGCTTCCAGCCGCTCGTCCCATTGCCGAGCGGCCGGACCGCCTTCAGCAACTGCCCAGCTTGGTCGCTGCGCAAAGCGGGGACCGGAATCTCGATGTTGATCAGTTTCTCGAGATAATGCCGCCCGTACTCCCAGCGCGCGTGCCGCTCGCCTGCGCGGTCCAGGTTTTTCCGCCATCGGGCGTGGTGAGGATCGTGCCCCCGCCGCCCACCGCCCAGCCGCGCATCGAATCGCTGAAGACGATATCGCTCAAGTCCGGAGGCGCTGCGATTTCCGGCGGTGTCGGCAGCGCTGGTTTCGACTGCCGAGACTGCGACGGGTCCGCCGCCCGCCGACCCGGTTGGGCAGTCGGCGTTTCGCCCTTCGCGGGCTTTGGCGCGGTTTGCCCTGCCTGGGAATTTGCCTTGTCGTTCGCGCCGCGGTCGGGCGCGGACGGCGCGTCCGCTGCCCACGCTTCGGTGATCCATCTACCGCCCGGCGCCACGCCGTTGGCTGCGCCTTTCTCTCTGGTCTCGCCGGCGGCATTTGTCGCGCCGATAGACTGCCGCTCCCAGTGCCGGCCGCCGTCGACGCTGTGCACGATCAATCCAGCGTCGCCGACCGCCCAAATATTCTTGCCATCCGCCAGCGCGAAGATTTTATTCAGGCTTCCCGTCACCACCGGCAGACGGCGGAACGCGTTTCGCTCCACCGGATAGCGCCAGAAATCCGCGCTGGCGAAGGCCGGCTCAGGCGCGAACGGATCGGGACGTGGCGCCTGCATATAAGCGATCGTGGTCGAAAGCAGAAAAACAGCCGCCGCTACCGCGAACAGCAGGCCTCTTGGCGAGACGCGGATTCGCGTTCCTCGCGCGTCTCCCTGCTCGAACTCGGCTTTGGAAGGTGCGCTTCTTGCGGTTTTTTTTGCCGGCACAGTCGCCTGCTTTCCAGATTTCAGAATTGCATCACGGACGGAAAACTATGGCGAATTGCCTCCGAACATTCCGCTGAGTTGGTTGATTCCTTCGGTGAACCCGATTCCGATGAAAATATACTGGGGATCCGAGCCGGCATTGAGGTTGTACCCATAACCCAGTTGCAAAAGATCGTTGAACAACGTCAGATGAACGCCGATCCCAAGTTGGACACCCTTGTCTTCGAAGTCGAGGGCGGCAAGGCTCAGCCCGGCGCCGGGATTCAGGAATTTCCAAGCCTTGTCGCCGGCGCTGCTGGTTTCCCCGGTGAGCGGGACATAGTGCAACGTCCAAGACAGCCCCGGCGCCGGGTCGAAGTTGATCTTCGGATCGCCCGTCTCCCCTTCTCCCTCCCGCTTTACGAAAATAAGATTCCCCGACCATTTGCTGACCAAGCCGAATTTGTCGACGGCAAACTCGCGATCAGGCAGTTCGCGCAGAACGCGGCGCCTTCCGTCGGTGTCTTTGCTCACCAGTTGTGTCTCCACCCGGACAATCTCCGGTCCGCGGGGAATGTTGCGCGCCAAAGACATCGTGCCATCGGGCGCGTCCTCGAATGGCATGTCGTAAACGTCGGGATCATCCGACAAACCGGCGAGCGCATCGACCAACTGAGCGGGTCTGGTGCCAGCCGCCAGCGATTTCACGGTCTGGACCAGTGCCGGATACGCACCCAAGCTCTTGGAGACCAGCCTGTTCCAATCGGCCACCGCATTGGGCGCGACCGTTTCCACCAGCGGCCTGATCGCGTCATCGACTTGAACCCCACTGAGTAGCGACTGCAAATCCTTAAGCCTCTGCGGAAACTCCGTCGCATGACGCATTGCCAACTCCGCCGCCTGTACCAAATCACCCGACAGATCATCCGCCGCCCTGAGCAACGTATCTATCTCGTTCGGCCTGCCAGCGGGCTGTGTCGCCGGTCTTGCCTTCTCTCGTACAGTGTTCACGTCCCGTTTCAATTCCTCCAAGTAGATCTTGAAGTCGCCGATGCGCTTCTTCTGCTCTTCGGTGAGCGCCGTGGAGTCGCCCGCCTGCTCGACGATATTGGCCAATTTCTTGATTGCGGCATCGAGATCGGCCAGATTGTCCACGGCTTGCCGCAGCTTGCCCAGATCGCTACGCAGGCTGGCAAGGAAGGCGCCGGCGTCCTTGCGCAGCCCGGATTCGCTGTTGCGCACGTCGCGGACGAACTGCGCGGCGTCAGACGCGACTTTGAGACTCTGCTGCAGCCGGGTCCGGTCTTCATCCGTCAGCTTGAAGGACACTGCGGGCTCCTGCTCGACATTACCTTCCTCGAATTTGTCGTAAGGTTGCACATGCAAGGGCGCTTCTGGGCGCCCCGGCTCCGCGTGTGTGGCGCGGATGCGCAGGTAGACCGCGCCCTGCGTTTCAGCAATTTCCTTCTGTCGCGCAGCGGTTTTTGCCGCTGCACTGATCTCGTCCCGGATGAAGCGCCCCAACGCCTCCATGTCGATAAGGCGGCCAACCGGGAAGATTGGATCGGCCTTCTTGAGGTATTCCAGTCGTTTGTCCTCGTCGTTCGGAAACTGTGCCTGCGCTTGCTCCGTCAAGTATTGGGCGAGGGGTTGCTGAAACGCCAGGCCCAAGTCCGCCTGCTCCTTGATGAGCGAGTTCAGCCGCGTTCGCTCCCCGGGTGTGACGGGTCGGCCACCGCGTTGGACCCTCTCCACCTCAAGCGATGCCTGGGCGGCCTTGTTTACATACTGCCGCGCCGCGTCCAAAAGCGGCGTCAGGAACCGTGCGCGCGCTTCCTGTTCGGGCGTGAGCGCCGGAATCACGGACCGGTCGGGCTTGATCACACCACGCAACGATGCCGAGTCGACCTTGAATCGCAATTCGCTGCGGTAATCCACGTCCGGTCGATAGCCGTCTGCGGGCAGTTGCCGGGTTCCGAACAGCTTTGATCGCTCTTCGTAGTGGAACACGGGCGTCGTGGTCTTCTCCTTGGGCGTGGATGTCCTTGTCGCAACGGGGTGCTGTGCACATCCCGCGACGATCAGTAACGCAGCGAAGAACTCTATGCGCGGACACGGGCGCTTCATGGGGTCTGTCCCTCCGCGGCCAGAAATGCGCCTTCCACCAGGATTCGTACTTGAGCCTGCTTGAGCGTCAGCGCATCCGCAACAGTATCGGCCAAACCGACGGAAACAGCGGCCTTGTTCGCGCGCCAGAAATTCTTCTTCTGCTCTGGCGACAGCACCGACGGATCAGGACACCACACCACGCGACGTATCGCGGGCTTGGCGAGCGCCCGGCCGGTGCAGGTCTCCAACACATGCTCGACCTCCGGCCCTTCTTCATACACAATTATCACGACCGTGAAAGGTTCATCGATCGCCGCTTGCAGTTTGGCCTGCGCCTCGGGCGTGCCGCCCGGATCGTTGACTCTCGGCAAAGTTATCAGCGCCATAATCACCTCCGAAGATTATTGATATTCAATTCCCAATGCAGAACCGCTTTGAACTCACTCCGGCAATTCAATCCGCCATTTTCAATAGTGGGTTGCGCTCGTGACATCTCCTACGCGTCGCATCCATTTCCAAGGCGCTTGCAACGTCCCTGTCTCTCAAGATGATCTCGTTATCAGATGCGCAATCCGCTCAGCCAGCGCAGCAATCGTGCGGGACGGGTTCAGCCCGATTGCGCGCGGCACGATGGCGCCGTCCGCGACGAACAGATTCCTGTAGCCGAATACTTCGCCCTTGTGATCGACCACGCCGTTGGACTGTGTGGTCCCCATGTTGCAGCCGCCGAGCGGATGCGGCGTGACCAGGTTTTTCAGTATGGTCCAGGTCGGTGGCACCTTGGGTTCGCCGCCGGTGGCGACGGACAGTCGCTTGTGCAGGTCGACCATCGCGTCAATCGTGGGCTCCGAACGCTTTACATCCCAATCGAGCTTGAGCTTGCGCCGCCACGGCGCATACCAGACGCGGCCCAGGTACAGCCGTCCATCGGCGGCATCCACCGATTGCCCGAACCACGGCATCACATCGCTGAGCGGATCGTCCGCGTTCGTCAAGTTCTTCAGCCAATCGACGATCACGCGATGGCGCCGGCGCCGGCTCGACGCGCGCGACTGGATGTAGTCGCGCAGCAAGTTGGGAAATCCGCCGTCCTCGATAAAGACCTGGCGTCCACCCGCGGCACCATCCAGAAAGTCGATGGCGCAGGTGATGGTCGGTCCCTGCGTGGGCGAAATCCGGCGATCGCGGTAAATGGCAGGGGTCAGAAAGTCTCCGTTGGAGCTCCAGTTATTCCCGAGGTAACGGCTGATGCCGGGCAGCGTGCGATACTGATCGCGCGCGCGAAACAGCAGTTCAGTGGAACCGAGCGAGCCTGCCGCCACGATCACGCGCTGCGCCGTCTCGTAGCCGGGGACCAACCGTCCACGGTCGATGCGGTTGAAGTGGACCCAGTAGCGGCCGCGGTCCTGCGAAATGTTGTAGACCAGGTGCAGCGGGCGCACCTCCGCCCCGTGTTTCTCGGCCCACGGAATGTAATTCAGGTCGAGCGTGTTCTTGGCCTTCACCTGGCAGCCGATATCGCAGTTGCCACAGTGCACGCAGGTACCTTGCTGTTGCCCTTGAGCGTTGGTCCAGATTCTGGTGTGTCGGTCGTTGAACGGATCGGGCAGGGCGTAGCTCCATTCCGGACTGAAGGTCACGGCCAGCGGTAAATCGCGGAAGCGCTCGCCGTAACCGAGCTTTCCCGCTGCCTCCTTCATCAACTTGTAGCGCTCGGTGAGCTGGTTCTGCGGCAGCGTCTGCACGTTGAGCATCTTGCCGACGCGCTCGTAGTAAGGCTTTAATTCCTGGTAGCTGATCTGCGCCGGCCAGCCGCTTTCGAAGACGTGCGGCTTCGCCTCGACAGAGACATTGGCGTAGATCAACGAGCCGCCACCCACTGCGGCACCCTGGGCTACAGTCATGTCATCCATGATACGCAAGTCGATCCAGCCGTTCTGCTCCTCCGGCTCGTCCTGATCCCACAACCACGCATCGTCCGGGCCGCGCGGATAGTCCGTGATATCCCAGCGCCGTCCACGCTCCAGAACCAGCACTTTGAGCCCGGCTTCAGCGAGCCTGCAGGCAGTAACTGCGCCGCCGAAGCCGCTGCCGATCACGATGACATCCCAGTTCTGATTCATGCGCTCCTCATTGCCGCTTGCCGATCTCGACCGGTCGCTCGATCAAAAACGGCTTTCCGTCGTCGTCATTGGGCTCGATCCACGGCCGCGTGTCTTCTTTATCGATGGTGAACGTCCAGGCCTTTCCGGTGACGCCGGGTGGCGATTGCGCCGGCTGGACGGCGGGACCCAGCTTCCAGTGGCGATGGACCTTCTCAATGCCTATCGGATACACCGTCAATTTGTCGCGCGTCAGATGCAGGCGCAGAAAATTCTTGTAGTGGGGAATCGCCTGCGCGGAGAAAACCGTTTCGGCTTGAAAGCCAGCAAGCGCGTTGGCCACGACCAGATAAGCGCCCATCAGCGTCCCGCCCAGCACGATTCCGCCTGCAAGCATCTCGACGCCAAATAGCAGCGCCTGAAGCGGATGGTCCAGCCACTGCGTCATGTCCATCCCGGACCACTGTTGCACCGGTCCCAGATTGAAACGCGCGATGACCCAGAACAGCACCACCGCGAGAAAAATGTGCAATACACCATGACCGCCGCCGAAAAGCAGGCGTTTGAGCGTCGCTTTCACGCCCGGCTCCCGATCGCAGAAAGCCCACCAGGCCATGATCGTAAAGAGTGTCACCAGCGTCACGCCCGGGCTGTGCGCCAGCACCCAATAGAACTTGCTCATCACCGTGCAGAAGAACGTGCCGATGCCGATCGGAACGTTCGCCAGCACCTCCATCAGCGTTGTATTTTCCAGATGCGGGTTGGGAACCTTGCTCGCGCTCTGCAGCAGCCAGCCGTAAAACAGGTAAGACGCACCGAGGAAGGCCGAGAAGGCGAGATTGCGATAGAAAAACCCAAGCGCCCCCAGCCGCAGCCGCCGCGAAGCGGGCGCGTCCGGATACGCCGCAACTCTACGGTACTCATCGCGCGTTTGCCCACCCTCGTACAAGCGCAGCCGCTCGGGAAGCTCGTGGGTTCCACACAAATAAGCCCCCCCGCCGCCGGCGGTGAACTTATGGCGTTCGCCCTCGGATCGAACGTAGTGCGAGTAATGGTGCAGGTTGCCGGCCAGTGAAATCGTGATCTCCGCGCCGTGCTTGCGGATCCGATCCTCGAGGAAGCTCAGGTTCTGGTTCGAGCGCTCCTCGCGTCGCGCGTTCACGTCATCGTCCCCGGCCTCGACCCAGCTCGAGGTCGGCGTGCACAGGATTACGCGGTCGCCGGGCTGAAGCTGCTGCGCGAAGTGATCGAAGTAGTCGATCTGCGGTTTGTCGATATCGGTCTCGAGCTGAATGTCGATGCCCCACAACCACCAGCGATGCGGCAGCTTCAACGCGAAGTAGCTGCGCGACTGCTGTGTCTTCCAGGCGCCGATCGATCGCTCCTGGCAGAAAACCTTCAGAAAGCTGCCAAGCCCATCGTACCAATCATGGTTTCCGGCGACTGCGAACAGTTTCGGACGCTCGTTTTCGTCGAGCCACGGCAGCGCGCTGCGATAGGGATCCTTGAGCTTGGCCTGGTAATCCTCCACCGTCGCCGTTGGGTAAACCTCGTCGCCCCCCATCACCAACACTTGGCCGCGAACCGTCTTGGCGTCGCCTAGCTGCAATTCCTTCTGTCCCAGCAGATAAGCAACGGTGTAAGTCGAATCCCAGCCGTCGCCCAAGTCGGCGACGTAGTCGATCCACAGCTCGTCGCGATTGGAGTAATCCAGCCGCCCCGCTTCTTCCTGTAGGTTCCCGCGCAGCAGCGCGGCTTGCAGCTCTCTGCGGTCGAGATAGCTGCCGAATAGCGTGCCGAGCAGCGCCTTGATTCCGATCTGGATCAGTTGCATCGGCGCAAACCAGTTGGTCATCGGCGCCGGAGCGATAACTTCGACGTCGCGCTGTGTTGCTGGCCGGTAGTTGGGTGGTGTCGTCATGATGGGTTCGAGGCCTATCGCTTGAGGATGTAGCTGTTCCAGAGCTCCCGGGTGAAGAAACCGGCAAACGCGCCACCGGCGCTCAATCGGCCGCCAAACGATTCGGCGTTGATCGAGTGGAAGGTGGACAGCAGCTTGAGCAGATCGGTCACTCCAAGCGTGAGCACGCCGGCACCGACGACCGGACCGCTCACGTCCGATCCCTCGTGCAGCCGCGTGAACAACGTGGTGGTGTCCGACCACATTCGTAACACCGAGCGCGACCGCACCTCCTTCTTGCCCGCCAGATAGTAGCGCTTGCCCTGGTGCTGGAAGCCAAGCTCATACACCATCCATTTGAGTTTCGGCTCGTTACCTGTCGCGAACAATTGAAACACGCCCCCGCTTGCCGGGATGTTCTGGCCGAAAGGCGCGAAGTCGATATGGCCGGTGATGCCGCCGCGGTGCTGCAGGTCCGAAACGAAGCCCCGGATATCGTTGATGTCGATGGTGGCGTGCATGGCGAGCCGCGTGCCGTTCGCCCGCCCCTTCGCAGCGCCTGTTTCGGGATCCGTCTCGCCCAGCGCAAAGAAGCCGGCCATGGTCTCGCGAAAACTGATGCCCGGTTTGGTATCTCGCATCATCGTGCTCTCCGGCGAAAGGGGAACGCCTTCTGTTCGAATCGAAGCCAGGTAGCGCGTGGTGTCGGCGTAGCCCATGTCGATCAGCGTGGCGGCATCGATGCGCCCGGCGTAAAAGTCCGGGTCGAGCGGTAACGGATATTCGGGCTTGATGACGTGGAGGCGAATGGCCTGCGTCTGTCCATAGGGTGAATCGCCCCGCGCGATGCGTGCATTCAGATCGCATATCCAGTCAAGCTCCTGATTTAGTGACCCAGCCGCGCTGATCTCGATCATATGCACGTACTGGTTAAAAGGGCCATTGCGGTACGCAGCGGTGTTGCCGATGCACCAGACCAGCCACAATTCCTCGGCGCCGCGCTTCACGGCTTCGCTCAGGTTGGCATCTTTAATCCACACGGAGTCCAAGTACAGCGACTCGCCCCTGCGTACCGGCGGCATGAAGATCGGTAATGAGATTCCCGCCACAAGCAGCTCTAGGTCGATGTTCGTGTGCGGGATTGCCTCGTTGGTCTTTCGAGTGTAGTTGCACACGTTGAAAGTGCCCGCCATGCCTTGCGCCGTGCGGATGCGCGCCGGGTCGATGCCAAGATGCGGGAACACTTTCCGAACGATGCCGTCCGCGTCGCCCAATGCCGGCGCGCGCAAGCCCTTGAGGTAGTCGCGCAACGGCAGCAGGGACGCGAAGTCCTGCACCTTCAGGGTGCGCCAGCGCTGGCACATCTCGTCGGGCGTGAGGCCCGACAGCAGCATAGCCAGATTCATGGTGCCGCCGGAAGTGCCGTCGCCGTGGAAGAAGCTGAGCCCGGCCTCTTGCAGCGCCTTGAGCACGCCGGCCTGGTAGGCCACCCGCATGCCGCCGCCAGCCAATATGAGAGACCGCCGCGGGGTTGCGGCCGGGTCGGCCGCCAAAGAAATCGGTTGAACTGAGCTGTTCATGATGGCGCCAGTGTCTTCCTGGACTCGATCAGTACCAGCACGCCGGTGGCCAGCTCCAGCGCCAGGAAAACCAAGAAGGCCCAGTGCGGCATGCCATCGAGCATGATGGAGAGCAGCCGCGCCGCGACCCCGCCGAACACACCAATCAGAAAGATCCGGTTCAACTTGGGCAGACGGAAGATCTCGTCGCGGCACAGCAGCGAGAACAGGCCGAAGGCGAACTCGACACTCTTGAGGAAGCGGTACTGATTGAGAATCGTGGCCCGCGCCAGCTTGTCCATGTCATCGAGCCGCACACCGAAGATGCGACTCAGCTCCCACTCGGCGATGAAAACCCCGCTTGCGCCCACGACCAGCAGCATGAGCGCGTAGCCCCAGAATAGAACCCGCGTCGACCGCGCCATCAGCTCTGAGCCGCCGAGATCTTGCGCCAGTACAGGATCGCCAGCAGCCCGGAAAGCAGATCGAAGCCCGCCACGCCCAGGGCAAGCCAGGAGAACAGGCCGTGCATCACGCCCAGCCCGACCATCACCGCGGCGCCGAACTTCTGCATCGAAGCCCAGAATGCCACCACCGGGTCCGGCTTGCCGCTCAGCAGCGATTGGAGAAACACGCCGCCGAAGCCCACCATGAACATACCGACGGTGGCGAAGAAGTGCGTGGTGGTCGGCGTGAGCTCAGCGGACATGATGCGCAGAACCAGCCCCGGAAAGAACATCTGCGTCAGTCCGCTCAGCACGGTGAGTATGCTGATCATGATCAGCACGCGGTTCAGCAGCTTCTCCAGGCTCATTTTGCCTCCCGGCCTCGCACGGACCAATGGTAAAACCAGTACATCATGCAGGCCCACTGCACGGTCCAGATGCTCACCCGCACTTTGTTGAGAGTCATCCAGCTTTCGAGCACAACCCGCAGACGGTCAGCATCGGCGATGCGGCCGGCCATCTCGTCATTGAACGGAAATATTACCCATATGGTCAGGCCGGTGACGGCGAGGATCGCAATCATCACTACGATGGGTACCCAGCGCTGAGCCGTCCTCCACTCCGACCATATCATGATCGCCGCGCAAACCATCATCACGATCGTCATATATCGAAAGAACTCCGTGGCGGCCGTCACTTGCGGCACAAACTGCAGATAGTAGGTGTCCGGCGTAAGCTGGGGCGCAATTGGAAACGAAAACAGGATCAGCGACCACCCCGTACCCAAGTACATCGACGCGCACAGAAAAAGTAAGGCGTGGTTGAGCGTGAGCAATCTGGTCTTCATAGGTGCCTTCCCCCTCCGTTCAGTCTTGACGTTTCGGCGGGGCCAGCCATTCTTGGCTCTGTCCGAGGTTGATGACGCTTTCCATACCTTCCGTCGGCGTCTTTGGCGGCTGCGCTTCGCTCAGGAACCAGCAGTCGAAGTGGTCGTCGAGCACACCGTGGGTGTCAGGAAAATAGCCGGCAAACAACGGCCGCTCGCTGATTTCGAGATCTTTGAGCGCTGCAATGCGCGGATGATTGCCGATCACGAGCCGAGCCGAACCCGGCTTCATCAGATGAAAGCCGAGCTTGCCCTTGAAGTGAATGTACGACGCCATGAGCATCCCGCGAAACGCGCAGTAATTGGTCCCTGCCATGCTAACAGGCAGCCAGGCACGCTTCGGGCGCTCGACATCTATTCGCATTACCAGTTGCCCGTCCAGGTCGTACTGACTACTGACCCAACGATCCGCGACTACAAAGTCGAGATTGGCCTGGTGCTTTGGCATGCCCCAGATGCCCTTGCCTCCTTTGACCGAGATCTCCGTGCTGACCGGCAGGTCGTACACGTACTGGCCAGCACCGAACGTCTTCGCAAATAAAGCCGGCAGCAGGCGCGGTGCCGGCCGGCTGCCGTGGGTACAGGCAATCGCGATGCTGAATTCGATGTACTTGCCGATGTTGGTGATGACATAGTTCACCACGGTCACGACCAGCAATCCTTTGGTCCACACGCGTAGGGGATGCACTTCGTTTCCCGGCAGCAAAGCCTTGGCCTTGTCTGGGTTGATGCTGAACGCCGCCATCAGCGCCGGCGTTTGCTCTGAGCGAACCGGTAGCTGGAACGCAATGCCGTCCACCAGAGCATGCCGTCCTGCCTGCTCATCGATTCGTTTCGGTCTGCCCATCGCTGCCCTCCTCAGTGCGGTTTATCCAGCTCTTCCAGGATGATGGGAAAAACGTCATTGGCCGCGTTCTTGCCGATGAATACATCCAGGTGGCCGTAGCCCGGCAGCACGTGCAACGAGTGATAGTCCTTGCGCTGCTGCTGGAAGAAGTCGAAGGTACGCTCCTGGCTTTCGGCGAGAAAGCAGACGTTCTGCTCACCCGCCATGAAGGCGAAACGCGCGTCAGTGCGCGGCGGTTGCGCCACGAAATCCGCCGGGAGCTGCGGATAACCTTCCACCGAGACCAGGTGGCCCTTGCGCAAGCAACGCGCCATCTGCCGGAAGAAGCGCATCGGCACATGCGCAAATTCCTGCTTGATCCACTCATGGGTCTCGTCGTTCAGGTTCTCGTGCCGCCACAGCACGGGGAAGCCGGTGCCGTAGGTAAAGCTCGCCTGTTTGCACACCGGGTTGTCACACTCGTGGTGGGTCAGCGCCACCAGACCCTTGATCAGCTTGGGGACCACGCCTTCTGCGTGCAGCCCCCACTGCGGGTTTAGGAAGTCCGTGAGGCCGGACACAACGGGCACCGCCACCATTCCTTTCAGCTCGGAAATCCAGGGCACGACCGGGTGCAGTGCCACCGCGTTGCTGACGATGGTCTTGACTTGCGGCACGAGCCCGGCCACCGCGCTCATCATGAAGCTGGTCGAGCCCTGGCAGTGGATGACCGCCTTGAGCTCTGTCGCGCCGGTCTCCGCCATCACCTTTTTTACCGCTTCGGGGTGGTCATACAGCGCCGCCTGATCGAGCGTCCAGCGGTTGGGCGGCAAGTCGATGCTGGCGCGCCAGTTCTCCAGCCACACGTCGTAGCCGTGATCGATCAGGAAATCCACCAGGGTGGTCCTGACTCGCGCGCGAAATATGTTGGCGCGCACGCCCGCCCCGTGAACCAGAATCACCGGCCCTTTGCTCGGCGCGCGATCGCCCTGCACGTGAATCAGGTTGCAGCGAAACCCGTCACCGGCGGCAAAGTCCACGATTCGCTCAGTAGTCATGATCGACTCGCATTCCTGTGTGCTTGCAGGCCATCACCCGGAGCGGCTGGCTGGTGAATCTCCTCTGTTCAGAATATGGGGAACTGGATTCCAACCAGAGCACCGGAATTGCTCTCCTGAAAGAAACCCCACACACGCAGTCTCCGGATTCCCGCGCCGACCAGCAGCGCCGGCTTGGTATCCCCACCGGTGGCCCCGATTCCCACCTCGAGCGTCAACGTTCCAGGACCTCGGGTCAGTTTCCGGTAGTCATCCGCGAGCGCACGGTATCCGCTCAGGCTCTGCTCGAGATCGCCGATGTACTCCTTCTGCTTTGCAATCAGGCTGTCGCCGCCTTTGTGCAGCTGCTCGTATGCGGCGACCTGCTTTTTCAACTCCTCCAGTTCGGCCTTTGCCTGCTGCAGTTCGGTGTTCGCGGCCTTGAGATCGACCGCCTGCTGAATAATTTTCCGCTTGCCCTCGTCGGTCAGTGCCCGGTAGTCGCGGCCCGCCGCGGTCCGGATCACGATGACCCCCGCGTCCCGATCCTCTGTGATGGTGCAATCTTCCGCCCACGCGGATCCGACCAACAGCACTGCAAGCACGCCGCCGATGACGCAACGCGATAGTTTTTTCACGATCGCCCTCCCGCGTTCATTTCCCGCATGACCCGATCGAATTCCCCGTCCAGCTCGCTTCCCTGCAGTTCGCTGATGCGCTTGATCTCCTGTTCCCGTTTTTTCCGATCTTTTTCTGCTTCCGTTTCCAGGATGAGCACTTCCTTCTTGCTATTCTGGATCTCGGCTTCCTTCTGGCTCTTCAGAACCTGATAGTCACGCTCCGAGATGTCCAACTCCTGGCGCTTTTTCTCCAGCACTTTGTCCTGTTCTTTATACTCGTCGCGCTTGCGATCCAGCTCTTTCAGAGCCTCTGCCCTGCGCTTTTCCCGGAAGATCGACCAACCTACCGCGCCGAAGATTGCGGCGGCCACGAAAGGCAGTGCCTTGGTCGGAAGCACCCCGGAACGATTGAGCAGAAACACGACGATCGTGGCAATCACCAGCCCGCCTGCAATGGCCAAGTCAAACATCACGATTCCTCCTTCTTATGCGATTCTGCGCGGCGCCGTTCGATCAATACGATGAACTTGTGCACCGGTCCGCTGCCCAGCCCGAGGAATACCCCGGTGATGAAAATCCGCAGCCCCGGCGGCAATTCCCCCTTAACGCTGCCTTTCGGGTCCACCAGGCTTGCGACCACTTCAACCATGTCGATCGAGAAAATAATCGCCAATCCGACACCGACGGCGATCGCCAGCAGCCGGGCCCCCACCTTGATTCCCATGACCCGAACCAGGTCGCCGGAGATGACCGGCACCGTAGCGTTAGATCCGCTCTGCTCGCCCAGTATTGCGCCGCTGAAACGGGCGAGCGCGGAAGCGATCAGGCGCGGACTTGCATACTCCAGAATGTGCAGTTCGTTCACCAGGCGATCCCGCAGCAGAATCGCCCGCCGTGTCCAGAATCGATGGCAGTCGAGTCGGCTGTCGAGCACGTCGTACACGGTCTTGAGCAGTTCGAGCAGGCGTTCGACGATGAACGAAAGCGCAAGCACCAGCGTGAAAAGCGCCGTGGCACGGGTGAGTCCTTCCATTGCCTGTTCCATTGTCACCTCCGTTCACACGTTCACGTAGAGTTTTTGCCGGCAGGCTTCGATCCGGCGCATCACGCCCGGCGAACCTTGCCACAATCCGCAATAGCGGGTGATAAGCGCGTGCAGCCGATCGCGCGGAAAATTCGAGCCCGGGCATGTCTTGGTTGAAATCTTGCTGTGCGGAATGATCGAGTTGTCGAAATCCGGCGCGATGCCGTAGACCAGCGCCCACAACGCGATCACTCGCGCCCCCGATTCAAGCTGCGCCTGGGCAGGGACCGGCGGTCCGTAGCGCCCATCCGGGTTCGAGAACGGGACCTTGCGGTCGGGCTCGAAGTTTCCGTTGAACGCAATGCCGAGCGACCTGCGGTTATAGCCGACGGCGTGATTGCCCGATCGGTCCCATCGACAGAACCAGTGAATGGCGCCCTCTTCGGTGATCACACAGTGATATCCGGTCAGCCAATCGCGGTCGTGAATGACCTTCACCACGTCCTCGAACCTGCTCGAGCGGTTCATCGCGGTGTGGTGATAGACGATCAGGTCGGGATTGGCCTGCCTCTTGTGCACGCTCTCGAGCTTCTCTCGGTCCACTCCGCCTTCGTAAGAAATGTCCTGCCACTCGGCAAGATCCAGTTCCGGGACAGGCGCCTTAAGCGCCTGGACTTGGGGAAGCTCACTCGGGAGCGACGGAGGCGCCTCGGCACGCTCGACCGGCTTGGACTCGACCGCGACTTTTCGCTCCGAAATGAAGCGGATGAGTTCGTGTATCGGTCCGCTGCCGCCGCCGATCAGCAACCCGGTTAACAGGTAATCGGTCGACACACCGATCGTCTGCAATCCGAGCGCTGCCTTGCTCATCGCGCCGAATAGCTGCAGATGAAAGTAGTGCGCGAGGACGATCCCGGTCGCGAAACCGAGCAGTTGCAGCGTGAAGCCCCTCATGCACCAGCCGAGATCGGGATCGGTCGCCGGTTGCACTAGAACGGTGGCCTGTGGAACACGTTCCTCGATTTCGCAGACCGCTGCTGCGGACGCAATCTCGGCTTGCAGCGCTTGCCGTTTTTTCCCTTCACCCGCGCCTGGCGTCTGAGGCGCGCCGGCGCCGGCCGCTGCGTTTCCCGGTGCCGCATCCAGGTCCTGGAGCTTCTGCACCGCGCTCTCGGCGCGCTGCTCGGCGGCATTCTCTTCCGCGGCCACCTCATAAGTCTTAATGACCGTTTCGGCTTGTTCCTGCGCCCCGGCGGCGTCGACCGCCTGCTGCCCGCCGCGCGGACCGAGCACCCGCTCGAATACGTTCTTCAGGAATTCAAGAACGCGCTCCACCATCAGCGACAATCCCAACGCCATGCTCAGCGGAACGAAAACTTGGGAAAAGGTCACCACCACACCGGCCTCGTTCATTGGAATCTCCTCTTTCTGGATGTGCGCCTTTGTCCACCGCCTCGAAGCCGATCAGCGATTCGACGTTGCCGCCATACCGCGAGAGCGCGCCCGTCTCAGGTTTCCGCCGTCCAAGTGTGCCCTGGACTTGGCGGCCAACCGTTCTGCGGCAACGTTCTCGCCCGCGTAGGCAATCCCCTTGAAGTTGCGCACGTGGCCGCCCGCGGCGTCTTTCATGCCGATCTTATCCCATATGCAAACCGCTCGGGCGTCCAGTTGACCGCGATGCCAGCTTTCACGCCATATATCTTAAAGGCATGTCCTGGGTCGAACGTTGAGCGGTTCGAACGCTTGCATCGGGTCACGTCTACGCCGCCTCATGCAGGCCCTCCACATAAACATAGCCTCCTTCGCGTCGATTCCAGACGTAACTGAGAACCTGACGGCGGTTGGTGCCCTGTTCAGGCGGCAGCCGCGACACGTGAACCCAGCCGGAGTTGACGCCCTCTTTCGGGTTGTAGCACTCGAGAATCACCTGGTCGAATTCGAGATTGTCGATCACCCACTGCGCAAGCTCGACGTTGGGCAATCCCGGCACTTCGATGTCGCATGCCTGACCGAGCGTGTGCTGGCTCTTGCTGACCCAGTCACTGCGCTTTTTCTTGAGCGCGCGCTCGAGGTCCTGGCATCGGAACACGCTGTTGGGACTGAACGAACCGAAGCGCTCCCGCACCGGCTCGAGCACGTTGCGGCATAAAAACACCGCCGCACGCGCCTCCCGCGCCGCGGCGAACGTGTTGTCGATGCCGAGCCGCGAGGCCTGCTCCGACTTTGTCAGTTCATGGAACTTGAAATGCGGCGCCACAAGATCATCCGGCGCCGCCCGCCGCGGGAATTCCCCCCACGGAATGTTGCTCAGATCAGACATTGCTACCCTCTTCGTCAGTCATCGCCAGTCCCTGCCGCTCTCATTGCAGGACCAGCCGCTAAGCTGTGGAAGAGAACGCGACCCACTGAGCGCCATCACGCAGGGGCTCGTGCGAGCCGATCCGTCCTGGTATCGCCAGCTCCGCCCAGATTTTGATGTTCTCGCTGGGACATGCACTAATCGTAGCCAGGACAGCCCACTTCTCATCCATCCCTCCGGAGCAATCGAATACACGTCGGCCGCAGCCTCCATCATTGAGACGCCTATGTTTCTCGCCGCGGCGACTGCACAGGTTGTTTCGTACCATCACGAACTCGCGGGCCACCCTTCAGGGAGCCGCGCACCGCCGCGTACAGGCCGATCACGATCACAAGCAGCCACGGATACATCCACGCTCCCGGGTGCGACCACCAGAACGCCGCGACGCAGGCGCTGAGCATGAGCATGCTATTGCCCAGAAAGCGCCCGCCCGCGCCGCGATAGGCGACAAGATGAAACAGCCCCAGCCATACGGCAAGCACGATCTTCAGCGCAAGCTGCCAACCCTGCGATTGCAGCACGAACAGTCCGACCACTGCGGGCCACAAGAGCAGGGCGTAGGTAAAGACCTCGCCCACCGCGCGCACCTCGTTTGCGGCAGGCCAGGAGGCGTGCGCGAGCACGGGCCCCTCCTCGATCACGCGCCAGCCTTCGGGAAAAGGCAGAGCGCCTTTTGCAGCGTGGTCCGTCCTGCGCGCATGCACCAGCCAGCCCGCGCCAACCTGCATGGCATGCCGCGGCATCAGTCCGTGCGTACGCAGCGCCTGCTCGATCATGTCGGGCGTGAGCCGGGCCGCCTCGGCGTCGGGTTCGATTCTCAGAAAAAAGTCGGTCACGATTTCCTCTCCTTCAGGTCAATCGGTAAATGCGCACGTGAAAGCCCGACGTGTTCATCGCGGTCTGCCACTGCGATTCGGTCATATTCCCGGCGGTGCGCACCTGCGCGCTGGTGCGGTACGGTGCGCCGCCGGCGATACGCTGCGCCATTTCATCTGTCACGCCATCGAGGTCCTGCAGCTCGTCGGGCGACATTTCGTTGATGTAGACGCGCACGCTCCGCTGGGGCGTAAGCTGATAGTCCTCCTCGTCCGCGTCCTCGATGCGATTGTCCACGGTATGCGCGGCCACCACGTCACGCTCCTCGCCGCTCACCAGGACTTCCTTCGACTCCATCTCCAGCGTCACCGGGACATACTGCTCCGCCCGTATGATGCTCGCGATCACCTGGTCCTTGGTATTCGGGCTCGCCTGCAACGCCGGGATTTGACCTGCCAGAGGATGCGTGCGGCTGTAGCTCGCGCTGACGTAGAAGTTGACGCGCTTGCCCGCCGCCACGGCGTTCTTCACCGGCGTCTCGAAGCCGTGCAGCATGGAATCGGCCGCGCGGTTGTTCGCCGACTGGGTGAGCGGCGTGAGATTCGTCCAGCTCGATCCCGGTCCGCCGAGATTGTCGTTCAGCAGGTGGCCGCGCACGTAGTACGTCCCACCGCCCTGCTGGCGTCTCCTCAGGGCTTCCCAATGTCCGCCTTCCACGCTCGGCCTGCCGCCCTCCGGGTGGTCGGAGGTGAGACGCTCGACGCGCACCGAGCTGCCGAAGCCGTTCGCGATCGGGCCGTACACCGGCTCGGAGGAGGCGCCGCTGCCGCGGGGAATGAAGCGCGCCGTCGCCGCGCTCAGCCGATCGAGCAGGGCATTGATCTCGGCTGCGGGATCGTCCTCGGTTGCGCCTGCGCCCGCCGCCGGGGTTGCCGCCGCGCCGGTGGCGGGGGCGCTGCCCGCACGCGCAACGGCCTGGTCGAGTTCAGTGGCGATCTGCATCGCCTCGGTCTTGGCGGCTTCTTTCGCCGGCGGCACGTCGACGCCGGCGATGAAATCGCGGTAGTTCTGCGGATCGCTCGCGATCATGAGGCGCGCGCCAGACCCGCTGCCTTCGAAATACAGCGTATGGGCCTCGCCTTCCTCGCTCGTAAACTGCTTGCGCGCGGCCCACCAGTTCCGGATCGCCGCCACGCCCCGGCGCAGCATGTTGATGAGCGCCTGGCCGCCGGCGATGGCGCGGTCGATCAGCCAGTCGATGGCCCGGTCGACCATCTCGCGCACCCCTTCGACCATTTCCTGGATGCGCTCGCCGAAGTCGCTCAACCCGATCTGGTTGGCGAGAAAGCCGATCGCCACCGGGATGCCGCTCGCAAGCGCCGTCTCGAGGAAGCCGGCGGCGATGTCGATCGCGCCGGTCGCGATGCCGTTGATGCCGTCCAGCACGCGGTCGACGATCATGAGCATCTCGCGCAGATACTCGACCGCCGACTCGATCGCGCGATAGAGCGCAAGCAGCGAGTTGATCACGGCCATGACGCCGGTGGGATCGAGCATCGTGAGCAGGCGCGCGCTCACACGGGTGATGATGGTGCGGGTGAGCCAGCCGATCACGGCGTCGAGCACGCGGTTCCAAAGGCTGCCGAGCTGCTCCTGGATCTCGCGCCACAGGCCTGCCGGGCCCTCCTCGATCAGGATCGCGACGAAGCGCCAGGCGCCGGTGGCGAACTCGAGCGCGGCGCGCAGACGCTGCACGATGACCGGATCGAGCTTCAGGGCGAGCCGCTCGAACACCCGGTCCACCGTGATGTCGAGGACCTGCAGCACGAACCCGAGGATCGAGCGCAGGCTGAAATCCTGCGGCGGCTGGATGCCGGCGCGGGTCAGGTGCCCGAACAGCCAGCCGGTGACGCCGCCCAGCAGGTGCGTGCCGATGTTGCCGAAGAAACGGATGAATCCTTCCTTGATCGCCGAGAGCAGGTTGAGCAGGAAGCCGACCGGGTTCGCGAGGATGTCGCCGATCGCGCTCGCGGCCTTCGCGAGGATGCCGACCACCAGCTGCGGCGGGATGCCGAGCACCTCGAGAATCGCGCTGAAGTAGGTCCACGCCGCGCCCGCGAGATTGCCGTCGACGAACACCTGGCGCAGGATGCGCAGCGCGGTCGCCTCGACGCGCGCCCAGATGTCCGGCAGCTCGAGCAGCGTGCTGAAAACCGGGATGCGCCGCAGGATCTGGTTGATGATGAAGTCCTTGATCGGATCGCGGATGCAGGCCGGGATGAGGTTCCACACCGCATTCAGGATCAACGACGGCAGCTGCATGAGATCGCCCGCCACGGTAATGACGTTGCGCACCACCGCGACCAGGCGCTGCACGAAAGGCGAAAGGAAGTCGAAGGCGCGCAACACCCAGCCGAAAAGGGCGGTCACCTTGTCGCGCGCCCAGGCGGCGAGCCGGGCGGCGGCGCCGTCGAGCCAGCCGAGCAGGCCGGCGAGCGGCCGCAGCAGGGCGTGGCCGCGCAGGCGCGCGATCAGCGCCGACAGCGCGCCGCTCACGGCGGTGACTTTCTCCAGCAGCCATGCGCGCGCGCCGACGATGATCTCGCGCACGCTCGCGATCACTTGCTGCACGCTCGGCAGCGCCGCGGCGAGCGCGGTGCGGTTCTCCGCGACGTCGTCGCCGCCGCTCATCTGCTGGCCCGCCGCGTTGATGTTCGCGCTCAGCTGCCGGAACTGCTCGCCCAGGCGGCGCACGAACGCGGGCGGGATCAGCGCGCGGATCTCCTCGGCCGCCGCCACGATCGGCTGCCAGACCGGCTGCGTCTCCTGCTTGATCGCGTCCCATGCCTGGAGCGCCTTTTCCTGCAGCCAGGCGACGAACCCACCGCTGTCGTTGCCGCTCGACTCCTCCTCCGGGCCGAACAGCAGCTCCTTCAGGTAGTTCCAGGCCATGATGTAATCCCTGCGCATCGGCTCGGTGAGGCTCCAGACCCACATGCCGAACTCGCGAATGCCGTTCCAGGCGTCGCCCGCCACCTCCTGCAGCCATTCCACCGCCGGCGCGCCGTAGCCGCTCCACAGGTCGGTGAAGAACTTGCCCACGGGGCGCACGAAGTCCACCAGGCCGTCCCAGGCCGAGGTGGCCAGGTCGCTGACGAAGGTCTTGAGCTCGTCGATCGCCTGGAAGAGCGGCCCGCAATCGCCGGCGCGCAGCGCAGTGACGATCGGCTCGGCGCGCGCGATCAGCGCGTCGAACAGGCCGCTCAGCTGCTCCACCGCCGCCGCCGGGTTCAGACGGTTGAGGCCGCCGACCAGGCTGTTGAAGGCGCCGGTCAGCCGGTCCTTGAGCCACTCGACCGGTCCGCGCCGCACGACCGGCACAAGGGCGGGCGCAAACCGCTCCAGCACTTCCATGGCGAGCCGCGCGAGGAAGCCGGGCTCCTGCGCCTCGTCCGCTTCGTCCCGCTGCACCGCGCGGCGCGCGGCGCCCTGCTGCACGACGTGCGTCAGCTCGTGCGCCATGAGGCGCGGGTTGTCGGCGCTCTCGCCCGGGCCGATCCAGATGTGCCGGCCGTAGGTGAAAGCGCGCGCGTTGAGCCGCGCCGCGTCCTGCCGGTCCTCGGCGCTGTCGTGCACGCGCACGTCGGAGAAATCGTACGGCAGGCGCGGCTCCATGAACGAGCGCAGCGCCTCGGGCAGCGGCCGGCCGCCCCCCGGCGCATTGAGGCGCGCCGCGAGCTGCCCGTCCTCGACGCGACCGCCCTCGCGGCCGATGCCGCGGCGCTGCAGCGAGGGCGTCTGTTCCTCTTCCGGCGTTTCGTCCCCGGGCGTGGGGGCGCGCATCACGCGCTCGGCCACGGCGTCGGCCTCGCGCTCGAACTCGTCGTCGGCCGGCCCTACCGTGATCGTCATCTGCGGCCGCGGCGCGAGGAAGCGGCGCACCTCGCCCTCGTCGTCCTCGTCGCCGCCGCCGAAGCCCGGCGCCTCCATCTCGCGCTGCACCCGCTCCTCTTCCTGCTCCTCGCCCTCGAGCGGCTCGCGCTGCAGCTCGTCCGTGCATTCGGCGCACGCGCGCTGTGCAACGGGCGGCTGAGTTGCAGGACCGGCCGCAGCAGACGTATCCGGTGCGGCAGGCGCTTGCGGCTCCAAGGAGTCCGCGGCGCAGTCGCTGCGCTGGACCGTCTCCACGCCGTCCTGCTCCGGCAGCTCCTCCTCTTCGCCGGGCAGGCGCATGACGGCCTCCGCCATCGCATCCGCCTCGCGCTCGTATTCGTCGTCTTCCGGCCCGACCGTGATCGCGCGCTGCGCCTGGGCCGCCGGCTGCGCGGCGTCCAGCTCGTCCGTGCACTGCGCGCAGGCGCGCCGGATCGCGACGCCGGAAATAGACCGATCGGGGCAATGGTTGCCGACGATCGCCCGCATCACGCCGCGTTCGGCGGCCGGCGCGCTCGACCATGCAACCGCGACGACCGGGCGCGTGAACGTGCGCCGCGCTGTCCCGGTAGTCTTGACCTGCTTTTCGGCGACCGCGGACATCAGCTCTTCTTCTCCTTGCCGGGCGCCAGAATCTTCGCCCGTCCTTCCGTCAACTCGAAGTACTGGCTCATCCCTTTGCAGGCGTTAGTTCTAATTTCCGCTTGGCTCTGGGATATGCCACACGCGTTCCGGTTTGACGGTAGGCACCTGCCAGCCCTGCGCCGCCGCATGGAGCAGGGCTTGCTTCGTCATTTGTTGGCCGACCCATCGTATGAAACTCCACGTGCCGAACGGGTCCGCCGGCCCCGGGCGACCGGGGCCCCCATGCGGCTGCGCGATCGCCAGACCCCCGCCTTCGATCCTGATCAGCTTGTAGAGCCGTCCGATCGCGGCGACCTGGTTCACATATCGGCGCAGGGTGATCGTCGCTTGGCTCTCGTACTTCCAACGGACTTCCTCCTCTGCGACCTCGGTGTAAAAGCCGTTCGAGTCACGCGTCAAGAACTGCTTCCGGAAGTAGCTGAGCATCAACCTCTCGAGCGCCTGGTCGATATCGATATCGCGCACGAGAGCGACGATCACGTCAGTCCAGGGAGCGACCTGGGCGAGCGCCTGGCGGTGCACCTCGTCGAGCTGGCGCTGCATCCCCCTTTTGATCTGCATGAGCTGGCTGGGCTCGTTAGACTCCGGGAGAGTTCCCCTAACCCCGACGGCGATCCCCCCGAGCGATATCACGAATGCAGTTCCGGCAAGTCCGACGGGGGTGAAGCACGCGGCGGCCCAGATCACGTTCCCGACCAAGGCGGTGAGAAAGCCCCCGGTGTCGAAGCTCTGCGACTCCTCGATCTGGCGACTCAGCTCGGCGTCGGCGAAGTTCTCGACGCCTGTTTCAGCGGCCCTCTTCCATGCCTCCAGCCGAATCTCCACGAGCGGTCGGAGGGACGGCGCCATCTCGGCCGCCGGCTGGCGTTGAATCGCCCCGGTTTGCTGGACGACGTGCGTCAATTCATGCGCCAGCAAGCGGTCCCCTGCGGTTGTGCCGGGCGCGTACCCACCGGCGCCAAACACCACATCCTGCCCCATCGTGTACGCTAATGCATTCACCGCACGCGCCGACTCCGCCGCCTTCGCATCCGTATGCACGCGCACTTGACCGAAGTCGTGCCCGAAGCGCGGCTCGAAGTGTTGTCGCGACGGCGTCGGCAACGGCGTGCCGCCCGACGCGGTTCCCGCAGCCACGACGGACGACACGTCGCCGCTCGCTCGTGCTGACGTGGCCGGCACGCGCTGCAGCTCTTCGTTGCAGCCCGCGCACAGGCGCTGCGCCGCGGGCGGGGCGCGCAGCAGCGCGCGCAGCCCATTGTCGGCGCGCGACGACGGCGTCCGATACACGTGCGCGGCGGCGCGAATCGGCGCCGCTGCGCGACGGCGCGGGATGCGGGCGAAGGTTTTCACTTGCCCTTTCCTCCGGGCTCCATGCAGCGGTTAAACGCGGCGATCCCCAGGCCATTGACCACGCACGGCAGCGCTACTTCGCACACGGGATAGAATCCGATGAGCTCGATGAAGCCGTTGTCGCAGCCGCATTCCTGATAGCACTCCTTGTGGTGCCTCCAGATGGTCGGGCACCAGATGAACCGGCCGGATCGCAAGTCCTCTGCGTTCGAGGCCAGGAACGACCACAATTTGCTCTGCAGGCAGCTGCGGACGCAGTTGTTGTGCGGCTCGTCGGGCGTATGCGTGCATGCGCAATACGAGTTGTTCGCGTAGGCGCCGTTCAGGAACTGTTTCGTCGCCTTGTACGTCGCGCAGTTGGCGTCGGTGGGCCCGTACTTGTCGTCGTAGGGGAGCGATGAACCCGGTGCCTTGGCCGACGGCGGGAGTACGCGGATCAATACGCCCCGGTTCTGGCTCCGGCCTTCCTGCGTGTCGTTCGAGGCGACGTATTGCCCCACCGGAGCGGCACGACAGGAACGGATGAATTTATTGAAAGCTTCCTCCGAGTAGCCGCTTTCCAGCCAGCTGGCCTTATAGGCGGCGCAGAAGTTGGCGGCCCTTTCCTCGCGAAGCTTTTCATGGGTGTCGCCCTGGCAATCCGCGTAGCCCAGCACTTCGACCGGATCCTGCCCGGTGACGTAGATGAAGTGGCCTTTGACGAGGCTGTTTACGATCTTCTCTACCAGGCCGGCAATATCGCCCATTGCCGGATCGACCGTGCTGCTTCCTACGCGAAAGTCATAAATGAGCCATTCCTGTTGCGGGGATCGCTCCACCAAGCGATACGGCGAACTGGCCGAGGCTTTGGCCTCCCCTCGATCCCTGGCGGGGCAGTCATCTTTCACCGCGGGCTTGCGCTGAACCCGGGCGTCGCCTCCCCGTTGCTCCAGCGCCTGAGCTGTCCCTTGCTGCACGACATGCGCAAGCTCGTGCGCGAGCAGCCGCCGGCCGGCGATCGTGTCGGATGCGAACTCGCCGGCGCCGAACGCGATGTCGTGCCCGAAGGTGTAGGCGCGCGCGTTCAAGGCCCGCGCCGAGCTCGACGCGCCCGTGTCGGTATGCAGGCGAACGCGGCCCAGGTCATGGCCGAAGCGCGGCTCAAAATAGTGGCGCAGGGCGCCCGGCAGTGGCGCGCCGCCCGACGCTGTCCCGGCGGCCACGGTCGATGACACGTCCCCGCCTGGGCCTGCCGGCGAGGTCGAGGCACGCTGTACTTCTTCGTTGCAGTCCGCGCATAAGCGCTGCGCCGCGGTCGGCGCACGCAGCAGGGCGCGCATGACCGCGTCGCCACCCGATGCGCGGCGAGACGGCTGCGCAACAGCGCGCAGCGGCGCAGCGGCGCGGCGGCGCTGGAGGCGGGCGAAGGTCTTCATGCGCGCATCAGTCGGGGACCTTCGGAGCGTCTTCTTCGATGCGCTTCAGCATGTCCGGCGCCAGGTCCTCGTCGCGCAGCATGGGGCCGATCTCCGGACGCGGATCCTGCCGCGGCACTTGGAGAAATATCGGCCTGGGCTCCAGCGGGTGCGGCACATAGGCGTTGATGACGCCGCGGCGCTTGATGAGAAGACGCTGCTGGTACATCAGGTAAGTGCTGATCATCGCGACTAGCTCCTCCTCGTCCTTCGTCATGCCGCTCACATCGGCGTCGGTCAGCACGCTGAAGGTCTTGAGATAGGTCTCCTTCAGCATTTTCGCGGTGAGATATTTCGGCGAGGGCTGCGCGCTCTTGTCGCCGCTGCCGAGCCAGCGGCTGAGCTCGATGTAGAAGGTCTCCGCTCGCACGGTAGCCTCCTCCCACAGCTCCTTCGCCGCGTTGTCGATCGTATCCGCGCCGACCGCCGGGTCGCCGTGCTCGGCGCGGCGCAGATTCAGTTTGCCGTTCAGCGCGGTAAGGTGCTTGCGGAGGCTCTCGACCGGCTGCGCCAGGCCGAGGTCTTCCTGGAGCGCCTTGACCGCGACGTCCTTTGGACCGCCGAGCGAGGAGGCGCCCTGCGCCTGCAGGATGTGAGCGGCGAGGTGCAGCCCTTCGTGGACGAGCGTGTCGCGGATGTCGTCGACGCTCGTGTTCTGGTTCACGAACAGCACGATCTTTCCCTCGGAGGCGGAGAAGAAGCCTTCACGCTTCTCTTTGGCCGGATCGGCTTCGTCGAGCACCAGGCGCAGCTTGAGCTTCTTCGCGCCTTTGCCCGGCGGCTGGAAGTCGATCGTGCCGCCGCCGCTCTGCGTGCCCGCGCTGTCGCGCCACGTCACCTTGCCTGCCTTTCCCAGCGCCTTGAACAGCGCGAACAGCAGGTCCGAAAGCGTGTCGGCGCCGAGCGCCTTGTCGCCGAGCTGCGCGATCGCCGCTTCGACCTTCGCCAGGTACTCCGCCCGGCTCGCCGCTGCGTCCGCCTTCTCGGCCTGAGGAGCGCGGCGCACGACGCCCTCCTCAGAGCGGTCCTGCTGCACGACGTGCGTCAATTCGTGGGCCAGCAACCGCCGCCCGGCCGCCGCGTCGGGATCGTATTCACCTGCGCCGAACGCGATGTCGCGGCCGAAGGTGTAGGCGCGCGCACCGAGCGAGCGCGCCGAAGCCGCAGCGGCGGCATCGGTGTGCACGCGCACCTGGCCCAGGTCCTGGCCGAAGCGCGGCTCGAAATAGTGGCGCGCGCTCCCGGGCAGCGCCGTGCCGCCGGAGGAGGTCCCGGTGGCCACCGTCTGCGAAACGTCCGCCTTCGCCGCGGGCTCGTTCAGCAAAGCGCGCATCCCCGGCTCCGCGCGCGCCGCGCCGCGCTTCGGCTCGGCGCGGCGGCGAACCACCGGCGCGGCGCGGCGGCGCTTGAGGCGCGCGAAGGTTTTCATCGGCCGGCTATTTCTTGCGCCGCGGCTTGTCTTCCGGCGGACCGGCAGGCGCAGAGATAATGGAATCGGGAAACTTCGGTGTGATCGCCCGCAAGTCCTGCAGGGTCTTCGCCTTCTCGATCGCGGCCTCGAGCCGATGAACCTCCGCGCGAAACGCCTCGATCGTCGCCCGGTAAGCGGGGAGGCGGTCATCATCGTAGACCCCGAGCGCGGCGTTTTGCAGCTTGTAGTCCGGAATGAGCTTCGCGCGCAGCTCCAGCGCCGCCTTCGAGCATGCCTCGATCGCCTGGGCCTTCATCGCCGCCAGGTCGAGCAGCCCTTCCGCCACGAGCTCTTTGTCGCTCTTCGCGACGAGCTTCCCGCCCACCAGTTTCTGAGTGGGATCGGGCTGATACAGGCCCCGCCGTGCCGCCTCGTCGAGATCGAGCTCCACGACACGGCCCGCCGCGTCGATGTCGTGGAAGGCGGGAATGTAGGATTGGTCCGTCCACCCCACTTCCATCGTCGCGGGATCGAACGCCGGATACACGGCGGCGCCCGGCTGCGGGTCCGCAGTCGCGGCGTAATCGATGAACAGGACCTGCTTGCTTTTCTTGTCGCGGATGAGGTGCATGGCTGGTGCCTCTACATGATTTCGATTCGCAGCGTACGGGCGAAGAACGAGGTGGCGCTGGCACCGAATGCACCGGCCACCTGCCATTGCAGCGTTACCGTCGTGGCGCCTGCGGGAAAATCGATTTCGGCACTGAGGCTTTGATTGTTCAGCGTCCCGCCGCCACCGCCCGTGCTCAAAGTTCCGAGCGGCAGAATCTCAGTTCCGACGAGCGCTCTGAAACTCACTGTCGGGAAGGTGCCGGAGAGGTCGACCCGGGTCAGGTTGAGCTTGATTCGAAGAGGCGTGGCGTGCGGGATCGAGACCGTCGCACCGGGGGTCGCCAACGTCACCCAGGTCGATGCATTGTTTATGACCGTGTTGCTGGCTGACGCCGATACGAGCAATCGGTTGAAGAAGACCGCGGCGCTCGCATTGATCTGCCCCGCCACGTCCAGGCGAACCTGCGGATTGGTGTTGCCGATGCCGACGTTTCCATTTTTCAGCGAGATGCCGGCGCGCCAGTTGCCGTCGTACCGGTCGTAGAAGGTCGGTACGCCGCGGGTGGCGGCGGTCCCGCCGTTGCCGTCGATGTTTAGCGCAAAAGCCGGGCGTCCCTGCGCGTTCATGACCCCGATCGCGGTGCTGTCGGACTGGGCCACGATGGGAACGTCGCCCGCCAGGGAAACTCCGCTCGCGTTCTCACTGCCGAAACCTCCGGGGGCGACCGCGTGGAGCCGGTACAAGGGGGCGGTCGTGCCCACGCCTATCTTGCCGTCGCTGGCGATCCGCATGAGCTCCAGCGGCGCCGGCGCAGGATTGCCGGAGGGTGTGAACAGGAAGCGCAGCGAATCCTGGGCATCGTCACCCCAGGCGATGACCGCATCCTTTCTGTTGGCTCCCTCGTTCTTCAGGCCGACAAACAGGCTGTCGCTGTCCCAGGTGAAGAGACGTCCGTAGGCTCCCGTCAGGCCCCACATCTGGGTCGCGGCATCGGCGATGTGCTGCCCCCACGCCCACTTCATTCCGTACCCGGCGGCCTCGGCTCCGGTCGCCGTTACGATGTGCAGCGAGGTCTGCGGATCGTCGGTGCCGACGCCGATCTTGCCGTCCTTGTTGACCAGAGCCTTGCTCGCGGGCGAGCCGAGCGTGATCGTTCCAGTGACGCTTGCCGGATCGGTGCTCAGATTGCCACTCGTCGACAGATTCCAGGCTGTCAGGGACGTTGTCAGCCACGTGGCTAGACCAGTAGCTGGATTGGCGAGCGCCAGTACCGCATTGGTGGGAGTGCCGGTCGGGGCCGTAAGCCTGAAGGTCTGCGTGGCCAAGATGCCGCGCACGTCGAGCGATGGCGTTGTGGCAGGTGAAAGCGGCGGGGACGGTTCGATGACCAGCGCACCGGTCATGGTGTCGCCGGCCTTGTTCACCTTTTTTGGCAGGTCCCCGTTGATCTCATCGAGCACACCCTTGACTGTGCTGCCGGACCCGGCGCCGGCCGCATACGGAAGCGTGCTGGAGTCGATTGCGCACAACAGTCTGTTCAGCAACTCTTTGATCTCGTGCGGCGCTGTCGTGGCGCCACTCCAGAGCAGAGCGCGCAATGTGTTGCCGGGGCAAGCCGGCAGCTCGTAGCGTATATCGGAGCTTTCGAGCCCATCCAGGAGCGCATCGATCGCGCTCTGCACGTTCACCGGCCGCGCCGCCACCTGCTGCTGGACGGTACCGGTGATATCGGTGATATCGTCCCAGCGCGGCCCCTTCGGCGCCGGGTCGTAGCCGACGTGGTCGGCCGGAAAATCGGTGAGCCGGGGAAAGCTGAGCTTGCGCGTCTCGGCGTCGTCGCGCTGGATGTTCGTGCCGCTCAGGCGCGCCAGCACCAGATAGTGGTGAGTGATGCCCAGCGGGCGGTAATGGCGGGGTGGATTGGTCCCTGTCCCGATTTCGTACTCGCCGACTTGCTGGACCCGCTTTGCCTCCGCGGCGTCTTCGCGCACGGCGGCGAGCCAGTAGTCTCCGGCGACGAACTTCTTGCTGTTCAGCGCCAGCGTGAGAACCAGTCCGCTGAGATAGACGACGAAATCGCTGCCGAGCTTGTAATCGCCGTGGGTCGACGGCGTGGCCTGGGACTGCAAACCGCGGCCCTTGTCCTTCGCCTGGAGCGCGCTGGAGATTGACTTGATGGACCACGGCCCGGTGGTGCCGCTCCTTACCAGAACCGCGTAGCCGTCCCAC
This sequence comes from Pseudomonadota bacterium, assembly GCA_038040175.1. Lineage (GTDB taxonomy): Bacteria > Pseudomonadota > Gammaproteobacteria > Burkholderiales > JACQAP01 > JACQAP01. The sequence continues at coordinate 10,198 of JBBPIT010000014.1, read as the reverse complement.
CGGCGAACGTAGTCGTAGACGGCGGCGACATGATCGGCGTCTTCGGTCGGCCAGCTGGTGGGCCAGCCGTCCTTGAGCAGGCCGCGCGCGGGGACGAATCCGCTCAGGTGCACGCCGAGATGCTTCTCGGTCGTGTCGTTGTAGAACTCGTAGATCCAGTCGCCGCTATGGAACTCAGCCGGTACGTCGGCCCGCGCGTGCTGCTCGGCGGCGTTCTCGCTCGACCATTTCAGAGTGATCTCGCTCGGAGCGTTATCGGTCAGCTTTACGTCGTGCACCTCGAGACGAAAGAGGTAATTGCCTACCCGCGTATCGAGCGCGAGCTCCGCGGCGCAAGGGTCGCAGGGGTCCTGGACGCTGCCGCCTTGCCGGATCTCTAGCAGCAGCACCGCATCGCCCTTGGCCGGATTCTTGTCCTGATCGAGGCACTCGGGCGCAGGAGTCGCGCCCGGCGCCGCGCACCACTTCACCTGCACGAGAGTCTGCGTGCGGGTGCAGGTGTCCGCGCCGCGCAGGCCGGGATCGAGCAATATTTCGTCCTGCAGCGCGGTGGTGGACCAGTCCCAGACGTCGGCGTAGATAGCGCGATTGCCGGTGCTCGTCGGCGCCAACAATGCCAATGGGAAGTCGGCTTGCTTGTCGAGAGGAAACGGGGCCTCGGTGTCGGTCACCTTGGTAGGGTCGGGTTCCAGGAGCGCGCGGATGCCGTCCACGTACAAGGCGCCCCGCCGCAGCTGCAGCCCGGTGGCGACCGTCCCTGCGGCGACCAGCCCTTCAGCCGGGAGCTTTTCAGGCGGGAGGACTGCATCCGTGCGCGCGCGCATCGGAGTCCCGCTGCCCACGACTTCGCCGAGGGCGTCGTCGATGCGCCGCTTGAGCAGCTCCATCAGCTCGTTCAGGTCGGCGTCGCTGATCATCCGGCCCTGCTGCTGGTAGATCCCGGAGCGGCGTGCTGCCGGTTCGTCGCTCCAGCGCGAAATTTGCGTCTTCATCTGTTGTCCCCGTCTTGCGTTTGGTCTGCGTTCATCTCGGCGGAACGCACGAGAGCCGCGCGTCCGGTATCAGCACCGCTTCCATGCCGAACGGCAGGAATTCCCCCAGCTTGTCGAGCACCGCTTCCCTGCGCAGGCTGAGATGCTGATGGTGGTAAGCGCCCAGCTCGCCGCCGTCTTGCGCGCCGGCCTGGATCGAGGCCGGCGTCGCCGGGTGCAGCACGCCGGCACCCGGGGCGCCGAAGCCGAAGCGGAAGAACACCGGGACCTCGGTGGTGTAGTTCTGGATGTGCTTGCGGTCTTCGTCGCTTAAGGCGTCGACGAACTCCTGCGGCAGGCGCACGTTGCGCAGGCAGACGACTTTCGACGGCGGCGTGGTCGCGTCGGCCACCTGCCGCTGCAGCCTGAACATGAACAGGCTGTCGATCGCCTGCACCGCCTCGCAGATGTTCTTGCCGAGCACCGTGCAGTACTCGAACTGCGCCAGCCCGCTCGCCACGCGCACGTGGCGCAGCAGGCAATCGGTGGCGGTGAACACGGGAGCCTTCTGGTCGTGCGCGTGCACCACGACCTTGAACGCGGCGCAGCGCTCCAGCTCGAGCCTGCCGAATTTCACCCGCAGCGTGTTGGCGAGGTAGAAGCCCTCGAAGCGGTAAGCCAGCTCCATGCCGGCGGGTTCCGCGTCGTCGAGCTCGATGACGCCGCGGATGCGAACCGGCGCCGCAGCCGCGCCCGGGCAGTGGAAGATCTTTTGCAATACCCGGGTGCCGTCCGCTCGCGTCAGGATCTCTTCCCGTACTTCCAGCAGGCCATCGGCCTTGGCCTGCTCGCGCTCGGCCCAGTCGAAGCTGCGCTGCGACACAGGAAAGAAACCGTCGGGCAGCGGGACGAACGTCAGCAGGCGCTTCGGGTGAAAGTGCCCGCGCCGCCAGTCGGGCGTGCGCAGGTCGACGATCCGCACCGAACGGTCCTCGTAGCTGTCCGGAAAGCAGGGCACGCCGCCGGCATTCGCCTGGAACCACAGGACTGGCTCCGCTTCGCGCGGGAAGCGGGTGCTGCGGGTGTCGAGTCCGGGCTGGTTCGCGCGCATCGCGCGCGAATGGCGCCGCAGATCCATGGTCGCCGCCGGCAATTGCTCGCCGACGCGTGCGGTGCGCGCGACGCGCTGCCAGCCCTCCTGCAGCTCGACCTCCATGGCGCCGACCGCCTGCGCGATCTCCTCGGTGACCGCGGCGGTGCCCTTGCGCTGGCGCCAGGCGATGGCGTTGGCCACCTCCGCGCGGCGTGCCTGCGGCTCGGGCGAGCGCAGCGACACGTCCAGCAGCTCGGCGAAGTAGGGGATCAGCCATTCCTGGCAGGTCTCGGGGAAATGATCGTCGAGCCGCTGCCGCAGCGTCGCATACACCCGGTCCAGCAGCTCGCCGCAGGAGTCGAGGTACTTCGCGAGATCGCCGGTCCGGTCGCGCTCGCGGTAGACCTCGGGCAGCAGCCCGTAGAGCTGCGCCCCGATGCGGGGCTCGAGCGGAGCGCTCACAGCTCGAACTCCTCGGCTTCTATCTGCAGCGAGCCGGGGCGCTTCTGCGGCTCGAGGAATACGACTTCATGCGGCGCCGGAATGATGCGCTGCCCCGCCTCGTGGACCGGGTTGCCGGGCGCAGGCGCCTCGCCGCCGGGCGGCGGACGTTCATGGGAAATGCGGCAACTCGAGTTGCTTACGCCGGGAATCGCTTCGACCACCGCGTAGACGTCGCTCAGATAGAGCGGGGCGCCGATATCGCGGCGCTCCAGCGCGAACGCCTCCATCAGGCGCGCCGCTGCCTGCTCCTTGACGAGCTTCGGGTCGTACTGCGCGCTCACGACGCGCAGCACGAGCTTGAGGTGCAGCCACACGCGGCCGAACCCGCTCACCATGACTTCGACGCCCGGCTGGGAATGCGTGGCGAGGAAGGTTTCGAGCGTGGCGCGCAGCCGGTCGTCGAGATTGGCGCCGCCCGCCGGCACCACCACCACCTCGATGCGCGCGCTCTTCAGCGCGGCCGGGCGGGCGAAGGCGCGCGCGCGCCACACCGCGGCGTGCGCCGCCGCGAGGTGGCCGTAATCCTCGGCGGACACGGCGCGCTCGAGGGTCAGCGTGCTCGCCGGCGCATTGCGCTTGAGGGACGCGACGCCTTCCATGTCGCCGCCGCCGGAGGCGGCGAGCGGATGGCGCAGCTTGTCGACCAGCGGATGCGGCCGCGCCGGCTTTTCCAGCCTGCCTGCCGGCAGGTTGCCGCCGAGGCCGGTGCCCAGCCGGTGCTGCGAGCGCACGTTGTTCACGCCGGTCGGCAGCCTGCGGCCGTTCTTGCCGTCGCCGAAATCGATGCGCACGAAGCCCGCCTCGGTCATGCGCACGACATAGTGCGTATCGCCCGGGCCGGAATCGTCGAGCGTACTCACTTGCTGCCAGCGCTGGCCGTCGACGCGCACGTCGATGTCGGCGCGTACGCCCGCGGGCAGGGTGCGGTCGGCGACGAACGACACGCCGGCGACCGCCAGCACGAAGGACTGGTTGAGCGCGGCGGCATTGCCGCTGCCGAGAATGCGCTCGTTCTGCGTCTCGCCGTGGCCGGCGGTCTCGACGTTGCCGCAGATCACGGTGTTGCCTTTCGTGAAACTCGGCTCCGCTTCCAGCGGCGGGTCGATCAGGATGCCGCCGCCCTTCGGCAGATCGATCACCACCGCTTCGCGCCCCTGCAAGCGCGCGTCGCCCTCGCGCTGCTCGATCCACAGCTTGCGCCCGACGACCAGCAACTCGGGGCGCGGCGCGGCGAGCTGCAGCGCCGGCCCGCTGACCTCGTCGGTATTCTGGTCCCAGCCGTTCGGCCTTACCTGCTTGGTGAAGTGGCCGTAGATCCGCGTCTCCGAGAGGTAGAAGCGGCCGCTTGCGCGGCGGTGCCATTGCTGCTGGGCCGTGAGCGCTGCGCGCCCCGCGTCCGGGTCCGAGGCGACGCCCGCAAGCCGAGTCCAGGCGAGCTGACGGCCGCTCACAATGACCGCGAGATCCCCCGCGATGGTGCTCTTCGGCGGCGTTGTGTCGATCGTGTGCGGCACGAGCCCGCCCGAGGCGTGGAACAGGAAACTGTCCAGCTTCCACTCGCGCGATACCGCCGGCAGGTAGACCGCCTGCGGGTTGGAGAGCCGGCGCCCGGAATCCTCGACCGTGAAAGTCGTGTAGCCGCTCGTCGGATCGTCGGGAACCGGTGGCTGGTACTTGGCGGTGATGACTTTGAACTGCGTGAGCTGCGGCGTGCCGTCGACCATGACGAAATCGGCGATCAGCGGCGGCGTCGCGGCGGCGCTCAGATCGCCGGCGGCCTTGAAGCTGAACAGGGTTCCGCTCCTCGACTTAATCTTGCGGCCGCCGACTCTCGCCACCGCGACGCGGCGCGCACGCGAGATATAAGCCTGGTCCAGGCGCAGCCCGTCCGGCTGCCCGCCGCTTTCCACGAGCGGCCGGTCGAGCGTGACGCGCTTGCCCTGGATCGCCCGGGCCTGGCGGAAATAGGCGTCCCGCCCATCGGCGATGTAGACGACTTCGTTCTCGCCCAGCGTGCGCGGCTCTTCCTTCAGCACGAGCGTGGTGCGGAGCATCGCCGCCGTGACGTCGGTTTGCATCGGGCCGAGCGGCGCAAGCCGGTCTGCCGGCTTGACGTGCACCAGCGTGTCGCCGTACGTGAACCCCGCGGCCTCGCCGATCGCCTCGTCGAACGCGAGCACCGTTCGCGCGTTCTCCTCGCTGATGCCGGCGACGATGCGGGCGAGGGTGAACGGCGGCTCGCCGAGCCGCTCGCTGCTGCGCTCGAGCACCACAGGCTCGCCCAGCCTCAGGCCCGGGACCCGCTCGGCGAGCTTCAGCGTCAGCCCGGAAATCTTCTCCGGCGAGCGGTCGTGGCCCTCGTGCCGCAGCTCGTTCAGCTCGGCGTCGATCTCGAGGTCGGCGAGGGTCTCGAACACCACCGGCGCACCGCCTTCCGCAGGCACGTGCTTCGCAGCGAAGCCCTTGGCGACCCGGCCGCGCTTGCCCGGCTTCGCCAGTATCACCAGCGTCGTCGCGGCGGATGCCGGCGGCGCGGGGTGGTAGTCGAGCATCTCGACCAGGCGGCGCACGTTGTCCCATTGGGTCGCGGTGCGCAGCGTCGCCTCGTTCGCGTAGACGTCGAGATACTCCGTCAGCACGTGCGTCGCCCGCGCCAGCTCGCGCGCCAGCTCCACGCCCCAGTCGACGCCGGCGATGCCGCGCCGGGCGGCGGCGTACTGGTCCGCGAGCCGCTGCTGCGTTTCAGTTTTCGTCTCGCCGAGCTGCTCGGCCTTGTCGAGCTCCTTGAGCCATCCCGTGCCGGGCGGGAAGTTCGCCTTGAGCTTGCCGCGCAGCGCGAAGAGCAGCTCGTCGAGGTAGGTGACGGCGTTGCCGTCGACGTAGCGCAGCCGGTTCAGCCCGGCGCGGTTCCAGCGGCTGAGGTCGCGCACGCTCATCCCGCGCGGCCTGCGTGCAGGCTCAGCCTGAAGTAGCCGCGGTGGCGCTTTTCGTTCCGCGGATCGTTATCGCAGACCGCGATTTCCAGACCGCTCAGCACGATGCGCCCGCTTTGGGATTCATCGGCGAACTGCGGGCCCAGGCGCTTGAAGCGGTTGACGCACACGGTTTCGACGCCGTCGATTCCCATCACCGCCTGGATGATGTCGGCGCTGTGCAGGTCCTCGCCGAAGCGCAGCCGGCCGGGCCGGAAGAAGCCGTCGGGGCCGCGGCCGAGCACGCGTTCGATCTCGCGCCGCACCTCCGACTGGAAGTAGTTCGCGCGCAGGCGGATGGACAGCGCGAGCTCGATGCCCACGATGGTCGCGTCCTGCAGCCTCACTTCCTGGCCGAGCATGCGGTACGCCTCCAGATAGGACTGCAGCAGCATGCGGAAGCCCCCTTCCGCAGGGAATTCTTCGAGCGGCGGCAGGCCGCGCTCGGCATGGAACTTTGCGACCTTGTCTTTCAGCCGCTGCGCCTCGCCAGGATCCAGTCCGGTGAAGGGGTCGGCGTCCAGGGAACGATCGTTGTCCAGCGTCACAGCGAGCTGCACCACCGGCCAGGATCCGCCCCAGGCGAGCGCCGCCCGGGCGCGGTTCACGAGCGGATGCTCCTCGAGCCGCACCGCGTAGTCCTCCAGGCTCACCATGCGCCGCTGGGCGTGCACCGCGCGCGGACCGGCGCGGCGCGCCTCCTCCATGCGCTCGGGCTCGCGCTCCCACAGGCGCTCCAGATGCTCGCTGGTCTCGATCTCCGGGTTGCGGACGTGCGCCTCATGCAGGGCATCGTGGCCGATGAGCGCGAGCAGCCGGCGCACGCTCTCGGGGCGCCGCGCGGTCTCGAGCGTCGCCTCGGCGGCGACGCGGTCGAGCATGTCGGACAGCTGGTCGAGGACCGCGGCGAACGCCTCGACCAGGACGATCTCCAGGTCGGCCGCGGTCCAGCGCCTGCGCTCGGGCACCCGCGCCTCGAGATCTTCCCGCATGAAGCGCGTGAAGCCCTCGAAATCGCGCACCATCCAGTCGAAGTCGTCGCCGATCGCCGGCAGCGTGCGCGGCAGCGCGACCTCGCGCCGGGCGCACTCGCAGCTCGAATCGAACTGCAGCGTCGGGGCGGCCAGATCAGCCACTTTCGCCCCCGACGGTGAAGCGGTGCTCCTCCTGCTGGTTGATCGTCGCCAGCCGGTAGCTCACGGTGATCTCGAGGCGGCCGTCGGCGCCGGGCGTGCCGTCTTGCCCCGGGCTCACTTCGATCTCCAGGGTCTTCGGGTCCACCTCGCCAAGCAGCACTTCGGTGAGCGCGGCGCTCAGGCGCTTGCGGGTCATCTCGCGCAGCGCATCGCTGTACGGCTCGAACACCAGGCGTTTCACTCCGGCGCCGAATTCGTGCCGGAAAACCCGCTCGCGCGGGGCGGTGAACAGCACCTGCTCGATCTGCTGCACGACATGCCTCGCCCGCTGCGCGGTCTGCGGGCCGTCGCCCTCGATGCGCAGCGGAAAGGCGAGATAGCCGGGGTCGGTGAGTCTGGGCATGGCGCTAGGCGCTCATCACTTTGCTGGACAGACTGCTCATCTCGCCCTGGGGGATCGGCGGTCCCGAGGGGCCCATGGCAGTGGGATGCATGTGGGTGGCGAACAGGGCGAGGAAGCTGGTGCCCTTGATCACCGGCTCGCCGCCCGCCCCGCCGAGCATCACCTGGCTGCCGTCGACGACGATCTGCTGGCCTTTCACGTTGATGCCCGAGGCGCTCATCTCGATCTTGTTGCCGTTGGCGTCCTCGACGACCGTGCCGCTCGAGCTCATGGTGAGCGTGTTGCCGTTCGAGTCCTCGACCACGATGCGCTCGCCGGCGGCATCCAGCGTCAGCTTCGCGCCCTTCGCGTCGGTGAGCGCGATCGTGCCGTCCTTGTCGATCACCAGCGTCGCTTCCTTGGGGTGGCGCAGCAGGATCTGCTCCTGGTTGTCCTTGTCGTCGAACTGCAGCGTGTGGCCCTTCGGCGTCAGCAGCAGCCGCGTGGTCGGCGGACTGATCGCCGCCGCCGCGGGAACGTCCGCCTCCGCCTGCCAGAATGTGCCGACCCAGATTGGGCGGTTGAGATCGCCCTCCTCGAATTCGACCCAGACCTGCGCGTTCGCCTCCGGCACCATGAACATGCCCTGGCCGGCGACGCCCCCGAACGGCAGGCAGGGCAGCGCCCAGTCGCTTTCCTCCTGGCCGAGGACCGAGGGCACGCGCAGCTTGAGCCGAGCGCGCTTCTGCGGATCGTCGTTGTTGCTGACGAAGCCGCGGTACTTGCCGTAGCGGCGCTCGGCGACCTGGCGTGCCAGACGGACAACCGTTTCTTCCATCGTCGTTTACCCCGCACCCAGTCCCGGCAGGCCGGCGCCGAACACGCCGCCCTCGCCGGTGGCGTTGCGCATCAGCTTGAAGACCTGCCGGTAGCCTTCGAGCGAGAAGCGGTGCTGCACTTCATCCACGTAATAGATGCCACCGTAGGTGTCGCCGGCGCCGTCGACCGGCACCACCTCGTGGGTCAGCAGCACGTGACCGTAGAGCGCGCCGTCGAGTTCGCCTTCGGCGCTGACCTTCCACGAGTTCTCGTTGGCCTTCGCCTGCGCCCGCGCTTCCGCCTCGGCGGCGGTGGCGCCGCCCGGCGCCTGCATCAACCACACGAACGGCTTCAGGCCTTGCGACTCGCTGCTCGCCGGCTCGCTGCCCAGCGGCTGCAGGTTGGGGGTGAAGGCCTGCGGCGGCTCGCTCTGCGTGCCGGATTCCGCCGCGCGCGAGACCGCCACCTGGTCGGGCTTGTGCCCGTCGTAGCTCGCGGCGAAGCGCAGGCAGTTGGTCACGCTGCCGGCGTAGACCCGGATCGGCGCCACCGGCTGCTGACCGAGCTGCGGCGCCTTGAAGTAGAGCGTCCCCGCGCGCACGTAGTACTCGTAGCCGTTCGCCTCGGCGCGGTCGCGCAGGAACCGGATATAGGTGCCGTCGAGGTTGAGGCTGGTGTTGGTGATGCCCGGGTCCGCGGAGACGGCGAGGTTGTGCTCGCTCGCGATGGCGGCGACGATGTCGCCATCGCTCATCGGCGCTTCCTCGGTCGACAGGTTGCGCCGCGCATGCTCGCGGTCGAGCAGAAAGGACTCGTCCAGCGCGTTCACCGTGACGCGCGCGGCGCTCATGTCTTCCGGGTACTCGCAGCGCACCTCCTTGATGTAGCCGCGCATCACTTCCTCGCGGTGGTTGCCGAACACCGCCTCGAGCCGGATCCGCCTCCAGGCCTTGAACACGCCGGCGTCCTGCACGCTCCAGCGGCCGTTCTCCAGCCGGATCGAATCGAAGGTGAGCGTCGCCGAGGTCGCCGCGCGCCGCGTCATGGCGACCTGCGCCTCGCGCAGATACGGGTAGAGGCCCGCGATCTCGTCGTCGTCGACCATGATCGAGCACTCGACCGGCTGGCGCAGTCCTGCGGCGGGGCCGATGGCGGGCATCGCGCGTTCCTAGCGCGTTCCCGGCTCGACCGGGCGCGGGATGAGCAGCGGGTCGGCGGCGTCGCGGCGCGCGAGGTCGCCGGCGTACAGCACGTCGGGGTTGGCGTCGAGGATGCGCCACCACAGCCGCTGCTCGTTGTAGTAGTGCGCCGCGAGCCAGTCGTGGCGCTCGCCCTCGCGCAGGCTGTGCTCGAGCACGCCGCGCGCCGGCCCGATCGCGCGCGGCCGGATGCCGCGGAACGGCCGCGGGTCGGTGGGCTCGGTCCGGAACTGGACCGCTTTTTCGTAACGTGAGCTTTTGGTGATCAAGTCATCCTCCTTCGCTAGCCGAGCAGCGCGCTCGCCAGAGAGCCGATTGCGCCCAGCGCGGAACCGGCGAGCGCGAACTGGCGCTTGAGCTCGGCCTGGTAGAACGGGTTGTTGCTCTCGATGATCTGCAGCGTGAGCGAGGCCTCGGCGCGGTACGGTAGCAGGCTGGGCAGATAGTCCTTGGCCTCGATCTGCACCTGGGTGAGGAACACCGGCAGCACATGCACGCCCCAGACGAACAGCAGCACCGAGGCGTATTCGTGGCGCGCGAACGCGCGTTCGTCGCCCTCGCCGAGCGCCGCCAGCGTGCGTGCGCCGTCGGGCGTCTGGCTCTTGGGCTCGACCATGCTGCGCAGCGTGTCGAGCTCGGGCTGCACGCCCAGGCGCGCCGCGATGGGATCGCCCGCATTCATACGGTCGGTGGCATCGAGCAGGATCTTGACGCTGAAGCTCTCGGCGTTGACGCTGACCCCCTGCGACGCGCGCGCCACCTCGCGCACATTGGAAAAATCGTAGCCGCCGCGCGTGCCGGGCGCGCCGCCGGTGCGTACCGTGACGCTGCGCGTGCGGCTGATCGCCGCCGGGTTGAACTCGAACACGAGGGCGAGCGGCAGCGGCGTGTTCGCGTACTCGAGCAGCACGCCGCGCCGCACCTTCAGGTTCGAGAAGTCGCCGCTGCCGAGGCCCGAGATCATGGCCGCGCCTTCAGGCTGTCGGCAAGGCCGCGCGCCGCGGCGCCGGCGACCTCGGCGTCCGAGGCGCCGGCGGCGACCCGGATGGGGGTGGAGCGCAGCGTGTCGAAGGCGAGCGACTCGGCGAGAGGAATGCGCGCCGACGCCTCGGCGAGCGAGCG
>JBBPIT010000013.1:29656-75592 GCA_038040175.1 Pseudomonadota bacterium | reverse complement strand
CGCGCCTTGCCTGACGCCGATTTCGCGGGTTTTCCGATCGATGATGGATTGTTGCAAAATGGATATGACGTCTCCCTTCCAAGGTTCGCAAGGTGTCCCACGAATTAGCGGAACAGGACACTAGCGGCCATGCGGCTCATCGTCATCAGCGGCCTGTCCGGATCCGGAAAGAGCATCGCGCTGAACGTCCTGGAAGACAGCGGCTACTACTGCGTGGACAATCTGCCGGCGAAGCTGTTGATCGGGCTCACGCAGTTCCTCGCCCAGGAGGGCCAGCAGCGCGTAGCCGTCAGCATCGATGTGCGCAGCGGCGCGACGCTGTCCGAACTGCCCGGTTATCTGCTGCAGCTCCGGCAGCGCGGCATCGACCTGCACCTGGTTTTCCTCGATGCCAAGATCGACACCCTGGTCAAACGCTTCTCTGAGACCCGCCGCCGGCATCCGCTCGCGCATGAGGAGCGCACGCTGCCGGAGTGCATCGAGCGCGAGCGCGAACTGCTCGCCGACATCGGCGACCTCGGCCATCGCATCGACACCAGCGACCTCAATCCCAACGCATTGCGGGCCTGGGTGAAGGATCTGCTCGACCTGGGCGAGTCCGGGCTGACGCTGTTGTTCCAGTCCTTCGGCTTCAAGCACGGCATCCCCCTGGATGCCGACATGGTGTTCGACGTGCGTTGCCTGCCCAATCCCTACTACGAGCCGGAGCTGCGCCCCCTGACCGGAAAGGACGCACCGGTGTTCGCGTTCCTGGAGGCGGACGCCAACGCGCGCAGCATGCTCGCGGACATTCGCGACTACATCGAAAAATGGCTGCCGTGCTTCGTGCGCGACAATCGCAGTTATCTGACGGTGGCGATCGGCTGCACCGGCGGCCGGCACCGCTCGGTCTACTTCGCCGAGAATCTGGCGGCGCACTTTCGCGCCAGCCGCGGCGTGCTGATCCGGCACAGGGAATTGTCCACGTGAGTATTTCCGGATCCGCCGTTGCGGCGCGGGCACGCAGAGCGCGCCGCGCTCTGGAGCCACTTTCGGATGCCGGCGAGGCCGCGCAATGACCGCGCGCACCATCGCGCTCGCCTTTACCGGCGCTTCGGGCATGCCCTACGGCGTGCGGCTGCTCGAATGTCTGCTCAAAGCGGACCTGCGCGTATACCTTCTGTACTCGCAGGTGGCACAAATCGTCGCGCGCCAGGAGATGGATCTCGCATTGCCCGCCCGCGCCAAAGAGGCTGCCGAGTTCTTTGCCGCACGTTTTGCCGCGCGTCCCGGGCAACTGCAGGCATTCGGCCGCGAGGAGTGGTTTGCGCCGGTTGCTTCAGGCTCGAATCCGCCCGACGCGATGGTGGTCTGTCCCTGCACCATGGGTACGCTCGCGGCCATCGCCGCGGGGCTCGCGGACAACCTGATCGAACGCGCCGCCGACGTCACCCTGAAGGAAGCGCGCAAGCTGATACTGGTACCGCGGGAAACGCCGTTCTCCGCGATCCATCTGGAGAACATGCTCAAGCTGGCACGCGCGGGCGCGGTGATCCTGCCTGCCAACCCGGGCTTCTATCACCACCCGCAGACGCCGCAGGACCTGGTGGATTTCGTGGTCGCGCGCATTCTCGACCATCTCTGCGTCCCGCATTCGCTGATGCCCCGCTGGGGCGAACTCGGCGAGGGCGACGGTTGACTCGCTGGCAATTCGCCAAAAGGACCAAACAGAATCTAAAGGCTCACCACGAAGGCACGAAGAACACGAAGGAACACAAAGAAACCCTAACACCAACCGCCAAGGCACTAATGGAAACGAGAAAAAATGAGGCTCAGTTTTCTTGATGCGCTGGTGTGCTCGGGTGAGACTATTATTCCTGGTCCTCGTCTGATTTTGTATTTCTTCGTGTTCTTCGTGCCTTCGTGGTGAGATTCCGGTTTGGTGTGTTCTTCGCGCGCTTGCGGCGATTGAGATGACGACAACGATCCCGATCTTTCCGCTCAACACCGTGCTCTACCCGGGCGGCATGCTGCCGCTCAAGATCTTCGAGCAGCGCTATCTGGAAATGACCCGGGACTGCCTGCGCGACACGACGCCCTTCGGAGTATGCCGCATCAGGGAAGGCGTGGAAGTCGGCAAGCCGGCGCTGCCGGAAGCGGTCGGCTGTACCGCCCTGATCGCCGAATGGGAGATGCCTCATCTGGGCGTGTTTCATCTCAAGGCCAGGGGTCAGCAGCGGTTTCGTATCCGCAACCAGACCACACAGCCGAGCGGCCTGATGCGCGCCGAGATCGAGCTACTGGAGGAGGATCCCGGAAGCGTGAACGAGGAATCGCAGGCCCTGTGCCGCCGGGTGCTCGAGCAGATCGTCAGCCGCCTCGGTGCCGAGTATTTCTTTCCGCCGCTCGCGTACGACGATCCGCGCTGGGTGAGTTACCGGCTGGCGGAAGTCCTGCCGTTTGCCCTCGAAGAAAAGCAGGCGCTGCTCGAGACGCGCGACGACCACGAACGGCTGATGCGCCTGTACGGGCTTCTGAAATCGTCCGCATGACGGGCATCAGCCGCCGTCGCGGAGCCGGCGCAGGATCTCGCGCACCGGCGCCGGCACCGCCGCACCGATCGCATCTTCAACCGTCAACCACACATGGCCCGGCGACTGTGCACGCGGCTCCATCCGCGTCACGCGCAGCAGCGCCGGCGTGATGGTGAGCGCGAAGTGGGTGAAGCCATGGCGGATCACCGGCAAGATGCCGTCGGCCTTGACTGCGGCACCGAATCGGCCGCGGGATAACGTTGCCGCCTGCGATGCATCGCTGACTTCGGGAAAGCTCCACAGGCCGCCCCAGATGCCGGGCTCCGGGCGCTTCTCCAGCAAAACTTCACCGTTGCGCTGCAGGATCAGCATGACCGTGGCTTTCTCCGGCACGGATTTTCTCGGCCGCGGCGACGGTAGTTCGGAGATGCGGTTCTCGCGCCTGGCCGCGCACTCATCGCCGAGCGGACAGGCCTCGCAACGCGGGCGGTGGCGAGTGCAGATGCCGGCACCGAGATCCATCAGCCCTTGCGTGTACGCCTCGACATCGCGCTCCGGCAACAGCCCGGCGGCGAGTTCCCACATGCGCTTCTCGATCTTTTTCTCGCCGGGGAATCCTGAGATGCCGAAGCAGCGCGCCAGCACGCGCTTGACGTTGCCGTCCAGGATCGGCTGGCGAGCGCTGGAGACGAACACCGCGATCGCAGCCGCGGTCGTTCGTCCGATCCCCGGCAACGCGGCAATCGCCTCGAAGTGCCCCGGGAATACGCCACCATGCCGCTCGACGACGATGCGCGCGGCGCGGTGGAGATTGCGCGCACGAGCGTAGTAGCCGAGCCCGCTCCAGAGCGTCAGTACGTCGTCCTGGTCGGCGGACGCCAGGCTGGCGACGTCGGGGAAGCGGATGATGAAGCGCTGGAAGTACGGGATGACCGCGGCGACCTGGGTCTGCTGCAGCATGATTTCGGAGAGCCAGACCGGATAGGGATCGCGCGTGCCCTGCCACGGCAGATCGTGGCGTCCATGCTGGCGCTGCCAGGCAACGACGCGCTCGGCGAATTCGCTCATGCCGGAATCGTTCGTCAGAACAGCTTCTTGAGCTTTTCCTTGAGTTTGTCTTCCGGCCGCGGCGGCGCCTCTGCCGCGCCGGCGGGGGCAGCCTGCTCGGCCGGCTTCGCCGCACCCGGCAGCCTGGATTTGAGCAGGTCTTCGAGCTTGCCTTTGAGTTCTTCTTTTTTCGCTTCGACCTGCTGCTTGGCGCTGTCCGAGAACGCGGAGTCGAGCTCGAGTTTGTATTTGAGCGCAGTGAACGGACCCGAAGCGCGCACCGGGACGGTCAGCCCTTTGAGGTCGCCCAATTCCTTGCCGCCCTGCCCGCTGCTGGTTGCCACCACCGCCGCCTTCGCCAGGTAGTTCAGGCTGCCTTCGACGATATTGATGTCACCCTCGCCGGTCAGCCGCAGGAACGGGGACTTCGCCAGCAAATCGTTGTTGTGTGCCACGCCGTCGCGGATCACGAAGCTGGCGCTCAACTCGGAGAAATCGGTCTTTTCGCCGGCGGCGGCTGCCTGCTCGGGATTGCGCGCCCCGCCGGTGAACATCGCTTTGGCGTTTCGCAGCGACTGCGCCAGATTGATGCCCTTGAGCGCACCGTCCTTGAGGTTGAGTGCCGCGGTACCGTTGAGCGTCTTCTTGATCGCGTTCACGGTGTTACCAGTTGCGGTGACGTCGAACGCGACGTTTCCGCGCCCGTCGAGCAGATCCTGATTCAAGGCATCGCGCAGCAACGGACCGATAGATACGCCGGAGAGGTTCTGCTTGATCGCGAGCTGGTTATTGTTGGCGTTGACCGAGGCCGTACCGTTGACGCTGCCCTGATAAAGGATGGCCAACAGCGGATTCACCTCCAGTCTGCCGCCCTTAACCTTCACTTCCATCCGCACATTCTGGGCCTTCACGTTCGACGCGATCAGTTCGTCGATGCGCAGGCTGCCGGCCAGGTTGAGTTTCTTGATCGGTGAGAAATCGATCGGTTGCCCGGCCTTCGGGGCCGATGCCGGATTGGCGTCCGTCGCCCCTTTCTTCTTGGGCGGCAGATAGCGGTCCACGTTGAGCTTGTCGATGGCGACGTCGAAGCGGGTGAATGGCGCCGCGAAGTCGGTCATGCCGACTTTGGCCTTGATGTTGCTTTCGTCGAACCGGGTGGTCAGATCGGCGTTCACCGTCTGTTTCTTCAGGTCGGCGCGGACCGTGCCCGCCAGCGGCACTTTCAGTTTCTTCATCGGCAACGCCGGCGAGGCCACGTCGAATTCGCCGGCGAGCCTGGGCAGTTCGAACCGCTGCGTTTCGAAGTCGGCCGCGATCGGCGTCGAAAGCGTGCCCTTGACCGCGTTGTCCGCCTGCTTGGCGTCCACGGTGATCAGGAATTCGCGAACCTGCAGCGCTTTGGCCGACCCCTCGACGCCGGAGAGTTTGATATTCAGCCCCGCTTCGAGTTGCGGACCCTGCGCGCTGACCGATGCGGTCAGCACGGCCACCGAGAAACTGCGATTCTGCGGGTCGGCGGTCACGTTTCCGGCGCACTGCAGCTTCACGTCCATCTTCGGTTCCGATGCCGTGAACGCCGCGGCCAGCTCGAATTTGACCGGTATCCCCGGGGCCACCCGCCCGGTTTCCAGGTTGAGGTCCGATACCGTGTACTCGACGCCGGCCGCCTCATCCTTCCAGCTCACCGCGGCCTTGCTCACCTTGACGCCATCGATGTCGAACTTAATCGGGGCCGCGGCTGCGGACGGCGGCGCAGGCGCGGGTGCCGCGGCATCTTCCGCTCCGAGCAGATCGGCGAAATTGGTCCTGCCGTCCCTGTGCTTGACGAGATTAACCCGCAATCCGTTGAGCTGGACCTGGTCCACCACCACCTGTTTCGACAGCAGCGGGAGCAAAGCCAACGACACCCGCATCTGCTCCAGTCCGGCAAACTCCTTGTCGCTCCTGAACTCCGACAGGCGTGTTTTCCCCAATTGCACGCCGAGCCTGGGGAACAGCGTCAGCCTGATATCGCCTTCGATGGTGAGCGTTCTCTGGGTCTTCTCCTTGACCAGATCGGCAACCTGCCCCTTGTACTGATTGGGATCGAAAGTGGCGGCGATGAACGCCAGCACCCCGGCGAATACGACGACGACTCCGCCTGCCGCGATGAGCAGCCATTTCAGCAACTTCATGAACCGCGTTCCTCGTTGGATACTGGATGATCATTATGGCGCGGGCAGCGGCCGCCGCGCCACCACTCACGCCGGCGCGGCCAGCGGCACGCGCAGGCCCTGGCGGACGTCGCTTTTCTGGAACGCGCCATGTTGATTCTTACCTCTGCCTTGGAGTAAGGCGAACTGCGGCGGCAACGCCACGCTTGATCCGGCTCGCCGGATCGGTGGAGGCGGCAGCGGCTCGGACAAGTTTAACTGGATCGGCGGGTTCCTTGCGGCGGCGCAAGAGTCAATAAGGTCCGCTTGGCTCGTTCCATCCGCACCCGGGGGGTGTTTGGAGCGGGTGAACGGGATCGAACCGTCGTCTAAAGCTTGGGAAGCTTTCGTTCTACCATTGAACTACACCCGCGTGCTAGCATTGTATCTTAACGAAAATGGCTCATCTTGAAGTGATTGCGCTCACCATCAACGGCCAATCGCGGTCGTTCCCAGGCCCCTTGAACGTTGCCCGCCTCATCGAAGAACTGGAACTCAAGGGCAAACGTATCGCGCTGGAGCGCAACGGCGAAATCGTCCCGCGTAGCCAGTTCGACGACGTCGCGCTTGCCGACGGCGACGCGCTCGAAATCGTCGTGGCGGTTGGAGGGGGATAGAAAAGCAGTGGTTGGTGCTAGTGAGTAGTGGCTAGTAAGATAAACCAAGAAGCCGCACTTGAATGACTAACCACTAGCCACCAGCCACCGGGTTATCCATGAATCAACTCATCATCGCAGGAAAGCCTTACTCGTCGCGCTTGCTCGTCGGGACCGGCAAGTACCAGGACTTCGCGCAGACGCGCGCGGCGGTCGAGGCCAGCGGCGCGCAGATCGTCACCGTGGCAATCCGCCGCACCAACATCGGCCAGAACCCGAACGAACCCAATCTGCTCGACGCGCTGCCGCCGTCGCACTACACCATCCTGCCGAACACCGCCGGCTGCTACAGCGCGCAGGACGCGGTGCGTACGCTGCGCCTGGCGCGCGAACTGCTCGATGGCCACGACCTGGTGAAGCTCGAGGTGCTGGGCGACCCGCACACGCTGTATCCCAACATGGTCGAGACACTCGCCGCCGCCGAAACCCTGGTGAAGGAAGGCTTCAAGGTGATGGTGTACACCTCCGATGATCCGATCCTCGCCAAGCGCCTGGAGGAAATCGGCTGCGTCGCTGTGATGCCGCTGGCCTCGCTGATCGGTTCCGGAATGGGCATCCTCAACCCGTGGAACCTGCAGATCATCCTCTCCAATGCCAAGGTTCCGGTGCTAGTGGACGCCGGCGTAGGCACGGCCTCCGACGCGGCCATCGCCATGGAGCTGGGTTGCGACGGCGTGTTGATGAACACGGCAATCGCCGCGGCGAGGGACCCGGTACTGATGGCCTCGGCGATGAAAAAGGCGGTCGAGGCTGGGCGCGAGGCCTATCTCGCCGGGCGCATGCCGAAGAAGCTCTACTCCGCCGCGCCTTCGTCACCGACGACCGGGGTCATCGGCACCGCCTCCAAGGACAAAGCAGCCTGAAGGCTTGTCCCCGCCGTGGCATGCTGGCACGGCTTCCAAGCGTCCTGTTCCGCTAGTTCGTGGGATTACTCGCGAACCTTGGAAGTCAGTACCACGATCTATTTGACAGCGATCCATCATCGATCGGAAAACCCGCGAAATCGGCGTCAGGCAAGGCACGAGTCCTCGACAGTGGCGGGGGCCGGTGGAACGTGGAGCAGGGGCCCCGCTTGCGGGGATGCGACCGTGCAACCGGCCAATAGCGTGTCGACCACCGGCCTTACGCGTGTCTCCGCGGTCAGATCCCCAGAGTGGCCCCTCTTCCGCGCTACGACACGCACGGCGAGGACTCGCAACACAGCATGGCGCCGATTTTCGTCGGGTTTTCAGCCGCGAATTAGCGGAACAGGACGCTAGGTGAACGATCCCAACACCCGGCCAAACATCCGCAGCTTCGTACTGCGCCAGGGCCGCGTTTCCAACGCGCAGCGCCGCGCCGTGGAAACGCTGCTGCCGACGTTCGGCATCGCGTATGCACCGGCGCCACTGGATCTGGATGCGGCGTTCGGACGGCCGGCGCCGAAGATCCTCGAGATCGGCTTCGGCATGGGTGAAACGACGGCGCAGATCGCTCTAGCGCACCCGCACAACGATTATCTCGGGATCGAAGTGCACACGCCCGGCGTCGGCAGCCTGCTGCGCCTGATCGAGGCCCACGCCCTCGCCAACGTGCGCATCATTCAGCACGACGCGGTCGAAGTGTTGAGCCACATGATCGCTCCCGGCAGCCTCAGCGCCATCCACGTCTTCTTTCCCGATCCCTGGCCGAAGAAGCGCCACCACAAACGCCGTCTGATCCAGCCGCCGTTGGTGCATCTGCTGGCCGGCCGGCTGCGTCCCGGGGGCTATCTGCACCTCGCGACCGACTGGGAGGATTACGCGCTGCAGATGCTCGAGGTGTTGTCCGCCGAAGTGCAGCTCGACAACACCGCCCAGGGATTTGCCGCGCGCCCCGCTTACCGCCCACTCACCAAGTTCGAGACGCGCGGGCTGAAGCTCGGCCATCGGGTGTGGGACATCGTATTCACCACCTCACCCCGGCCCTCTACCCCTCAAGGGGGTGCTGAAAAGAGTCCCCCGCAAGCAGTGGAGAGGGTGTGAAGAACGAGAACGCGCGATTCTCCGGCCGTATATTTTGTCATCGACGCCGCACACTCGCAGTGAATAGAAACGATGCCAACGAAATTTGCCGAAGCGCTTTTCGTCGAGAACACCGCGCGCGCTAAGGGGGCTATTTCCCTCTCCGCATCTTGACCTTTCCTCCCTCTCCACTTGTGGAGAGGGGCGGGGTGAGGTCAGGGGGGAGAGGGCCCGGCCGACACGGCGTTCGCGGAGCGATCCGGGGCGGGAGGCCGGGCAAAGATGCGCTACCCGCAAGCGGGCGACTCCGTCGCTAACGTGTCCGCGCATCAGGGTGAGGTGGGTGGGTGGTCAGAAACATCTGCAGCAGGTCGTTCAGAAATCGCTGCCCCCGCAGCGTCGGCCGCACGCGCACGTGATCGCGCTCGATCAAGCCCGATCGCTCCGCGGCGTCCAGCGGTTTGCGCAACGCATGGACCGGCACGCCGGTGCGCTCCGCGAACAGGCGCAGCTCGACGCCATCAATGAGCCGCAGCGCATTCATCATGAACTCGAACGGCAGCTCTTCGGCCGCAAGCCGCTGTTCCTGCTGGACCGGCACGCCGGTGGCCATTTTCTCCAGGTAGTCGCGCGGATGCTTGACGCGCATCTGCCGCAGGATCCGGTCGGCGAACGAGAGCTTGCTATGCGCGCCGGCGCCAATGCCGAGATAGTCACCGAAGGTCCAGTAGTTGAGGTTGTGCCGGGCCTCGCGCCCGGGCCGCGCGAACGCGGAAGTTTCGTAGTGCCGGTAGCCTGCGGAGGCCAGCCGCGCTTCGATGGCTTCCTGCATGTCGGCCGCCACGTCCTGGTCCGGAACCTGCGGCGGATGGCGATAAAAATAGGTATTCGGCTCGATGGTCAGGTGATACGCAGATACATGCTGGGGCCCAAAGCCGATGGCCGTGTCGATGTCGGCAAGCGCCTGTTCTACGGTCTGGCCCGGCAGCGCGTACATCAGATCCAGATTGAAGTTGTCGAAACTGGCCTGCGCGATCTCGATCGCGGTGCGCGCCTGCGCCCCGTCGTGAATGCGGCCGAGCGCCTTGAGATGCGCAGGATCGAAACTCTGGATGCCGATCGACAGCCGGTTGACTCCGGCGGCGCGGAATTCGGCGAATTTCTGCGCCTCGAAGGTCCCCGGGTTCGCCTCCAGCGTGATCTCGGCGTCCGGCGCGAGCGGCAGCCTTGCCCGGATCGCCGACAGCAGCTCATCCAGCGCGCGCGCGGACAGCAGCGACGGCGTGCCGCCGCCGAAGAAAACCGTGTGTACCGGCCTGCCCCACACCTGCGGCAACGCCGTTTCCAGATCGGAAATGAGTGCCGAGAGATATTGCCTTTCAAGTTCTGGTTCAATACCTGCCAACTCCCTCTCCGCCGTCAGGGGGAGAGGGTGGGGGTGAGGTGGTTTGAGCTCGTGGGAATTGAAGTCGCAATATGGGCACTTGCGCACGCACCACGGGATATGAACGTACAGCGACAGCGGCGGCAGCGCCGCCAGCGCCACGGTCCCGGCAGGATTCGTCAACTGCTGGATGTGCATGCGGACAACGTCTTGAGATGTGTGCGAGTTCTACTATAACCTGTCCACAACTCCGTCTTGTTCGCAAGCCAACGCACAGATGAATCACCTCCCGGCCGGGTCCGGCGCGGCTGCGCAATGATGCAGTCCGGATCCACGCCGCGCGTCTCCGAGAACAGTCCCATCGGCGTGTTCGATTCGGGCGTTGGCGGTCTCACCATCCTGCGCGCGGTTCGGGAAGCCCTGCCGCATGAGGAACTGGTCTATGTGGCCGATTCAGCGCATCTTCCCTATGGGCAGAAACCGGCGGAGTTCGTTCGCGGTCGTGCAATCGCGATCACCGGATTCATGGTCGAACAGGGCGTCAAGGCAGTCGTGGTGGCATGCAACACCGCAACCGCCGCCGCGCTCGGTACGCTGCGCACGCGCTTTGCGCTGCCCTTCATCGGCGTGGAACCGGCGGTCAAACCGGCGGCGACCGCGACCCGCAACGGCGTGATCGGCGTGCTTGCCACGCCTACCACGCTCGCCAGCGAGCGCTTTCGCGCACTGCTGGATCGGTTCGGACGCGACGTCCGCGTGCTGCAGCAGCCATGCACGGGCCTGGCGGAGCATATCGAGCGCGGCGATATCGACGACGAAGCAACCGAAGCGCTGGTGCGCGGATTTGTCGAGCCCTTGCTTGCCGCGGGTGCGGACACCATCGTGCTCGGCTGCACGCACTATCCGTTCGTTGCCCACATCGTGCAGCGGATTGCCGGACCGCATGTAACCGTCATCGAAAACGGCACCGCCGTGGCGCGGGAGCTGGCGCGTCAGCTTACCGCGCGCGGCATTCGCAAAACGGCAGGGGCGGGGCGGCAGACTTTCTGGGTCAGCGGAGCGCCGGCGGACGCCGAACGAGTCCTGGCGCGTCTGTGGGCGCCGGGCGTGTGCGTGCAATCCCTGCCTTTTTAGGGGCGGCGCGCAGCCGTTGCAGCAGATCGGCGAGCACCTTTGCCAACGGCGCGACGGCCGCGAACAACGTGATGCCACGATAACCCCAGCGCAGCGCACGGCGCGGTCCGGCCACCGCCAGCACACCCAGCACCAGCGCCGCCCGCAACGGCCGCGACTTGACGAGGCGGTAAGCGCGCACCGCCAGATTGGCGAACCACAGCGACGGACGCAGCCTGGACGCGGCGGCGGCAAACTGGGCGCGTTGCGCCGCGGCGCGTACGATCAATGCCTCGCGCCGGCTCACGATCTCTGCAATTCTTGAGGACATCATCGGGAATTGAGCTGGCTGCGATCCTTGGCGAGTTCGTCCAGGCTCGCCTTGAACAGCCGCGGTCTGGCTTTCGCTCTTGCAATAAATCCCAGCACCGCGATCACCGCAAGCAGCACGAAGGCCGCCGCCAGTCCGGCGGCCGCCAGCAACCGGTTCGAATCCCAGAACAGGACGATGAGGGCGATCGCCGAGAGGATAACGCCGGCAAACGCGAAGAACAGGGCCACCAGCCCCCACACCAGCAGCGACACCAGTCGGGCGAATTGCTCCTCGACCTCGGTGCTGATCAACTCGACACGGGTGTGCGCAATGCCGACCAGCGTTACCATCAGTGCCTTGAGCGAGTCGAACAGGCCGACTTGCGGACTTTCCGCCGGCGCATCCGGCGTATTGCGTTCATCCATGCGCGTGCGTCACTTGCGGTTGATGAGAACGCCGATCAGGATTCCCACACCCGCGGCGATGCCCACTGCAGTCCACGGATTCTCGCGCACGTAATCGTCCGCGGCCTTTGCGGCTTCGCGGGTATGCTCAGCGGCCACGTGCCCGGCATCGGCGATACGCGCCTTTGCCGCGCGGATGGATTCCTCTGCACGCGCCCTCGCCTTGTTCAAGCTTTCTCCCGCCTGGCCGGCAGTCGCCTTGAGCAGTTCTTCGGCATCCGATACCACCAGCCGGAGGTCTTCCATGAGCTTGTCGGTCATAATTTCCCTTTTCATCACGTACTCCATTAATCGGTTCATCAGCTAGCGTCTTGCAGACACCATGTATACGCCTGTCGGGCAGCGCCACGCAAATATAGTTCCTGCGGGCAATGCAGGAACGCGGTGAGACAATCTCAAGCGCCCCGCTTCAGCATGTCCACCAGCGCCGTCAGTGCCTTGCCGCGATGGCTGACGCGGTTTTTTTGTTCCGGCGACAGCTCTGCACCGGTTTTCCCCAGCATCGGATCGAGGAACAGCGGATCGTAGCCGAAACCGCCGGACCCACGGGGTTCGCACAAGATTTCGCCCCGCCATTCGCCCTCGGCGACCAGCGGTTGCGGGTCGTCCCCGTGACGCGTCAGCACCATCACGCAGTAGTAATGCGCCCGGCGATTGTCCTCGGCCTCCAGCATTTCGAGCAGCTTGCGGTTGTTGCGCGCATCCGATCTTGGCTCGCCGGCAAAGTGCGCCGAAACCACGCCCGGCGCACCCCCGAGCGCGTCCACGCAGATGCCGGAATCGTCCGCCAGCGCCGGCAGTCCGGTAAGCCGCGCCGCATGGCGTGCCTTGGCAAGCGCGTTTTCGATGAAACTGGCGTGCGGCTCTTCGGCCTCCGGAACCTTAAGCGCCGACTGCGGGATGACCTCCATGCCAAGAGGCGCGAGGATCTGGCCGATCTCGCGAAGCTTGCCCGGGTTGTTGCTTGCTATGACCAGCTTCTTAAACATTTGGACCTTGAACCGCTAAGGCGCGAAGGCGCAAAGAAAAACTCGCAAAGAAATGCGAAATCAAAATTAGTCTCAGGGGTGGCCGATCTGCCGGAGGCGCGTCCCCCATAAGCGAGATCGTCTTTTTTTGCTTTCCTTTGCGTTTCCTTTGCGTCTTCGCGCCTTAGCGGTTAATTGCCTAGTTCGAGCGCGGAGCGCTGCGCGGCGATGAGCTGGCGGATGCCTTTTTCAGCCAGATTCAGCATGGCGTCCATTTCCTTGCGCGAGAACGGCGCGCCTTCGGCCGTGCCCTGCACTTCGACCAGTCCGCCGGTGCCGGTCATCACTACGTTCATGTCCGTATCGCAGGCGTAATCTTCCGGGTAATCGAGGTCCAGCACCGGCACGCCCTGATACACCCCGACCGACACTGCCGCGACGTGGTCCTGGATCGGCCATCCTCCGATCATTTGTTTTGCCTTGAGATACGTCGCCGCATCGTGGAGCGCGACGAATGCACCGGTGATGCTCGCCGTGCGCGTGCCGCCGTCGGCCTGGATCACGTCGCAGTCGATCTGGATGGTGCGCTCGCCGAGCAAATCGAGCCTGGTCACCGCGCGCAGGCTGCGTCCGATCAGGCGCTGGATTTCCTGGGTGCGCCCGGACTGTTTGCCGCGCGCGGCCTCGCGCTCGGTGCGCGTGTTGGTCGAGCGCGGCAGCATGCCGTATTCGGCGGTCAGCCAACCCTGGCCTTTCCCCTTCAGGAACGGCGGCACCTTCTCGTCGATACTTGCGGTGCAGATCACTTTGGTGTCACCGCACTCGATCAGCACCGATCCTTCGGCGTGGCGGGTATAGCGGCGGGTGATGCTGAGCTTTCTCAATTCGACGGGGGAGCGTCCGCTGGGGCGCATGGTGGCTCTTTCATGATGTCGGGATAAGGGGCCGCGGGCGCCTGCGGCGCGGACGCTACGGGATCTGCCTGTCGGCAATATGCCGTTGATTTGTGTGCTATCTTTTCGGCTCGCCAATTCTCGTCAAGTCCTTTCACCTTGTAAAGCGCCAGGGCCGCCATGATCTACAGCATGACCGGTTATGCCGTCGCTGCGGCCGAGTTGCCTTTCGGCGCGCTCAACCTCGAGCTGCGCTCGGTAAATCATCGCTATGTCGACGTCCAGTTCCGCATCCCCGACGATCTGCGTACCCTCGAAGCGGGGCTGCGCGAAAAAATCACCGGGCGCATTACTCGCGGCAAAGTGGAAGTCCGCATCACCGTCAACAAAACGTCGGCATCGCAGTCGGGGCTGCAGATCGACGATAAGCTGCTCGCGCAGCTTAAGCAACTCAACGACGACGTGGTGACGGCAATACCGGAAAGCGCGCCGCTGTCGGTCAACGATGTGCTGCGCTGGCCGGGAATGCTGGGCAACGACACCTTGCAACTGGAGGACCTGCAGGAAGCCTGCGGCCGGCTGCTGGAGCGGGCATTGGACGATCTCACCGCAACCCGCGCGCGTGAAGGCGAAAAACTGAAGAATGTCCTGCTCGAGCGCATTGGCGCGATGGAAACGCTGGTCAGGAACATCGCGCCGCGCATGCCGCAGCTGATTGCCGGCTACAAGGACAAGCTCACCGTGCGCCTCAGGGAGGCGATGGTGAACATGGACGACGACCGGCTCAAGCAGGAGCTGGTGCTGTTTGCCTCCAAGATCGACGTCGACGAAGAATTGTCGAGGCTCAGCACCCACTTCGGCGAGATCCGCCGCATCCTGGACAAAGGCGGCGCGGTCGGAAAGCGATTGGATTTCCTGATGCAGGAACTGAACCGCGAAGCCAACACGTTGGGTTCCAAATCGGTGGACCTCGAAGTCACCCAGACCTCCATGGAGCTCAAGGTGCTGATCGAGCAGATGCGGGAACAGATACAGAACATCGAGTGAAAGGCAACGTCTTCATCGTCTGCGCCCCCTCGGGGGCCGGCAAGACTTCCCTGGTCAGGGAATTGCTCGCCCGCGATCCGAACGTGCACCTGTCGGTGTCCTATACCACCCGGGCACCACGGCCCGGCGAACAGGGCGGGCGCGAATATCACTTCGTAACCAGGCCGGTGTTTCAGGCCATGATCGAGCGCGCCAAGTTTCTGGAAAGCGCCGAGGTACACGGCAATATGTACGGCACTTCGCAGGCCTGGATCGACGCGCACCGCGGCCAGGGCCATGACATCGTGCTGGAGATCGACTGGCAGGGTGCGCAACAGGTGCGCAAGTTGATTCCCGATGCGATCGGCATTTTCATCCTGCCGCCCTCGCTGGACGTGCTGAGGCAGCGCATGATGGATCGCCGCCAGGACAGCGCCGCCGTCATCGAGCGCCGCCTCAAGGCCGCGCGCGGCGAGATCGCCCATTTGGAGGAATTCGACTATGTTATTATTAACAACAACTTCGATGACGCCGTGGAAGATCTGGCAAGCATCGTACGATCCGCACGGTTGCGACTGCCCTCGCAGATCGCGCGTCATAGTGACTTGATCAACAGTTTGAAGTGAAGGTGTTATGGCGCGTATCACCGTAGACGACTGTCTGAAGCACATTCCTAATCGCTTCGAGCTCACGCTGGCCGCGACCTATCGCGCGCGCCAGCTTGCCACCGGCGCTTCCCCGATGGTGGACACCAACAAGGACAAGCCTACCGTCATCGCGTTGCGCGAGATCGCGGCCCAGAAGGTCGGGGTCGATATCCTCAAGTCCAAAACCTGACGGCGCTGCCGTCCCTCACGATCGCAGGAGGATCAGCCAAGCACACTTCCACCGGTGAATGCCTGCGGCACACCGGTTCCCGGCTGAATCCCCAGCGCTGACCATGTCCGAGGCCGAGCTTCTCTTCAAGGATGCAGCCGGCTACCTGAAGCCCGAGGACGTGGTTCAGCTTCAAAGCGCATACCAGTTCAGCGAATCGGCGCATCAGGGCCAGTTCCGCAAGTCCGGCGATCCCTATATCTCCCATCCGATTGCCGTAGCCCACATCCTGGCGCAGTGGCATCTCGACGGCCAGGCCCTCACCGCGGCGCTGCTTCACGACGTGATGGAGGACACCGCCGTCACCAAGACCGAGATCAGCGACAAGTTCGGAAAGCACGTCGCTGATCTCGTGGACGGCGTCTCCAAGCTCGACCGGATCGAGTTCCAGACCCAGGAAGAGGCGCAGGCGGAGAACTTCCGCAAGATGCTGCTCGCCATGGCGCGCGACGTGCGCGTCATCCTGATCAAGCTCGCCGACCGCCTGCACAACATGCGCACGCTGCAGGTGATGCAGCCGAAAAAGCGCGCGCGCATCGCCCGCGAAACGCTGGAAATCTACGCGCCGATCGCCAACCGCCTTGGACTTAACCAGCTCTACCAAGAGTTGCAGGAGCTGGCGTTCCGCCACCTCTATCCGAACCGCTTCAACGTGTTGTCCAAGGCGCTGCTGCGCGCGCGGGGAAATCGCCGCGAGGTGGTGGACAAGATTCTCGACGCGATCAAGCAGAAGCTCGCCGACAGTCACATCGAGGCCACCGTCACGGGCCGCGAGAAGAACCTCTACAGCATCTACAAGAAGATGCTGGAGAAGAACCTGTCCTTCGCGGAAGTGTTCGACATCTACGGATTCCGCGTCATCGTCAAGGACGCCGCCGCCTGCTATCTCGCGCTGGGCGCGCTGCACCAGCTTTACAAGCCGATTCCCGGCAAGTTCAAGGACTACATCGCCATCGCCAAGGGCAACGGCTACCAGTCGCTGCACACCACGCTGTCCGGCCCTTTCGGCACGCCGATCGAGGTGCAGATCCGCACGAATGAAATGCACAAGATCGCCGAGGCGGGCGTGGCATCCCACTGGCTGTACAAGGACGACGCGCAGATCAACGAACTGCACATGAAGACCCACCAGTGGCTGCAGAGCCTGCTGGAGATGCAGTCGGAAAGCGGCGACTCGATCGAGTTTCTCGAGCATCTCAAGGTGGACCTGTTTCCTGACGAGGTCTACGTGTTTACCCCCAAAGGCAAGATCATGGCGCTGCCGCACGGCGCCACCTGCGTGGATTTTGCCTACGCGGTGCACACGGACATCGGCAACCGCTGTGTGGCCGCCAAGATCAACCACGAACTGGTGCCGCTGCGCTCGGAATTGAAAAGCGGCGACCGCGTGGAGATCATCACGGCCGCGCGCGCCAACCCCAACCCGGCCTGGCTCAATTACGTGGTAACCGGCAAGGCACGCTCGCACATCCGTCATTTTCTCAAGACCATGCAGTACGAGGAGTCCGCGCAGCTCGGCGAGCGCCTGCTCAACCAGGCGCTGGCCGCTCTCAAGTCCAGCCCGGACCAGATCAGCGACGACCAATGGGAAAGGCTGCTCAAGGAAAACAGCGCCAAGACCCGGCAGGAGGTGCTGGCCGACATCGGGCTGGGCAAGCAGCTGGCGATCGTCATCGCGCGCCAGCTGCTGTCGATCGCCGAACCCAAAGGCAGCAAGACGGAGAAGCTGCCCGGCAGCCTGATCATTCGCGGCTCGGAGGGCATGGCGCTGCAGTTTGCCAAATGCTGCCACCCGATACCCGGTGATCCGATCATCGGTTTCCTGCGCAAGGGCCACGGCCTTGTGATTCATACCCACGACTGCCCGGTGGCGCGCAAGACCCGCGACGATCCGGAAAAGTGGCTGGACGTGGAGTGGGCGCCGGACACCAAGAAGCTGTTCACCGTGAACATCAAGATGGTGGTTGCCAACGAGCGCGGCGTGCTGGCCAAGATCGCCGCGGTAATCGCCGAGACCGGCTCGAATATCGATAACGTCAGCCTCGAGCCCGGCGACTCCAGCGCCTACACCATCATCCACTTCACCCTGCAGGTGTCCAACCGCCTGCATCTGGCGCAGATCATGCGCGGCCTGCGGCGCGTTCCCGAAGTCATCCGCATCTGGCGCCTCAAGGGTTGAAGGCCGCCGGCGCAAGTGCGCGCGGGACTATAATTGATGCAGACATGACCCGCTCGCGGAGGTGGCCGATGTTCCGGTTCTGTATCGCCGTGTGTTTCGCACTAGCCGCGCTGGCCTCGCCCGCCGCTGCCGCCGACGACGAGTCCACGCCGCAGGTCTCGCGCATCGACACGCTGGAACTGCCCGGACTCACCGCCGGTTGCCACATCTGTGAATGGCGGCCCAAGCTCAACCAGAAGCCGGCGGCCGAACAATGCGGCACCGACGATTCCGGCGCGGCCAAGGTAGGCCTGTTCGAATGCGGCTTCTCGCAGGACTGCCAGCGGCAGTGCCATTTCCTGCGCTGCGGCACGAATTGATCCGCGCGCTTTCGCATTACGGCCGACGCGCGCAATGACGTGCTGTCGCCGGCGCATCGCCGCGTAAGCGCAGCGGTGCCAGCGCAAAAGCCATCGCCGGTCGCCTGCCGGCGACGGTTTTACTCCGAAAATCCCCTGTTTTCTCCTACCAAGGTTGCAACGGTGCGCCAACGTCTTGATTGACCGTGGCAAAAAACCAGTGGCACGGGCATTGCGATACCTCGCCTGAAAGGATTCCAACTACGAGGTGCACTATGATGCTCGACCCGTTATCCAATTTGACCGCACGCCCGGTCCGCAGCGTTCTGCAGATCCTGCAGGAAGGCGTGCAAACCCTGTTTCATCTGCTGTTGTTCTCACTGCTGGTGCTCGGCTTCGGCGGCCTGTTGTACAAGGCGCTGCGCTCCGGGGGCTGGGTTGAGAGCATGCTCGGTCGCATCTGGGACCAGCACCCCACCGTGGCGATCGTGATGCTGCTGGCGGCACTCGCAGGTGCAACCTGGGGTACGCGCCTGTTCGATCGTCTGCCGCTGTATGGCAAGCGCGGCGACATGCTGGTTTACTGCTGCCTGGCTTTGGGCCTGTTCTTCGCCTTCAAGCTGGTGGTAACCGGTTCCTTGTAAGTCCTCCCTTGCCCCCGTCCGCAGACCCACCCCTGCGGACGGAGGCAAGGGAGTCCTCCTGGCGCTGTCGTTCGCCGACAACACGAATCCTCCAGCAACCTCAGGTAGTTAGTCAGACACTGCCGAACCTTGTCGCCCGCGGGCGACTTCGCCTGCCCGGCAGACGTCCTAATCGACTGTTTTTTCTCCGCTCTCGCAGATGGCATGCAGAATGCGCAGACACCTGCCGGCGTAGTAGGTGTAATAGTCAACCTTGAGACCGGCGTCGCGGTTCGCCTTGATCAGCAGCGCCATGTCGCTGCCCGCGTTGCCGGTGATGACGCTGTCGGCGCCGGAGGCATTTATTTTCGAAATGTAGGGCGCAAAATCCTTGATCTTGCCGAGCGGGTGCAGGTCATCGCCGACGATTTTGATGTCCGGCCGTTTCTGCGCCAGCATGGCGCGTGCCGCCCTGGATACCGCATGGCCGAATGCGTAGTCCTGGTTGATCAGGTACACCTTCTTGATGTTCTTCTGCTCTGCCATTAAATTGGTGAGTGCCTGCATTTTCATGTCGGCGTCGGCGTCAAAGCGGAAATGCCAGAAGCTGCATTTGTCGTTGGTAAGCGCCGGATCCGCCGCGCCATAGTTGAGATAGAGCACACTCGATTCCGGGTTGCGCTCGTTGTGCTTGACCACCGCCTCGCTGAGCGCGCCGGTCACGGCGGAAGAGTTGCCCTGGAACATGAAGCGCACTTTCTGGTCCACCAGCTGGCGCATCGCGATCAGCGCTTCCTGCGGGTTGGCCTTGCTGTCGCGCGCGACAATTTCGAATTTCTTGCCTCCGAGCACGCCGCCGCGCTGGTTAATGTCCTCGATCACCAGTTGCAGCTCGCGCTGGCCATGTGCGCCGACGTTCGCAAACGCGCCGGACAACGGATCGATGAAGCCGATCTTGATGGAAGTTTCACTTTGTTGGCAGGCCGCGAGCAGAAGCGCCGCGGTGGCCGCAAGCGCGGCGCCGGCCAGTTTGCCGATTCTCATGGTCCCCTCCTGTTGATTCACGTCATTTCCGGAACTGCCCGGCCCGTTACGCCCGGCCGGAACAGCGGCTTCCCCGATGTCAAAAGATGTTTCCGGGCCCGTGTCAGGCAGGCCTGCGCCTGACCGGGTTGGAGAGCGTCCCCAGCCCTTCGATGCGGCACTCGGCCACGTCGCCGTCCCCGATCACCACGGCCCCCGGCGTGCCGGTGCTGATGATGTCGCCGGGGTACAGGGTCGCGACATGCGAGTGGAAGGACACCAGGTAGAACGGCGGGAACGCCATGTTGGCCACCACGTTTTCGCGATGAAGCCTGCCGTTGTTGTACGTTCCGACCTTCACCTTCAGTACATCCGGCACCTCGTCGGCGGTGATCAACTCGGGGCCGAACGAAAAGAAGGTGTCGAAATTCTTCGAGCGGGTGAGGAAGCGCGGGTTCTTCTGCAGGATATCTTCGGCGGTCATGTCGAGGATCAGGCAATAGCCGGCGATGTATTCCGGCGCCTGTTCCTCGGACATGAAACGGCATTGCCTGCCGATGATCACCCCGATCTCGGCTTCCGCCGTGACCCGCTCCGACTGTGGCGGCAATTCGATCGTGTCCCCCGGACCGATGATGGTGTTGTCGCACTTCATGAACGATGCCGGCTCGGTCGGGTAGGGCGCATTCAGATCGGCAGCGTGATCGCGGTAATTCAACCCGATGCCGAGGATCTTGCGCGGGTGCCGGTACAGCGGCCCGTATCGCACCGCCTTCGGATCGAGTTTCAGCGGCGTCTGCTCCGCGTCGGCGAGCAGGATTGGACTGATACCCCGGTGAATCAGGTCGTACAGTTCCTCCGGCCAGGCCTTTCCCAGGTGAGCGTTGATCGCCGCAACTGGAACGATGCCGGCGCGCGTCACCACCGCGGCTTCTTCGCATCCGTCTCTCTTGATGGTGCACAGGCGCATGCTGCTGTCCCCCGACCTCAGTGATTTTTCGAAAGTTGCGATTATAAGGGCTGATCAAACGCGCCCCGGCTGCGGCTACTTTTCGGCGGCGAAGCGGCCGCCGCCGAGGGTGCGCGCCTGCACCAGTGCAACCAGGCGCGCGTAGGACCGGTAGAACTCTTCGTCACCCGAGGGCGTGCCGAGTGCGATCGTTTCTTCGCGCAGTTTCCGGTACATCGCCAAGCGCTGCTCCAGAATCCGTCCCCACTCGGCGGTCAGGTCCTTTTTGGAAATGATGCGAAAACCGACGTCCCGGAGCATGCGATCGTAAGAGTCGAAACTCTGGATGGTCTGCGCCGCGATGCCGCGCCACATCGATTCGGAATCGTTTGCGTCGAGCCTGCGGTGCTCGATCCAGTCGGTGAATGCCAGCCGGCCGCCCTTCTTCAAGACCCGATAAGCCTCGGCCAGGGCCGCGCGCTTATCCGGCACGTGCAGCAGTGCTTCCTGACTGATGACTGCATCCATGGTGTCGTCCGCCAGCGGCGTCCGCGTCACATCGCCGCGCACGATCCGCACCTGCCGGTCCAGTCCGACGCGCCGGGTCAGGTCTGCCGCCCCGGGTGCGCGACCTGGATTCAGCTCGATGCAGGTCACCGTCACTCCGTACTCATGGGCGAGATAACGCGCCGGACCGGCCAGCCCGGCGCAGAAATCGGCGACCTGCTTGCCCGGGCCGATAGCGGCGCAATCCGCCAGCGCGTCAACCGCCTCCAGCCCGCCGTAATGGTCCTGGTCGTAGGGAAAAAGATCCTCGGGAGCGAGATGCGCGAGTTGACCACGCTGCGCCGCGAGACTGGCGAGGATCTGGTCGCGGGAGATGGGATGGCGGTTGTAAAAGGCCACTACATGATTGTCGTCTTCTGGCATCGCCTGCCACCCGGGATCGCTCTCAAAACTGGCGGCAAGTCTACACCGCCGGGGCAGGCATTCTGCGCGGATGCCCTATAATTGCGGCGCCAATTTATCCCGGGACAAACGGTCGAGGCGAACCGGCACGGGTTCAGGCTGCCGATCCGGCCGTGACTTTTTTTGCCACGGCTTGTCTCGATTTCATCCGATCCAGAAGGAAAAGAAATGAAACTGAAGCTGTTGATTTTCGCCCTAACGATGATCCTGCCATCGTTGGCAGTGATGGAAGCCGCAACGGCCGCGAAGTCGGATTCCTGTGCGCACTGCCACGGCACCGATGGAAACTCGACTTCCAGCGCGTATCCCAGCCTTGCCGGCCAGACCAGGGATTACCTCTATCGCCAGATGAAGGATTTCAAGGAAGGGCGGCGCAAGGACTCGATGATGTCTCCTTCGATCGGGATGTTGTCGGATCAGGACATGCAGGAACTTGCCGAGTATTTCTCCGCCCAGAGCCTTGTCCGCAGCAAGTTCAACGCGGATCCCGCCAAGGTCTAGCAGGGCAAGAAAATCGCGCAGGAAGCGCAGTGCACGGCCTGCCATCAGGCCGCCTTCAAGGGCCTGAATGAATTCCCGCGGGTGTCGCGCCAGAAACACCCCTACATCGTCAAGCAGCTCAAGGATTACCGCGACGGCTTGCGCACCAACGACAACGGCCTGCATGCGCCCGCCGCCAAGAACCTGAGCGACGAGCAGATCGAGGCGTTGGCCCATTACCTGGCCAGTCTCTAGGGAAGCCTTGAAAAGTCAAAAAAACGAAGGGGGCGGCAATCGCCGCCCCCTAGTGTTTTCTGGTGGGCCGTGCAAGGATCGAACTTGCGACCGTTGGATTAAGAGTCCACTGCTCTACCAGCTGAGCTAACAGCCCTTTTTGAAGGGGCGAATTCTAGCAAAAATCCAGGGCAACAAGTCGCAGGATGACGGTTTTCGGCAGATGGAGCGAGCCGAAATAAGGTGGACTATGACCGGATTCTGCGAATACGGGAATGCGGCGAGCCCGCCGTGCGAGACGGCGCCCGCTTTCCGCGCCTGTTTGGTGCCGGGAGCCATTGCAGGAACGGTTCCTGCGTCACACCGTGCAGTGAGCCAAACCATTGGTTCGTCGGCACCTTGTGTCCCGGGAATGTCCTCATGGGGTGTCATTCGCAAACCATTTGCGTCATTCCGGGATGCGGGCAGTAATATTGCGGGAGCCGGAAGTGAGAAGGAGCATCGTTTGAAATCAGATTCCAAGGCAGCGTCCGTGGTTGAGCGGCTGAGTACATCGCTGACCGACGCGGAGATCGACTATCAGTCCGGCCAGGGCATCCACGAATTCATCGTCCGTCTGGGCGGAATGCGTCACGTCGTGGACTTCAGCGACGATTTGATGGAAAAGAAGAATGACATGGATCTTTCCGTCGTGATCCTGGGAATCGTGGAACGTGCCTCGACTCAATCATTGCCGGTTCACTTCATGGTGCGCAACGACAACTTCGACAAGCTCATGCAGGCGCTGAATCACTGATTGCAGCCGGCAAAGAAAAAGGGCCAGCAGATGCTGGCCCTTTTTTTGTTTCCCGGCGGGGTAGCCGGGGCCCGAGCCCGACTATGCCACCTTGCGGGCCTTGAAGCCGCGGCGTTCGCGGAAACGCCTGTCGGGGAAGGCGAGCCGCAGTTGCTGCATGCGCCGTTCGTTGGCGCGCTTGTCCGCGTCGATAGTCTCGTCGGAAACCTGAGCGGGAGAATACGCCTGGTAGGAGGCCAGCAGCGCCTGGCTGAGAAGCTGGACGCTGCGCTTCGCCGCCAGCATCACGCGTGTCTGCGTGCGCTCGGTGGTGGCATAGCGCTTGACGATCTCGAGCGCGATCTTCGGGTGCTCATCGTCGTAGTGCGCGTGTTCCTTCATCCACTTGTAGGTCTTGGGGCTCATGTCCACCCCTGGCCGACCGCGGTAGGACTGGAAACCATCGACCACCTTTCTGGCCAGGTCGCCGGTCGCGCCTTCGATGGCGAAACTCGTGGCTGCGACGGCTTCGGCCATCGTGCCCTTGGTGTTGATGTACCACAGCCAGTCGGTCAGGGACTGCACGTCGCGCAACACCGGGCGGTTGCCCTCGGCGAGATCGAACATATCCTCTTTCTTCAGCCCGAAGCCCATTCCCATCCAGATCCAGTGTTCCGCATGCGTCTTCTCGACGCGGATGTTGTCGATCAGGAAGGAGCGCGAGTAATCGTCCTCGACCTTGATCAGCGCTTCGGCCAGGAACTTCGGGAAGGCGTGTTTGAGCGCACGGTCCATGGTTATGGTTGCTATGCCCCACGATTCCAGTTCATCGCATCGCCTTTCGGTGCCGGCACAAAACGCGCGCCGGCAATACTTCAGGGCGTTCGCCGGAATGCAATGCTGCTATTCCCGCATCAGCATTTTCGCTGTGTAGGAAAAACTCGCACAAGCGCATGCCGCCCCGACGCGCCCCTGCCCGTGAGGGTAACAGGCGCAGCCGCAAAACCATTTTAATGACGCTGCAGCAATGAGAATATCGGTTGGCGAGAGCCGACGCATCGCCATGCAAGTACGGACCGCCACTCCGGGAATTTTCAGAGTCGGCGTGGCTCAGTTCCCGAATCGCAAATTGCCCGATCGGGAATGCGCCAAAGAAAAAAGCCAGCTCGACGCCGGCCTTTCCTGTCGGTAGGCGGTGCGAGATTCGAACTCGCGACCGACGGATTAAAAGTCCAAACTGTAAAACGACGCTGTTGTTAAATCAATCGCTTGCAGCGCTTGCCAATTCACAAGCCAACGTCACTCACGGCGCAAACCATTTCAAGCAGGCGAATCACGTCACAACTACGCCCCAGTTCTACCCTTGCAGGTCGAGTGCCAATTGTGGCTTGCCGATCTTGGTGCGCCGAAATTCCGGATGCGGTGGAGTGAGCAGATAGTTGGTCTCGCCAGGAATGAACACACTTGGAACGCTAAGTACCGCCGCGTTTCCGAGGACGAACCCGATCAGTCCGCGCCCACAACGCATCATGAGGTTGTCGCGCCAGACCCGGATTTCGCGAGGAAACACAACATTTTGATAATCCGTTGCGGAATTATGGATACTGTCGGTGACGATAAGCAAAGAGGCTCGACAATTGAAGATAAGCAGCAAAACCGTTCTTCGAAGTTTGCTCCATTTGCTGGCGTTGTTTCGGCGCAACGGCCGGATGCCCGAGTACGCGAGCGAAGAGCCGCCGCTGCGATCGGAGCTGCTCAGTGCAGACCAGATGGAGCAGCATGGCAAGACTCTGGCGGGTACGCATCGGTTGAGTCCGGGACGCGCTCCGGACCAGCTGCTGGCGCGGCTGGCCGAAAATGAGGGTGTTCTGATTGAAGTCTGCGATCTGCTGACCGCGGCGGTCAAGGCGAACCGCCGGATTGCGCCGGCCGGGGAATGGCTGCTCGACAACTTCTATCTGATTGAAGAACAGATTCGCACGGCCAAGCGACATTTGCCGAAGGGTTACAGCAGGGAGCTGCCGCGCCTGGCGCACGGCCCATCGGCCGGACTGCCACGCGTGTATGACATCGCGCTGGAGGCGATCTCGCACGGTGACGGACGGGTGGACCCGGAAAGTCTCAGCCGCTTCGTAGCAGCCTACCAGAAGGTCACCACCCTCAAGTTAGGCGAGTTGTGGGCAATTCCTATCATGCTGCGCCTGGCGCTGATCGAGAATCTGCGCCGTGTCGGAGCACGGGTGGCGGCCAGCACCATAGACCGAGACCTGGCCGACTCCTGGGCGGACCAGATGATGGAGATCGCTGAGACGGATCCGAAGAGCCTGATTCTGGTGATCGCGGACATGGCGCGGTCCAACCCACCCATGGTGAGCTCGTTTGTCGCGGAACTTGCGCGACGCCTGCAGGGTCAGAGCTCCGCTTTGGCATTGCCGCTGACCTGGATCGAGCAGCGGCTCTCCGAGTACGGCCTGACGATCGAGCAGTTGGTACAGTCGGAAACCCAAAAGCAGGCCTCCGGCCAGGTCTCGATTAGCAACAGCATCGGCAGTCTGCGCTTTCTGGGAGCGATGGACTGGCGCGAGTTCGTCGAAACGATGAGTGGCGTCGAGCAGAAACTACGGGAGGATCCGGGCGGAGTCTACGGCAAGATGGATTTCACCACCCGTGATCGCTACCGCCACGTGGTGGAGAAGATAGCGAAAGCAAGCCGCCTGTCCGAAAGCGAGGTGGCGCGCAAAGCGATCCAACTGGCGCACGAGGGCACGGCCAGCGCGATGGCTAAAGACGGTACCCATGGTGGCGCCGGTGGCGATCGCACTTCGCATGTGGGCTATTACCTGATCGATAAGGGTCTGCCACAGCTCAAACGAGCGGCAGAGGTACGCTTATCGATCGCTGAGGCCGTGCAGCGAACAGGCTGCCCGTTTCCTTTGCTCCTCTATCTAGGCACGATCGTGCTGCTGACGGTGATCTTCACCGGGAGCTTACTGGCAAAGGCGCATGCCGGCGGGCTGCATGGCTGGCTACTCGCTCTGATTGGCATCCTCTCGGCCTTGTGCGCAAGTCATTTGGCGGTTGCGCTGGTGAACTGGCTGGCAACGTTGCTAGCGACGCCGCATCTGCTGCCGCGCATGGACTTTTCCGGAGGTATTCCGTCGCAATCCCGCACTCTGGCGGTGGTCCCGGCCATGCTCATAAGCGCTCAAAACATCGAGGATCTGATCGAGGCACTTGAAGTACGGTTCCTGGCGAATCGGGACGCAAACCTGCACTTCGGCCTGCTGACCGATTTTCGAGACGCGCACGAGGAAACGCTGCCGGAAGACGAACCGCTGTTGCGGCTCGCGCAGAAGAGAATCGAAGAGCTGAATGAAAAGTACCGGAATGCAAAAGGCGACGCCTTCTTCCTTTTTCATCGCCCACGCCGTTGGAATCCTCAGGAGCGGCTGTGGATGGGTTACGAGCGTAAGCGGGGGAAGCTGGCGGAATTGAATTCGCTGCTGCGCGGCGGCGGGCAGGATAGTTTCTCGCTGATCGTCGGCACGACTGACGTGTTATCGAGCGTAAAGTACGTTATTACCCTGGACACGGATACACAACTAGCGCGCGATTCGGCGCGTCAGTTTGTGGGCGCGATGGCGCACCCGCTGAATCGTGCGCGCTACGACGAAGACAAGCAGCGCGTCTGTGAGGGGTACGGCATCCTGCAGCCACGCATGGCCGTGAGCCTGCCGGGCACGAACCGGTCGCGGTATGCGCGACTGTGCGGGAGTGAGTCCGGCATCGACCCGTATACGCGCGCCGTCTCTGATGTTTACCAGGATCTGTTCGGTGAAGGCTCGTTCATCGGCAAGGGCATCTATGACGTCGATGCGTTCGAGCGATCGCTCAAGGGACGCTTTCCCGAGAACCGGATCCTCAGTCACGATCTACTGGAAGGATGTTACGCGCGGGCGGGACTGTTGAGCGATGTGCAGTTGTACGAGGAATATCCCTCCCGCTACAGCGCGGACGTGAGCCGCCGGCACCGCTGGATACGCGGGGATTGGCAGATTGCATCGTGGTTGCTGCCGCGCGTTCCCGCCTCCGGCGCGAGCCGCCAGAGAAATCCGCTCTCGGATCTGTCCCAATGGAAAATCTTCGACAACCTTCGGCGTAGTCTCGCGCCTTTGGCATTGACACTCCTATTGCTGCTGGGCTGGACCATCTTGTCACCAGCCTGGTTCTGGACCTTGGTGGTGATCGGCATCATCCTGATTCCGCCCTTGATTGACTCAATTCTTGACCTGTTCCGCAAGCCGGATGACGTGCTGCTCGGTCAGCATCTCGCCGCGGCATTGCGCTCAGCTGGCGGGCACTTCGCGCAAGCGGTACTTACGCTTGCCTGTCTGCCCTACGAGGCATACTTCAGCCTGGACGCGATCATACGCACCAATTGGCGGATACTGGTCACGCAAAAACAGCTGCTGGAATGGACTTCCTCGGGCAGCTCGGATCGCGATGATCGCACTAGCCTGGTCGCCTGCTACCAATCGATGTGGATAGCACCCGTTATCTCCATCGCCTCGGCAGTCTATTTGGCGGCATCAACGCCGGCCACGCTGGCAGTGGCGGGACCAATTTTGTTCTTATGGATTGCCTCGCCCGCAATCGCCTGGTGGATTAGCCGGCCACTCGCCCGTCGTGAAGCACGGCTGACGGCCGACCAGATCATTTTTCTGCAGAAAATTTCGCGCAAGACCTGGGCGTTCTTCGAGACCTTCGTCGGTCCGGAAGATCACTGGTTGCCAGCGGACAACTATCAGGAGCACCCGGTTGCCGTGGTTGCGCATCGCACGTCACCGACCAACATGGGGCTAGCCCTGCTTGCCAATTTGTCCGCCTACGACTTCGGCTACATTGCGATCGGACCACTCATCGAACGCACCGCGAATGCACTCGCGACGATGGCAGACTTGACACGGCACCAAGGTCACTTCTACAACTGGTACGACACGCAATCGCTGCAGCCGCTGGCCCCGTATTATATTTCGTCGGTGGATAGCGGAAACCTCGCGGGCCATCTGCTGACATTGCGGCCTGGGCTGCTCGCACTTCCCGATCACAAGATCCTGGGGTCGCGATTGTTTGAGGGCTTAAGCGACACACTGAGGATACTCGTGGACGCTGCGGGAGGAGACGCTTCTGCCCAGCTCACTCAACTTCAGAAGGATCTGCAGTCTACATACGATTCCCGGCCTGCCACGCTCGCGGCGGCGCGGCGGTGGCTAGCCCAGCTGGTGACCTCCGCCGCGGAGGTGGCCGGCAGCTTCGATGTTGGCAACGCAACTAAGCCTGAGAGCGAAGCGAAGTGGTGGGCGCAGGCGCTGGCCCGGCAATGCCGGGGCGCGCTCGATGAGCTGGAGTTTCTCGCCCCATGGATATTGCTGCCGGCCGCGCCGAGTGGGCTCAGCGACTTCCCGGACATCGGTGAGATCCCAACGCTGCGCGAACTGGCAAGACTTGAGGTGGAGTTGCTGCCGGCAATCGCGCGTCGGCTCGACGCGGACGCGACAGCCGAGGAAAGCGGATGGCTGGATGAGCTTGGACGCGCCATAACGGCAGCAAGCCGCCGCGCCCAGGAGCGGATTACGGCGATCGAACGCCTGGCACTGCAAGCGAGCGAACTGGCCGCAATGGAGTATGACTTCCTGTACGACAAGGCACGTCATCTGCTCGCTATCGGCTACAACGTTGGCGAGCGCCGCCAGGACTCGAGTTGCTACGATCTGCTGGCGTCGGAAGCGAGATTGTCCAGTTTCGTGGCGATTGCGCAGGGACAACTGCCGCAGGAAAGCTGGTTCGCCCTGGGCCGCCTGCTCACGACCACCGGTGGTGAGCCGACGCTCCTGTCGTGGAGCGGTTCGATGTTCGAGTACCTGATGCCGCTGTTGGTAATGCCGACGTACGAAAACACGCTGCTCGACCGCACCTACCAAGCGGCGGTGGAGCGACAGATCGTGTATGGGATCCAGCGCAGCGTAGCGTGGGGCATGTCGGAATGCGGCTACAACTCAGTCGACGTTCATCTCAACTACCAGTATCGCGCGTTCGGCGTGCCCGGCCTGGGGTTCAAGCGCGGACTGGCCGAGGATCTGGTGATTGCGCCGTATGCTTCGGCGCTCGCGCTGATGGTCGCGCCCGAGCACGCGTGCCTGAATCTGCAGCGACTCGCCGCTGAAGGGCTGGCAGGAAAATTCGGCTTTTATGAAGCAGTCGACTATACCGCGTCACGTCTGCCGCGCGGGCAATCGAGCGCCGTGATCCGGTCGTTCATGGCGCATCACCAAGGCATGATCTTGTTATCTCTGGCTTATCTGATCCTGGACCGTCCGATGCAAAAGCGCTTCGAGTCGGATCCGAGGTTCCAGGCGACCACCTTGTTGCTGCAGGAGCGGGTGCCCAAGAGCGGAGCGTTTCAGTTGCATATTGCCGAGTTCTCCTCCGTTCGTGCGACTGCCAACGATCCGGAAATGCCGGTGCGCGTAATCAGCAGCCCCGGCACGCCGATACCGGAAGTGCAGTTGTTATCGAACAGCCACTACCACGTGATGGTTACGAATGCGGGCGGCGGCTACAGCCGCTGGAAAGACCTCGCCGTCACACGCTGGCGCGAAGACACTACCTGCGACAACTGGGGCACGTTTTGTTACATCCGCGACGTAGCCAGCGGGGAATTCTGGTCTACCGCTCATCAGCCGACACTGGCGCAACCGAAGAACTACGAAGTTATTTTTTCCGAAGGGCGAGCGGAGTTTCGCCGTCGCGACTACGATTTCGATACGTATACCGAGATCGTTGTTTCGCCGGAAGATGACATCGAACTGCGCCGGCTCCGCATCACCAACCGCTCTCGGATAAGCAGAACGATCGACGTCACGAGTTACGCGGAAGTGGTTCTCGCGTCATCTGCCGCGGACGCGCTGCATCCGGCGTTCAGTAATCTCTTTGTTCAGACCGAGATCATCCATCAGCGGCGGGCTATCCTCTGCACTCGCCGGCCCCGCTCCCTCGAGGAGCAGACGCCATGGATGTTTCACCTGATGGCCGTGCACGGGGCGGACGTCGGAGAGATTTCATACGAAACGGATCGCATGCGCTTCATCGGCCGTGGTCGCACCGTCGCCGCGCCTCAAGCGATGAGCGATTCCGCGGCACTCTCGGGCAGCCAGGGCTCGGTGCTGGATCCGATTGTGGCGATCCGGTATCGAATAACACTCGATCCGGGACAATCGGCAACGATCGATATGGTCTCCGGCATCGGCGAAACCCGCGACGCGTGCCTGGGCCTGGTCGGGAAATATCAGGATCGGCATCTTGCGGATCGAGTTTTCGAACTGGCGTGGACACATAGTCAGGTGACCCTGCGGCAGATCAATGCCACCGAGGCCGACGCGCAACTCTATGGACGCCTTGCCAGCTCTGTCATTTACGCCAATTCCTCGCTGCGCGCCGACGCGAGCGTTCTCATCAAGAACCGCCGCGGGCAATCCGGTCTATGGGGCTACGCCATTTCTGGCGATTTGCCGATCGTGCTGCTGCAGATTAAAGACCCAGCGAATATCGAGTTGGTACGCCAACTCGTGCAGGCCCACGCGTACTGGCGCTTGAAGGGACTGGCCGTGGACCTGGTGATCTGGAATGAAGAGCGCGGCGGTTACCGGCAACTACTCCAGGAACAAATCATGGGGCTGATTGCCGTGGGCGTCGAAGCACACGTGATAGATCGACCCGGCGGAATCTTCGTGCGGCCTGCCGATCAGATTTCCAGCGAGGACCGCATTCTGCTCCAATCGGTCGCGCGCGCCATCATCACCGACAGTCGTGGAACGCTGGCGGAACAGATCAACCGTCGCGGCTTTATAGAGAAGCGAGTCTCGCGGGCAGAACAGATCAACCGTCGCGGCTTTATAGAGAAGCGAGTCTCGCGCTTGGTGCCAACCAGAACCTACCGTCCCGAACTCCCGGCTGCCGCTGAGTTGCCGCGTCGCAATCTGATCCTCTTCAACGGACTGGGAGGATTCACCCCTGATGGGAGCGAGTACGTCATAACGACTGCACACGGGCAAGTGACGCCGGCACCCTGGGTGAATGTGCTGGCGAATCCGCACTTTGGAACCGTCATTTCCGAGAACGGACTGGCCTATACGTGGAGCGAAAATGCCCACGAATTCCGCCTCACGCCCTGGCACAACGACCCCGTGAGCGATGCGAGCGGAGAGGTCTTTTACCTGCGCGACGAAGAGAGCGGCTATTTCTGGTCTCCCACGCCTCTGCCCAGCCGGGGAGCGACACCTTACGTCAGCCGGCATGGATTCGGCTACAGCGTCTTCGAGCATGCGGAGGCCGGCATCCACTCAACGCTCACGGTTTACGTGGCAATGGATGCGGCCGTCAAGTTCTCGGTGTTGAAGCTGCGAAACATTTCGGGCCGATCCCGCCGGCTCTCCGCCACCGGATATGTGGAGTGGGTGCTGGGCGATCTGCGGCCGAAATCGACCATGCACGTGATCACCGAAATCAACCCCAACAGCGGAGCGTTCTACGCGCGAAACCGATACAACATGGAGTTCGCCGGTCGGATTGCGTTCTTCGACGTGGACGATGCGGCCCGAACCATCAGCGGCGATCGCACGGAATTCATCGGGCGCAACGGCACGCTCAAGAATCCGGCCGCGATGACCCGGTCGCGGCTTTCCGGCAAGGTGGGGGCCGCTTTGGATCCCTGTGCCGCGATCCAGGTTTCATTCGAGCTGGCCGACGGGCAAGAGCGTGAGATCATCTTCAGGCTCGGCGTAGGCCGAGACGCCAATGACGCCGGCAACCTGGTGCATCGCTTCCGGGGATCAACTGCTGCGCGGAGTGCGCTCGACGCGGTACGGCAGTACTGGAAGAGTATTCTCGGCGCAGTGCAGGTGGAAACACCCGACCAGTCCCTCAACGTGCTGACCAACGGCTGGCTCCTGTACCAAACTGTAGCGTGCCGTCTGTGGGCACGCAGCGGATACTATCAATCGGGAGGCGCCTTCGGTTTTCGCGATCAACTGCAGGACGTGATGGCGCTTATCCATGCCGTGCCCAAGCTCGTGCGCGAGCACCTGCTGCGCTGCGCGGCCCATCAGTTCAGGGAAGGCGATGTCCAGCATTGGTGGCATCCGTCGTCGGGCCGGGGCGTGCGCACGCACTGTTCGGATGATTACCTCTGGCTGCCGTTGGCGACGTGCCGATACGTTCTGAGCACCGGGGACACGGGGGTGCTGGATGAACCCATCCACTTCATCGAAGGACGGCCGGTTAGCAGCGAAGAGGACTCGTATTACGATCTGCCCGGCCGGTCCGACGAGGCGGCAAGTTTATACCAGCACTGTGTGCGCGCCATCCTGCGCGGTCTCACGTTCGGTGAGCACGGCCTGCCGCTCATCGGCTCCGGTGACTGGAACGACGGCATGAACATTGTGGGCATGCACGGCAAGGGCGAGAGCATCTGGCTGGGCTTTTTCCTGTATGAAGTGCTCATGCGGTTCAGCGAGGTTGCCCGCATGCATGGTGATACGTCCTTCGTCGAGCGTTGCCAGCAGGAGGCGGCGCAAGTGCGCCGGAACATCGAGCAGCATGGCTGGGATGGCGAGTGGTACCGCCGCGCTTACTTTGATGACGGCTCGCCGCTGGGGTCGGCGAGCAACGCCGAGTGCCAGATCGATTCGATTGCGCAAAGCTGGTCGGTGCTATCCGGTGCGGCCGATGCCGGACGCTCGCGCATGGCGATGGAAGCGGTGGATAAGCGCCTCGTGCGCCGGGACCATGCGCTGATCCAGTTGCTGGACCCGCCGTTCGACAAGTCGACGTTGAATCCCGGCTATATCAAAGGCTACGTCCCGGGCGTGCGAGAAAATGGCGGGCAGTACACTCACGGGGCGATCTGGGCGGCGATGGCGTTCGCTGCATTGGGCGACAGCCGGCGCGCATGGGAACTGTTGGCCATGATCAACCCGGTAAACCATGCGAGTTCCGAGGCGGCGATTGCCACCTACAAAGTAGAACCTTACGTGGTCGCGGCCGACGTCTATGCAGTCGCGCCGCATACCGGTCGCGGCGGCTGGACTTGGTACACCGGTTCGGCCGGCTGGATGTACCGGTTGATCCTGGAATCCCTGCTGGGATTGAGATTGGCAGTGGATAAATTGCATTTCGCGCCCTGCCTGCCGATCGGTTGGCAGGCGTTCCAGGTGCACTACCGCTACCGGGAAACCCTCTATCACATCACCGTCCGGCAAACGCCCGCAGCAGATGCCGGAATGAAAGTGAGCGTGGATGGCGTTGCGCAACCCGATCCGGCGATTCGCCTGGTCGACGATCGCCAGGAACACTACGTCGAGGTGGATCTGTTGCGTTATGGGAGGGATAACATGGTCGGACTCTAGGAGGACGGTCCATGCCACACTCGCGCCACGCCGACAGTTGTCCTGCGCAAAAACCTGTTCAAGGAAACGCGGACGCTAGCGAATATTCGTGATGCAATCTTAACGAGTGCGATCACGCGCTCATCATGCCACAGCTCAGCGAAACTCGCGCAACCGGGTCAGAGGCCAGCTTGGATCGAGTTTTTGCGGAGCACAGGGCCAATCTAATCGCTGCTCGCCAGCCAGTCGACAACAGTCAGCCCCTTGATACGAGAAAACTCCCTCGTGTTGTTGGTTGCAAGCGTTACGCCAAGGCTCAGGGCATGCGCCCTGATCATCCAAACGCACGGGAGGTTCCTCAGCGTCAGGTCGGTACGCATCGCTCGCGGGTGTTCACGTTTCGGAAGAAGCCTATCAAACAGGCAAACACCAAAGCGTGGAAAGACGCGTTGAAGCGAGCGGAGATAGAAGACTTCCGCTGGCACGATCTGCGCCACACCTGGGCACGCTGGCTCGTGCAATCCGGAACGCCGCTTAACGTAGTGCAAGAGATGGGCGCTTGGGAATCAGAGGGTATGGTGCGGCTGTATGCACACCTGGCCCCCGCGCAGTTGGCGCAGCACGCAGAAGTCGTCTCGAATCTGCTTGATGGCACAATTGCGGCACAACCGCCAAAAGAAAAGGGATTAGCTCTTAACTAACCCCTTGAATTTTGGTAGGCGGTGCGAGATTCGAACTCGCGACCAACGGATTAAAAGTCCGCTGCTCTACCGACTGAGCTAACCGCCCAAAAAAAAGAGCGCGCATTGTACCGGCAGCGCTGTTCGTGCGTCAAACAGGAATGTCCGGAAAACCGCGTGGATTCTTGTTCCGCGCGTGTTCAGGCTTCCTTGAGCATGCGCCAGTACTGAACCTTAATGGTCGCGGCTGCGCCGGCGATGATCGAGAAGAACACGAGAAAAGAGCCGACCGCCAGCGTGGACAGGCCGGTTATGCCCTGGCCGATGGTGCAGCCCATCGCGGTGACGCCGCCGAAGCCCATCAGAATGCCGCCGATGATGTGATTGCGGGTATCGCCCGCGGAGGCGAAACTCTCC
The DNA here is from genome assembly GCA_038040175.1 of Pseudomonadota bacterium. Taxonomy (GTDB): domain Bacteria; phylum Pseudomonadota; class Gammaproteobacteria; order Burkholderiales; family JACQAP01; genus JACQAP01. Next base: position 41,056 of record JBBPIT010000013.1, on the reverse strand, counting down.
CAGCGGAAGTTCCTGGTGAGAATTGCGTAGGCGAACGACCCGAGCAGCGTGCCGGCTACGACGGCGACGCCGAAGCTCAGTTTCGAGGACTTGTCGGTCCAGAACTGCAGCCACTCGAGCGCGTTGGCAACCGGACCGACATAGGTCAGCGACTCCGGGCGGGCGGTCCTGGAACCGAGGTAGGCCTCCTGCAGCGTATCCGGATCTTCGGCGATGAAGCCGATATGCCCGGTGACGTACCAGCCGGCGACGATGACCAGCCCGAGCACCAACCCGCCGAACACCTGTTCGCGCGTGGCGCGGAACGTCCGATCCTTGAACACAAAGAAAAGCAGTGGAATCACGATCAACGCAGTTATCCATAACTGCAAACCGTGCCGGCCCACGCCGAGCTGTGTGGCGACGACCCAAGGCAGATCCTGGCCCTGGTCGAAATGCATCGCTGCTGCACTCAACACCTCCACGCGCGCCGGCGCGAACAGGCCGCGCATGGTCATGTCCGCGGAAATGGCGAGGAACACCAGAACCACAAGCGACTTGAGGTTGCCGCCTCCAACCCGGACCACGCTGCGGCTGCCGCAGCCGGAGGCCAGCGTCATGCCGATCCCGAACAGGAACCCGCCGACGATGTATGCGATCCACGGGCAGCGTGCCGCCTGGTAGGCGGAGCGAGACAAATCCACCAGCCCCGCCCAATCGAGCGCGTTGGCCCCGGCAACCGCGACCGCAATGGCGAGTAGCCACATGCGCATGCGGCCCCAGTCGCCGACGTTGACCACGTCGGCAACCGCACCCATGGTGCAGAAATTGGCCTTGTGGGCGACCGCACCGAAGACCAATCCGAGGACAAATCCAAGCGCGACGACCAGGCTTGCAAGGTGGGTGAAGTTTTCCATCGAGGTGATCAGCGGATCCAGGTGCGGGAAAAAATTCTAGCACCGCGTGGCGCGCTCGCGCGTCGACGCGAGTGTGGTCGCGAATTCAAGACCGCCAGAAAGCAACGCTACGACCTTCTTCCCTCTCCGCTTTCAGGGGTAGAGGGCCGGGGTGAGGTGGATAGCAGGCGCCTATTTGAGCTTGGCGAGGCGCGCCTTGGCCTTTTCCGCAGATTCGGTATTCGGGTACCTGGCGATCAGTTCCTCAAAGGTCTTCCTGGCGGCAGCATTGTCTCCCAGGCTGGTTTCGGCGGTGCCGATGATCAGCAGCGCGTCCGGCGCCTTGGCGCTGTCGGGGTAAGTGCCGAGAAGCCGGCGCTGCGCTTCGATCGCGGCCCGGTAGTCGTGCAGATGAAAGTAGGATTCGCCGATCCAGTACTGCGCGTTGGGCGCCAACTGGTGCTTCGGGTAGGTCTTGAGAAACCCGTCAAAGCCGCGGATCGCACCCTGATAGTCGCTGATGCGATAGTTGCTGTAGGCATTCTCGTAGGCGCGCTGGATAGCCGCCTGATCCACTGCGGAGAGGCTGGCCGGAGGCAGCGAAGGTTGCACCGCCGCCACGGTCGTGGCCGCGGGCGCAACCGCCGGTGTGGACACCGTAGCCACCGCGCCCGGCGGCGCGGCGGCGGTTGCGGCGGCAGCGGACGCAACCGGAGCCGGAATCGTCGTCAGACCGGCTGCGGCCTGTTCGAGTTTGCGGATGCGCTCCTCGAGGGCGGGCAGCGCCTCCTGGCCCTTCCTGGCGGCGGCGCTTTGCTGCTCCATGCGGCGCAGCCGCGTGTCGAGATCCACGTACATGTCGCGCTGGCGCTTCTGCGCGTTGTTGATGTCGTTGGTCAGCACTTCGATCTGCCCGCGCAACCGGTTAAGATCGGTATTGAGCCCTTCCACACGGTTGAGCAGCTGCACCACGCCGCGATTGGCTCCTTCGGATTCGACCTGAGCGAGTTTCTGCCCGGCGATTTTCTGTTCGTCGCTGAGAGACTGCACCTGTGCCAGGATCAACAAAAAACGATCCTGCAGCTCCTGATCGGTGCCATGAAGCTCCTCATACTCGCCGGTAAGTTTGGCGTGTTCTTCGCGCAGCGACACGAAAAGCGTGTTGAGATCCTTCTGCACGTCGTACAGGCCGTCGTAACGGATCTGCAGTTGTTCGCTTTGAGTCTGGATCTCGGCGCGCCAGGTATCGAGCGAACGCACCTGGTTCTGCAACTGCGCAAGCTGCGTCTGCTGGCGCGATATCTGCACCCGCGCTTCGCCGTCGACGGCAGCATTGCATTCGAAAGACACCAGCGCCAACGCAACAAGGGGCAGCCAATGCTGCCCCCGGCTGGACGGCGTTGATTGAAAAGATTGGAATATTGAGAAACGTCTCATCATTGCCGGCCCTCCCAGGAAATCAGAAGAGGTATGGGAAGCGCGCCGGGAATCCGGCGCGCCCGTGAGTTGCCAACCGCGATGCTTACTGCGGTTCCTTCGGGTAAACGAGGTCGCTGCGGCGGTTCTTCGCCCAGCTTTCTTCGTCCCGACCGAACGCGACCGGCTTCTCCGCGCCGAAGCTCACGGTCTCGATCTGCTTCTCGTTGACGCCAAGAAGCCCCATCGCCCGCTTGACGCTTTCGGCGCGACGCTGGCCGAGTGCGAGGTTATACTCGCGGCTGCCGCGATCGTCGCAGTTGCCCTGCACAGCGATCTTCAGGTCGGTATGCGCCATCAGCAACTTGGCATGCGCCTCGATGATCGGCACATATTCTTCCTGGATGTCGTAGCGGTCGTACTCGTAGTAAATGCTGCGCTTCGAGAGCAGGTTGCCGGCCTCCTTGAGCTGCGCCCACGGATCGGACTTGAGCTGGGATTCACCGACCGTGCCGTCGGACAGCGGCCGTACGACCGGCTGCTCCTGCTGCTGTGCCTGGGCCGGCTGGCGCCGTTGCTGTTCCTCGAGCTGGCGCTTGAGCTCTTCCTGCTCCCGCATGACCTGCGCTTGCTTCTCGGCCTCCTGCTGTCGTGCGGCCTCCTGCTGGCGCTGCGCCTGCTGCTGATCGAACAGGTCGCGCTGCTCGATATCGGCGCTTTTTCCTCCCTGGCTCGCGCAGCCCGCGATGAAGAAAACCAGCAACGCGACAAACAGAACGTTTCTCATGACTCACTGCTCCTTTCGGCGATTGTTCAGAAGCGGCCCCCACGCAGGCTCGCGGATGTCACCAGTCTGCGCGGTAAATCTCTGCTTGATCCGCCCATCGCTCGACACGGCGGCTAATATACCACGCCCCTTTACCTCGGACGCGTAGAGGATCATCTTGCCGTTGGGCGCGAACGTGGGCGATTGATCGAAGGCTCCGGCAGTCAGGATCTGCATCTGGCGCGTGGCGAGATCCAGGGCCGCGACGTTGAAGCGGCCCTCGTTGCGATGGATGAAGATGAATGACTTGCCGTCCGGACTGTGGCGCGGCGTGACGTTGTAGCTGCCCTCGAAAGTCAGGCGCTCGGCCTCGCCGTCGCCGTCGGCGCGCATGCGGTAGATCTGCGGACCTCCGGCGCGGTCGGAAGTGAACAGGATGTACCTGCCGTCGCGCGAGAAATTAGGCTCGGTATCGATGGACTGGGTGTTGGTAAGCCGCGCAAGGCCCGAACCGTCGGCGTTGATCGTGTAGATGTTCGAGCTGCCGTCCTTGGTCAGCACCACCGCCAGCTTCCTGCCGTCCGGCGACCATGCGGGCGCGGAATTCGAACCTTCGAAATTGGCCAGGACCATGCGCGTTCCATCGAGCAGGTTGTGCACGAACACGATCGGCTTCCTGCGCTCGAAGGAAACATAGGCGATGCGGGTGCCGTCGGGCGACCACTGCGGCGAGATGATCGGTTCCTTGTGCGCCAGGATGAACTCCGGGTTGTAGCCGTCGGCATCCGCCACCTGCAGTTCGAAACGATCTGCGTTCTTGCTTACGAAGCAGATCTTGGTGGCGAATACGCTGATGTCGCCGGTCAGCTTCTCGTAAATCAGGTCGGCAATCTTGTGGGCGGTGACGCGCAACTGCGACATCGTCACCGTGTAGGAAAAACCGAGGATCTGCGACTGCTTGGCCACGTCCATCATGCGAAAACGCACTTCTGCATGCCCGTCGGCTTTCTCGATCACGCTGCCGATGACCAGCGTTTCGGCGCCCTCGTTCTTCCAGTAGCGGTAGTTGATCTCGGAAGGCTCCGCGGGAAACGGCCGCACGCTGCCCACCGAACCCAGTCTGAACATGCCGCTGCGCTGCAAATCGGCGGAGACGATCTGGCTGGTGCGCTGAACCAAGCGCTCCTCCCCGGCAAAAGGCAGGATGGTGACGGCAATCTGGTTGGCGCCGCCGCCGATGATTTCGATGGTCAGTTGCGCCGAAGCCTCGCGCACGCAGGCGAGGCAGAACAGCAGACCTGCCAGGACGAGAAAATCACGAAATCGTTTGTCCGGTCTAACGTCGGTCAGGTTCATTGGCGAAAAAGTATATCAAGGTACCTTGATCAATCCTTCGGTCGGAATACCAGCGCAAGCTCGCGGAAGTTCTCCTGGAACAGGTCGGTCTCGCTCGGCACCGGCAAGGGCTGCGCCGCCATGATGGCACGCTCCACCGCGGCGTCGTAAGCCGCCATGCCGCTGGATTTTCTGAGCGTCGCGCTGAGCACCTCGCCTCCCGGCAGCAGCACCACGTCAAATCGCGCTTCCGGGTTGCCTTGGATGTTGGCAGGAACGACCACGCGGCCTTTGATCTTCGCCTGAATGCGCGCCTTCCAGTCATCGATCAGCTTCTGCTGCCCGGCGCTCGCGGCCGCCTCGGCGCGGCGTTTGGCTTCATCGGCCTCGCGCTGCTTGCGCTGCGCCTCCTGTTGCTGGCGCTCGCGTTCGACGGCGGCGGCGCGCTCGCGGCGCTCCTCTTCGCGGCGCAGTTCTTCCGTGCGGCGCTGCTCTTCACGGCGCAGTTCTTCTACGCGGCGCTGCTCTTCAAGCTGTTTGTGCTCCTCCAGCCGGCGCGCTTCCTCCTCGCGTTTCAGTTTCTCCTGCTCCAGGCGCTTCGCCTCTTCCACGGCCCGGCGCTCCTCTTCCAGGCGGCGCTTCTCCGCCTCGAGCGCTTTTTTCTCCTCCAGGCGTTTGGCTTGCTCTTCTTCCTTCTGCTTGCGGATCTTTTCCCGCAACTCGATCTCGGCCGGCGAGGGCTTGGGCGGCGCCTCCACCTTCGGCGGCGGAGGTGGCGGAGGCTCCTTCCTGACCTCGGGAGCCGGCTTGGGCGGCGTCTCCACTATCTTTGGCGGCGGCGGGATCACTTTCGCAACCGGCGTGGGCAGCTCTTCCCACAGCTCCACCATCACCGGTCCGGCTATTTTTTTCTGCCAACTGATGGCGAACACCAGCAAGCCGAAGAACAGCAGATGCACCAGGAAGGCGAGGATGCCGGAAGCGACGCGGCCGGGTTCGTCAACCGTGTGCATGGTCAACTCGATCGGGGTTTGGCCAGCAGTCCCACCCTTTTGATCCGATTCTGCTGTAACAGGTCCATCACTTGGATCACGGCCTCGTACTTGACGTCCTTGTCGGCGGAAATGACGACCGGCTGGTTCGGCTTTTTGGCCTGCTTGCTCTTGATCACTTTGAGAAGCTCGTCGCGGTCCCTCAACGGCCTTTCGGCGTTGGACAGGTCGCGATCGGTATAGGACAGCGCCCCGCTGGCGCGGATCGAGATTTCGATCGGCTGCGCCGGCGGCGCCGAAGCCTTGCCGATGGTCGGCAGATCGATGACGCCGGGATTCATCAGCGGCGCGGTGACCATGAAGATCACCAGCAGCACCAGCATCACGTCGATGTAAGGCACGACGTTGATCTCGTTCATCAGGCGCGGGCGGCGGCGCATGCGCGGTCAGGTTCCGGTTGCCGCGACCTGCGCCTGGCCCACCACCGGCGGCTGCGTCGCGGCGTTGGCCTGCCGCTGCAGGATGTTGGAGAACTCTTCCATGAAGCTCTCGAAGCGGGTCGAGAGCCGCTCGATGTGGCGTACGAAGTGGTTGAAGGCGATGACCGCCGGGATCGCGGCGAACAGACCCATCGCGGTCGCCACCAGCGCTTCGGCGATGCCGGGCGCCACGTGCGCCAGGGTGGCCTGGCCGACGTTCGCCAGCCCGCGGAACGCATTCATGATCCCCCACACCGTGCCGAACAGGCCGACGTAGGGGCTGACCGATCCCACCGTGGCGAGAAAGGACAGGTGCGCCTCGAGATGGTCCATCTCGCGCTGGTAGGTGGCGCGCATGGCGCGGCGGGTGCCGTCCATGAGCACCGCCAGGTTGGTCCCGGTCTGCTTGCGCAGTTTCACGAATTCGCGGAATCCGGCCTCGAAAATGCGCTCCATGCTGCCGGCGTTGTGGCGCGAGCCCGCCGCCTGCTGATACAGCGTGCCCAGGTCGGCGCCACTCCAGAAGCTGCGCTCGAACTGGTCGGTGCGGCGAACGGCGTCGCGAATCACGAACATCTTGCGGAAAATTAACCACCAGGAAATCAGCGACACCAGCAGCAACAGCGCCATCACCAGTTGCACCAGCACGCTGGCGTTGGTGAGCAGGCTCATCAAGGAGAGATCTTGGGTAACGTTCATGTCTGTTGGTCTAGCGAGTTAAACGCGGCTGCGGCGCCGGCGGGGCTGCCGGCGTCAAGCGGTCGCCTCCACCGGTAACAGCACTGCATCGGCAAACGATGCCCGCACCTCGTCCGGGACCGGCATCGGCTTCAAGCTGCCGGTCGCCACGCAGGCCAGGTTCACCGAGGCGCGCACCAGCGCCTCCTTGCCACGCATGACTTCCTGCACCAGGGTCACCTGCGCGCGGCCCAGCTTTTGCACTGCCGCAGTCACGGTCACCAGATCGTCCAGCACTGCCGGCTTCATATAGGCGATGTCCAGGTGCCGGACGATGAATACGAGCCGGAACCGGCGCGCCAGTTCCTGCGGCTCGAATCCCTGGTTGCGCAGCCACTCGACCCGGGCGCGCTCCATGAAATCCAGATATGTGGCGTGGAACACCACGCCGGCCGCGTCGGTGTCCTGATAGTAAACCCGTACCGGAATGGCAAAGGCCATCTCAACTCTCCTGCCACAAGTCGCCGCCCGCCCTGCCCGCGGGCAGGGCGGCGCCGAAATGCCGATAGGTCAGCACGGTGGCCATGCGCCCGCGCGACGTGCGCTGCAGATACCCCTGCTGAATCAGGAACGGCTCCAGCACATCCTCGATGGTGTCGCGCTCCTCGCCGATTGCCGCCGCCAGGTTTTCTATGCCGACCGGTCCGCCGCCGAACTTCTCCAGCACCGCGAGCAGAAGTTTGCGGTCCATCACATCCAGACCGATCTGGTCGACCTCGAGCATCTTCAGCGCCGCGTCGGCCACGTCCTTGGTAACCTTGCCCTGAGCCTTCACCTCCGCGAAATCGCGCACCCGGCGCAGCAGTCGATTGGCGATGCGCGGCGTGCCGCGCGCGCGCGAAGCGATTTCCAGTGCCCCGCCGGCCGCAATGTCCACATTGAGCAGGCGCGCCGAACGCTCGACGATCTGCGTCAACTCCGCGGGTGAGTAAAACTCCAGCCGCGAGACGATGCCGAAGCGGTCGCGCAGCGGATTGGTGAGCATGCCGGCGCGGGTGGTGGCACCGACCAGCGTGAACGGCGGCAACTCGAGCCTTACCGAGCGCGCCCCCGGACCCTCGCCGATCATGATGTCGAGCTGGAAGTCCTCGAGCGCAGGGTAGAGGATTTCCTCCACCACCGGCGAGAGCCGGTGAATCTCGTCGATGAACAGGACGTCGTTGGGTTCCAGGTTAGTGAGCAGCGCCGCCAGATCGCCGGGTCGTTCCAGCACCGGGCCGGAGGTCTGGCGCAGGTTCACGCCCATTTCCCTGGCGATGATGTGCGCCAGCGTGGTCTTGCCGAGCCCCGGCGGGCCGAACAGCAGCACGTGGTCCAATGCTTCGGTGCGGTTCCTCGCGGCCTGGATGAAAATCTGCAACTGGCCGCGGATCTTCTCCTGGCCGATGTAATCGTCGAACTGCTTGGGACGCAACGCGCGCTCGAGCGCTTCCTCCTGCGTCGAGATCGGGGCGGGCTGAATCAGACGGTCGGTTTCGATCATCCTCTGGTGCCGCGGCGCAGACGCCTTTGAGGCATCAGCCGCGACCGCTCTTGAATTCCTCTAGCAACGGCCGGACCTGGTCGGCATAGGCATCCACCTGTTTGGGCAGCATGCCGGCCACTTCGCCGATGCGCCGGTTGACGATGCCGGTCAGTTTCAGGATCGCGGTTACGAAATACTTCTTTCCGAGCGGCGACAGGGCAAAGCGCTGTCCCTCGACGTTGGTCGCATCCTGGATGGAAAAACGCATCTCCGCGTCCTCCGCGTTCCACAGGTCCTGCATACGCGTGCGATCGACCTCAGCGCCCGCAACGTGTTTCAGTTTGCCGGAAAATGACAGGGCCATCATCACATGGGTCGACACCGTATGATCCATGATCTTGACCTGCTTGCGGCCCACATCGGACCGCAAGTGCGTCAACAGCACGTCGAGCTCCTCGGAAGAAAACTCGCGATTGTCGAGGTCATGCCACTGCGGCCGCAACCAGTCGAGACTCGCGAACTCCTCGGTGATTCTCGCCATCACCGGCCCGAGCAGTTGTCCCTCCGCGCGCCGCCAGTGGGGATTGGCGGGATTCCATTCCGGGCCGAGGTTCTGTTCCCGGCCCAGACGGGCCAGCAGCGCGCGAATTGCCAGCAGGCTTTCCTGCTTGAGATAGTAGTTGCCGATTGAAACCGATGTCTTGAGATCGTGCAGATCGATGAGTTCGGCAATCTGGTCGCTCTTGTCGGCCGCGGTCTCGGGATTCGCCGCGACCGGCAGCGCGATCGCCAGGGCCAGCAAAGCCGCAGCGACCTGTCGTGTATCCACAATCATGAAGAACCTGCTCCTGGCTGGGTGCGGCGCCCCATGCCGGCGCCACGAGTTGAGCAGGATTATATCCCAGCGCTCCCGCAAATCACCGTCCTGTTGTGCTGTTTTATTGTCGTTGCAAGGCGACATTGCGGAGGTCGATTTCCTCGAGAGTTTCATTCAGCCCAATCTCCCCGCCGACGCACGTGAAACAGACCGGCGATCGCGGTCGCTACGTTTTCGAGAGCAGCTTCAGCGCCTGCCGAATCGCCTCCGGGACCGCGGCTTCAGGAGAAACCTTGGCAAGCGCGGCGCGCGCTTCCTTGTCCCTGTATCCAAGCGCACTCAGCGCGTTGAGCACGTCGCCCCTCACCGACCCAGCACTGCCCGGCGCGGACGGCGCGACGCCTCCGGCCAGCTTATCGCGAAGTTCGAGCAACAATCGCTCCGCGGTTTTCTTGCCGATGCCGGGAATCTTGGTGAGCCGCGCGCCATCCTGTGTGGACACGGCCCGGTAGAGATCCGACACCGACAGACCAGACAACACCGCCAGCGCCGTGCGCGCACCGACGCCGCTGATCTTGAGCAATTGCCGGAACACCTGACGCTCTTCCTCGTTACCGAATCCGAACAGCAGGTGCGCGTCTTCGCGCACCACCAGGTGTGTGTGCAGCGCCACGGTCGAGCCGGTCGCCGGCAGCAGAAAGAAGGTGCTCATCGGCACGTCCACTTCGTAGGCCACGCCGTGCACGTCGACCACCACCGTGGGCGGACGTTTTTCGATCAGCTGCCCGGTGATGCGGCCGATCACACCAGCCTCCCGCGTTTCATGCGGTACCCGCGCGTCGCGAGTTGCCCCAGTCCCAGGCCTCCGTGCGCGTGACAGATGGCGCAGGCCAGCGCATCGGCGGCGTCGGCGCTGGGGTCGCCCGGCAGCTTGAGCAGCCGGCGCACCATCTCCTGCACCTGCTCCTTGCGCGCATGGCCGTTGCCGACCACGGCTTGCTTGACCTGCAACGCGGTGTACTCCGATACCGGCAGGCTGCTGATCACCGCGGCACAGATTGCGGCGCCGCGCGCCTGGCCGAGCAGCAAGGTGGATTGCGGATTCACGTTGACGAATACCTTTTCCACAGCGACTTGCTGCGGCTTGATCTCGCCGATCAACTGGCACAGCCCCTCAAGGATGGTCTTGATGCGCTCCGGCAGTGCGCCATCCTGCGGGGTGCGGATACAGCCGCTGGTGACGTAAGTCAGTCTCTGACCAACTTTGTCCAGCACTCCAAACCCCGTCACCCTTAGTCCCGGATCGATTCCCAGAATCCTCATGGTCGGTGAGGCGTGAGACGAGAGACGTGCGGCGGCGAACCTCATTCAGCGATCCTTCAGCAGATCGAGCTGATGGCGGAAATTCCCGATCTGCGGAGCCCCTTGAGGCTGCGTCTTCATTCTTCTCGCGCCTCTTGCCTCTCGCCTCACCCTTCCATCACCGCGATGGTATGGATCTCCTGCACATCGTCGATCGCCTCCAGGGCATCGAGGAGCCTCTGCATTTTCGCCGCGTCGTCTCCCGCCAGCACATTCTCCACCGTTGGCTTCATGGTCACTTCCGCGACTTCCGCCTTCAGCCCGCCCTTCTCCAGCTTTTCCTTGACCGCCATGAAATGGTTGGGCGCGGTGATGACTTCGATGCTGCCGTCGTCGTTGGCAATCACGTCTTCGGCGCCCGCATCCAGCGCCGCATCCATGACTTTTTCCTCGCTGGTGCCGGGAGGGAACAGCAACTGTCCGCAATGCTTGAACAGGAAGGCGACCGAGCCTTCGGTGCCGAGATTGCCGCCGTGCTTGGTGAATGCATGGCGCACATCCGCGACCGTGCGGATGCGATTGTCGGTCATGCAGTCCACCATGACCGCCGCACCGCCGATTCCGTAACCCTCGTAGCGCACTTCCTCGTAACTCACGCCCTCGAGCTCACCGCTGCCGCGCTTGATCGCGCGCTCCACGTTGTCTTTCGGCATGTTGTTGGCATACGCCTTGTCCATCGCCAGGCGCAGCCGCGGATTGGTGCCCGGGTCGGAGCCGCCCAGACGGGCGGCGACGCTGATTTCCTTGATAAGGCGGGTGAAAATCTTGCCGCGCTTGGCGTCCGCCGCGGCTTTCTTGTGCTTGATGTTTGCCCACTTGCTGTGGCCCGCCATGACTTCCTCTGCGAAGGCGCCGCAGCGGCGCCGGATCCGAACCGTCGCGCCAACCTGATGAGGCACCGTATACGGCTGATATAAATAAAATTTTATCATACCACCCGATCATCTCCGGTCCCGGAAAAACACATGCAACAGCCTCTGCCGATCGCCAAATCTTCCCGGGAGCTTTTTCTTCTGCCTGGGCTTGCCAACCGCCACGGACTGATCACCGACGCCACCGTCTCGGAAATGGGCCCGCTGCTGCTGGCGCGGCTACTGAATCTCAACGACACCCAGGCCGGCGTGCTGACGCTGGTGTTCAAGATCGCCGACGACA